>NZ_BOMN01000132.1 GCF_016862215.1 Winogradskya humida
TCCGGCGCGCTTTCGGGAAAGCCCTCGGCCATGCTGCCCGGCTGCGGCGTGACTCTCCTGAGGCGCGGACGCCGGACGGCAAGCTCATGTGGATCGAGGCAGCACGTGCATTGTTCCGTGACGCGAACACCAGCCGGGCGCAGGCTGTTGCCGCACTCGAGCGTGACCGCAGGCGTGCCGCCGGTGACCTGTTCAACTGGGCCCGGTTCACCAGCCGATGGCGAATCAAATACGGCACCGCCTGCGCATGAGACGACACCCACAGCCCCCCGGCGAGACTCCCCGGGTAAGGGTCCCCGAGAGGCACAACACGTATCGGGGCACGCCCCAACAAGACCAGGTCAGCGCTTTCCATAGAAACACCGCACGCCCACCGATGCCGGGATAGCTCACCGAGGCTTTCCGGGTAACGGCGTGATTGCCCTGGGTGGTGCGTGGCTTGTTGTGTGTGGACACGCTGAACCTTTTGTGGTGCAACGAAGGGGCGCAGAAGCCCGGTAGGAAAGGGCCGGAACCCGGTCGCTCGGCCGCTACCAGCCGGGGCGATCCCGGTCCTGCGCCGGCTACTCCACGTCACCATCGATGGCACCCTGATCGAGACCGACAGATGCCCGACACTTGCGGTGGATCTCTGGTGGTCGGGAAAGCACGACAACCACGGCGAGAACGTGCAGATCATCACCGCCCCGGACGGTCGGCCGCTCTCGACCTCGTCCGTGCAGCCCGGCTGCGAACACGACACCACCGGCCTACGCCACCATGGCCGAGAGGCCGTGCTGGATCAGGCGGGCCGGCCGGCGGGGAGGGCGGCGTCGGCGAGGGCTCGTTCGATGGGGACCGGGCGGCCGAGGTAGAAGCCCTGGCCCAGCGGCACGCCGCAGTCGACGAGGGCGTCGCGTTGCTGGGCCGATTCGATGCCTTCGGCGATGATGGTGCAGTTGTTCTCGCGGGCGAATTCGACCAGCGATCGGATGGATGCCCGTCGGGCGCCCTCGGTCTCCACTCCGGCCAGGCTTTCGCGGCCGAGTTTGAGGAAGCTGGGCTTGAGGGCTTCGAGGCGGGCCAGGGTGTCGTAACCGGCTCCGGCGTCGTCGACCGCTATGCGTACGCCGGAAGGCAGGTTGTCGAGGTCTGCACGGTCGGCTTCGGCGAGTTCCAGGATCAGCGGCCGGGTGGTTTCCGCGAGCAGGGGTTCCAGCTCGCGCGGGCGGCGCAGCAGGTCGCCCGAGACGTTGAGCGAGAGCCAGGTGCCGGCCGGGAGTGCGGTCGCCGATGCCAGGGCGGCGCGGATGAGGGCGGCGTCCAGGTCGATGCCCTGGCCCTGGGCTTCGGCGGCGGCGAGGCCGCGTTCCGGGCGGGTGCCGTCGGCGAAGCGGGTGAGGGCTTCGTAGCCGACCACTTCGCCGGAGTTCAGGTCGGAGATGGGCTGGAAGACGGTGAAGAAGGTGAACTCCTCGAATGTGCTCGACCGGGCGGGGCGCACCGTGCGGCCCGAGGCCGGTGCCTGGGTCGAGCGGACGGCGACCAGGCCTCCCGTGGAGCCGCGGTCGGAGCGGTAGTGCAGGACCGAGGCCCAGTCGCCGATCGCGCCAGTCGGGGCCATCGCGCGGGCCTCGGCGTGGGTGGCCGGGGTGGTCGCCACCGCAGCGGAAACAGCACGCTTGCGGGGTTTGACCGGGCGGTAGAGCCAGCCGCGGATGTGGGTGAAGAAGTCGACGATGGTGTTGCCCACGCCGACGAACGCCACCATCGCATAGACCGACAGGAGCAGGTTCAGGCCGGCGAAGACCAGGTTGGACCACTGGTGCAGTTGGACGTCGCGGATCGCGGTGTAGACGCAGAGGGCGATCAGGGCCATCGGGGCGAGGAGATAGGAGGTCGCTGCCGTCGTTCGGTTGCGGACTTTGGGCGTACGTTTGAACGCGCTCTTTTCGCCTGTCAGCAGTTGGAGGATCGAGGCGAAGCTGCCGGAGAGGTTGACCGGCAGCAGGATCAGGTTGAATCCGTAGATCCGGAAGACGTCCACGCGTTTGTAGCCGCACGCCTTGAGGTCGGCGCTCATCATCATGAAGTACGGCACCGAGACGAGCAGCAGGATCGGGTTCAGCAGGTCCGCGTTGAACGGGTAGGCGAGCATCACGACCAGGCACACGGAGCTCCAGAAGATGGAGGCCATGTAGTTCACCCGCAGGAAGAGCTCGCCGAAGCGGTTCTTCTGCCCGCGGGCCGTCTTCGCCCGGAACTGGTCCTTGAGCCGCGACAGGATGAGCAGGCCGCCGTTCGCCCAGCGCTGGCGCTGGATGCAGAGCGAGCCGAAGTCCGGCGGGGTGGCGCTGTAGGCCAGGCGTTCCGGGTAGTTGTACAGCGTCCAGCCGTTGACGCCGAGGTCGATCGTCGACTCGGTGTCCTCGATGACCGTACGGTCCTGGATGTAGCGGCGGATCTCCCAGTCACCCTCGTAGGCGACCTCGCGGATCTCGTCCAGGGCCTTCTTGCGCAGGACGGCGTTCGCGCCGACCCAGAACGTCGCGCCGTAGTGCGTCATGCCCTGGTGGACGATGTGCTGGATGTCGGTGGTGGCGCCGGAGATCCGCTCGATCCGGGTCGCCGATCCCGGGAATGCGCTGTATGGCGTCTGCGCCACCGCGTCGCGCTCGTGGGCGCCCTGTTCGAGCAGGTGGACGAGGCGGAGCGCGTACTCGGGCAGGATCACGCTGTCGGCGTCGAGGGTGAGCACGTAGTCGGGGTCGGGGACGGTCAGCTCGGCCTGCCCGGGGCCGGCGGGGACCAGGGCGACACCGAGTGGCGTACTGACCTCCTGGAAGCTGCCGCCCATCAGGCCGATGTAGCTGTTGAGGTTCATGGCCTTGTTGGGCTCGCCCGACAGCGACACGTACTTCTTGCGCTCGAAACTGGTCATGGTCGCGTCGAAGATGGCGAGCAGGCGGCGGTGCAGCTGATGCATCCGCGGCACCGGCAGCGTCGCGTCCTCGTCGGCGCCGCCCTCGAGGGCTTCGGCGATCGTGCCGAGGTCCTCGGCGAGCGCGTTGAGGATGTGGTCGACGAAGAAGACGTCGGTGTGGTCGACCATGTCCTGGCTGCGGCCCAGGCCGATCAGCCAGCCGGCCGAGTAGCGGTATTCGGCGGCGAGGTCGCGCATGTCGTCGATGGTGGTGGCGCGGTGGTCGCGCTCGTCGAGGGCGTCCTCGAACTTCTCGTACGCGGCCCGCACCCGCTCGTACGGAACGCTCATCTCGGCCTCGATCGCCCCCGGCAGCGCGCGGGCCGCCAGCAGCAGGTCCCGTGAAGCCCGCGTCTTGGGCTGTTGCGGGTCGTCGATCAGCAGGACGACCCGCAGGCCGGGGTATTCCTGCAGCGCCGCCGACAGCAGCGTGGTGCGGATGACCCGCTCGTCCTCCTGGTACGACGGCACCAGGACCGTCACCGTCGGCGTCTCACCCTGCAGGAAGCTGTCGAGCATGACCCGCGGCGCCCGGTGATGGGCCCGGCTGCGGTAGAAGAAGCCGATCCGGGTGATGAGGTACGCGGTGGCGGACGCCGCCAGCCCCGTCACCACGACCATGTACACGATCGCCTCGACCGCCAGCCGCGCGCTGCTGGCGTGACCGGCGATGAACTGCTGGATGATCGTACCGATGATGTAACAGGCCCAGACGGTGATCGTGAGGACGATTGCGAGCCGGCCGCGGTTGATCCGGCCCTCGGAGACGGGAGGCGCCACGAGCGGGTGCGGGGCGGACCGCCGATCCGCGCCCCACTGTCTCGGAGATGACTGCATGTCCTTCCCATCGGCGGCATCGCGACCCCGCCTGAATGTTTTGTGATCACGAGGCCTTCAGCGGCGCGGAAATCTGCCGATCGGGGGGTTATGGTCACTCAGCAGGCGGTGCGGCCGGATTATGACCCGCTCGCCGACCCGGACTGGCAGGAACCCGAACCCCCGGCTGAGCGGCTGTCCTGGCTCCGGCTCGGCTTCCTGATCCTGCTGGTGGCCGGGCTCGGCACCGGGGGTACGTTCGCCGTGCTGCACCTGCGTGACACGTCCGGCCCGACCGCGAAGTCGTGGGCGGTGCCGTACGTCGACGTCACGCTCACCCCGACGTTCGAGTTCCAGGACCCGGACGCGAACCCGTCGAACAACGTGGCGCTTGCGTTCGTCGTCGCCGACCCCAAGGACGGCTGCTCCCCGAGCTGGGGCGGCGCGTACACCCCCGACGAGGCCGCCGCGTCCCTGGAGCTGGACCGCCGGATCAGCCAGCTGCGGGCGGCCGGCGGCAACGTCATGCTCAGCGTCGGCGGGCTCAACAACAGCGAGCTGGCCGTCGCCTGCACCGATCAGGCCAAGCTGACGGACGCCTACCGGCAGCTCGTCAAGCGCTACGACGTGGCGACCCTGGACCTCGACATCGAGGGCACGGCCGTCGCCGACCAGGCCTCCCTGACCCGGCGGGCAACGGCACTGACAACAATCCAGGCGGAACGTACGGCCGCAGGTGACCCGCTCGAGGTGTGGCTGACCCTGCCGGTGGCTCCCACGGGGCTGACGGCCGACGGACTCGCCGCGGTCCAGGCCACGCTCAAGGGCGGCGTCTCGCTGCGCGGCGTCAACGTCATGACGATGGACTTCGGCTCCGATCAGGGCTCCGACCCCGACATGCTGGAGCTCAGCACGGACGCCCTCGAAGCCACCCACAAGCAGCTCTCCGACCTGTACCTGCGGCTCGGCGTGCAACTCACCTCGCCGCAGGTGTGGTCGCGGATCGGCGCGACCCCGATGATCGGGCAGAACGACGTCGACGCCGAACGCTTCACGGTCGACGACGCCAAGGGGCTCGCGTCGTACGCCGTCGACAAGGGCCTCGGGCGGGTGTCGATGTGGTCGCTGAACCGCGACGCCCCGTGCAAGGGGACGTTCTCGAACGTCGTGGTGCACTCGAACACGTGCAGCGGCGTACCCCAGGACGCTCTGGCCTTCTCCTCGGTCTTCGCGGATCTGCCCGGCGCCGCCGTCGGCACCTCGGGTCGCGAGGCCATCACCGTCCCGACCCAGGACACGACCGCCGACGACCCGGCGACCAGCCCCTACCCCATCTGGCGGCTGACCGCGCAGTACGTCGGCGGCTACAAGGTCGTCTGGCACGGCGTCGTCTACGAGGCGAAATGGGCGAACGCCGGCTCGGACCCGTCGGCGGCCGGCGACTCCACCACCCCGACCCCGTGGTCGGTCATCGGCCCGGTCGGCTCCGGCGAGAAAGCCCCCGTCCCGAGCCCCACGGTCACCGGCGTCACCGCCCCGTGGTCCTCGACCACCGTCTACGCCCGCGGCGACCGGGTCCTCTTCAACGGCCTCCCGTACGAGGCCCGCTGGTCCTCCACCGGCGACGCCCCCTCGACCGAATATCCGATCGGCCCGGACGAGCCCTGGAACCCGCTCTTCACCGTGCCGGGCGAACCCGCGACGCGGTAGCTGATTCAGGTTCGTTCATGCACTCAGGGCGATGCGCGCGGGCGTCGGCTGGGGCTCTCAGGGTACCGTTTCGCCGGTGGCGGACACTGACCCTCTGGCTGCCGGGCTGGCCACCCTGCTGGAGTGGAATGCGGAGCGGCGCCGGAACTTCGCGGCGATCGTCCAGCTGACCGGGGCCGGGGCGGAGGCCGCCGAGCGCGATCCGGCGACGCTTATCCCGCGGCTGCAGCGATACGTGGAGGCGTTGCCGCTGGCCGACTTCGAGGCGGACGACTGGTTCACCCTGCAGACCGATCTCGCCACTTTTCTGGGGCGGCTCGCGGCGGTGAGGCGTGCCGCCTACTGGGGCGTCCGTGCCGCCCCATCTACGCCGTGCGGCTACCGTTACGTGGTTGCCACCGCGGACGGCCGTGCCGCTGATCCTTACGAGATCGTCGCCCTGGAGTTCCAGGAGGACGTTGTCGATGTTGTTCGCATGATCGCGACGGTCGAGGCGACGCTGGACGCTGCGGTGACGGGGTAGCTGCGCCGGTCAGGGTGTGAGGCGGGTGCTTCGGTCAGAGTGTGAGGTGGGTGCTTCGGTCAGGGCGTGAGGGGTCAAGGGTGAGGTGGGCGCGGAGGTGGTCGACGGCCGCGCGGGCGGCGGCTCCGATGGCGACGTCGATGGCGGGCTGGCGATCGGTCAGGGTGTGGGCCCGGGTGAAGGCGGCCACGACGTAGCTGCGGCCGTCGGGGTAGGTGACGACGCCTGCTTCGTTGCGGATCGCGGGGAGGGTGCCGGTTTTCGCGGCGACCTTGACGCCGTCCGGGAAGGCCGCGGCCAGGCCGTGCGTGGTGAACGCCTGCGACATCCACGAGCGGACCAGCGCACAGGCCCGCGGCGGCGCGGCCCGGTCGGTCCAGATCGCTTCGAGAAGGGTGCCGATGTCGCGGGCGGTGGAGGCGTTGGTGCGGGCCGGGTCGATGCAGGACAGGGCCCACACCGCGGCCGGGCCGGCCTCGGCGATGCGGTCGTCGACGTCGGTGGGTTCCGGCAGGGCGAGGTCGGTGACGATGCTCAGCAGCACCGACTCGATGTCGCCGCGGACGTGGGTGTTGTGCAGCCCCAGATCCTCGACGACGGCATTGACGGCCGGGTGGCCGACGCGCTGGAAGATGACGTCGGTGGCCGCGTTGTCGCTCATCGTCAGCATGAACAGGGCCAGGTCGGCAAGCGTCATGGTGACCGGGCCGGAGCAGCCCGCAGTGCCCGCCCCGCCGACCTGATAGCGCGCGGGCACGGTGACCACCTCGGCCGGGTCGAGCTCGCCGGCCACGACCGCGCGGGCGAACGCCACCGCGACGATCACCTTGACGACCGAGGCGAGAACCACCGGCGCGTCCGCCGCCATGGCGACTTCGTCGGTCCCGCCGACCTCCCGCACGTACAGGAAACCCTGCGCGCCGGCCTCATCGAACAGCTTGTCGACCATGACCCGACGATAGTCGCGTCCCGCAGGGACCACAGGCTACGTGGGGAACGACACGGTCAGAAGCCGGTGCAGGCCTTCGCCCGGATCGGAATGCGGGCTGAACGTGATGGAGATTCCGTCATGGCGCGTGACGGCGATGAGCAGGTCCTCGTGGAGGATGATCGCCTTGCCCGACGTGGGCGTTGCCGTCGTGGTCGGCCGGGCGGATTTGTGGCTGCGCGACTTCGCAGGCTCGGGTCGCTTGGCCGCCGTCGTGACGCCGGCAACCGGTTGGTCTGTCCCGAGGCCCGGCTCGGCCGTCACCGTGGGGCCCGGCATGTTGGTGCCTGCGGCGGACGGCGTCGGCGAGACGTCCGGCAGCATGGTCGGTGCCGCCTTCTGTGATCGGTTGAGCAGAAGAGCGACAGTGGCCAGGAGGGTGAGGCATACCGCGACCGTCGCGCCCAGCGAAACATTGCGGTTGATCTGGCCGATAATCGTCACTGGACCGCTCGGGTTACCGGACACCGCCTGCTGGATGCCGGCGACCGGCGTTGACGATGGGGGAGCCTGTTCTGGAAGGGACGCTGGTTGCTGTCCGCCAGCCCCCGCGGGCGTCCGCCGCTGCGTCCCGTTCGGGTGGTGGGGCGTCGAGGTGGGCCGGCCGTTTGCCTGCTGTGAATAGGTTGGCGCGATGGGGGAGAGAGCGTGGCCTGGGCGGATTGTGCCGGTTATCGTGCCGGGGCTGGGGATGCTGGTTCTGGGGCTGGCCGGGGCCACGCGGTCGATGCTGAGCTGGGACGAGATCGCCACCGTGGATGTGGCGCGGCGGTCGGTGCCCCAGATCTGGCGGCTGATGCAGCATATCGACGGGGTTTTCGGGCCCTATTACCTGCTCATGCATTTCTGGACCGCGGTTGCCGGGCGCGGGGTGCTCGAGGTGCGACTGCCGTCCATTGTGGCCATGGCGGGGGCGGCTGCGCTCACCGGTGAGCTCGGGCGGCGCCTTTTCGGGACGGTGGCCGGGCTGGTCGGTGGGCTCGTGTTCTGCGCTGTTCCCAACATTTCACGGTACGCCGCGGAGGCTCGGCCGTACGCCATGGCCTGTCTGGTCTCGGTGTTGGGTTTGATCCTGCTGCATCGGGCGTTGACCCGGCCGGGGAGGGCGCGCTGGCTTGCGTACGGTGCGGCGGTGGTGGGTCTGGGGTTGAGCCATGTCATCGCCTTGACCGCTCTCGGGGCTCACGGTGCGGTGGTGCTGATGTGCCGGCGGCGGGCGATCGTGCCGTGGGCCGTCAGCGTCGCGGTGGCGCTGGTGGTGCTCGGGCCGATCTTCTGGCTCGGGTCGGGGCAGCGCGGCGCGCAGCTGCACTGGGTGCCGCCGCTGACCGTAAAAGCGGTGCGGAACTTCCCCGTCGCGTTGACCGGGTCGGCCGAGGTGGCATGGCTGCTGATCGGGCTGGCTGTCACGGCGGGGTGGCGGGTGCGGCGGCACGTCCTCGCGATGGCATTCTCGGCGGTGATCCCGCTCGGGGTGATTCTTGTGGTGTCCGCGCACGGGCCGTCGTTCTGGGTGAACCGGTATCTGCTGTTCGTGCTCGCACCGACGGCGATCCTGGCGGCGGTCGCGCTGTGCCGTGCCGGGGCTCTGCCGGGCGGTGCCGGGGCTCTGCTGAGCCGGGCCGGGACTGTCAGGGTCGTCGCTGTGTTGCTTCTGCTGGCCGCCGTCGCGTATCCGGCGCAGTGGACCGTGCGCGGGCGGACCGTGAAAAACGGCACCGACGACCGCAGCGTCGCCCGGATCGTCCAGGCCGGTCAGCAACCCGGGGACGGCATCATCTACCAGCCGGGGTCGCGGACGTTGCGGCCCGGCGTCGACTACTACCTGCGCGACGATCCGGGGCGGCCGCGGGATCTGCTGCTGCGCCGGGACGCCGCCGACGAGGCCAGCCTGGTCGCGGGGGAGTGGCCGGGCACTGCGGACCGGCTCGGGGCGGGGCGGGTGTGGCTGTTGGTCGGGGCGCGGGAGGAGGATCCGCTCGCGCATCGGGCGGATCTGGCGGCGGTACTGCGTACCCGTTATGTACGGGCCGGCATCTGGCAGGTCAAGCGGGGGACACTCGCCCTTTTTGTGCCGCGTACGGTGGGCCCGTGACCCAGGACAATCTTTGGCTGCGCCAGCTCGCGCAGAACCCCGGCCATTCCCGCAGCTACATTCAGCGATTCCGGGACCTGGCCGCCAACGGCGCCGACCTGGCCGGGGAAGGCCGCCTGATCGACGCCATGGTGCCCCGGGGCGCCCGCATCCTCGACGCGGGCTGCGGCACCGGCCGGATCGGCGGCTATCTGGCGGGTGCGGGCCACCAGGTCACCGGTGTCGACCTGGACCCGGTGCTGATCGCCGAGGCCGGCACCCAGCACCCGGCTTCGACCTGGCTGGTCGGCGATCTGGCCGAATGGGAATCACCCGGCCCCGGGTTCGACGTCGTCGTCTGCGGTGGCAACGTGATGGCGTTCCTGGCACCTTCTACCCGGGTCGAGGTGCTGCGCCGGTTCAGTGCCCATCTGGCCGAGGGAGGCCGTGCGGTCGTCGGTTTCGGGGCGGGACGCGGCTACGAATTCAGCGACTTCCTGGCCGACGCGAAGACGGCCGGCTTCACCGAGGATCTCCTGCTCGCGACCTGGGACCTGCGCCCCTTCACCGAGAGCGCCGACTTCCTCGTGGCCGTCCTCACTCCGGCGTGATCGCCCCCGGCGAGTGGTCCGGCATCGCGGACCTGCTCCGGCGGGTGCCGATGCCGGCTGGTGAGGGCCCGGTGCAGGGTGCGACCGCCGAGCAGATCGCCTCGATCGCCGGACACTACGAAAAGCCACTTCCCGATGTGTACGTGCGATGGCTGCGTTTCTGCAACGGAACGCCGGCCGGTCCCGGCGGGCTCTACGGTGCCGGGACGTCACGGAACCGGCTCGACGCGCTGCCGATCCTGCGACGCCATCCTCATTGGGCCCGGCCTACATAACGGCCGGCAGCCTCCCCCTCTTTCTCTGCTTCCTGCTGCCCTTCGAGGCGGCATACGTCACCGCCGCGGACCCCGGCATCTTGAGCGTCGCGGATCCCGGGTTGCTGCCCTGGCTCAGCCGGTAGGGAAGTCGACGCTGCGGGCGATCTGCTCGCCGGCGCGGATGCCGGTGACGAGCTCGTCGAGGTGGGTGGTGACGCGGTCGAAGCCGGCGCTGCCGAGGACGAGGTTGCGGGGTGGCTGGGCGGCGTAGACCGCGTCGATGACCGCGCGGGCGGCCTTGGCCGGGTCGCCGGGCTGGTGGCCGTCCTGCTCGACCATGGTGGTGTGGACGGCGGTCAGCAGGGGTTCGTAGTCGGCGATGCCCTCGTTGACCGGTTCGCCGGCGAAACCCGCGTAGGCGTTGGTGCGGAAGGCGCCCGGTTCGACGGCGATGACGGTGATGCCGAACGGTTCGACCTCGCGGCGCAGGGAGCCGGTGATGCCCTCGATGGCGTACTTCGCCGCGGCGTAGTGGCCGAACGCCTGGGCTCCCGCGAGGCCGGCGACCGAGGAGACGTTGACGACCGTGCCGGTGCGGCGGGCGCGCATGCCGGGCAGGGCGGCGCGGAGCACGGTGAGGACGGCGAAGAAGTTCAGCTCGAACAGGTCGCGGACGGCCTGGTCGGGCATGCCTTCGACGGTGCCGACCCAGCCACGGCCGGCGTTGTTGACGAGGACGTCGATGCCGCCGAACGTCGCCTCGGTCTTGGCGACGGCGGCGCTGACCTGGGCGGCGTCGGTGACGTCGGCGGGTAGCAGCAGGACCCGGTCGCCGTGGGGCGCGGCCCAGTCCGCGAGCTGGTCCGGTTTGCGGGTGGTCAGGGCCACCCGGTCGCCGCGGTCGAGGGCGGCGTCGGCGAACGCGACGCCGAAGCCGCCGGGCGTACCCCCGGTGATGAACCAGGTCCTGCCGGGGTTCAGCGCGATCGACAACTCCGCGATCCGGGTGAAGTCCGGGTCGGCGGGGCGCAGGTGGAACGCGAACGACAGCGGACTGCCGGGGAAGTCGCCGGTCGCGCGCATGGTGACGACGGTCCGGCCGTCCTCCTCCGTTGTGGCCAGCGGGGTCAGGACGACCCTCGCCGCGGCGACCTCGAGGGTGTTCCACCGCCGGATCTCGTCGTGGCCGCGGTAGGTCTTCCCGTCGTCGGTGACCACCGCGTCCGGGGCGAAGACGGCGAGCACCGCATCGGTGTCGTAAGCGTTCAGAGCCGCGACAAGACGGCTGACAGCACTGGGCACAGCGGTTCCCCCACACGATAGACTTCTAAAACAGAAGCTAGTGGCTTCGACTTTAGCAGTAACTCGGGGAGGCGCCAGATGGCCGGCAAGATTCGGCTCGAGGACCGGGAATGCCCGCTGTCGACGACCCTGCAGCACGTGGGCGAGTGGTGGACGCTGCTGCTCCTGCACGACGCGTTCGACGGCTTCACGCGCTTCGACCAGTTCCAGGCCAACCTGGGGATCTCGTCCAGCATGCTGACGAGCCGGCTGAAATCCCTGGTCGCCGATGGGCTGCTGGAGCGCCGGCGATATCAGGAGAACCCGCCGCGGCACGAGTACGTTCTCACCGAGCTGGGGCGCTCCCTGCGTCCGGTGATCGTGACGCTGGCGGCGTGGGGGAACAACCGGTTGCGGCCGGAGGGGCGCAGCATGATCCTCGTCGACGCCGAGTCCGGCGCGGAGGTGGACCCGGTGGTCGTGGACCGCACCACCGGGCACCCTCTCGACGACGCCGAGGCGTACGTCTTCACCGCCGGCCCGGCCGCCAGCGAGGCCATGCGCGCACGCTATGTGGGGGCCGGGTCGTCTCACGCCCCCGGCGCCGCCAGGGTGGGATAGTCGGTGTAGCCGCGGTGATCGCCGCCGAAGGCCGCCGCGAAGTCCGGGGTGTTGAACGGCCCGCCTGCCGCGAGCCGGGCGGGCAGGTCCGGGTTGGCCAGGAACATCGCACCGTACGCGATGACGTCAGCAGTCCCGTCCTCGATGAGCCGGAGTGCGTCCAGCCCGGTCGGGGCGGGCTTGGTGGCCGGGTTGAGGATGAACGTCGCCGGCCATTCCGCACGCAGCCGCCTGGTCAGGTCGCGGTCGGTGCTCTCCATGACGTGCAGGTAGGCGAGCCCGAGCGGCGCCAGCCGGGCGACCAGCGCGAGGTAGGTCTCCTCGACGTCGTGCTCGGCGATGTCGTTCGTCGTGTTGTGCGGGGAGATCCGGAAGCCGACCTTGTCCCCGCCGATGGCCCCGGCGACCGCGGCGGCCACCTCGACGGCGAAACGGATCCGGCCCTCGACCGAGCCACCCCATCCGTCCGTACGCCGGTTCGCGTTCACGGACAGGAACTGCTGGACCAGGTATCCGTTGGCGCCGTGGATCTCGACGCCGTCGAAGCCCGCGGCGATCGCGTTGCGCGCGGCGTCCGCGAAGTCCCGGATCGTCTCGGTGATCTCCTGCTCGGACAACTCTTTCGGCGTGGTCAGGTCCTGCGGGCCGGTGTCGGTGAAGACCTGCCCGGTCGCGGCGACCGCGGACGGCGCGACCGGGGTCAGGCCGTCGGGCAGCAGACTGGGGTGCCCGATCCGGCCGCCGTGCATGAGCTGCGCGAAGATCACACCGCCCTCCGCGTGCACGGCGCCGGTGACCTTGCGCCACGCCGCGACCTGCTCGGCGGAGTGCAGGCCCGGGGTGTTCGTGTAGCCCTGGCCGACCACCGACGGCTGCACGCCCTCGGTGATGATCAGGCCCGCGCCCGCCCGCTGCGCGTAGTAGGTGGCCATCAGGTCCGTCGGGGTCGCACCGGGACCGTAGGCCCGGCTGCGCGTCATCGGGGCCATCGCGATGCGGTTGGCAAGCTTCGTTCCGGCCAGATCGTGTGAGTCGAACGCCGACGTCATGATCGTGATCCTTGTCCCGAGATAATTTACCTGTCCAGACAAGTAAAGCGCGTCCGAAGCGACTTGGAGCACGTTAGTAAGCCACATCACGGCCGGGTAGACTCGGATTCATTGTCCGAGCACATTCCTGGAGGATCCCGTGTCAACCGAGCCTTCTGGGTCAACCGAGCCTTCTGGGTCGACCGAGCCTTCTGGGCGGGTGGGGGAGCCGGCGGACTGCGACGCGGCCTGCGCGCCGGCCGGTCTTTCGATGCCGGCCAGTGCGGCGGCCGGTCCGGTCAGTCACGCGATCTTCCGGGTCGCCCGGCTGCACCGCATGCACGTCGGTCAGCTGCTGCGCCGCGTCGGCCTGCACCCGGGTCAGGAGCTCGTCATGATGCAGCTCTGGGACGGCGGCCCGCAGCGCCAGACCGACCTCGCACGGTTGCTCGGCTCGGACGCCGCCACCATGACCCGCACCGTCCAGCGGCTGGAGCACGCGGGTTTCGTGCGCCGCATGCCGTGCGCCACGGACAAGCGCGTCACCATCATCGAGCCGACCGCCGCCAGCCTCGCCCTGCGCCGCGAGGTCGAGAACATCTGGGCCGAGGTCGAGAGTCGCACCCTCGGCGAGCAGAGCGACACCGGCCGCGCCGAGACCCTGGCCACCCTCGAACGCATCGAGAACAACCTAAAAATCGCCGCGCGTCTATAAACCGGGCGTATACTCTGAGCGCATAGTCACGGATCGCGCGACAGAGGAGTGCTCATGGGGCAATTGACACGCCGAGGTCTGCTCGGGGCAGCGCTGGCAGCGGGCGCAATGGGCGCCGGCCTGCCGATCGGGCCCGCCGACGCCGTGCCCGGTGCCGCGAGCGCCGGTGCCGGTGCCGGTGCGGCCGATGCCAGCACCGGTGCGGCAAGTGCCTCTGCCGCAAGTGTCTCTGCCGCAAGTGTCTCTGCCGCAAGTGTCTCTGCCGCCGGTGCCGAGGCCGGTGCGGGGCCCGGGCCGGTGCGGCTCACGCTGCCCCGGCCGACCGGGCCGTTTCCCGTGGGGACGGTGCCGATGCGCCTCGTCGATCGTTCCCGTCCGGACCCGGTCGCCGGTGCGGGGCACTTCCGGGAGCTGATGGTCTCGGTCTGGTATCCCGCCCGGGACGTCTCGGGTTTCCCCCGTGCTCCGTGGCTGCTCCCCGCGGTCCTGCGGGAGCTCCTCGCCGATGCGGGATTCGCGCCCGATGCCGTGCTGGCGCCCTGGACCTCGGGGCACGCGGGCGCCCCGGTGCGGCGCTCGTCCGGCGGGCTGCCCGTGGTGCTGTTCTCGCACGGCGCCCACGATCACCGGGCCGACAGCACCGTCGTGGTCCAGGAGCTGGCCAGCCACGGATACGCGGTGGTCACGGTGGACCATACGTACGACGCGTTCAGTGAGTTCCCGGACGGCCGGGTGATCGTGCCCGTCGGCGATCCGGTTCTGCTGGCCCGGGACTTCGCCGACGACCTGCTGTTTCTCGTGGACACGATCGGGAGGGGCGGCCTGGGGCCGGCCCTGGACCCGCGGCGGATCGGCGTGTTCGGCTGGTCCAAAGGTGCCACCGCCGCGGCGCTGACCATGATCGAGGATCGGCGGGTGCTGGCCGGCCTGAGCTTCGACGGCCCGATGCTGCCGGTGATCACCGCCGACTTGGACCGGCCCTTCATGCTGATGACGGCCGAATACACCCGCGATGCCGCGCCGAGCGTCGCCGAGTTCTGGTCACGGCTGCGGGGCTGGCGGCTCGACGTCCGGGCCGAGGGCGCAGTGCATTCATCCTATGTGGACTATCAGGTGCTCTACCCGCAACTCGCCGGGGTCGTAGGGATGGGTGACGAGCAGCTGGCCGCGCTGATCGGCACCCTTGACCCGGGCCGGGCGGTGCGGATCCAGCAGGCCTATCCGCTCGCGTTCTTCGACCGGCATCTGCGCGGGCTCCGGGAGGGCCTGCTCGACGGGCCGAGCCGGGTCTTCCCCGAGGTGGTGTTCCCCGGGTAGGGCGGTGACGGATCAGGATTCCTTGAGCCGGGCCAGCGCCTCCGGGTCGGTGACGATCGCGTGGGCGACGTCGGTCAGTTTCCAGCTGTGCCGCCGCGCGTAGCCGCGGATGACGGCGAAGGCGTCGTCCACGGTGAGACCCATGGACTGCGCGACCGCACCCTTCGCCTGTTCGATGACGACGCGGCTGTTGAGGGCGCCCTGCAACTGCTCGGAGAGCACCTCGCCCCGGCGGATGGCGCGCTCCTGCAGCAGGGCGATCGCGGCGACATCGGTCAACGCCTGGATCACCGGGACGTCCGCCTCGGCGAGATGGCCGCCCAGGCTGGTGCCGAAGACGTTGAGCGCGCCGATCACCTGACTGCGCAGCCGCAGCGGGAAGGCGTGCACCGATTGGAAGCCGGCGGCGGCGGCGCGCGGTGCGAAACGCGGCCAGCGCGCGGCCGCCGCGCCCAGGTCGACGTTGATGACGGGCCGGCCCGTGCGGACGGCTTCCAGGCAGGGGCCCTCGTCGGTCTGCAACTGGAACAGCTCCACGAGCGTGACGTTCTCGTCGGAGCCCGCCATGAACTCGAGCTTGCCCCGCTCGTCGGCCAGCAGCAGCCCGACGGCGCCCGCTCCGACCAGGGAAGCCGCCCGGTCGGTGAGGGTCTGCAGAAACTCGATCAGGTCGAAGTCGTCCACGAGCGTATCGGCGACCTCGACGAAGATCTTCGCCAGTCGTTCCGGGGAAACTGTGGTCATCCCTGCCTCCTGGCACGTTCTCGGCTCATTGGCGTCATCAGAGTTCACGGCTTGTCGGTGTCGAAGTGCAGCCGGCGGGCGACGATGTCGCGGGCCACGTCGGAGAGGCGGCGCTCCTGCGCGTACGCGTGGGCCCGGATCCGTGCCATCGCCTCCGCGAGGGAGACGCCGAGCTGCACCATCACCATGCCTTGCGCCTGGAACAACTGCGCGCGGTACCCGTCAGCGTAGTTATTGTCGTCGATTTCCCGGACGAGGCCGTCGCGGGCCTGGACGTGCCGGTCGAGCAGGGCGGCGACCGTGACGTCGGCGACCGTGAGCGCGTCGGCGAACTCGCCGGCGGTGAGCGGGCCGGGGCGGTCCCGGAACACGTCCAGGACACCGAGGCGGGCCGCGCCGATCTGCAGCGGGAACGCGAACACCGCCCGCAGGCCGCCCGCGCTGGCCGCCGGGGTGTAGAAAGGCCAGCGGCCGCCGGCGTCCGGCGCGGGATCGCCGAGGTCGGGGACCAGGACCGGGCGCCGGCTGGTGAACGCGTCCATGCACGGCCCCTCCCCGAGGATGAACTGCAGCTCCTCGATGCGTTCGCACGCGGAATCCGAGGCGGCGGTCTCGCCCCGGGTGCCGTCGTCGGTCATGATGCTGATCCCGGCACCGGAGGCGGACAGCACCTCGGCTGCAGCTCCGCAGACCCCCCGCAGGAAGCCCGGCCGGTCGCCGTGCGCGGCGGCCTGCCGGGTGATCAGATCGGTGATGATCGCGCTGCGGTCCTCCATGGGCTGCACCTTCCAGCGAGGCACCGCCGGAGACCAGGGCAGCAGAACCGGCAGATCCGGTTGGCGGGTACTTTACCCGGTGCGGGCGATTGCTACTCCGGTAGTCACCGGTCACAGAATTTCTGCCTCGAACTGGTGGCGCAGTGTCAGCAGGGCCCGGGCGAGCAGCCGGGAGACGTGCATCTGGGAGATGCCGAGCTGCCCGGCGATCTGGACCTGGCTCCGGTTGCCGTAGAAGCGCAGGGTCAGGATCATGCGTTCGCGCTGGTCGAGGCGGGCGAGAGCCGGGGCGAGCGCGATCCGGGTCTCGGCCAGCTCGTACCCGTGGTCGTCGCCGCCGAGCAGATCGTCGAGCTGACCGCGGCTGTTGGTGCCGACCGGTGTGGACAGCGGCATCGCATGGTAGGCGCGGGCCCCTTCGAGCCCCTCCAGCACCTGCTCCTCGGTGATCCTCAGGTGCGCGGCGATGTCGGCGACCGTGGGCAGGCGGGACAGCGTCTGGGTCAGCTCGTTGTTCGCCGCGGTGATCGCGAGCCGTAGCTCCTGCAGCCGGCGCGGGACTCGTACCGCCCAGGTGTGATCCCGGAAGTGGCGTTTGATCTCGCCGAGCACGGTGGGCAGGGCATATCCGACGAAGTCGACGCCGCGCAGCGGATCGAAGTTGTCCACGGCCCGGATCAGGCCGATCGCGGCGCTCTGCACGAGATCGCCGAGCGGTTCCCCGCGGCCCGAGTAACGGGAGGCCAGCCGCCGGGCCATGGGCAGCCAGGCCTCGATGGCCCGGGCCCGCAGGAGTGCCCGCTGCGGATGCCCCACGGGCAGGGCGGTCATCGCCATCAGGAGCTGAGTGGCGCAGTCGGTCGCGAAACGGGTGCCGGAGTCCCCGGGCATGATCCCCCCTTGGCGGAGAAATGCTCGATGCCGGGGGCCGGGGCAGCGACCCCACGAGGGGCTGCGCCGTCGATTCTAGTCCGCTCAGGACTTTCGCGCCTCGTCCGAATGCGCTGTCCGGGCGCGCCCGCTCCCGGGCCGCGCCGTACACGTAGAGATATTTGTTCTTGGGCAAATATGTGTGATCAAGCAGGTCAGGGGTAGCCGTCGAGCACAGCACTCACCCCCTGGAGGTAACCATGAGTGATGTTTCATCGGGAGCACGGTTCCCGGACGAGCCTTTCACCGACCCGGCGTACCCGGTGTCCGATCCGTACGCGACGCCGGTTGAACGCTATCCGGCACGATCACCGTCCACCGCGGACACCGGAGGCGGCGACGACTCGAAGGCCAGGCAGGTCGCGGGCCAGGCGTCCCAGGCCGCCGGTGAGGTCAAGGACACCGCCAAGGAGCAGGCGCAGAAGGTTGCGGGTGAGGCCAAGGCCCAGGCCCGCAACGTGGCGTCCGACGTGCGTGACAAGGTCGGCGAGCAGGCCCGTACGCAGAACGACAAGCTCGTGGGCACCATCCGCGAGACCGCCGACCAGCTCGACGAGATGCGCGGCGACCGGCAGGACTCGCCGGCCGCCGCAGTGGTCTCCCGGGTCGCGGACGGTGGCCGGCAGCTCGCCGACTACCTCGACCGCAACGGCCCGGACGGCGTGCTCCGTGAGGTCCAGGACTTCGCGCGTCGCCGCCCCGGTGCGTTCCTGGCGACCGCGCTCGCCGCGGGATTCGTCGTCGGCCGGCTCGGCAAGGGTGTCGTCAAGGCGGACCCCGACGCGGGCGCCGACAAGCCGCACACCGACTCGTTCGAGTCCTTCAGCAGCGGCGGTACCGACTACCCCGCCGGAGGCAACGACTACCCCACCGGCGGCACGGACTATGCCGCCACCGGCACCGGCGTACCCGTCGTGGTGTCCGAGGAGAGCTGGACCCGATGACGTCGTCCTACCCGGCCCCGCACAGCGATCGCACCGACGAGGTGTCCGAGACTTCGATCGGTGAGCTGATCGGCAACATCAGCGACGACCTCACCAGCCTGTTCCGCCAGGAGGTGGAGCTGGCGAAGGCCGAGCTCAAGGAGGAAGCGGGCAAGGCGGGCAAGGCCGCCGGGATGCTCGGCGGCGCCGGGTTCGCCGGTTACCTCGCCGTGGTCCTGCTCAGCTTCGCCCTGGTCTTCGGGCTCTCCAACGTCATGGACGCCGGCTGGGCCGCGCTCATCGTGGCGGTCATCTGGGGGATCGTCGGCGCCGTGCTCTACACGACCGGCCGTAAGCAGCTCAAGAACGTCGACCCGATGCCGCACCGCACCGTCGACACGATCAAGGAGGACGCGCAGTGGCTCAAGAACCCGACAGGCTGAGGCAGACCATCGAGGAGACCCGCGCGTCGCTGACCCGCGACGTCGACATGCTGGCCGAGAAGACCAGTCCCACGAGGGTCGCCCAGCGCCGCTGGACCGCCGCCAAGGAGAAGGTCATGGGCAGTTCGCAGCAGGCCCGGCACGCCGCCGGGGACACCGCGAGCACGGTGCAGGACAAGGCGTCGGAGCTGACCGGCAAGGCCGGCGAGGCGGCGCACGACGTGGCCGGCTCGGTCCGCAAGGCCCCGCAGGCCGTGGTCCAGCAGGCGCAGGGCAACCCGATCGCCGCGGGCATCATCGCGTTCGGCGTCGGCATGCTGGCCGCCACGCTGATCCCGGTGACCGACATCGAGCGGCGCGCCGGTCAGCAGCTCAAGGACAACACCGGCGACCTGACCGACAAGGTCAAGGACGTCGCGACCGAGCTGAAGGACGACCTCTCGGGCAGCGTGCAGCACGCCGCCGGCGAGGTGAAGGAGACCGCGCAGGGCGCGGCCCGCACGACGAAGGAGACCGCGCAGTCGGGTGCCCAGGACGTGAAGTCCTCCGCCTCCTGACGGTCCTCTGATGAGGATCGGAGGCGCTTGCCGGCGCCTCCGATCCTTTTTTATGCCCCCGTGATGAGGTGCCGGGCGAGTTCCGGGTCGAACGTGCCGGCGGGGGTCGCGGGGGCGATGCCACAGGTGCCGTCCGAGTTACCCGGGTTCTTGATCCACAGCTGCAGCGCGGCCGGGTCGGCGGTCGAGGCCGCGCCGATCCTGCGCCCGGGCGGGTTGCACCACTCGCCGCCGTGCCCGTTGCCGTTACGACTGGTGTCGATCACATAGCCGGTCGTCGTGCCGAGCTTCTTGCGGATGTCCTCGGCGTACTGCTGGGCGCCGGCGGTGTCGACGTAGTTGGCGACGTTGACCGTGAACCCGTGGACGCGGGCGACACCGGCGTCCTCCAGCCGCTTTGCCATCGTCCCGGCCGGGGTCCAGCGGGGGTTGGCGCCGTCGAGATAGGCCCAGGTGTTCGGGGCCTTCTCGGCGAACATCCGGGCGGCGAACGCCAGCAGGGTGTTGCGGGTCTGTTTCTGCCCGGCGCTCAGGCACGAGAAGTCCCCGAGCGAGTCCGGTTCGATGATGACGATCGCCGGCCGGGTGCCGATCGCGGCGGCGAACGTCGAGATCCAGGTCTGATACTCCAGGACGGTCCGCGCGCCACCGGCCGACTCGCGCCCGCACGCGTCGCGGCCCGGCAGGTTGTATGCGACCAGCACGGGCAACTTGTCACCGGCCGCCTGCGCGGTCCCCGTGTACTTCCCGACAGCCTTCCCGATGTCAGAATCACTCGTCCCGGTGAACCAGCGCGCCATGGGCCGGCTGCTGATCGACGCCCCGATGGCGGCGGCCCGCGGGTCACCCGGATGGGCGGCCACCCAGCTCGCGGCGGGCAGCTTCGGATCGGTGAACAACCCGGTGGTGATCGCGAGCGGCCCGGACCCCGCGCTGGTGGCGGCCCCCTTCGTACTGACGGCCCTCGTCGTGCCGGCGGCATCCGTCGTGCAGCCCCCGCATGCTGCCAGCGCGCACACGGTGGACAGGGCCGCCCCGGCGATGATCATGATCGATCTCCGACTTCGCATGGCGAACGACTGTACTGCTCAGCGGCGCGTCGAACCCAGGGTGACGCGGCGGCGGTCGCGCCGGACCCAGGGGGTGACGCGGCGGCGGTCGCGCCGGACCGAGGGGGTGACGCGGCGGCGGTCGGGTCGAACCCAGGGGGTGATGCGGCGGCGGTCGCGTCGAATTGTCCGGGTCTGGAGCGCTGCCAGAAGGGTATCTGGACCATGCGCTGCGGGATGAGCGGGTTGCCTCGGTGCGGGTCACGATCCTGCCGGGCGCCCAGGGCACGGACGTGATGGTTTCTGTCTCCGAGCCGGTTGCGGATGTGACGCTGCCCGCGCTCCGGGTCCGGACTGTTCAGTACGAGCGGGAGCTGCCCCACCTGAAACACGTGGCGACGATGGGGCTGACGTACCACCTGCTGCAGGCCCGCCGGGCGGGGTTCGACGACGTGCTGTTCGCGGGACGGGACGGGCTGCTTCGGGAGGGCTCGGTCTGGAACGTCGCGTTCTGGGACGGCGAGCGGGTCGTCTGGCCGGACGCTCCGGTGCTGGCAGGCATCACCATGCAGGTCCTGCGGATCGGGCTGCGAAAGCTGGGGATCCCCGACGAGGTGAGGCCGTTGACCTCGCCGGCCGGGATGGGTGCCGCGGCCGCGGTCAACTCGCAGTGGCCGGCCCAGCCGATCGCCGCGATCGGCGAGACGGTTTTCGCGGGCGGCGACGAGCTCGTCAGCCGGTTGCGGCGCGCCTGGGACGCGGTGCCGTGGGAGCCGATCAGCTAGGCGATTCCACGGCGGCGAGGGTGGCTCGATCTTCTCAGAGCAGGCGCGGTGGGCCGCCGACGATGACGTCGAATCCCGCGTCGACGGGGATCAGGGCGCCGGTCAGCGCGCCGGTGCGGTCGTCCAGCAGTAACTCGATCACCGCCGCGACGTCGTCCGGCTCGACCATGCGGCCCAGCACCGAGTGCCCGGCGAGATGCTCACCCATCTCCGGGGCCATGAAAGCCGCGCTGGCGTCGGTGCGGACGGCGCCCGGCGCGACGGTGTTCACGCTGACGCCGTACCGCCCGGCCTCCGCGGCGACCTGCTGCGCGAACGAGTTCAGTGCCGCCTTGGACACCGCGTGGGTGAGCTGGCGTTTGCCCGTCCAGCCGGCCGCCATGCTGGAAAGGTAGACGATGCGCCCCGACCCAGCTGCCCGCATCACCGGCAGGACCCGCCGGGTGATGAAGAACGCCCCGCCGAGCTCCGCGCCGACCTTGCCGATCAGGTCGTCCCAGCTGGTTGTCTCGACGTCGCTGAGGATCGGCTGCCAGACGTTCGCGTTGCAGACGAGCGCGTCGATCCGCCCGTGCTCCGCCAGCACGTCGTCGACCAGCGCGTCCACCTGCCCGGGGTCACAGACGTCGGCGCGGGCGACGCTCGCGCTCGCTATCCGCGCCGCCACGGCCGTCGCCGCCCCGGTGTCCCGGAGGTAGTTGACAATGACGTGATAGCCGCGCCGGCCCAGCATCAGCGCCGTGGCCGCACCGATGCCCCGCCCCGCACCCGTCACCACCGCGACCGGCTTGTCCGCCATCCGGCACCCTCCACTCAGGTCTTCACCGTAGTATCGCCCACGGTCCACCGGATCGCGGCGGCGTCACCGTTGCAACAGCAGGGTGTCACCGAAGCCCATGCGGGTGACGAAGGCCTCGCGGGTGAGATCGGCGAACGCCATGACGTGGTCGACGCCGGCCTCGGTGAAGTCGACGACGGTCCGGAAGGGCTTTTCGCCTCGGGGCAGGGCGAGGACCCGGGCGATCTCGTCGGCGACGCCCTGCGGGTGGGGGTTGACGCCGGGGCGGACCAGGCCGGCGGTGGCCTCCTCGTTGCGTTCGACCAGTGGGTCGAGTGCCGCGTAGGCCGCCGTCACCGCCGTGTCCGATGCGTGGCTGGCGTTGGGGAAGTGGGAGGTGCCCTGGGTGATGGCGCCCGGCATGACGATGGTGGTCTCGATGCCGAACTGGGCCGCCTCGTAGGACGTCACCACGGCGAGGGCGTCGAACGCGGCCTTGGAGGCTACGTACGGGCCGAGGAACGGGGGTGTCGTCACGATGATCGTGCTGCCGACCCAGAGCAGCGTGCCCGATCGCTGGGCGCGCAGGTGGGGCAGGGCGGCGCGGTTGACGCGGTGAGCGCCGACGGCGTTGATGTCGAGCAGGCGGGTGAGGTCGTCGCCGGTGAAGGCCTCGACGTAGCCGACGTAGAGGTGACCGGCGTTCTGGATCACCACGTCGAGGCGGCCCGCCTGCTCGACCACTGCTGCGACGGCGGCGTCGGCGGACTCCTGCGACGTGACATCCAGCTCCACGGTGTGCAGGTCCAGCCCGTCGACGTCCGTGAACTCGTTGCCGGCGACGGTTTTCATGCTCGCGTAGACGGTGTGGCCCTGGCGGGCGAGGGTCAGGGCGGTCAGGCGGCCGATGCCGGTGCTGGAGCCGGTGATGAGGACGACGGACATCAGGCGGCACCGCCGTTGGTGTAGAGGACCTGGCCGTTGATCCAGCGGGCGGGACCGGCGAGGAACGCGGCGACCTCGGCGATGTCCTCGGGGGTGCCCAGGCGCTCCATCGGGTTCAGGCTCGCGATGTGGTTGATGACCTGCTCGCTCTTGCCCTCGAAGAACAGCGGGGTCGCCGTGGGGCCGGGGGCGACGGCGTTGACCGTGATGTCGCGGCCGCGCAGCTCCCGGGCCAGGATCAGGGTCATCGCCTCGACGGCACCCTTCGACGCGGCGTACGCACCGTACGTCGGCATCTGCAGCCGGGTGATCGACGTGGAGAAGGTGATGATCGCGCCGCCCGCGCGGACCTGCTGGGCGGCGAGCTGGCTGATCACGAACGTGCCGCGGACATTCGTACGCTGAATGCGGTCGAACGTCTCGAGATCCATCTGCGCGATCGGCGCGAGCGGCATGATGCCCGCCGTGTGCGCGACGACGTCGACCCCGCCGAACGTGTCGGTCGCGTGCTGGAACAGCGCGGCCATCTCCTCGTGCTCGGCGACGTCGCCACCGAACGCGGTGGCCCGCCCACCTTCGGCGGTGATGGCCTTCACGGCGTCCTGTGCCTTGGCCTCGTTGCCGCTGTAGTGCACCACCACGGCGAGACCGTCCGCCGCCAGGCGCTCAGCGACGGCCCGGCCGATGCCACCCGAACCGCCGGTGACGATGGCGACGCGGGCCGGGGTCTGCGTGTCACTCATGGGAACTCCTCAGCTTGTCTACGAATCACTATGTGTACTGGCTGTCCATTTGAAGGTAGCGCGATAAAGACAACTTGTCCACTACGATGGAGGCATGAGTGAGACTGCACAGCGGCGAGGGCGTGGCCGGCGACCGGCCGGCGAGGTGCGGGAGGGTGTCCTGCGGGCCGCCGCCGACCTCCTGCTCAGCGAGGGGATCAAGGCCGTCACGTTCGACCGGGTCGCCTCGGCGGCGGGCTCCAGCAAGATGACGCTGTACAAGTGGTGGCCGTCGGCGGGCGCGCTGGCCGCGGAGGCGTACTTCGCGCACAGCGAGCACCAGCTGGAATTCCCCGACACCGGCGACATCAGAGCAGACCTGACCGCGCAGCTGCGCTCGTTCGTCCGGCTGCTCACCCACGAGGGCGAACGAACCCGCGAGGGCACCGGATCGGTCCTCGCCGGCCTGATCGGCGTCGCCCAGACCGACCCGGAGTTGTCGGCGGCGTTCTCCGAGCACTACTCGGCACCCCGGCGGGCGCTGGCGGTGGCCGCGTTCGAGAAGGCCCGCGACCGGGGGCAGCTGCGCGCCGGCATCGACCTCGGCATCCTCGTGGACCAGCTCTGGGGCGCCTGCTACAACCGCCTGCTCATCCCCGACGCGCCCCTCACCGAGGACTACGCCGTCGCGCTCGTCAACAACGCGCTCGACGGCGCAGCCGCCCGCTGACGGATCAGCTCGTGCCCATCCGGGCGCTCGCCGCCACGGTTTCCTCGGTCTGGGCCCGGCGCCGCTGCTCATAGGCGGTGAACGCGGCCGGCACACCGAGGGAACCCAGGGCGGAACCCAGCGCGACGGCGTCCTCCAGGGCCATCGACGCGCCCTGGGCCGCGGCGGGGGCGGCGGCATGCGCGGCGTCCCCGACCAGCACCATCCGGTCGTTGTGCCAGCGAGGGGTGGTCGGGATGTCGTACGAGTCCCCGCCCACCACGGCATCCGCCGCCGTGGCGGAGACGATGGCGGCAGCCGGGGTGCTGTCCGCGCGGGCCGCGTCGAGCACCAGCTCCCGCCACTGCGCCGGACTTGTCGCATCGGCCCTCGCCTCGCCGGTGACCCGCGAGAACCACCAGGTGCGCCCGTCACCCGGCGCCGTGAAACCGAAGAAGGCCTTCGAGCCGAGGATCATGTGGTACGCGTCCGGAGCGCTCGCCGCAGGATTGCCCTCGGCGTACCCATAGACGACGTGCTGCCCGGTGTAGCGCGGGGTCGGCGCCTGCGGGTCGATCAGGTGCCGGGTGGGGGAGTGGATGCCGTCCGCGCCGACCAGGGCGTCGCCCGTTGCGGTGCTGCCGTCCGCGAACCGCACGATCACCCCGGCACCGTCAGGGACGGCGTCGGCCAGGCGTTTCCCGTGTACGACCGGAATGCCCCGGGCCTCCACCAGGTCCTGCAGCGTCCGGTAGAGGGCGGCGCGGGTGAGCGTACGAGCCAAGCCTTGAATGTCCTTGTGGCGCACGTGCTCGCCGCCCGCTCCGAAGATCTCCACCGCCGCGGCCGGGTAGGACGCCTCGATCACGGCTGTAGCAGCGCCGACGCTCTCCAGGGCGGCCATGCCGTTCGCCATCACCGTCAGGAACGCACCCGCGTCGTCCCCGCCGGACTCGTGCGCCTCGAACACCACCGCGTCGACGCCGGCCTGATGAAGGGCGAGCGCGGTCGCGGCACCGGCGACTCCGCCGCCCGCGATGAGGATCTTGGTCATAGTGCACGCCTTCCGCCGGGTGATTGTCCCTATTCTCTGATGGCGTGGGCCTCGATGACGACTTGCTGCTGCTGCGCGCTTACGAGCCGGTCACCCGGTTCACCGACGGTGAGTATTTCTTCCCGGTCTCGGTCGAACGGTACGTGCGCCGCGCCTCGCTGTGGCGGGCCGAGCCGGGGGCGAGCGCGGTGGACGAGACGCCGCCCGGTGGTCTCACGCTGGAGCTGCTGGCCGCGGCGGGCGGCGCCGAGCAGGGCCTGAAGATGTCGCTGTCCGGGATCGGCAGCAGCCCCGGCCCGCTCGGTGTCGCGCACATCCCGATCCGGGAGCGGCCCCGCAACCTGAAACGCACCAGCCGGCTCGCGTCGGTCGGGCTCAGCGCACGGCTGCTCGACGCGGTGATCCGGTTCTCGCTGCTGTTCCGGGGCAGCGTGCCCGGTGGCAGTGCCGCGCACTCGTTCCTGCTCCAACGTGATCATCTGGAGCCGGAGAAGCCCACGTACTACGGCCGGGTACTGCGGGACTACCCGTGGATCGTGTGCCAGTACTGGTACTTCTACAGCTTCAACAACTGGCGGTCGGCCTACGGCGGGGTGAACGAGCACGAGGCCGACTGGGAGCAGGTGACCGTCTATCTCGACGGGAGCGGGGTGACCGGGCCGGACGGGCTGCCGCCGGTGCGGTGGGTGGTGTTCTCCGCGCACGACGAGACCGGTGACGATCTGCGGCGGCGCAGCGACGACCCGGACCTCGATCTGGTCGGCGGGCGCCATCCGGTCGTCTACGTCGGAGCGGGGTCGCACTCCGGGGCCTATCTGAGCGGCGATTATCTGATCACCGTACGCCCACCGAAGTTGAAAGGCCTGGTCAGCGGTCTGCGCTGGGTGGCGGGCCTGCTCGCGCCATGGTCGGCGAAGGAGCAGTCCGTCGGCGTGCCCTATGTCGACTATGCCCGCGGTGACGGTCGCGCCGTCGGCCCGGGCCAGCCCGAGCACTGGCATCCGGTCGTCATCAACGACGAGACGGCCTGGGTCCGCGACTACCGCGGGTTGTGGGGCCGCGACACCCGCGACCGGCTCGGCGGCGAGCGCGGCCCGGCCGGCCCGCGCTACCACCGCGACGGGCGGGTGCGGCCGTCGTGGGGTGACCCGGTCGGCTGGGCAGGCCTGGCGAAGGTCGCACCGAACCCGGCCGCCGAGCAGGCCCTCGTCGAGCTGCGCATCCAGCAGAACGACGACCGGCTCGCCGCCCTGGACCGCGAGATCGACGACCTGCGCGGCGAGCTGACCGTCGCGGCAGCGGGCCTGGCCGTCTCGGCGCCCGAGGTCCGCGCGCTGGCCGGACGGGAGCAGAAGCTGCTCGACCTGCGGATGGAACGCACCCGGCTGGCCGACGAGCAGACCCGCAACGCGACCGGCGCGGCGGGCCGCGGCGAGCACCATCCGCACGCCCACCTGCTGCACCGGCGGGTTCCGATGGCGACGGCGACCGGCCTCCGCGGCAGGTTCATCTCGTGGTGGGCGGTGATCAGCACCCCGCTGGTCCTCGCCGCCGTCGCCGCGGTGGTGTCCCCGCTGTTCGTCGCGGCGCCCCTCATCGCGCTGATCGGGCTGCTGGTGCTGCTGTCGGTGGAGGGTCTCGCCCGCGGCAAGTTCCTCGCCGTCCTGCTGCGGATCCTGCTCGCCGCGGTGGCGGTCGCGCTGCTGGTCCTGCTCTGGTTCGACGGGCGCTACGTCGTGACGTTCGCCCTCGTCGCCGCCGGGCTCTGGGTGCTCGTGATCAATCTCCGCGAATTCCTGCGCCGCTGAGTCCCACCCTTCCGGGTGCGGCGGTGGTGCTTGCGGTCCGCCCGGGGAGTCGCGAAGCTCGTCGCTTCCCCCCGATCGGAGAAAACATGCTTGCCGCCACCCCGCCGATGGGCTGGAACAGCTGGAACCAGGTCCACTGCTACGAGCTCGACGAGAACGTGGTCAAACGGGCCGCGGACGCCCTGGTCACCACGGGCATGCGCGACGCCGGCTACGAGTACGTCGTGGTCGACGACTGCTGGCAGGCCCACACCCGTGACGCGGACGGCAACCTGCAGCCGCACCCGAGCCGCTTCCCGGGCGGCATCGCGGCGCTGGCCGGCTACGTCCACGAGCGGGGCCTCAAGTTCGGCCTCTACTCCTCGCCCGGCACGGACACCTGCGCGATGCACTACGACGAGTACCCGGGCACGCTGCTCGGCTCGCTGGGTCACGAGCAGCAGGACGCCGACCTGTTCGCGTCCTGGGGAGTCGACTTCCTCAAGTACGACTGGTGCCTCGCCGACATCAACGCCGGCCTCGAACCGGTGCCCGCGTTCACCCACATGCGCGACTCCATCGCCGCGACCGGCCGCCCGATCGTCTACTCGATCTCGGAGTACGGCCGCTACGAGCCCTGGAAGTGGGGTCCCGGCATCGGGAACATGTGGCGCACCACCGACGACCTGTTCGCCGAGTGGAATTCCGTCGCCGGTGTCATCGACCAGCAGCTCGCCCTGATCCGCGGCCCGCATACCAGCCGCCCCGGCGCCTGGAACGACCCCGACATGCTCCAGGTCGGGAACGGCAACCTCACCGACGACGAGAACCGTACGCATTTCAGCATCTGGGCCATGCTCGCCGCACCCCTGTTCATCGGCACCGACCTCGACGCGCTCAGCCCCATCGCCCGCCAGGTGCTGCTCAACACCGACGTCATCGCCGTCGACCAGGATCCGCTCGGCAGGCAGGCCACGGTTCTGGCCGAGCGCGACGGCACGGTCGTGCTCGGCAAGGAGCTGACCGGCGGCGATCACGCCGTCGCGCTCTACAACTCCACCGCTGCGCCTGTCACCATCAGTGCGGCGCTGCCCGGTTTTGATCAGTACGAGTTGCGCGACCTGTGGACGGGTGCGCGTACCGGCGGCTCGGGGGAGATCTCCGCGCTCGTCGGCCCGCACTGCACCGAGATGTTCCGGGTCACCCCGCGCTGATCACCCCCGTGCCGATCAGCGCGGGGTGCTCACGCGCTGATCAGCTCCGGGGCTTCGAGGACCGCGGCGTCGGCGGCCGGGACCGCCACCATCAGGCAGCCCGGCCGGCTGATCACCTCGGCGCGCACCTCCAGCAGCCGCGCCGCCCGGACCAGGACCGTCGCCAGGTCATGGTTGCCGAGATGGACCCGCACCCGATCGGTACGCCGCCGGCGGCCCCCGGCCAGCAGCACCGCCCGCCACGCCGTGTACGCCAGCGCGAGCCGCTGCGTGTGCCGCGGCGACGAGCCGCCCAGGGGAGTCGCGTCGAGCAGCGACTGCCGGCCCTGACGCCATGCGGTCGCCATCATCGCGGTCGCGGCGGCGCGGCGTGACTCGGGCAGCAGGACCCGCTGCACGTCGTACGACCACCGGTTGCCGCCGGAGTGCACGTCGTGGCGGGCCGGGAAGCCCAGCCCGGTCAGCAGGGCCGTCAGCCGCGCCGCCGCGGCCGGCTGGTCGAACTCGGCCAGCACCCCGCGCGGGGCCACGACCGGGGGCGTCGCCAGTGCCTGCTGCGGGCGGCGCCGCCCGGGCAGACCGGCGACCTCGGTGCACCGCACGAGGCACGCCGCCTCGAAGGCGGGGGGCAGGGCGTCGGCGAGGACTACTGTGCGTACCCGATCGGGGTCCATCGGTAGCTCCTTGAGGTGCGGTTCCCGTTACCGTCCCCGATCGGACCGTTCGGCCGGTACAGCTGCGGCGAGGACTTGAGGGAAACTTGCGCGGACCGGGTGGTCCTGCGTGAGAGATTCGGATGATCCTGCGGAGCGGAATTCCCAGCGCGGCCCTGGCCGGAGTCCTGATCTTGCTGACGGCGGCAGGCTGCACATCGCCGACCCCGCGGCACCGCGAGATCAGGATCGCCACGGGCAGCCCCACTGGCGTCTACTACGCCGTCGGCAACGCGATGGCCGGTGTCATCGAGCAGGACCTGCCGGGGTACGAAGCGCGGGTGCTCGTCACCGACGCGTCGGCGCAGAACGTGCAGCTCGTGCTTGGCAAGGGCGCCGACATCGGGTTCACCCAGGCCGACATCCTCGTCGACGGCGGCACACCCGCCCCGGAGCTGGCGTCGCTGGGCCGCGTCTACGACGACCTGCTGCACCTCGTGGTGCCGGCGGACAGCCCGATCCGCACCCTCGAGGACCTCAAGGGCAGACGGGTGTCGGTGGGGTCACGCGGATCGGGGACCGTGGTGACCGTCGGCCGGCTGCTGACCGTCGCCGGGCTGGCCAACGCCGATGCGGTCGACCGCCGCGAGCTCAACCTCGACGATTCCGTCCAGGCACTGTCCGACGGCGACATCGACGCGTTCTTCTTCTCGGGCGGCCTCCCCGTCGCCGGAATCAAGAAACTCGGCGTGCAGACCCCGACCCGGATCGTCGACCTGTCCAAATGGGCCGGCCGCCTCCGCCGCACCTACAGCGACGTCTACGTGGTCCGCACCATCCCCACCACCGCGTACGACCTGCCCGCCGTGGCAACCATCGCCGTCCCCAACCTGCTCGTGGTCCCCGCCTCGATGCCCGACGACCTCGCCTACAACCTGACCCGCCTCCTGATGGAACGCCGCGAGGTCCTCGCCGCCGCCCACCCGGCAGCCGAACGCCTCGACCCACGCACCGCGATCGCCACCCTGCCCGTCCCCCTCCACCCCGGCGCGGCCCGCTACTACCGCTCCGTCAAGCCCTGAACGCCCTGCCCGGACAGGTGGTTGACGGCGGCCGGCCGGATCGAATGTTTGCGGCAGCACCATCACATGGGGCGTCAGCGTCGACCGGCCGTGAGTACATAGACCGGCCGTGAGTGCATAGATCGGCCGTGAGTGCATAGATCGGCCGACCGGGACGGGATCCGGAAGCCCTGGAGAGATGATCCGCGGGCCGCAACGGGCCGGAAGCCACGCCGCGTTACCAGGGTGGCCAGAGGCAACGTCGCACGCTGCGACAATTTCGGGTAGCGACGTTCGAGACACATATTGAGAGCGACTTGATGTCTGGTGACTTCGGTCTAAACAAGAAACCGAGGAGCCCCGAATAACTATTCAATGGCGTGGGCGCCGGCCAGGGCGGATGACTACGAGCGACCGGTATGCCGCTCACCGTCCACGGTTTCACCTCAAGATTCAGCCAGCCTGGCGCGGTTTGCGGCCGCTGACACGTAATCTTTATTTCATTTTATCGGGCGATTTGACGGTATCTTCTGACCGGCAATCCGGGACGCAAGAATAATTATGCGGAAGTCGGCAATTTCACCACCACATTACAAGGGTCCGGCTTGGGGGGATCACGTCGAGTCACGCGGTGCCTACTTTATCGGCCGGTTTCGGGGCGGGGAACCAGAGCCGGGCGGCCAGGCCGCCTTCGTCCGCGCGGGACAACGTCAGCCGTCCGCCGGATGCCTCGGCCAGGACGGCGACGATCGGCAGGCCGAGGCCGGCGCCGTCGACGTTCTGCGCGTCCGGGGCGCGCCAGAAACGCTGGGTCGCCTGCTGGCACTGATCGTCGGTCATGCCCGGCCCGGTGTCGCGGACGGTGACCTCGATGCCGTCGTCGTGGTCGGTCACCGCCACGACGACCCGTCCGCCGGCCGGCGTGAACTTCAGGGCGTTGTCGATCAGGGCGTCGAGTGACTGGTCGAGCGCGGTCGCGACGAGCAGGGCGGGACGAGGCTCGTCCGGGGTCGCGGTGACGAGGTCGATGCCGCGGCGTTCGGCGAGCGGGAGCCACGCCTTGCGGCGGTTCAGGGCGATCGCGACGGCGTCCGCCACCTCGACGCTGGGGCGTTCCCGTTCGGCGCGGGCCAGGGCCAGCAGGCCGTCGAGCACGTCCGCGAGGCGGTCGGTCTCCTCCAGCACCATCTCGTGGTCGGCGCGTGCGGTGTCGCCGGTCAGCATGCCGCCCAGATCCTCCACCCGCAGGCGCAGCACGGTGAGCGGGTTGCGCAGCTGGTGACTGGCGTGCGCCACGAAGGACTGCTGGCGTTCGAGGGCCTCGGCCACCGCGTCGGCCATCTCGTTGAAGCTGGCCGACAGCCGGCGCAGCTCGGGCGGGCCGACCCCGGGCGGCACCCGGGCGCCCCCGTCGCCGCCTGCGATCTCGTGGGCCGCCGCGTCGAGCCGGGTCACCGGGCGCAGGACCCAGCTCGCGAGCCGCACCGCCGCGGTCACGCAGGCGAGGACCGCGAGCACCCACACCAGGCCGAGGACCAGCCAGTCGACGATGACGGCGCGCCGGCTGCGCCCGGTCGGGGAGATCGTCAGGACCGCGCCCAGCACGGCGCCGCCGTCGCTGACCGGCACGGCGACGACCAGCGGATGCTCCTCCCACGGCCACAGCGTCGCCGGGGTGCCCACCTGCCGCCCGGCCAGCGCGCCCCGCACGGCCGGTCCCGCGCCCGGCGGATCGCTCACCGGGTCACCGAACCCGGTCAGCAGCCGCTGGTCCTGATCGATCAGCCGGGTGCTGATGCCGTAGAGGTCGTGATACTGCCGCAGCTCGCCGATGACCGAGTCCAGTTCGCCGGTGCGGATGGCGGGCGCCGCCAGCGACGCGAACCGGGTCGCGTCGGCGAGCCGGTCCGCGAGCAGCAACTCGGTCTCGCGGTTGGTCTGCGCGATCGCCAGCGGCACCTCGAGGGCGAGCAGGACCAGGCACAGCAACAGGACGTACGTGGTAACGAGTCGCGTGCGCACACCGCCCCCACCGTCGTCATCCCTGCCGCCGTCAACGGGGCCGTCGTCAGTCGGTGCGCAGACGGTACCCGACGCCCCGGACGGTCTCCACAAGCTCGGGGCGGCCCAGTTTCGCGCGCAGCGACGCGACGTGGACCTCGAGGGTGTGCTTGCCCGACCACGTGGTCTGCCAGACGTCGAGCAGGATGCGCTCGCGGGTCAGCGCGTCACCCGGCCGCCGCGCCAGCGACGCCAGGATGTCGAACTCCTTGCGGGTCAGGGAGACAGGCCGGGAATCCACCTCGACCGTACGCGCGGAGAAGTCGACCCGTAGCGCCCCCACCTCGGCGACGTCCCGTGGCGGCGGCCCCGGGCGGGTGGCCCGTCGCAGCAGCGCCTCGATCCGGGCCTGCAGCTCCGCCATGGAGTACGGCTTGACCACGTAGTCGTCCGCGCCGACCCGCAGCCCGGTAACCCGGTCGCGTTCCTCGGCGCGTGCGGTCACCGCGATGATGCCGAGGTTCGCGCTGCGGGCCCGCAGGGTGCGGCACACGTCGAGGCCGTCGCCGTCGGGCAGGTTGAGGTCGAGCAGCACCAGGTCGCACGGGGCGGCCGCGAGTGCCGCGCCGGCGGTGGCCGCGTGCTCCACGTCGTAGCCGCGGCGCTGCAGCATCGAGACCATCACCGCGGACACCCGGCGGTCGTCCTCCACCAGCAAAATCCGCATGCCCCGCCGCCGATCTTCCGCCTCGCACCCGCCCGTCCGAGGCCAGAAGATAACCCCCGGATGTTTCGCCTCCCGGCACCCCGGGTTCAGGTCGGCCCTCGCTCTCCTGTGACCGTAGTCGCTTCGTGCACGCCGGAATGTAACGCTACGGTTGACTTATGACTGAACTCGGGAACAGCGGCATCGAGGTCTTCCCGCTCGCCCTCGGCGGCAACACCTTCGGGTGGACCAGCGACGCGAGCACGTCGGAGCAGGTCCTCGACGCCTACCTCGCGGGCGGCGGCACGTTCATCGACACCGCCGACGGATATTCGGCGTGGGCCCCCGGTAACTCCGGCGGCGAGTCGGAGACGATCATCGGTGCCTGGCTGGCCGCCCGCGGCAACCGCGACCGCATCGTCCTCGCGACCAAGGTCAGCCAGCACCCGCAGTTCCGCGGCCTCTCCGCGGCCAATATCGCCGCGGCAGCCGACGCCTCCCTCACCCGGCTCCGCACCGACGTCATCGACCTCTACTGGGCGCACTACGACGACGCGAACACGCCCCTGCAGGAGACCGCCGGGGCGTTCGACGCGCTGGTGCGGGCCGGCAAGGTGCGCGCGATCGGGGTGTCGAACTACACCGGCGACCGCATCCGGGAGTGGTTCGAGATCGCCCGGCGCGAGGGCTACGCACTGCCCGTCGCGGTCCAGCCGCACTACAACCTGGTCAAACGCGGCGCGTACGAGCGCGACATCGCCCCCGTCGCCGCCGCCGAGCACCTCGCCGTCGTGCCCTACTACGGCCTGGCCAGTGGCTTCCTGACCGGCAAGTACAAGACCGCCGCCGATGTGGCCGGGGCACGCGGGCAGGCCGCCGGCTCGTATCTCAACGATGCCGGGCTCGCCGTCGTCAAGGTGCTCGAGGACATCGCAGCGGGCAGCGACGTCGCCCCGGCCACGGTGGCACTGTCCTGGCTGCGTGGCCGTCCCGACGTGGCCGCCCCGATCGCCAGCGCCAGCAAGGTCGAGCAGCTCCCCGCGCTGCTCGCCTCGGCCACGTTCGAGCTCAGCGCCGACGGACGCCGCGCGCTCGACGAGGTCTCCGCGAGCGTCCCGCAGTAGGAGCGGGCCGGATCAAGCCTGCAGGATGACGCGGAGTCGTTGCGGCGAGGGCGTGAGCCTGTATTCGGGCAGCACGCCCTGGCCGCACGAAGCAGTCCCGACGCCGCTGGTGGCAGCGTCCAGCGAGATCCAGGTCTCCGTGGCGTCAGGCAGTTCGTGGTCGTGGGCGGTCGCGGCGATCGTCGCGCGGGACCACGGGCGCACGGTCAGCGACACGTCCGTGCCGAGCACGCGCAGGGACGCTGCCCCGAGGTCGATCAGCGCGTCGTCGACCACGCGGGCGCCGTGCTCCTGCGGGCGTACGGTCCGGACCGCGAAGTCATCGGTGCTCGCGGTGAACGTGCCGTAGCGCGCGCCCTGGCCGGTGTCCGGATACTGCGGTCCGGGGCCGTAGCCGGTCCAGGTGACCTGCCGGGCCGGTGCCGCCACGCGCAGGTCGAGTCCGGCGCGGGCCCAGTCGCACGGCCACGGACCGTAGGGTTCCAGGCTCAGGTCGAGGGCGAGCGCGGTGCCGTCGGTGGTCCAGCGCCAGGTCGCGGCGACACCCGCGTAGCGCACGGGCAGACCATGACGGGTCCGCACCACCAGTGCGTCGCCGTCCTCAGTGAACTCGACCAGCCGGGTCCGCAGGTCGTCCAGCCGCGCGTTCGCCCAGCGGACGGCGACCGGGGGCAGGTCCTGCTCCTCCCAGCCGGTGCCGCGATCGTTGTCGGTGGGTGCCCGCCACAGGCTCACGGCCACGTCGTGCAGGTCGAGCTCGCCGAGGCGTACCGGCATGCCTGTGTGCTCGTCGAAAACCGCGGGCCCGAGTCGCAGCGGGACCGACGTCAGGGTCGGTGCCGGGCGGTGCGGGACGTGCTGGACCCACGCGACCTCGTGCCCGGCCTCGCACCCGTCGCCGGCCGCACGCCGCCGCAGGCTGATGATCACCGGGCCGTTCGTGGCGGCCAAAGTCAACGGTACGACGACCTGTGCGCCCACCGTCACCGAAGGCAACTCGATCGGCGTGGTGACCCCGTCGACGACCGCGACCGCTTCCAGGTGTGCCAGGTCCAGCGCGTGGTAGCGGTTGATGACGGTCACCGCCGACAGGTCCGGGGCGAGTTCCAGGCCGACGGGGGAGAAGACGCGCGCGAGGTCGGCGAGAGCGGGGCCGGGCGTCTTGCCGGCGTGCACGAGCCCGTCGATGACGAAGTTGCCGTCGTGGACGCGTTCGCCGAAGTCGCCGCCGTACAGGCTGACCGGGCGGCCGCCGATCTCGTACAGCGCGTGCTCGACCCATTCCCAGATGAAGCCGCCGGCCAGCCGCGGGTAGGTGTGGAACAGCTCCTGGTATTCGCTGAGCCCGCCCGGCCCGTTGCCCATGGCGTGGGCGTACTCGCAGAGCATGAACGGCAGCGAGCGCCGGTGCTCGTCCTCGTCGGGGTCCGCGAAGCTGCCGATCCGTTCGACCTCGCCCGTCGTCGCGTACATGCGGGAGTAGAGATCGACGTGCAGTGAGCGCGGGTCGCCCTCGTAGTGCACGAGCCGCTCGGGGTCGCGTTGTTTCGCCCAGATCGCGATCGCGTCGAGGTTCGCGCCGGTGCCGGCCTCGTTGCCCAGCGACCAGATCAGCACGCTGGGATGGTTCTTGTCGCGCTCCACCGTGCGGCGCATCCGGTCGGCGTACGCGGGCAGCCACTGCGGGTCGTCGCTCGGGTTACGGTGCCAGTCCTCGGTCACGAAGCCGTGCGTCTCGAGGTCGTTCTCCAGGACGAGGTAGATCCCGATCTCGTCGGCGAGGTCCAGGAACGCGGCGTCGGGCGGGTAGTGCGAGGTGCGTACGGCGTTGATGTTGTGCTGTTTCATGAGCAGCAACTCGGCCCGCGCGGTGTCGAGGTCCACCGCCCGGCCCCTGCGCGGGTCGTGCTCGTGCCGGTTCACGCCGCGGAACAGCAACGGCGCGCCGTTGAGCAGCAGTGTGGAGTTCTCGACGTGCACGGTCCGGAAACCGATGCGCAGGTTCACGGTCTCGGACGGCGTGCGCACCTGGGCCGCGTACAAATAAGGTGTCTCTGCGCTCCAAGGCCGGACCGATGGCAGGAGATGGTCCACACCCGGGGTGAAGTCGCCGAGGCCGTCGACGCTGATGGTCGCTTCGGCACCGTCCTCCACGTCGTGGTTTTCCGCGTCGCCGTTCTTCGCGTCGCCGTTCTCCCTGTCGACATCGATGCGCAGGGTGCCGGCGCCGTTGTCGTATCCGGCGTGCACGAAGACGTCGCGGATTCCGCCACGTGGGCGGGCGAGCAGGGTGACGCTGCGGAAGATGCCGGGCATCCACCACATGTCCTGGTCTTCGAGGTAGCTGTGCGCGGACCACTGCGCCAGGCGTACGAGCAGCAGGTTGGCACCCGCCCGCAGCACCCCGGTGGTCTCGAACTCGGTGGTGAGCCTGCTCCCGCGAAGCGTGCCGAGCTCGACGCCGTTGAGCCACACGGTCGCGGCACCGTCGACGCCCTCGAACCGCAGCACCGAGGGGTGGGCGAGCACGTCCGAGCCGGCGTTGAACTCGAGGCGGTGGTCGTAAACGGGGTTGTCGTCCGGCGGGAACGGCGGATCCATCGGGAACGGATAGTCGACGTTCGCGTAGATCGGGGTGCCGATTCCCTGCAGGGCCAGATGGCCGGGCACCTCAACCGGTGACCAGATCCCCTGATCGTCGTCGGTGACGTGGCGCGGGGTCGGGAACGACCGCACCTGCCACGTGCCGTCGAGCACCTGCCGCGGAGCGTCGGAGCGCAGGTGTGCACGGGGTGCGCGGCCCCCGGTGCCGGGCAGCGGCGACGCCAGGTCGTTGATCACCTTCTGCAGGCTACTCAACCCCCGGCGCCGCCGCCTTCAGCTATGTCAGGAGTCGCGCAGCGGACGGCCCTGGCCGTCCACGCCACCGTTGACGAGAATCATGATGCCGTCGATGAAGCCCCACAGGCCCCCGATGCCACAGGTGAAGACCGAAGCGACGAGCTGGAGCACACCGGTACGGGTGTGACCCATGTAGAACCGGCCGATGCCGAGCGAGCCGAGGAAGATACCGAGAAGCCCGGCGACGAGCTTGCTCTTGTCCGAGACACCGCCCGGCTGCTGGTACTGAGGTGTGGTCATGACGCGGAACCATAGTGATCTCTATGTGCTCCGCTACGCCCGGGGTCCACAATATGGGACACCGACCGGGCAAACCTGTCCGTTCGGCTGGTCACGATGGGCTGTGCGTACCGTTCCGGACCCCTGTCGCCGCCCGCTTGCACCGTTCCTGCGCTTTCAGAAACCTTGATCCTGCAGCCATTTCAGCGTCACGCCGGCCACTTCCCGCCACCCGTGATCAACGGTCAGCGAATGCCCCCGCCGAATGCACCGCGAAGTTGGCCGCCGACACCTGAAACACCGGCCGCGCCGGCGCAGGAATCGACCACGCATCGAACAACGCCCCCGACTCCTGCTCACTCACCTCATTCCCGATCCCGTAACGCCATTCCTCCCGGCTCAGCGACACAGCCCTGTGCAGATTCGCCGGATTCCGCAACGCCGGCAACGCCGACCGCAACTGAGCAAACGGCAGAGCGAACACACCCTTGATCTGAGCCGGATCAACAGCCACGGCCGCTACCCCGACGCCCTGCCCGAGCAACTTCTCCGCCACGAGCCCGCCGAACGAGTGCCCGATGATGATCGGGCTGGCCGGCAGCGACTCAATGATCGTCGCGTAATGCGCCACGGCATCGTCGATGCCGGTGCCGGCAACCGCATCGGGGTTCGCCCGCGCCTCTTCTACGGTGTCCGGCTCCCCGGGCCACCCGGGCGCAACCGGCTCATAACCCGCCTCCCGGAAGAACTCCACCCACGGTCCCCAACTCGAAGCGTGAAGCCACAACCCATGAATAAAAACAATGGGGGTACGTTCGCCGGCCATGATCTCGTCCTGTCTGCAGAGCCGCTGAGTCCGCCCCAGAAAACCAGCCCCGAACCGCCCCCGTATCCCCGAAACAGATGACCGCCCCCCACCCCCGCCGCACTGCCGCCCGCCACCCCATCACCCGAACAGATCAGCCGGGTGGTGGTCGCGGCGTCGGGTGTCGGGAAGTCCCGGCTGTGGACGATGCGCAATAAATCTCGGACTCGGCGTCATGGACCGTAGCGCCGGCGGCTCGCATGCTGAATCCAGCGGGCCGGTGACCATCAACGCCTCGGCCACATGTCTCAGCCCGCCGAACGCCCGAGCTTGGCTTCCGCCGCGGAGCCGAAAAAGGGTATTGATGTCCGGCATGGATCCGCACATGGCGAACCTGCACGACGCCGAGCCGCTCACCGAGCAGCGGCATGGCTGACCGGCCGATCGGCGTCGGTATCGTCGGCCTGAGCGCCAAGGGGGGCTGGGCGGCCGCGGGTCACCTGCCCGCCCTGGCGGCGGTCGACGGGATCGAGTTGCGTGCCCTGGCGACAAGCTCACCCGCCTCGGCCCGCGCCGCCGGGGCAGCGTACGGCGTCCCCGCCTACGCCTCCGTCGAGCAGCTCGCCGACGACGAGAGCGTCGACCTCGTGGTCGTCGCCGTCAAGGTGCCTCAGCATCGCGAGCTCGTACTGCCCGTGCTGAGGGCCGGCGTCCCGGTGCTGTCGGAGTGGCCGCTCGCGGTTGACCTGCCCGAGGCCGAGGAACTGCAACGCGCGGCCGGAGCAACGCCGGCCTTCGTCGGCCTGCAGGGGCGATCGTCGCCCACTTTCCGCTGGCTTCGCGACCTGGTGGCACAGGGATACGTGGGGGAGGTGCTCTCCGCCACCGTGGTGGCGTCCTCAACCGAATGGGGCACACCCGTGCCGCCGCGTGGGGTCTACACCCTCGATCGCACGCTCGGGGCCACGATGCTGACCATCGCGTTCGCTCCGGCGATCGACCTGGTGTCCATGGTCCTAGGTGAACTGCAGGATGTGGTCGCCACGACCGCGACCCGCCGCCACCACGTGCCTCTGGCCACCACCGGTCAACTCGTCCCGATGACCGCCGAGGACCAGATCGCCGTCTCAGGAACCCTGGCCGGCGGGGCGATCCTGTCCGTCCACCATCGCGGTGGTGCGACCTCGGGAGCGGGATTTTCCCTGATCATCGACGGCACCGACGGCAGGCTCGACGTCACCGGCGCCGAGTTCCCCCACCTCGGACCGGTCACGGTGCGGGGCACCCGCGGTCACACCCGCCCGGCCGAGCTCCCCCTGCCCAGCGCTTACGACGCCCATCCCCGCCTGGCCGGAACGCACATCCACACCCTGACCCACGCCTACACCGCCATCCGCGACGACCTGATCCACGGCACGTCCACAGCACCCGACTTCACCCACGCCGTCCGCCGCCACCGCCTCCTGGACGCGATCACCCGCTCCGCCGACACAGGCCGGCGAGTAACCACCCACCTGTAGATGGCTTGCCACACCCACCCGCGCGGGCCCGGTGCATGCCGTCCAGGAGGCGCTGCGCCACCTGTCCGGCGGCGGCCGGAGCATCACCACGGGCTCGGTCACCGTCTGCCGTCCACCACGCTCGGTCCGTTCGGCCCGCGAATCATGTGGCGTTGTGTGATCCCCAGGCGTCCAGGAACAGCACCGCGGGCCTCACGAGGGGCCGAGCCGAAAGCTCGGGACAGCCCCGAGCCTCCTGCCACGGGCCGGCGGAGGGATCAAATCCGTCCGCAGGGTCCGGTATGGAATCGGCCCAACCTCGGCGAGGAAGACAAGCCGTAGCGGGGTGGCAGCTCCGGGAACGCGGTGAATGTGGCCGGGTCAGGTGGGGCGGCCGGGGGTGACGAGGCCGGTTTCGTAGGCGAAGACGACCAGTTGGGCACGGTCTCGGGAGGTGGTTTTCATCATGGCTCGGTTGACGTGGGTTTTGGCTGTTGAGGCGCTGATGTAGAGGCGGTCGGCGATTTCGGTGTTGGAGAGGCCGGCGCCGACGAGGGCGGTGATTTCGCGTTCGCGGGCGGTCAGCTCGGCCGGCAACGGGGTGTGCTGGACGGGCGGGGTTGCTGGTTGGGTCAGGAAGCGGGCGATCAGGGCTGTGGTGGCGGACGGGGAGAGCAGGGATTCGCCGGCTGCGATCGTACGGATGGCCTGGAGGAGTTCTTCGGGGTCTACGCCTTTGCCCAGGAAGCCGCTCGCGCCGGCGCGGAGGGCTGCCACCACCAGTTCGTCGGTTTCGAAGGTGGTGAGGACCAGGATGCGTACGCCTGCCAGGTCCTCGTTCTCGGTGATCTGGCGGGTGGCGGCTATGCCGTCCGTTCCCGGCATGCGGATGTCCATCAGGACCACGTCGGCCTGGGAGGTACGGGCCAGGGCGACCGCCTCCTCGCCGGTGGCGGCTTCGGCGACCACTTCGAGGCCTTCGGTGCTGTCGATCAGCAGGCGGAAGGTGGCGCGGAGCAGGGCCTGGTCGTCGGCGAGGAGGACGCGAACTGTCACCGGGTGAGCCTTTCAGAAGCGGACGGGCGGCGCGGGAGGCGGCGGGAACGTCAGCCGACGGTGACGGGGTCGCGGGTTTCGGCGGGGGCGGGGCCTTCGATGGAGACCTTGGGGGTGAGCTTGTCGGCCCAGCGGGGGAAGTACCAGTTTGCCCGGCCGAGGAGGGTCATCAGGGCGGGGATCAGGGTGAGCCGGACGACCAGGGCGTCGACGAGGACGGCGATGGCGAGGCCGATCCCGATCATGGAGACGATGCGTTCGCCGCTGAAGCCGAAGGATGCGAAGACGCTGAGCATGATGGTTGCCGCGGCGGCGATGACCACGGCGGTCTCGGCTACGCCGGTGCGGACGGCGCGGTGGTTGTCGTGGGTGTGGGTCCATTCCTCGTGCATGCGGCTGACCAGGAAGACCTGGTAGTCCATGGAGAGGCCGAACATGATGCCGACGATCAGAACCGGGATGAGGTACATGACCGGGGCGCCGGTGCCGACTCCCAGCAGTTCCGTGCCCCAGCCCCATTGGAAGATCGCGGTGACGACGCCGAGGCCGACGGCGATGGTGGCCACGTTGCTGATCGCTCCTACCAGCGGCACCAGGAGACTGCGGAACGCCACGGCCAGCAGGAGGAAACCGAGCAGCGCGATCAGGCCCAGGTAGAGCGGGAGTTTGCTCATCAGCGCGCCGGACAGGTCGATGCTCGTGGCGGTCGTGCCGCCGACGTAGACCTCGGCGCCGGACGCGGGGATGACATCGTTGCGCAGGGTGGCGACCAGATCCGAGGTTTCGGCGGTCTGAGCGCTGGTCGCCGGGGTCACGGTTGCCACCGCGATGCCGTTCTGCGCGGGCACGGCCTTCACCGATGCCACGCCTGGTACGGAAGGCAGCCTCTTGACCAGGGCGGTGAACGCGGTGCCGGGGGTCGGTGAGACCAGGAGCAGGGTGGCGTCGAAGCCGTCGCCGAAGCCCTGCGACATCATCTCGTAGTAGGCGTGGGAGGACGTTCCGGCGGGGTCGCTGCTGGCGTCGGCGTCGCCCACGCGCAGGGCGGTGACCGGCAGGGCGAGCGCGACGATAACCACGACGGCGAGGGAGCCGAGGCGCAGCGGGGCGCGCTGCACCAGAGCAGCCCAGCGCTCGGCAAACCCGGCACGATGGACCGGCCGGGAGAAGCGGGTCAGGAATCCGCCGGCCGGCTGCGAGAGGCGCGCGGAGCGGGGCAGGACACGCGGGCCGAGGATCGCCAGCAGCGCGGGGAGCAGCGTGATCGCGGCGGCGACGGTGAACGCGACCGTGACCGCGGCGGCCTGGGACATGCCGGTGAGGATGCCGAGGTTCACCACGCGCATACCGAGCAGCGCGACGATGACGGTGGCACCGGCGAACGCGACGGCGCGGCCCGAGGTGTCCAGCGACTTCGCGATCGCGTCGGGTCCGGACGCGCCGCCCTGCACGGCTTTCCGGTAGCGGTTGACGATGAACAGCGCGTAGTCGATGCCGACGCCCAGGCCGATCAGCGCGCCCATGGTCAGGCTGGTCGCCGCGAGGTCGACGACGTGCGAGCCGAGCATCACCAGCAGCAGCGAGGCCGCCACCCCCACCAGGCCCGTGACGATCGGCAGCGCGGCGGCCCAGCCGGACCGGAAGACCAGCAGCAGGATCGCGAGGGCGGCCAGGATGCCGACGGCCTCGGTGCCGTGCGACGCACCGGGCTGCTCGGTGAACGCGGCCCCGCCGGTCGTCACCGCCACGGTGCCGCCGGCCGCATCCGACGCGGCCTCGATGATCGGGCCGGTGTCGGCATCCCTGTCCAGCACGACGATCGCGTAGGCGGTGTCCGAGCCGGCGCTGATCTGCGCGGCGCCGGCTTTCCCGTACGGGCTGACCACCGATTCGACACCGGGCAGCGCCGCGACCTCGTCGAGCATCGCAGTGATCCGCCTCTGGACGGCGTCGTCATCGATGCCGGCACCGGTCGTGCGCCAGGCGATGGTGCCCTGTTCAGTGTCGGCGGAAGAGCCTTGTGCCAGCAGGCTGTACGCCTTGGCGGGTTCGCTGTCGGGCAGGTTTGTCGAGTCGGTGAACGCGGTCCCGGCGCTCAGGGTCACGACCGCGAGGGCGACGAGGGCGACGATCCAGCCACCGAGGACGGCGAAGCGCCACCGGGAGCACCAGCGAGCAAGTGAGGTCATGCGTCCAGCCTCGCTGCGACCTGCATTTTCGTCGTCAACCCAGCGCGGTGGTCCCGGGTACCGCACCCGCGGTACGGGCCTGCCGGCGCCGTCATGAAACCGACGTGGTGAGGGCGTGGAAACGTTGCCCAGATCGGCATCACCAACCCGTCCACCCGCGCTTTCACGTTGAGTCGCCTGGTGACCCTCCGTGCCGGGGCGGGGGACAGGGACGGGCCCGACAGCTACTGGCCAGAGCCCTGGCGACAGGCGATTGGCACGACCTCCCGTTCGAGGGATGGGGCGCCTTCGCACGGGAGGTGCTCGATCAGCTGGCTGAATCCGCGGTCTCAGGGCGTGAGGACTCGTAGGGGGGTGCCGGACTGCCAGGCGGCGATGTTTTCGAGGGCTTGGGTGTACATGGTGCGGTAGGTGGTTTCGGTGACGTAGCCGAGGTGGGGGAGGAGCACCGTGTTCGGGGCGCCGCGGAGGGGGTGGCCGGCCGGGAGGGGCTCGGTGGAGTAGACGTCGAGGCCGGCGCCGGCGATGGTGCCGGTTGTCAGTGCTGCGGCGAGGGCGGTTTCGTCCACGATGGGGCCTCGGGAGGTGTTGACCAGGAGGGCCGATGGCTTCATCGCGGCTAGTTCGGGGGTGCCGATCAGGGCTGTGGTGCGGGGGCTGAGTTTGAGGTGGATGGTCAGGATGTCGCTGGTGGACAGGAGTTCGTCCTTGGGGACCCAGGTGGCGCCCGCCTCGGCGGCGCGGTCGGGGGTGAGGTTTTCGCTCCAGGCGTTGACCTTCATGTCGAAGGCCTGGGCGATGCGGGCGACCTGGGTGCCGAGGCGGCCGAGGCCCAGGACGCCCAGGGTGCTGCCCGCGAGGTCCGTGCCGACCGTGGTCTGCCAGCGGCCGTCTCGCAGGGCCCGGTCCTCGGTGACCACGTGGCGGCGGCAGGCGAGGATCAGGGCCCAGGTGAGTTCGGCGGTGTTGGAGCTCTTGGGCGAGGCGGGCACGGCCATGGCTGTGCCGGTGACCGTGACGCCGTGGGCGGCGGCTGCCGTCAGGTCGATGGAGGCGTTGACCATGCCGGTGGTGACCAGGAGTCGCAGGTCGGGGAGGCGGTCGAAGGTTTCGGCCCGGAACGGGGTGCGTTCGCGCATGGCGATGACGACCTGGGCGCCGCGGAGGGCGGCGGCCAGGTCGTCGAGGTTGTCGATGTGGTCGTGCAGGACCTCGACGGAAGCGCCGTCGAGAAAGCCGGCTGCCACCCGCTGGTAGTCGTCCAGGACGACGATTCTCACTTGAGTTTGCCCCAGCCGTGCCAGCGCTCGATGGCGAGCCGGGTGAGCACCCGGGGGCTTTCGCGGTCGGGGTAGGCGTCGCCGTTGTAGTGGCGGGAGATGCGGTCGATGCCGGCCAGGTCGACGTCCTCGACGATCTCGGAGACGGTGCCCTGCAGGCTGACGTGGGTGTACCAGTCGTCGGAGGCGAGGACGGTCAGGGAGACGCGGGGGTCCTTCTTGAGGTGCTTGATCCGGACCCGGGTGGCGTCGAGGCCGAGCAGCACGTTGCTGTCGTCCTCGAGGAGGTACCACGTGGCGACCGTGACCGGGCGGCCGTCGGCGGCGACCGTGGCCATGACGGCCGGGTTGGGGAGGCGGAGCAGATCGAGGACCTGGGTGGGCAGGGGCATGGCTGTCATGCGATCAAGCCTAGAGGGTCCCGGATTCAACATGTCGAAGCGTGAATGTGCGAGTTTTGCGAGCTTTATTCTGATTAGCTCGCGGGAGGTGGTGGTGAGCGCTGCCCACTCGTAGGAGAGGCCGATGACGTCACGCCGCGCGGTGGCTCTGTTCACGATCATTGTCCTGGTTTCGCTGTCAGCGGTGGTCGGTCTGTCCGGTCCGGCGGCGGCAGCGGGTGGGTACGTGCTGTCCCTCTACGGCGGTACAGGGGCGGCGAGTGCCCCCGTGTCCGGTCCGGCCGGGTCGAGCCCGATCGGGCGGCCGGACGCGATGGCCACCGACGGGGCGGGCAACGTCTGGGTGTACGTGCGCTCCGCGTGCCGGGTCGTGAAGATCTCCGCGGCGGGCACGCTGTCCCCGGCTGTGGGTAACGGGACGTGCGGGGCCGCTGTTGCCGGTGACGCGACGTCGTCGCCGTTGTCGAGCAGTGTCAAGGCGCTCGCCGTGGACGGCAGCGGGAACCTGTTCGTCGGGGACTACGGCAACGCGCGGGTCTTCAAGGTCACGTCCGGCGGGACGCTGTCGGTCTTCGCCGGGAACGGGACGACGACGGCACCGGTCGCGGGATCGGCGACCTCGACCGCGGTGCGGCCCGACAGCATGGCGGTCGACGGGTCCGGGAATCTCTTCGTCGGGTATGTGAGCCAGGCGCAGGTCGTGAAGATCACCGCGGCGGGGGCGCTGACCCGGTACGCGGGGACTGGCACCGCCGGCACCCCGATCCTCGGTGGCGTCGCCACGCTGACGCAGATCAGCCAGCCCGCGAGCCTCGCCGTCGACACGACCGGGAACCTCTACGTCGGCGACATCGGCAACAAGCGCATCTACCAGGTCAGCACCGCGAACGTCCTGAGCTTCTTCGCCGGTTCGGGGGCGACCGCGACCCCCGTGCCGGGCAGCATCACCTCACCGGTCCCGGCGCCGTACGCGATGGCCTTCGACAGCGCCTCGATCCTCTACGTCGCCGAGAACTACAGCCACCAGATCCTGTCGTTCACGCTGGCCGGGCTCGGCGCGCCGACGCTGGTGGCGGGCACCGGCGGTACGGGTACGCCCGTCGCCGGCGTCTCGACGAGCTCGCCGCTGGGCACGATCCCGGCTCTGGTGGCCCCCGCGGCGAGCACGGTGCTGGCCGGTGACACGGACAACAACTACCTGCTCCGGATCGCGGCACCGACCGTGCCGGGCGCCCCGACCGGATTGTCCGCGGTTCCCGGCCCGTCGAAGGCGATCCTGACGTTCACCCCGCCGGCAAGCGATGGCGGCAGCACGATCACGGGTTACGAGGCGTCGACGAACAACGGCACCACGTGGGCGGCGCTGGCCACGACCGGGTCGGGCACGAAGACCGGCACGGTGACGGGCCTGATCAACGGCATCGCCTACACCGTACGGGTCCGGGCGGTCAACGCCGTCGGCACGAGCACGGCGAGCGCGAGCACCACCGTCACGCCCGCGACGGCGCCGGGCGCCCCGACCGCGCTGATCCCGGTCGGCCAGGACGGCCAGGTGAACCTGACGTTCGTCCCGCCGCTGAACGACGGGGGCAGCGCGATCACCGGGTACGAGGTGTCCACCGACAGCGGCTCCACGTGGTCGGCGTTCGCCGCGACCGGCGTGCTGGGGCTGTCCGGGAACGTCACCGGGCTGACCAACGGGACGGCGTACACCTTTCAGATCCGGGCAGTGAATCTTGTCGGCCCGGGCCCGTCGACAGCTGCCGTGACCGCGACGCCGCGGGGTGCGCCCTATGCGCCGGCGAATCTCACCGCCGTCCCGGGTAACGCGCAGGCGACGCTGACGTTCACGACGCCGGCCGACGGTGGCAACGCGATCCTGGGTTATCAGGTGTCCACCGACGACGGCGCGAACTGGGCCGGGCTGACGGTCACCACGGCCGGGACGACCAACACGGCGACCGTGACAGGGCTGACCAACGGCACTGCTTATCCCGTACGCGTCAGAGCCCTGAACCTGGCCGGCACCGGAATCGCCAGCTCAGCCGTCACCGTCTCCCTCGCCGCGCTGGTGCCCGACGCCCCGACCGGGCTGGTCGTCGTCGCCGGGGACGCCCAGATCGCGGTCAGCTTCACGCCCCCGGCGAGCAACGGCGGCAGCGCGATCACCGGCTACGAGGCGTCCACGAACAACGGCACGAGCTGGAGCGCGCTCGCGACGACGGCCGGCCTGCTCGGCGTGCGGAACGCAACGATCACCGGTCTGACCAACGGGACGTCGTACACGGTCCGGGTGCGCGCGGTGAACGCCGTCGGCCCGAGCCCGGCGAGCACGAGCGTCACGGTGACTCCCCGGGGCGCGCCGTACGCGCCGACCGGGCTGACCGCCGTCGCGGGCAACGGCCAGGCGACGCTGACGTTCACGACGCCGGGTGACGGTGGCAACGCGATCCTGGGGTATCAGGTGTCGACCGACGACGGCGCGAACTGGGCAGCGCTGACGGTCACCACGGCAGGGACGACCAACACCGCGACCGTGACGGGCCTCAGCAACGGGACCGTCTACCCCGTACGCGTCAGAGCAGTGAACCTCGCCGGCACCGGCGCGGCGAGCTCAGCCACCACCGTCTCCCTCGCGGCCCTGGTGCCGGACGCTCCGACAACGCTGATCGCCGTGGCAGGGGATGCCTCGATCGCGGTCACGTTCGTGCCCCCGGCGAGCACGGGCGGCAGTGCGCTGACCGGCTACGAGGCGTCCACCGACAACGGCGTGACGTGGGGCCCGCTCGCGACGACGGCGGGCCTGCTCGGCGTGCGGAACGGCACGATCACAGGCCTGATCAACGGTACGGCGTACGCGGTGAAGGTCCGCGCGGTCAACGCTGTGGGTCCTAGCGTCGCTACTGCGGCTGTCAGTGCTACGCCACGCGGTGTCCCGTACGCGCCGACGAACCTCACCGCCGCACCCGGTGACCGCCAGGCGACCGTCACGTTCACGACGCCGGGTGACGGTGGCAACGCGCTGCTCGGCTACCAGGTGTCCACCGACAACGGCGCGACGTGGAACGGGCTGACGGTCACGACGGCCGGCACCACCAACACCGGCACGGTGACCGGCCTGACCAACGGCACCACGTACGCGCTCAAGGTCCGCGCGATCAGCCTGGCAGGCAACGGCATCGCGAGCTCGCCGGCCCCGGTGACGCTGCCCGCGCTCGTGCCCGACGCGCCGACCGGGCTGGTCGCGATCGCCGGGGATGCCTCGATCGCGGTCACTTTCGCGCCCCCGGCCACCACGGGCGGCAGCGCTCTGACCGGCTACGAGGCGTCCACCGACAACGGCGTGACGTGGAGCTCGCTCACCACGACCGCGGGCCTGCTCGGCGTCCGCAACGGCACGATCGCCGGCCTCACCAACGGCACGACCTATGCCGTGAAGGTCCGCGCGGTCAACGCTATAGGCTCCAGCGTCGCTACTGCGGCTGTCAGTGCTACGCCACGCGGCGTCCCGTACGCGCCGGTCAACCTCACGGCCACCCCCGGTGACCGCCAGGCGTCCGTCACGTTCACCACGCCCGCCGACGGCGGCAACGCGATCCTCGGCTACCAGGTCTCCACCGACAACGGCACCACCTGGAACGCCCTCACGGTCACCACCACGGGCTCCACCGGCACGGGCACGGTGACCGGCCTGACGAACGGCACGACCTACGCGCTCAAGGTCCGCGCGCTCAACCTCGCGGGCAACGGCATCGCGAGCACGGCCGCGTCCGTCACGCTGCAGTCCCTGGCCCCCGACGCGCCGACCGGTCTGGTCGCCGGCGCCGGGGACTCGTCGGTCACGCTCAGCTTCGCCGCGCCGGCCGCCAACGGGGGCAGCGCGATCACCGGATATCAGGCGTCCGTCGACAACGGCACCACCTGGACCACGCTCAGCACCACCGACGGCCTGCTCGGGGTCAAGAACGCGACACTCACCGGCCTGACCAACGGCACCACCTACGCCGTACGCGTCCGCGCGCTCAACGCCGTCGGCCCCGGCCCGGCGAGCGGGAGTGCGAGCGCGACCCCGCGCGGCGCACCGTACGCGCCGACCGGCCTCTCCGCCGTGCCCGGCAACACGCAGGCGACCGTGACGTTCACGACCCCGAACGACGGCGGCTACGGGATCCTCGGCTACCAGGTCTCCACCGACGACGGCTCGACGTGGGCGGGGCTCACGGTCACGACGTCGGGAACCACCAACACGGGTACGGTCACCGGCCTCACCAACGGCAGGACGTACGCGCTGCGCGTCCGCGCGTACAGCCTCGGCGGCACCGGCGCGGCGAGCGCGGGCACCGCCGTGGTCCTGCCCGCCCTGGCCCCCACTGCGCCGTCCGGGCTGGTCGCGATCGCGGGGGACACCACCGTGGCCCTGATGTTCGCGCCGCCCTCGGCGAACGGCGGCGCCACGATCACCGGCTACGAGGCGTCCACCGACGACGGCACCACCTGGTCGGCGCTCGCCACGACCGACGGCCTGCTCGGCATGCGCAACGCGACCCTCACCGGGCTCGTCAACGGCACCACGTACGCGATCCGGGTCCGCGCCCTCAACCCGACCGGCCCGAGCCCGGCCACCGACAGCGTCCCGGTGACCCCGCGCGGGGCGCCGTACGCGCCGGCCGGCCTCATCGCCGTCCCCGGTAACGGCCAGGCGGTCCTGACGTTCACCACACCGGCCGACGGCGGCAACACGCTCCTCGGCTACCAGGTGTCGACGGACAACGGCGGCACGTGGTCGGCGCTGACCGTGTCCACGTCCGGCACCACCAACACGGCGACCGTCACCGGGCTCACGAACGGCATCACCTACTCCGTACGCGTCAGAGCCCTGAACCTCGCCGGCACCGGAGCTCCCAGCGCGACCGCCACCGTGACCCCGGCGACCGTGCCCGGCGCCCCGACCGGCGTGGCCGCCGCACCGGGCAACACCCAGATCACGGTGACCTACACGGCGCCGGCGAGCACGGGCGGCAGCCCGGTCACCGGCTACCAGGTCTCCACCTACGACGGCACGACGTGGGCGGCGCTGCCCGCGTCCGGCACCGTCACCGGTCTCACCAACGGCACGACGTACGCCGTCCGCGTCCGGGCCCTCAACGCCGTCGGCGCGGGCGCGTCCAGCACGCCGGTCAGCGTGACCCCGGTGCCGAACACCCCGGACCCGCCCACCGGCCTGAGCGCCGCGCGTGGCGACCGCAGCGCGACCCTGACGTTCACGCCGCCGGCGATGACCGGTGCGAGCCCGATCAGCTCCTACGACGTGTCCACGGATGACGGCGCGACATGGTCCGCGCTGGCCGCGTCGAAAGTGGTCACCGGCTTGACGAACGGGACCACGTACACGGTCCGGGTACGCGCGGTGAACGCCTCGGGTCCCGGGCCGGCGAGCGCCTCGGCAACCGTGACGCCTGCGACGACTCCCGGCACACCGACCGGCCTGTCCGTGGCGATGGGCGACGGCACGGCCACGCTGTCCTTCACCGCCCCGGCGAGCGACGGCGGTGACGCGATCACCGGTTACGACGTGTCCACCGACGACGGGAGCACGTGGGCGGCGCTGCCCGCTTCCCGGATCGTCGGCGGCCTGACCAACGGCACGTCGTACACGTTCCGCGTCCGCGCGGTGAACAGCGTCGGCGCCGGCACCCCCACCGCGGGCACCACCGGCACGCCGTCGACGGTTCCCGGCGCGCCCACCGGCGTGTCCGCGACCGCGGGTGACGGCCGGGCCGTGGTGACCTTCACCGCCCCGGCCAGCGACGGCGGCTCGCCGGTCACGCGTTACGAGGTGTCCACCGACGACGGCGTCAGCTGGGCCACCCTGCCCGCGAACGGCACGGTCACGGGCCTGACCAACACCACGACCTACACCATCCGGGTACGCGCGGTGAACAGCACCGGAACCGGCCCCGCGAGCGCCGCCGTCACGGTCACCCCCGTCGACGGCCTGCCCGGGGCGCCGACCGGGCTGTCGGCCACCCGCGGCGACCGCGGCGCGACGCTCGCGTTCAGCGCCCCCGCCGACCCGGGCAGCAGCGCGATCAGCGGCTACGAGGTGTCCACCGACGGCGGGACGACGTGGGCGGCGCTGCCCGCTTCCCGGATCGTCGGCGGATTGACGAACGGGACCGCGTACACAGTGCGGGTAAGGGCAGTGAACGACGCCGGAGCGGGACCGTCCTCCGCGAGCGTGACCGTCACCCCCGCCGCCGCGCCCGGAGCGCCCACCAACCTGCGGGCGTCGCGCGGCAACCACAGCGCGACCCTGATGTTCGCCGCGCCCGTCAACGACGGCGGCGACCCGATCACCGGCTACGACGTCTCCACCGACAACGGCGCGACCTGGAACCCCCTCGCGGCCGACCGGACCGTCACCGGGCTCACCAACGGCACGACCTATGTCATCCGGGTACGCGCGGTCAACGGCGTCGGCGCCGGAACGCCCAGCGCCAGCGTCTCCATCACCCCGGCCACCACGTCCGCGGCGCCCACCGGGCTGACCGCCCAGCGCGGCAACGGCAGCGCGACGCTCACGTTCACCGCCCCGGCGTCCGACGGCGGGGACCCGATCACCGGCTACCAGGTGTCCACCGACAACGGGCAGACGTGGGCGGGGCTGGCGGCCGACCGCACGGTGACCGGGTTGACCAACGGCGTCACGTACACGGTCCAGGTGCGCGCGGTGAACAGCTCGGGGCCCGGCGCGGCGAGCGCGAGCACGCTCGTCACCCCGGCCACAAGCCCCGGCGCGCCGGGCGGGTTGTCCGCCACCGCGGGGGACAGCAGCGCGACGCTGATGTTCGCCGCCCCCGACGACGGCGGCGACCAGGTCACCGGTTACGAGGTGTCGGCCGACGACGGCGGTACGTGGTCCGCGTTCACCGCCACCGGATCGGGTTCGGCCAGGACGGGCACGGTGACGGGGCTCGACAACGGGACCGCGTACACCGTGCGGGTCCGGGCGTTCAATGGCGTCGGGACGGGAGCGTCCAGCGCCGCCGTCACGGTGACGCCGATCAGTGGGGTGCCGGGGGCGCCGACCGGGCTCGCTGCCGCGCGGGGCGACCAGAGCGCCACGCTGACCTTTACCGCGCCGGCCGATCCGGGAAGCAGTGCGATCAGCGGGTACGAGTACTCCACCGACGCCGGGGTCACGTGGACGGCGCTGGCCGTGGGTGGTGTCGTCGGCGGGCTGACGAACGGGACGGCGTACGAGTTCTGGGTCCGTGCCCGTAACAGCGCCGGGCCGGGACCGGCGAGCAGCAGCGCGACGGCCACCCCGGCGACCGTGCCGCAGGCGCCGACCGGGCTCACCGCGAATCCGGGCGACACGACGGCGGCGCTGGCGTTCCGGGCGCCGGTCAGCGACGGCGGCGACCCGATCACCCGCTACGACGTGTCCACCGACAACGGCACGTCGTGGGTCACGCTGCCCGTCGACCGGGTGGTCACCGGGCTCACCAACGGGACTGCCTATCCGGTACGCGTCCGCGCGGTCAACACCGTCGGCACCGGCCTGAGCAGCGACGCGGTGTCCGTGACCCCGTCGCCGGGCCGCCCGGGCGCGCCCACCCGGCTGACCGCGGCACCCGGCAATGCGAGCGCCACCCTGACGTTCACCGCGCCCGCGTCGGCCGGCTCGTCCCCGATCAGCGGCTACGACGTCTCCGTCGACGAGGGGATCACGTGGACGCCCCTCGCGGCTGACCGCGTTGTCACGGGGCTGAGCAACGGGACCGCGTACCAGATCAGTGTCCGCGCCCGTAACGCCGCCGGTGCCGGACCCGGCAGCGCGAGCGTCACCGTCACCCCGGCGACCACCGCGGCCGCACCCACCGCACTGACCGCGACCCCCGGCGATTCCTCGGCGGCGCTGACTTTCACGGCGCCCGCGGACACCGGGGGCAGCGCCGTCACCGGCTACGACGTGTCCGTCGACGACGGCACCACCTGGAACCCGCTGACCGTCTCCGGCGGCGCGACCCTGACCGGCACTGTGACCGGGCTGACCAACGGCACCTCGTACCCGATCCGCGTCCGCGCCGTCACCGCCGCCGGTAAGGGCGCGGCCGGCGACAGCGCCACGGTGACCCCGGCGACCACTGCGGACGCGCCGGCCGCGTTCAACGTCACGTCCGGTGACGGGCAGCTGTACCTGTACTTCACCGCGCCCGCGTCCGACGGGGGCAGCCCGATCACCGGGTACGAGGTCAGCGTCGACGACGGCGGCACCTGGGCGGCGGTTGCCCCGGACCGGATCGTCACCGGGCTCACGAACGGGACCAGTTACCGGGTACGCGTACGCGCGGTCACCGCCGCCGGTCCCGGAGCCGTCACCGACAGCATCTCCGCCGCGCCGGTGAACGGGCTGCCCGGCGCACCGACCGGCCTGACCGCGACCCGCGGCGACAGCTCGGCGACGGTCTCCTACACCGCACCCGCCAACCCGGGCTCATCCGCGATCACCGGTTACGAGGTGTCCACCGACGACGGCTGGAACTGGGCACCCCTGGCCGCCGACAACCGGATCACCGCGCTCAGCAACGGCACCACGTACGCCGTCCGCGTCCGCGCCGTCAACGCCGCGGGCCCCGGCCCGGCGAGCGACAGCGCCCCGGTCACCCCGGCGGCCGTGCCGGGACAACCGGCCGGGCTGCGCGCGACAGCGGGGGACACCACCGCCACCCTGACGTTCACCGCGCCCGCCTCCGACGGCGGCTCCACGATCACCGGCTACGAATATTCGCTCGACGGCACCACCTGGTCCGCGCTGCCCGCTTCCCTCATCATCGGCGGGCTGACGAACGGGACGGCGTACCCGGTCCGGGTCCGCGCCCGCAACGACGTCGGGGCCGGCCCGGCGAGCGCTTCCGTCTCCGTGACACCGCGAGCCCTTCCCGGCGCTCCCACCAACGTCGCCGCCACGCCGGGGGACGGCACCGCGACGATCACGTTCACCGCGCCCGCGTCCGACGGCGGCTCGGCGATCACCCGGTACGAGGTGTCCACCGACAACGGCGTGACCTGGGCGGTCCTGCCCGCCAACGGCGTCGTCGCCGGGCTGACCAACGGCACCGCGTACGCGATCCGGCTCCGTGCCCGCAACGCCGCGGGTGTCGGCCCGGCCAGCGCCGCCGTCACCGTCACCCCGGCCGCTGTCCCCGGTGCGCCCACGGATCTCGTCGCGACCCCGGGCAACGGCTCGATCTCGGTGAGCTTCACCGCACCCGCCGGCGTGGGCGGTTCCGCGATCACCGGCTACGACGTGTCCGTCGACGACGGCGTGACGTGGGCGGCGCTGCCCGCTTCCCGGGTCGTCGGGGGGCTCACGAACGGCGCGACCTACACCGTGCGGGTCCGTGCCCGCAACGGCGTGGGTGCCGGGCCGGCCAGCTCGTCGGTCATCGCCACCCCGGCGACGGTTCCCGGGGCGCCGGCCGGGCTGACCGCCACGCCGGGCAACGCGTCGATCGTGGTGCGGTTCACGCCGCCCGCGTCGGACGGTGGCTCCGCGATCACCGGCTACGACGTGTCCGTGGACAACGGGACCACGTGGACCGTGCTGCCCGCGTCGCAGACCGTGGACGGGCTGGCCAATGGGACCACGTACGCCGTCCGGGTCCGTGCCCGCAACGCCGCCGGCACCGGCGCCGCGAGCGACAACGCCACGGCGACACCCTCGGCCGGGCTGCCCGGCGTGCCCGGCAACGTCGCGGTGACCCGGGGCGATGCCTCCGCGACCGTGACCTACACGCCTGCCACCGGGACGGTCACCGGCTATCAGGTGTCCGTCGACGACGGGGCCACGTGGCGGACGCTGCCCGGCGACGGGGTGGTCACCGGGCTGACCAACGGCGTCAGCTACGCCTTCCGCGTCCGCGCGGTCAACGACAACGGCGTCTCGCCAGCGTCGGCCCCGGTCACCGTGACCCCCGCGACGAACCCGTCCGCGCCGGCCGGGGTCACCGCGACCCCGGGCAACCGCAGCGCGACCGTGTCGTTCACGCCGCCGTCCTACGACGGGGGCCTGCCGATCACCGGCTACGAGTACTCCCTCGACGGCACGACGTGGTCGGCGCTGCCCCCTTCATCGTCCGTGGGTGACCTCACCAACGGGACCGCGTACACGATCCGGCTCCGGGCCCGCAACGACGTCGGCGCCGGGCCGTCCGCGTCGGCGCCGCCGGTGACTCCCACCGCGGTGCCGGGCGCGCCCACCGGCGTCGTCGCGGTCGGCCGGGACCGCAGTGCCACGGTCACGTTCACCGCGCCGGACTCCGACGGCGGAAGCCCGATCATCGCGTACGACGTGTCCATCGACAATGGATCCACGTGGGCGGTGCTACCGGCCGGCGGCACGGTCACCGGGCTCACCAACGGCACCACCTACACGGTACGGCTCCGCGCCCGCACCAGCGCCGGCACCGGCCCGGCATCCGCGCCGGCCACCGTCACACCCGCGACCGTGCCCAGCGCCCCGACGGATCTCAGCGTGGCGCCCGGGGACTCGACGGCGACCGTGACGTTCACCGCGCCGGCCGACGGCGGTTCGCCGGTCACCCGCTACGAGGTGTCCACCGACGACGGCATGACCTGGGCCACCCTCGCCGCGTCGAACACCGTGGGCGGGCTGAGCAACGGGACCGCGTACACCGTCAGGGTCCGGGCCCGCAACGACGCGGGCATCGGCGCACCGAGCGCGGGCGTCACCGTGACCCCGGTGTCCGGGCTGCCCGCCGCACCGGGATCGGTGACCGTGACCCGCGGCGACGCCTCCGTCTCGGTCTACTTCATCCCGCCGTCCGGACCGGTCACCGGCTACGACGTGTCCACCGACAACGGCGCGACCTGGTCGGCGCTGCCCGGCAACGGCGTGATCACGGGCCTGACCAACGGGACCGCGTACGCGATCCGGCTGCGCGCCCGCAACGACGTGGGAACCGGCCCGGCCAGCGCCGCAGTGACGGTGACGCCCGCGACGACCCCGGGCGCGCCGGTGGGGCTGACCGCGGCTGCGGGCGACGGCAGCGCGACCCTCGTGTTCACCGCGCCCGCGTCCGACGGCGGTTCGCCGGTCACGGACTACCAGTACTCCCTGGACGGCACGACCTGGTCGGCGCTGCCCGCCTCGCTGACCGTCGGCGGGCTGACGAACGGTGTGACCTACGTGGTCCGCGTCCGCGCCCGTAACGACGTCGGCGCGGGCATTCCCGCGTCGGTCACCGTCACACCCTCAACCGTTCCGGGTACGCCCACCGGGGTCAGCGCCGCACGTGGCGACTCGTCGGCGACGGTGACGTTCACCGCGCCCGCCTCGGACGGCGGCTCGCCCATCACGCGCTACGAGGTGTCGGTCGACGACGGCACGACGTGGGCTGTGCTACCGGCGGGCGGTGTGGTCGGAGGGCTGACGAACGGGACGGCGTACAAAATCAAGCTTCGTGCCGTGAACGCGACCGGGACCGGCGCACCCAGCGCGACCACCACCGTCACCCCCGCCGGTCTGCCCGGCGCACCCACCTCGGTCGCCACCTCCGCCGGCGACGCCTCGGCGTCGGTCAGCTTCACCGCACCCGCCACCGGCGGCAGCCCGATCACCGGCTACGAGGTGTCCACCGACAACGGCGTGACCTGGACGGCGCTGCCCGCCACCGGCATCGTCACCGGACTCACCGACGGCACCACCTACACGATCCGGCTCCGCGCCCGTACCGCCGTCGGTGCCGGGCCCGCGTCGGCGGCGGTCACCGTCACACCGCGGGCGGCGCTGCCCGGCGCACCCACCGGCCTGACCGTCACCCGCGGCGACGGGTCCGCGACGCTCGCGTTCACGGCCGGCAGCGGCGACCCGAGCGGCTACGAGGTCTCGATCGACGGCGGCGTCACGTGGCGCCCGCTCGCGGCCAACCGGATCGTCGCGGGCCTGACCAACGGCACCACGTACGCGATCGCCGTCCGCGCGGTCAACACCGCCGGCTCCGGCCCTGCCACGCCGTCGGTCCCGGTCACCCCGGCCACGGTCCCGGGACAGCCGTCGATCGTCACGGTCGCCTTCTCCGGCACCACCGCGACCGTGACGTTCACCGCGCCGGCATCCGACGGCGGGTCCGCGATCACCGCGTACGAGCTGTCCCTCGACGGTGGATCGACCTACAACCCGATCACCACGACCGGCACGGGCACGCTGACCGCCACGGTCACCGGCCTGACCACCGGAGCGACGTACCAGGTCGCCCTGCGCGCCCGCAACGCCGTCGGCGCGGGGGATGCCGATACGGAGTTCAACCTCGCGACCCCGCCAGCGGCGCCCACAGGCCTCACGGTGACCCGCGGCGACACCACCGCGGCCCTGGCCTTCACCGCCCCCGACGACGACACGATCACCGGCTACCAGTACTCCACCGACAACGGCACCACCTGGACGGCCCTGGCCAGCCCCTACGTGGTCACCGGCCTCGACAACACCGCCACGTACGCGTTCCGCGTCCGCGCCGTGAACTCCGCCGGCCCCGGCCGGGCCAGCACCGCGGTCACGTCCACCGGCAGCACGGCCCCAGGCGCTCCCGGCAACGTCACCGCCGCCGCCCGTACCTCGTCGATCCTGGTGACCTGGACGCCACCCGCCACCACACCGGTCCCGATCACCGGCTACCGCGTCGTGGCCACGCCGGGGGTGGCGACCTGCGCCACCGGTCCGACCGAGACGTCCTGCCTGATCGGCGGCACCGCGGGCGTGCGCTACACGCTGCGGGTCGTGGCCCTCGCCGCCGGCGGTGCCTCGACCACTTCCTCCGCATCGGCTACGGCGACGCCGATCGCGCCGTCGCTGCCCGCCGCGCCGCCCGCCTCGGCGCCCGCGCTGACCACCACCAAGGGCGACATCAGCACCGCGGTGCCCGGCGAGCAGATCATCCTGGTCGGCGACGGCTTCGCGCCGTACTCGACGATCACCATCGCCCTCTACTCGACCCCGACGCTGCTTGCCACCGCGACCACCGACGCCGGCGGCGCGTTCCGCAAGGCGGTGACGATCCCGGCCGGCCTCGACCCGGGCCGGCACACCCTGCTCGCCACGGGCGTGGACCCGCAGGGCAACACGTTCAGCCGCAGCCTGTCCGTCACGGTCAAGGCCGCCACGACGACGCCCACCCCCACGCCCGCTGTCTCCACGCCGACCCCGGCCACTCCCGCGCCGACCACCACGCCGCCCACCGACACCACCATGCCGCGGACGGGCGAGAACATCGCGCTCATCGCCGGGGTGGGTCTCCTGATGATCATCGCCGGTCTGGGGCTGGCCCTGGTCCGGCGCGACGGCCCGCGCCGCCGCTGACCCCTTTCTCGCGCCGGGAGGGCCTGCCGCCGTGACCGAGCTACTTGTCGTCATCGTGACCGCGCTCATGGTGATCGCCGCCGCGACCCTCCTCGGCCCGCGGCTGCGGATCGCAGCGCCGCTCGTGCTCGTCGTCATCGGTGTCGCGGCGAGTTTCCTGCCGATGTTCGGGTCGGTGGACATCGAACCCGAGTGGATCCTCGAGGGCGTCCTGCCGCCGCTGCTGTACTCGTCCGCGGTGTCGATGCCCACGATGAACTTCCGCCGCGAGTTCGGGGCGATCGGCGGGCTGTCCGTGATCCTCGTCGTGGGCAGCGCGCTGCTGCTGGGCGTGTTCTTCATGCTCGCCGTCCCGCAGCTCGGCTTCGCGTGGGGCGTCGCCCTCGGCGCGATCGTCAGCCCCACCGACGCCGTGGCCACATCGATCATCAAACAGGCGCCGGTGTCGCGGCGGGTCGTGGCGATGCTCGACGGCGAGAGCCTGCTCAACGACGCGACCGCGCTGGTCATGCTGCGCACGGCGATCGTCGCGTCCGCCGCGTCGTTCTCGTTCTGGGCCGCGATCGGTACGTTCGCCTACTCGGTCGTCGTCGCCCTGCTGATCGGCTGGCTCGTCGGCTGGCTCAACCTGGTGGTCCGCCGCCGGGTCACCGACCCGACGGTCAACACCGTCCTGTCGTACGCGGTGCCGTTCGTGGCATCGGTGCCCGCGACACTGCTCGGCGGCTCCGGCCTCGTCGCGGCCGTCGTCGCGGGCCTGCTCACGGGAATCTTCGCGCCGCGCTACCTGTCACCGCAGAACCGGCTGTCGGACTCGCAGAACTGGAGCACGGTCGAGCTGGTCCTCGAGGGCGCGGTGTTCCTCACGATGGGCGTCCAGATCAAATCGATCATCGCCCACGTCGAGCACGACCACGCCGGTGTCGGGGCCGCCGTGCTCGTCGCCGCCGGGGCACTCGTGCTGACGGTGCTGGTGCGCGCGGCGTACGTCGTCCCGCTGCTGGCCGTCCTCGCCGGTCAGCTCCGCCACGGCGTGAAGATGGAGACCCGGGTGAAGGGCATGCGCGAACGCATGACCACCCCCGAGGGCATGCAGGAGACATTCGGAGAGGTCAATTCCCGCCGCCGTACGCCCACCGAACGCGACCTCGACCAGTTCGCCCGCCGCGTCACCAAGGTCCTCGCCGACATCGAATACTTCCGCCGCGAACCCCTCGGCTGGCGCGAGGGCACCGCCGTCGTCTGGGCCGGCATGCGCGGCGCCGTAACCGTGGCCGCCGCCCAGACCCTGCCCGAGGACACCCCGCAACGCTCGGTCCTGGTCCTCATCGCGTTCGCAGTGGCGGCGATGTCCCTGCTCATCCAGGGCGGCACCATCGGCCCGCTGATGAGCCTCCTTACCCCGAAAACCGCCCGGGCCACCACCGACGCCGACCACCAGGCCACCACCGAGCTCACCCGCATCATGACCCTCCTACGCTCCAGCGCCGAAACAGTCCCCGACCCCCCGGCCCACTCCACCGGCACCCCCAGCCCCAGCCCCAGCCCCAGCCCCAGCCCCAGCCCCGAAGCCTTCGCCACCGCCCGACACCACCGCATCGCCATCATCGAAGCCCAACGCTCCGCCCTCCTCGACGCCCGGGACCACGGCACCTTCGACGCTGAAATCCTCGCCAACGAACTAGCCAACCTCGACGCCGCCCAGATAGCCCTCGAAATGCGCGGCAAACTCACCGCCTGACCCACCCCACCCGACGGATTCCCCGGCCCGCAGTTGTTGGGTTGTGCACAATTAAGTTGCGCACAACTTAATTGTGCACAACCTAATTGCCTTCGGCGGCTCGTCCTTCGCCATGTCGGCGGCTCAGCCCTCCGCTTGTTCGAGGGCCTCCTCGGCGCGTTCGGGGCTGCCGTCGGCGAGGCCCCGGTCGATGGCCCGGCGCGACGCCAGCCACAGCACGACCCCGACGACGAAGACGATGCCCTCGGTGACGGTGAGCGCCCAGATGATGCCGCTCAGCCCGAACCACACGTTGCCCAGCAGCACGATCGGAATGAACAGCACGCCCTGCGTCACCGACATCACGGTGGCGGCGAGCGCGCGCCCGGTGGCCTGGAACAGCGACGTGATCAGCCCGGTGAACCCGTTCGCGATCATCGCCACGAGCTGCGCGGTCATGATCGTGACGCCGATCGACAGGACCGAGTGGTCGGCGACGAACGCGGAGAACACCTGGTCGCGGAACACGAACACCACCACCGAGAAGAGCGCCGCGATGCCGCCCACCGCGATCGCCGACGTACGCAACGCCGCCGAAAGCCGCTCCCGGTCACCCTTCCCGTACGAGTACGCGAACAGCGGCAGCACCCCGAGCGTGATACCCATGACCAGGAACTCGGGCACCTGCGCGATCCGGACCGCGACACCCATGGCGGCGAGCGGGCCGTCACCGTACGCGGAAGCCAGGTTGTTGAGCACCAGCGAGGTGACGATCAGGAAGGCCGACTGGAGCAGCGTGCCGATCCCGACGCCGAGGACGGGCTTCAGCACCTCGGGGGAGAGGGTGAACCACCGCGGCGCGAGGCTCATGTGCTCGCTGTGCCGGGCCAGCCAGGCGGCGAAGTAGCCGATGACGACGAGGTTCGCGAGGCCGGTGGCGAGCGCCGCGCCGGCCACGCCCCAGTGCAGCACGAGGATGAGCAGCACATCGAAGACGACGTTCGCGATCGTGGAGGCGATCAGCCCGATCATCACCTGCCGCGCAGCGCCCTCGGCCCGGACAAGCTGTTCAAGACAAACCGCAGCAGCGAGTACGGGTACGAACGCCAGCATCACCGCAACGAACGACCGCGTCGCCGGTGTGGCGGCACCGTCCGCGCCGAGCAGCGACACGAGCGGGTGCAGCAGGAGCAGCCCGATGCCGCCGAGCACGGCCCCGACGGCGACCGAGCCCCAGACGGCGAACGACGACACCCGCTTGATGCCGGCGGCCTTCGCGGGATCGTGCTCCGACGCGCCGAGCAGCCGCGAGATGAGCGCACCACCGCCGACACCGAACACGTTCCCGACCGCCATGACCAGCCCGAGAATCGGCGACCCGAGCGTCACCGCGGCGAGCAGCGCCGTGTTGTGGAGCGACCCGATGACACCGGCGTTGATGAGGTTGTAGACAGCGCCGACGATCATCGCCGCGGCCATCGGCACACAGAGATGCACGAGAGCACGGACGATCGGCGCGGCCGACAGGTACCAGCGGTTCGTGCCCGCTGCGTCGGATTTGGCCGGGATTTCAAGATCCATGGTGCTCATGGCTGCTTCTTTCGGGCAGGGCGGAGCGCGCGGCGGCGATTGCCGTCGCGGCGAGGTATGTACGTGCTGTGCGGTGCGCGGCCGGCCAGCGGGTGGCAGGGTTACCGGGCGGGCTGAGTAGCCGGGTGGGCTGGGTTACCGGGTGGGCTGGGTTACCGCGTGGGCTGGGGCAGCACCGCGGTGATCTTCTGGAGCAGAACGTGCAGGGCAGCGCGCTCGGTCTCGTCGAGCGGGGCGAGGATCGTCTCGTCGGCGGCGGCCATCGCGCCGCCGAGGCCGTCGGCGAGGGCGGCGCCGGCGGGGGTGGCGAAGACGAGCTTGCTGCGTTCGTTGCCGGGCTCCGTGCGGCGCTCGACGAGACCGCGGCGCTCGAGGCCCTGCAGCAGGCTCGAGACGCTCGCGGCGCTCGTGCGGGTCGTCTGCGCGATGTGACGCTGCATCGAACCGGGGTTCTGCACCAGGTGGCTGAGCACGAACGCCTGCTCGAAGCTGAGCTCGCGCGCCCGGATCCACTCCTCGCCGGCCTTGCGCTGCGCCCATCCGATCCAGCGCATCAGCTCGAGGCTGGTGGTGAGCGTGACTTCCGGTGTCTCCATACTTAGAAAGCTAAACGTTAGCCCTCTAACTGTCAAGGTTCTAACTGGTTGCGACCCGGGAGCAGCAGGCCCGGGAGCAGCCGGCCCGGGAGTAACCGGCCCGGGAGTAGGCGGCCCGGGAGTAGGCGGCCTGGCGCGCGCGGCCCGGGAGCGGGCTGCTCGGATCGCGGGCGGGGGGCTGCCGGTAGCCTTCGCGTAAGTCACGCAAACGTAGGAGAGTGCATGCCCGACGAGCGCCCCTGGCTGGCGGCCTACCCCGAGGGTGTCCCGGCGGACATCGCCACCCCTGACCGCCCGCTGACCGCGAACCTGGACGGCGCCGTGCGCCGCTTCCCCGATCGGGTCGCGCTCGACTTCCTCGGTGCCGCCACGACGTACGCCCAGCTCGGCGAGCAGGTCTCCCGCGCGGCATCAGCGCTGCACGATCTCGGCGTGTCCCACGGCGACCGGGTGGCTCTGATCCTGCCCAACTGCCCCCAGCACGTGGTCGCGTTCTACGCCGTGCTGCGCCTCGGCGCGGTCGTGGTCGAGCACAACCCGCTCTACACCGCGGACGAGCTCGCGCACCAGCTCGCCGATCACGGCGCCACGGTGGCGATCTGCTGGGAAAAGGTCGCCTCGACCGTCGCCGGCGTCGCGGGCAAGACCGCGGTCACCACGATCATCGGCGTCAACCTGACCGCGGCGCTCCCGCTGGTCAAACGGCTGGCGCTGACCCTGCCGCTCCCGCCCGCGCGCAAGACCCGTGCCGAGATGCGCGGCCCGCTGCCCGACAGCGCGCTGAGCTGGGAGAAGCTCCTCGCCGACGCGGCACCGCTCGCCGCCGACGTCCCCGGCCCGGACGTCGACGACGTCGCCCTGCTGCAGTACACGGGTGGCACCAGCGGCACACCCAAGGGTGCGATCCTCACCCACAAGAACCTCGCCGCGAACGCCGAGCAGAGCCGCGTCTGGGTGCCCGGGCTGCGCGACGGCGGCGAGACGTTCTACGCGGTGCTACCGCTCTTCCACGCGTACGGTATGACGTTGTGCCTGACCACCGCCGTGCGCATCGCGGCGACGATCGTGCTGTTGCCCCGCTTCGACGTCGCCATGGTCCTCTCGGCCGCGAAGCGGCGCCCGCCGACGTTCTTCCCCGGCGTCCCACCGATGTACGAACGCCTCGCCGCCGCCGTGCAGAAGAGCGGCGCCGACCTGAGCTCCGTGCGCACCGCGATCAGCGGCGCGATGCCACTGCCGGCCGAGACCGTCGAGAAGTGGGAGGCCATCACCGGCGGCCTGCTGATCGAGGGGTACGGCATGACCGAGACCTCCCCGATCACCGTCGGCAACCCCATCTCGCCCAAGCGCCGCGCCGGCTCGATCGGCGTGCCGTACCCGTCCACCTGGGCGCGCATCGCCGACCGTGAGGACCTGTCCCGGGACATGCCGGAGGGCGACGCGGGGGAGCTGCTGATCAAGGGCCCGCAGGTGTTCTCCGGTTACTGGGACATGCCCGACGAGACGGCCGCGGTGCTGCTGCCCGGCGGCTGGATCCGTACGGGTGATGTCGCCGTCATGAGCCCCGACGGCTTCTTCTCCATCGTCGACCGGGTCAAGGAACTGATCATCACCGGCGGCTTCAACGTCTACCCGTCCGAGGTGGAGGACGTCCTCCGCGCCCACCCGGACGTCGCCGACGTAGCCGTGGTCGGCCTGCCCTCGGCCAGGACCGGCGAAGAGGTCGTCGCGGTCGTCGTCCCCACCGCCGGCACCACCCCCGACCCGGAAGCCCTGCGAGCCTGGGCCCGCGAACGCCTCTCCGGCTACAAGGCCCCCCGCCGGGTCGAACTCACCGACGAACTGCCCCGCAGCCAGATCGGCAAAATCCTACGCCGCCAGGTACGCGAGGAGCTGCTCGCCGCCGACTGAAAGCTCCCGCTCACGAGGACAACGCCCAGGCCTGCGTCGCCGCACCGGTACACGCGCTCATCCGAACGTCGAACCCGGCCGTGGTGCCGCCGGTGAGGCACGTCCCGGTGGCGACGTTCACGAGCGACGCCCCACCGCCGACCTGCCACTTCTCGGTGTCGCTGCCGAAGCACGAGCCCAGGGCGAACCCGCCGCCACCTGAGGTCTGGCCGCACTTGCCGAGCGCCAGCAGCGTACCGTCGGAATTCAGGGTCCAGACCTGGTCGGACGTGCCGCTGCAGGTCTTCATCTCCGCGGCGACACCCTGATCGACATCCAGGCACAACCCGCCGCTGACCAGCCGCCCGACCCGCGTGGTGATCGGCGCCAGAGCACCGGTGGTGGCAGGCGCAACCGTCTCAGCCGGCACGGACGTGGCCGACTTGACCGTCGGCGACGTGGTCCTGGCGGCCGAAGTCTTCCCACCGACCGGCTTCGAAACAGGTGCCGACCGCCCATCAGCCCCAGCAGCTCCGGTCTTCTGAACGCCACCCGACGCCTGCGGGGCTGACGGCGCGGCCACGGCATCCGTCGTCGCCGTCCGCGTCGAGGGCAAGTCGGGTGGCAACGCGACCCGCCCACCCGAATCGGGCCGCGACGCCACAATTCCAGCTGCTACCGCACCTGCCAGCACGACCGCCCCGACCCCGGCCGCCAGCAGCAGAACAACCCGCCGCCGCGGCCGCGCCGGAGCCCCGTCCAGCGCGACCACGGGCAACACGGTGGTCTCCGCCTCAACGGGACCCGGCGCCACCGCCGCGACCGCACTCTCCGGCCACGTCGCGGCGGGTTGCCCCGCAACGTTCGATTTCTGCGAAATGTACGGCCGGACCAGCAGCGGATCACTGCCCCTGACCGCTCCACCCGCCTCGTCCCCCGTCTGCACGGCACGAACCTAGCCGACCTCCACCACCCCCGGCGACCCACCCTTATGCCATTGTGGATCGGCCCTACTTTGGCGGTTTACAGCCCGATATCACATCTCCCGGCCATGCGTGGCGTCGTGGCGTCGTGGCGTCGTGGCCCGCGAGGCCCCTAGCTGCGGCAGGTCCTCAGGCCAGAGCCGGGCTGAGTCTGGTGCTGCTTCCGATGCCGGGTGCTCAAGCCCGTGCTCAAG
>NZ_BOMN01000133.1 GCF_016862215.1 Winogradskya humida
GTGCCCGAGGCCGTGCCCAAGCCCGTGCGCGTGCTCAGGCTGATGGTGAGGCTGAGGCGCTCGGGGATCCGCCCGGTCCGCCAGGGCCACCCGGTCCGCCGGGGCCGCCCTGGCCGTCGTTGGTGGCGGCCGGGTCGACGCTCATGGTGAGCGAGCCGAGGACGCCACGGGTGACGTGCCGGGGGTCGTAGCGGAGATCGAGCAGCCCACCCGTGCTGCCGGTACCGTCGTAGATGCCGTCCTCGTCGAGCTTGGTCCGGGTGGCCTCGTTGCCGGCGTACGGTTCGATCGTCTCGAACTTCGTGATGAGCTCTTCGGCGAAGTAGAACTGACCGGTGTGGCAGGTGTGCCCGCCGCTGTACCCCGACGGCGTGACCGTGCCCTCGGTGTGGACCTTGGTGTGGATGTGGACGGCGCGGCCGCGGTACCAGCCCGGAACGATGGTGTCGAACGTGACGTACCCGGCGTGGTCGGTGACCTGGATGCCGCGCAGGAAGGTCAGGTCGTCGGTGGGCTCCGCGTGGCCGCCACCCCCGCCCCCGGGCGGTCCGCTGGGCGGCGCTGACGGGTCACCACTGGGCGGGGCTGACGGGTCGCCGCTGGGCGCGGGACCCGACGGCGGCGGCCCGCTGGGCGGGGGAGTGTCACCCCCGGAACCCGCACCGCTGTACCCGGAATACACGCCGACCGCGTCGCAGTGCCAGATCTCCACACCGGCGTTCCGGATGGGCCGGCAGGTCCCCGAGTCGATGACCCGCAGCTTCAAAGTCAACCGTACGCCGGGCCGGTCCTCGATCACGTTCCGCCGCAAAAGCAGATAATCAAGATAATAAGGACCCTCGATCGACTCACTGGTCAATACGCACGCAGCCGAAGCCTCAACGGCCGGAACAGGCGCACCAGCCGAGGCAAAGGCAGTCCGCCCCCCGATCACCGCCAGCCCCGCCGCCACCGTGCCGGCCCCACCGAGCGCCAGTAACCGCCGCCGGTTCATCAGCACGCGCGAAACCTCGCCGTTGTCCGCTTCCTCATTCGCATCTGTCGATGTCATCCCCAAGATGTGCGTACGCAATCCTGTGTAGACCCTGTCGAAACCCCATGCCTGAGCTGTAAACACACCCCGAACTGTGAGCCCGTGCCCCGCCCATGCCCGGCCCCGCGCCCAGCCCATGCCCAGCCTGGCGCGCCGCCCATGCCCAGCACCTTGCCC
>NZ_BOMN01000134.1 GCF_016862215.1 Winogradskya humida
TAGCCCCGCGCCTGGCCCGCGGGCGGCATGGCGGGGCCGTCAGTGGGCCTGGTAGCGCAGCCCGTCGATGAGCAGCGCGACCATGCGGTCGTCGCCGTTCTCGTCGAGGTTGGCGGGTGAGTACAAGCGGGATATGGCGCCTAGCAGCGGTCCCGCCTCGACGCCGGCGCGGATGTCCCCGGTGGCGGCCGCGGCGGCGAGCAGGGAGTCGAGGGCCGGTTGGAAGCGCTGCGTGAAGTAGGCGGGCAGTGGTTCGAACGCGGGGTTGCCGGAGTGCAGGGCCGAGGCCAGGCCCCGTTTGGCGCCGACGAACCGGGTGAAGCGGTGGAGCCAGCGGATGAGGGCGTCGAGCGGCTCGTGCTCGGCGGCAAGGGTGGCTGCGGTGTCTGCGCAGGCGTCGACCTCGTGGCGGAAGACGGCGGTGACGAGGTCGGAGCGCTCCGGGAAGTGGCGGTAGAACGTGGCGAGTCCGACGCCGGCCCTGGTGGTGATCTCGCGGACCGGTGCGTCGACGCCTGAGGTGGCGAAGACCTCGCGGGCGGCGTCGACGAGGGCGTCGATGTTGCGCTGGGCGTCCGCGCGTACCCGTCGGACCGGTGGTGTGGCCGCGCTCACTGACAGACCCCCGTTGCTTAAGTGAGAAGGTGTTCCGTATATTGCTAAGTGGTAGAGCGTTCCGCTTCGCGAAATCATACCCCGGAGGTCTCTCATGAAGTACCGCACGCTGGGCCGCACAGGCATCCAGGTCAGCCCGTACGCACTGGGCGCCATGATGTTCGGGGCCATCGGCAACCCCGACCACGACGACGCGACCCGCATCATCCACAAGGCCCTCGACGCGGGCATCAACTTCGTCGACACCGCCGACGTCTACTCCCGCGGCGAGTCCGAGGAGATCGTCGGCAAAGCGCTCAAAGGCCGCCGCGACAGCGTCGTCCTCGCGACCAAGGTCAACGGCGCGATGGGCGACGACCCCAACCAGCGCGGCACCTCCCGCCGCTGGATCATCGCCGAGGTCGAGAATTCCCTGCGCCGTCTGCAGACCGATCACATCGACCTCTACCAGCTGCACCGCCTCGACCCGACGGTCGACATCGAGGAGACCCTCTCGGCGCTGACCGACCTCGTCCGCAGCGGCAAGGTCCGCGCGATCGGCTCGTCAACCTTTCCCGCCTCGGCGATCGTCGAGGCCCAGTGGGCCGCCGAACGCCGCGGCTACGAGCGCTTCCGCACCGAACAGCCGCCCTACTCGATCCTCGACCGCGGCATCGAACGCGAAATCCTCCCCGTCGCCCAGCGCTACGGCATGGGCACCCTGGTCTGGAGCCCGCTCGCCCAGGGCATGCTCACCGGCAAGTTCCGCAAGGGCCAGCAAGCCACCACCCACCGCGCGGGCCTGCCGTTCAAGCACTACAAGGACGAGAACCGCCTCGACGCCGTCGAACAACTCATCCCCATCGCCGAACAGGCCGGCCTCTCCCTGACCCACCTCGCCATGGCCTTCGCCATCGCCCACCCCGGCGTCACCTCCGCCATCATCGGCCCCCGCACCATGGCCCAGCTCGACGACCTGCTCGCCGGCGCCGACACCACCCTCGACGACAAAACCCTCGACGCCATCGACGCCATCGTCCCGCCCGGCACCGACGTGGGCGCCCTCGACATGGCCTTCAAGCCGGAAGCGATCACGAACACCACCCTGCGCCGCCGCCCCACCGACGCCCGCGCAGCAGCCTAGCCACCGACAAAACAGCCATCCCGGACGCCGATCGTCGCCCGTCAGCCGTTCATGACCAGCCCGGCGGCAGCGGGCGATGGCTGCACTGGTCGCGCGATCGCGACATACATCGCTGACCGCTGCGCCGACGAGTCGTCGCGTCAGCCTCTTGCCGGTCGCGTCAGCGTCCTGCCCGTAGCGTCAGCTTCCGTCCCGATGAGTCTGAGGATGACGATCGCGCTGTTCCGTCGCGTCCCGGCCTGTCGTGCGCGTTTTGTCCCGGCCTGTCTTGCCGCGTTTTGTTCCGTCCTGTCGTGCCGCCTCCTGGCCCGGCCCGTCGCGGCAGCTTCCTGGTAGGCAGGCGTGACGGGAGCGCGATGGGAGACGCGCTGGAAGAATGCCCTGAGTGCCTTCTCGATCACCTTCAACGATCGGTTCGGGCCGTCGGAAGCTCCCGATCTGAGCCGTCGGAAACATCATCAGCGAGGCAGCCCGCAGCCTCCTGCCCGACCTGTCAGTAGACGCCCGCGGATCGGCGATTGCCGTCGCGGCGCAGACAGCTGGGACGGCGCAGGCGCAGACAGCTGGGGTGGTGCCTGGGTAAGGGAACCATCGATGCGATCACGCTGTATCGGCGGGGTAACGGAATGTCTATTGGCGTGGGTGGTAGAGGTTGCGGCGGGGTTGTCGGGTTGGGTCGATGGTGGCTGGGGGGATGAAGTCGGGGTGGCGGTCGGGTCCGAGGCGGATGTGCCACCCGGCGTCGGGGTTGTGGATGAGGTTGTGGTGGTGGCGGCATAGGAGGACGAGGTTGTCGAGGTTGGTGGGGCCGCCGGTGGTCCATTTGAGGATGTGGTGGGCGTCGGTCCATCGTGGGGGGAGTTCGCAGTCGGGGAAGGCGCATCCGGAATCTCGGATGTGCAGGGCACGGCGTAGGGGGCCGTTGGTGTGTCGGCGGCGGCGGCCGGCGTTGAGGATCTGGCTTTGGGTGCCGAGGAGGGTCGGCATGATTTTGGCGTCGCAGGCCAGTCGTCGCATGGTTTCTGCGGATAGGCGTGTGCCGGTGTCGGTGGTGCCGATGCCGAGGGCTCTGGTCAGCGGGTCGTAGGCGACGGTGACGGAGAGTTGGGGTGGTTCGCCGCCGTTGGTGGGGAGTTGGCTGGTGCGTAGTGCGAGTCGGCATATGTCGAGTAGTGCGTCAGCGCGGCGTTGGGCTGGGGTTCGTTTGTCGCGGGGTCGGGGTTTGCACAGGGGGTCCAGGGTTGCTTGCACCGTGGCGGCGTCTTCGATGCCGAGGGTTGCGGTGAGACGCACGAGGCCGTCGATGGGTAGGGACAGGGTGAGGCCGCGTTTGCGTTCGGCTCGGGTTTCCTGGCGGGTCAGGGCTGCTTCGTCGATGGTGTCGGCGAGGTGTGGGGCGACGTAGGTGAGGATGCGTTCCCCGGCGCGGCGTAGTTGGTTGGCGGACAGGCGCTCGGCCATGTCGATCATCATGGTCTCGGCGTCCCGCACGATCTGAGCGACATTCACGGCCGGAACGCCATCGGCCTGGGACGCGCCATCGAGACCATCATTGCCGCCCAGCCCGCCAATCTCGCCCAGCCCGCCAATCCCGCCGGGATCTCCAAGCCCGCTGGGATCTCCAAGCCCGCTGGGATCTCCAAGCCCGCTGGGATCTCCAAGGCCGCTGGGATCATCAAGCCCGCTGGGATCGTCAAGCCCGGCGGGATGGTTGAGCCCGGCCGGGTTGTCCAGAACGGCGAGGTCGGTGGGGATGGCGTCGAGGGTTTGTGCGATCACTGCGGCCTGGCGCAGGTCGGCCTGGCCGTCCAGGACTGCCTGCTCGATCGGGGGATGGTCCAGGACGGCGGCGTGGGCGACGAGCTCCCGGGCCGCCGGGGAATCCAGGATCAAAACGGTGCGGAGCCACTGGGTTGTCGAGCGATGGCCTGATGCGGTGGGAATGCCCCGGCCGTCGGCCTCACGGGTGAGGCGTACCTGTAGGAGTTTGGCGGACTGCTCCGCACGTCGTGCCTCTTGCAGCGTCAGAGTCAGCGCGGCGTCGGACAGGCTCCAGCACTGGGCTGCGGCGAGCGTCGCCGCGTCCCTCCTGAGCTTCTGCACCTCTGCCAGCACAACGACCACATTGGCCCAGGCGTACGACAATTTTTGGCCCCGGAGCGCAACTTGAAGATCCACATTCACCATATGGAACCTCCCCCAAGGGGCGGCAAGCGCGGACCGTCACAGCGCGGCGAATCCGTCGTGGCCGGCGGAGCCGACATGCTGCAGCTTGTGCCGGGCCAGCCGCATGCCCAGCAGACAACCGGGGCCGAGGTCCACGCCGGGGCCGAGGCCCACGCCGGGGCTGGGGCCGGCTTCGGCGATGAGGCCGATGAGCAGGCCGGCCGCGAAGACGTCGCCCGCGCCGGTGGCGTCCACGATCTTGTTGTCGGGCAACGGGATCTGCGGATGGATCTCGGGGCGGGCGCCAGGACGGCGTACCTCAATGTGGTCCGGTCGTTTCACCACCACAACGGCTTCGGTCAGATTTAGTACGGTGCGGAGCTCGGCGAGTTCGCGACGGTTGAGCAGCAGGTAGTCGCTGAGGCGTACCAGTCCCTCGATGTCAGCGGTCACCGTGGTGCTCCACACGTGACCGGGGTCGAAGCTGAGCGCCGTGGCCGGGTTGACTGCCTTCACAGCGGTGAGCAGGGCCAGCAGGCGCCCGGCGGAGGTGTCGTCGAGCAGCGAGGTCACGTGGATCAGCCGGGTACGGGACAGGTAGCCCACGAGCGCGTCGAAGTGGCGGTCCACGTACTCGGGGAAGCTGCTGTTGGCGCCCGCGTGGGTGAGCAGGGTGCGGTCGCCGTTCTCGGTCAGGGAGAAGCAGATCCCGGAGAGGGCGTCGTCGTTGTAGGACACGTGGCGGTGGTCGATGCCGAGAGTGGCGAGTCCGGCGCGCGGGGAGGGGCCGCCGGTCGGATTCCGGCCGGCGGCCCCCACGTATCCCAGACGCAGCCCGGGCCGGGTCCTCGCGATCGCGTGCACGGTGTTGAACGCCGAGCCGCCGAGCGTCGTCGTGAGCCTCTCCGGACCCGCGGCCTGGATTGCCGCGTTGATGGTTGCGGCGTCGACGGCGGTTTCGGTGCCCCACTCCGCTTGCAGGGGCGTGCCCGGATCGGCGATGAAGTCCAGGTTGAGAGCGCCGATCCCGACAACATCCCGTTCGTACGCGTTCAGCCCGCGGCCAGCAGCTCGAGCGTGTCGATGACCCGGTGGGAGAAGCCCCACTCGTTGTCGTACCAGGCGACGACCTTGATGTGGCGGCCGTCCACGCGGGTGAGGGCCGAGTCGAAGATGGCCGAGGCCGGGTTGCCGGTGATGTCGGACGAGACCAGGGCGTCCTCGGAGTACTCGAGGATGCCGGCGAGCGGACCGGTCGCCGCCGCACGGTAGGCGGCCAGCACGTCGTCGCGGGTCACGTCCCGGGCGACGGTGGTGTTGAGCTCCACGATCGAACCGACCGGCACCGGCACGCGGATCGAGTCACCCGACAGCTTGCCGGCCAGGCCGGGCAGGACCAGACCGATCGCCTTGGCGGCGCCGGTGGTCGTCGGGACGATGTTGACCGCGGCGGCGCGGGCCCTGCGGGGATCCCGGTGCGGGCCGTCTTGCAGATTCTGCTCCTGCGTGTACGCGTGAACTGTCGTCATGAACCCGTGCTCGATACCGGCAAGCTCGTCGAGCACCTTCGCGAGCGGCGCGAGCGCATTCGTCGTACACGAAGCATTGGAGACAATGATGTGTGCGGCCGGGTCATACCGCTCGGTGTTGACGCCGTAGGCGAGAGTGATGTCGGCGCCGTCCGACGGAGCACTGACCAGGACCTTGCGCGCGCCCGCCGTGAGGTGGGCGCGGGCCGCTTCGGCCGAGGTGAACCGGCCCGTCGATTCGAGGACGAGGTCTACGCCGAGATCCTTCCACGGCAGCTGGCCCGGTTCGCGTTCGGCGAGAACCCTGATCCGGCGCCCGTCGACGACAATCGTGTCACCCTCCGTCGTCACCGGACGGCCGAGCCGCCCCGAGGTCGAATCCCACGCGAGCAGGCGGGCGAGCGCCGCGGGCTCGCCCAGATCGTTGACGGCGACGACTTCGAGCTTGCTGTCGCGTTCGAGCAGTGCGCGCAGCGCGTTGCGGCCGATGCGACCGAATCCGTTGATGGCGATGCGAGTCATGACTCCAGGCTCGCGCGCGAAACCTCCCCGCAACAGTGGCGTGCACGCCACTATCCGCAACGATCTCGCCAGCTTGAGTTGTGGGCAATTAGGTTGTGCACAATTAAGTTGTGTGCAACTTAATTGTGCACAACTCAATTGGGCAGGGAAGCGTCAGGGCCGCGCCGCTTCATGACGAACATGGACGACTCGGCGCGGAATTGATCGACTGGGCCAGCGGCTCGCTGAGCGTGCCCCGATCGCTCAGCTTGCTCAGCCCGCTGAGCGCGTGCGGCATGTTCAGTCCAGCTCGTGTAGTGAGCTCGGCCCGCTCGGCTCGGCCCGCTCGGCTCGGCCCGCTCGGCTCGGCCCGCTCGGCTCGGCCCGCTCGGCTCGGCCCGCTCGGCTCGGCCC
>NZ_BOMN01000135.1 GCF_016862215.1 Winogradskya humida
CCCGCTCGGCTCGGCCCGCTCGGCTCGGCCCGCTCGGCTCGGCCCGCTCGGCTCGGCCCGCTCGGCTCGGCCCGCTCGGCTCGGCCGGTCCAGCGCGGCCCGTCCCGCGTGTCGGGGCCTGCCCGGCGCGTCGGGCCCATTGAGCGTGTCCGGCGCACTCGGCCCAGCCCGCCTGATGTGCTTGGCCCGCCTGCGCATCCGGCCCGCCCAGCATGCTCGGCCCAGCGTGCCCAGCCCGGCTTGTCCGGACCGCCCAGCATGCTCAGCCTGTCCGGCCCGCTCAGCCTGCCCCGCGCATCCGGTCCACCCAGCGTGCTCGGCGCGCCGTGCTCGATGCGGCCCGGCCCGCTCAGCCCAGCTCAGGTCTGCCCGCTCAGGTCTGCCCGCTCAGCCCGGCCTGGCCCGCTCAGCCCTCCCGGCCCGCTCAGCCCTCCCGGCCCGCTCAGCCCGGCCGGCCCGCTCAGCCCGGCCCGGCCTGGCCCTCCCGGCCGGCTCAGCCCGGCCCGCTCAGCCCCGCCCCGCCCCGCCCCGCCCCGCTCAGCCCCGCCCCGCTCAGCCCCGCTCAGCCCCGCTCAGCCCGCTCAGCCCGCTCAGCCCGCTCAGCCCGCTCAGCCCGCTCAGCCCGCTCAGTCCGGCTCGGCCCGGCTCAGCCCGCTCAGTCCGGCTCGGCCCGGCTCAGCCCGCTCAGTCCGGCTCGGCTCGGCCCGGCCCAGCCCGCTCAGTCCGGCTCAGTCCGGCTCAGTCCGGCCCGGCCCAGCTCGGCTCGGCTCGGCCCGGCCAGCGTGCTCCGGTCGCGGCCGTGGGTGGTTACGAGCTTTCGGTGAAGGTGCGGCGGTAGTCGGTGGGGGTGGTGCCGAGGATGTGCTGGAAGTGGCGGCGGAGGTTGGAGCCGGTGCCGAGGCCGACGTCGGTGGCGATCTGCTCGACGGTGCGTTGGGAGCGTTCGAGGAGTTCTCGGGCGACGTCGATGCGGGCTCGCATGATCCATTGCATGGGGGTGTGGCCGGTGTCGTCGGCGAAGCGGCGGGAGAAGGTGCGGGCGGAGACGGCGGCGTGCTGGGCCATGGCGGAGAGGGTGATTGTTTCGCCGAGGTGGTGGAGGGCCCATTCTCGGGTGGCGGCGAAGCGTTCGCCGAGGGGTTCGGGGACGCTTCGGGGGACGTACTGGGCCTGGCCGCCGCTGCGGTAGGGGGCTGCGACCAGGCGCCGGGCGGCGTGGTTGGAGGCGGCTACGCCGAGGTCGCCGCGGAGGATGTGGAGGCACAGGTCGAGGCCGGAGGCGGCGCCGGCGGAGGTGAGGACGGGGCCCTCGTCGACGAAGAGGACGTTTTCGTCGACCTGGATCCGGGGGTGTTTGGTGGCGAAGGCGCGGGTGTAGTGCCAGTGGGTGGTGGCGCGGCGGCCGTCCAGCAGGCCTGTGGCGGCGAGGGCGAAGGCGCCGGTGGAGATGGCGGCGAGCCGGGCGCCGCGGTCGTGGGCGGTGATCAGGGCTTCGACCACGGCCGGGGGTGGGTCGTCGCGGCCGGGGAAGCGGTAGCCGGGGATGAAGACGATGTCGGCCCAGGCGAGGGTTTCGAGGCCGTGGGCGACGTGGTACGAGAGGCCGTCACCGCCCGTGACGAGGCCGGCGGCGGCGCCGCAGACGCGGACCTCGTAGGGCATGCTCGCCCGGGTCGTGAACACCTGGGCCGGGATGCCGACATCGAGCGGCTTGGCACCCTCCAGAACGAGAACGGCGACACGATGCAGACCCACGAGCAAGGAGGGTACGCGCGGGAAGGCACGCCGAAGCGAGCGCGGGAAGAGGGGTAACTGGACGATCACCCCTACGTGAACGCAATCGGGGCATTACCTTCGGCAGGGTGACAGCGAGCCACCTGGACCGTGCGGTCCGGCTATTTGAGTTTCTCGCGCGGGCGCAGCAGTCCGCCGTCTCGTCGCCGCGCACCTGTGACGGGTACGAGCTCGCCTGGGCCGGCGACCTGCCCCGGCACCCCGCCGTCCATTTCGCGCACTGGTCGGGCACCCCGGCCCCGGGCGACGAGATAGCTCACGTCGACAGGATCCACCCCGAAGCCGAGGAAGCAGACGCGGAAAAGCGTGTGCGGGACGCGTACAAACAACTGTTTGCGATGCAGGCAGAAGCCGCCGCCAACCCGGAGGAGCAGGAGCTGGTCCTGGCCGTGGGTTGCCTGGTCTGGCAGCCGGAGGGTCATGAGGTGGTCCGGCGGCATCTGGTGACCACCCCGGTGACCATCGATCTGGACCCGGTGAGCGGCACCCTGCGCGTGCACGCCGTCGAGGGGGCGGACCCGCTGCGCATCGAGCTCGACATGCTCGGCCCGCACCTGACCGGTTCGCCGCACCTGGCCGAGGCCCGTGAGGTCGCCCGCGCGTACGCGCAGCATCCGCTGAACCGCGAGGCCATCGGTGAGTTGCTGCACCGCCTGGCGAACAGCCTGGATCCCGCGGCCGGCTACCGGGAGTCGGAGGCGCCGAGCCGTGAGACGCCCAGCACGCCCGAGGTGAGCCTGGCGCCCGCGATCGTGCTGCGCAGGCGGGACCGGCAGGGCATCGTGGAGTTGCTGGAGACGATCCGTGCGCAGCTGCTCGACTCGGGTGTGGTGCCTGAGGGCATCCTGCCGCTGGTCGATCCGGATCACCGGCCGGCGGTGAGAACCGATCCGACGCCCGGCGCGATGGTGGGCGTGGACGATGACGTGTTCCTGCCGCTGCCTGTGAACGAGCAGCAGCTGCGCGTGTTGCAGCAGGTGGACCGGCACGCGCAGACCCTGGTCCAGGGCCCGCCCGGCACCGGCAAGACGCACACCGCGGCCGCCCTGCTCTGCCATCTGCTGGCTCAGGGCAAGCGCGTGCTGGTCACGGCTCAGACCGACAGAGCACTGAAGGAGGTACGCGCGAAGCTGCCCGAAGCCGTCCGCCCGCTCTCGGTGGCCGTCGTCGGAGCCTCGCGGGAGGACCTGACCGACCTGCGGATCGCCGTGGACACGATCTCGCAGCAGGCCGTCGACTACGACGAGCGGCGCGGGACGCGTACGGCGGAGCACCATCTCATGGCCGTCGACCGGCTCCGGCGGCACCGGGCGACGCTGCACCGGCGGATCATCGACGTGCGGTCCGCCGAGATCGCCCGGCACGAGCGCGGACCGTACCGGGGCACGCTCGCCGCGATCGCCGCCGCGCATCGGCTGGACGAGCCCCGGCACGGCTGGATCCGCGCGTGGATGCCGGTCGAATCGCTCGCCGCGCCGCCGCTGACCGCGTCACAGGTCGTCGAGTGGCTGTGGCTGCTGCGCGACGGCGCGCTGAACGCCGACGAGGGCCCGGCGTACGACACGCTGCCCGAGCCCGGCGCGTTGATGCCGCTCGCCGATTTCGCCGCCGCCGTACGCGCGGAAGCCGACGCCGCCACGGTTTTCGAGGCTTTCCTGGCCGACCGGCAGCACCCGGCGTACCCCATGATCCGGACCTTGCCGAAGGCGGACCGTGAGTCCCTGCGGGCGAAACTGCACCGCATCGCCGGCATCGCGGATGAGCTCGCGCGCAGCCGGCAGGCCTGGATGCCGGAAGCGCTCGTGGAGGTCGGCTCCGGCCGCGACCGGGTCTGGCGCGAGCGGGCGCAGCAGGTACGTGTCCTGCTCGACCAGGCCGAACCGCTCGTGCGGCGCGCCGGGGTCACCGAGATCGCGCCGCAGGCCACCGACCTCGCACCGCTGGTGACGCTCGCGGACCAGCTGCGCCGGCATCTCAGCGGCGGGTCGCGGATCCGGGTGGGCGCCGACGGCATGCCCGCGCTGGGCCTGCTCAGTGCCAAACCGGTCCGGGCCGCCCGGGAACTGCTCGATCAGGTACGCGTGAACGGCAACCCGCCCACGACCCTCGAAGCGGTCGACGGTTTCCTCGCGTGGGCCCAGCTGCAGGAACTCCTCGCCCGCCTCGACCGTTTCTCGCCCTCGGCGACCACGGACACCGCGCAGGAACGCCTCGCCCAGCACCGCGCGGAACTCGACCTGCTCGACCGGGTGCTGACCCTCGGCACGGCTCTCAAGGACCAGAACAAGGACCTTCCGACGGTACGCGCGTACGCCCGTCTGGTCGACGCCGCCGCCGCGGAGGAGGTCCTGTTCGCCACGCGGACCGTCGTGGACGCCGCGGCCCTGCCCGTGCTGAAACTGCCCCACGACCCGGCCTCGTCGCCGGCCCTGCGCGACCTGCTGACGGCGGTCCATAATCGCGACACCCCCGCGTACGCCGCGGCGGCCAACCGGATCGTGCGCCTGGCCGAGGTCCGCGCGCTCGTGACCCACCGCGACGAACTGGCCGCCACCCTCGGTTACCGCTCCCCGGCGCTGCGGGACGCGATCGCGTCGACGGCGGCCGACCGGGTCTGGGACAAGCGCCTCGCGAACTGGCACGAGGCCTGGGACTGGGCGGTCACCGGCAAATGGCTGCTCCGGCAGCGCCCCGCCGACATCAACAGGTTGCAGACCGAGGCCGCCGAGACCGAGACGGCGATCCGCGGGCACGTCGAACAGCTCGCGGCGGCCCGGGCCTGGCGGCACGCCTGCGCCCCGGACCGGATCACCGGCTCCGCCAGGGCAAATCTGCAACAGTACGGGCAACTGGTGCGCCGCCTCGGCAAAGGCGCCGGAAAGTACGCGGCTCAGCGCCGAGCCGAGATCCGCCAGGCGATGGACCGGTGCCGCCCGTCCGTACCCGTGTGGATCATGCCGATCTACCGGATCGCCGAGCAGCTGCGCGTCCAGCCGGACATGTTCGACGTGGTGATCGTCGACGAGGCGTCCCAGGCCGGCCTGTCCGCCGCGTTCCTGCAGTACCTGGCGCCGACGATCGTGGTGATCGGCGACGACCGGCAGGTGTCCCCGGCGGCGGTCGGCGTCGACCAGGAGGACCTGCGCAACCTCGCCGCCCAGTACCTGCACGACGACCCGTACCGTGCGTCCTGGCAGGACCCGCAGCGCAGCCTCTTCGACGAGGCCAAGATGCGTTTCGGCGGCCACATCCCGCTGGTCGAGCATCGCCGCTGCGTCCCGGAGATCATCGAGTTCTCCAACCGCGTCGCGTACGAACCGGAGCGCATCCGCCTCGTCCCCGTCCGCCAGTACGGCGCGGACCGCCTCGACCCGGTCAAGCCCGTCCACATCGAGGACGGCTACCTGCGCGGCACCACCGACCGCACGAACCCGCCCGAGGCCATGGCCATCGCCGACCAGCTCGTCGCCTGCGCCGCGGACCCCCGCTACGACGGCCTCACCTTCGGCGTGATCTCCCTGCGCGGCCCCCACCAGGCCAAACTGATCGAGAGCCTGCTCCTCGACCGCCTCGACCCGGCCCAGTGGGAGCAGCGCGACCTGCGCTGCGGTGACTCCGCCGACTTCCAGGGCTCCGAACGCGACGTGATGTTCCTCAGCATGGTCACCGCCGCCGAACCGGGCCGCCGCCCCGCCGCCGCGACCACCGAGATGTACCTGCAGCGCTACAACGTCGCCGCCTCCCGCGCCAAGGACCAGATGTGGGTCTACCACTCCCTGCGCCCCGCCGACTTCGCGGACCCCGACGACCTGCGCCGCCGCCTGCTCGACTACTGCTACGAGGTGGCAGCCGGCCCGCCCCGCCACGCCGGCGCCGACCAGCCCCCGGCGGTCCCCGACGACGTCCTGACCAGCCCGTTCCGCTCCCTGTTCGAACAACGCGTCCACAACCGCATCACCGCCCGCGGCTACACCGTGCTCCCGCACCACGAAACCATGGGCTACCGCATCGACCTGGTCGTCTCCGGCCCGGACAGCACCCTCGCCGTCCTCTGCGACGCCGACACCTGGCAGGGCCCCGACCGCTACGAGAACGACCTCATCCGCCAGCGCGAGCTGTCCCGCTGCGGCTGGGAGTTCTTCCGCATCCCCCAGTCCGCCTTCGTCATCGACGAACCCGCGGTCCTGCGGGACCTCTGGTCAGCCCTCGACCGCCGCGGCATCCACCCCGCCCTCCCGCTCACCCCGCACCACCGCGTCACGGTCACCCCACGCACCTGGCTCGCCGACAACGTCCCGATCTGAGCCTCACGGGAACACCCGCAGGTCACCGTCGCGCGCCAGCACCGCGGGCAGATCGACAGCCCGGCCCCGCAACGTGGCATCGAGAAACACCGCACAGGTCTCGGTGGTCATCCGCACACTCCCGGCCGCCCCGAGAGACCCCACCACGGAGGGTACGGGCGGCAGGTACAACGGCGCGTCGGTGAACGTGAGATGCGCACTGCCGGGCACGGTGAGCCGATAGCTCGTGGCAGTGCCGCTCTCCAGCACCTTCGCCAGCAGCGCCAGATAGTCTGCGTCGGCCTTGTCCCTGATCTCATGAGTGAGCGCGAGCACCGGCTGCCGCAGCGGCCCCTGCTCCGGATCGGGCCCGCCGTCGAGATTGATGACGGCGCCGAACCGCGCGTCCTGCTGGGCCGCACGCATGGCCGCCGCCCCGCCGAGAGAGTGCCCGGTCACCGCCACCCGCCCGACGTCCATCCGCCCGTCATCGAGGCGCCCGAGTTGTGTGAGGACGAACCTGAGGTCGGCGGCCCGCACAGCGATCCAGTCGCTCCTCGTCCCGGAGCCCTCATCCGAGATCCGGGTCCTGACGGTACGCCCCTCCGCCAGCACAACCGCAGCCGAATCGTACGGATGGTCGACCCCCGCCACGACATACCCCCGGCTGGCCAGATCCTCGGCCCACGCGGTGTTCTGAGTCCGCAGCCCACCCAGCCCCGGCGAGAACAGCACAACGGGAAACCGCCCACCCGCCGCCGGCGCAGCGTCGAACACCGCATGCGTGTGCGCCCGCGGCGGCCCGTCCAGCACAAAGGCCGGCGCCCCCAGGTATTCAGCTTCCCCGGCAGCGACGATGTCCGCCTCCCGCCGATCCCGCCCGAGATACTGCGCCCGCGGCGCGTCAGCGCCGACCGCCCCCGCCGGATACCAGAGCTGCACCACCACAACGCGCCGATCACCCACATCCGGCGTGGCGGCCTCACCACGATCAGGATCGCTCCACTGCACCACCGTGGTCCCCACCCCGAACGGCCCGAACGGCTCCGGAAACCCCGGCACCGGCAACGCCCATCCCGCAACCCCACCCGCGGCCACAAGCCCAAGACACACCATCGACCCAGGCAACGCCACCCACCACCGCACGCGTCCACGACGCCGCCGCACCACCCACCCCGCACCCACGAGCAGATCGGCAGCCAGCACCACCAACACCTGCCACCGCACCCCGAACCCGGCCAGCCCAACCCCGGCCACCGCCACCACCCCCACCGCACCGACCGCAACCCACCCCCGGACGGCCTCGGGCAGCCACCGGCTCACCACCAGCCCGACCGACCCCACCACCACAACAAGCTCAGCGACCATCTCCATCACAGACAGATGGTCCTGAGCACGCACTGAGAGCACGCTGAGACCCTCAGGGGACGGGTTGGTCCTCCCGATCGAGCCAGGCGTACTGACGGCCGTCGTCGTACGCCGTCAAACCGAGCCGCGACAGCCCAGGCCGGCCACAGCCGTCCCACCACCGCCACACATCAGCGATCCAGCGCCCCTCCGAGCAGCCTCCAACGACCACAAGATCGCCTGCGGCATCGGCCCCGCCCCATGCTGAGCCATCGCTTCGGGAACTTCGAGTGGGTGATCTGGTCCCGGATCTGTTGTCCGCACGTCGTCTGCTCGTCAGGCGGATTCGCGAATGACCAGCTCGGTGGGCAGGATGCGGGAATCCGCGGAGCGGCCGGCGATGCGGTCGAGGAGGACTTCGACCAGGCCGGCGGCGATCAGAGGGAGCGGCTGGCGGATCGTCGTCAGCGGCGGGGCTGTGGCGGAGGCGATGGCGGAGTCGTCGAAGCCACCGATGATGACGTCGCCAGGGACGGTGCGCCCCGCAGCCTGCAACGCCTGGAGGGCGCCGACGGCTAGCAGGTCCGACGCGACGAAGACGGCGTCCAGGTCGGGGGATCGGTTCAGCAGAAGGTCCATGGCCTCTCGGCCGGCACTGATCGTGTAGGCCGAAGCGTTCTCGATCAGCCGCTCGTCAACCCGGTCGCCGAGCTCGTCGCGGAAGCCTGCGAGGCGTTCAACACCGCCCGGGGTGTCGGCGGGCCCGGCGACCGTGGCAATGCGGTGCCGGTCGCGGTCCATCAGGTAGCGGGTCATCAACCGCGCGCCGCCACGGTCGTCAGCCGCGACGAAGGGCAGCTGTCGGGGCTCGCGGCCGCAGACCACGGTGGGGATGCCGGTTTCGGCGAGCTGGGCGGCCAGGGGGTCGCCGGTGTGGGTGGAGACGAGGAGGACGCCGTCGGTGTGGCCGGCTCGGGCGAAGGTCAGGACCCGGGCTCGTTCGGCGGGGGTGCCCGCGAGCATCAGGACGAGGCTGGAGCCCTGGTCGCCGAGGAGTTGGGTGCAGGAGCGCAGGAGGGTCGCCAGGACGGGGTCCTCGAAGAGGCGGTCCTGGGGTTCTGACAGGACGAACGCGATGGTGCCCGAGCGGCGGGTGACCAGGCTGCGGGCGCTCTGGTTGACCACGTAGCCGGTCTGGGTCAGGGCTTGGTGGACGGCTGCCAGGGATGCCGGGCTGACGTGATGGGCGCCGTTGAGGACCCGGGAGACCGTGCCGCGGGAGACGCCTGCCAGGTCGGCGACGTCTTCGATGGTCGGGCCGCGGCGTTGGGCACGACGGGCTGCGCCCCGGGACTTCGGGTGCGGGGGCGCCTCGTCGGACATCGACAAGTCCTTTCCGGGCGGAGAGCCCCAACGACCGGGCGCGAGCCTTTGAAACGACGGCTGCGAGCCCTCAACCAACGGGCGCGAGCCCTGGGACGACGGGCGCGAGCCTTTGAACGACGGGCGCGAGCCTTTGAACGACGGCGAGAGCGACTGAACGATATCGCGGGGGCTCTTGACAGGGGACGTGCGGGCAAGCACCGTGAGCGCTCACAGTCGTTAAAGGACTCTTCCACCGGAGGCCCGTCGATGTCCGTTCTGCGCTCAGCGCGTACTGTTAATGTCAGCCGTCGTAGCGTCCTTGCCGGCGCCGGGGGTCTTGCTCTTTCCGCTCTTGTTCCTGGTCAGGCGCTTGCCGCGGCGCACAGGCCGAAGACCGCGCTCAGCGTGCGCGGGGCCGACCTGTCCTTCCTGCCGCAGCTGGAGGAGGCCGGGGTCCGCTACCGTGATCTGGCCGGGCGGCGTCGTCCCGCCGAGCGGATCCTGGCCGGCGAGGGTGCCAACTACATGCGCCTGCGGGTGTGGGTGGACCCGCCGGACGGTTACAGCGACAAGGCCCGCGCGCTCGCCCTGGCCAAGCGGGCCAAGCGCGCCGGGATGAAGATCCTGCTCGACCCGCACTACTGCGACTTCTGGGCCGATCCCAGCAAACAGCCGATCCCCGCGGGCTGGCCGACCGATCTGCCCGGGCTCACTGCCAAAATCCAGTCCTATACGCGTACGCTGCTGCGCGAATTCGCCGCCCAGGGCACCCCGGTCGACACGCTGCAGGTCGGCAACGAGATCACCGCAGGCATCCTCTGGCCGGTGGGACAGCTCTACCTGCCGGACGGTACGCAGCAGTGGGCCTCGTTCACGCAGCTGCTGAAAGCGGGCATCGCCGGCGCACGCCAAGCGGCCGGACACGATCTGAAGATCGTCCTTCACATCGACCGGGGCGGGAAACTCGGCGACACCCAATGGTTCTTCGACAACATCACCGCGTACGACGTCCCGTTCGACATCATCGGCCAGTCCTATTATCCGATGTGGCACGGCTCGATCGCCGAGCTCCAGGCGAACCTCAACGACTCGGTCGCCCGCTACGACAAGCCGGTGCTGCTCGCCGAGGTGTCCTACCCGTGGACGTTCGAGGACGGCGACGGCCGGGGCAACATCGTCACCGCGGACAGCACCCTGCCCGATGTGGACCGGTTCCCCGCGACACCGGCCGGGCAGGCGGCGTTCTACGAGGGTGTGCGCGGCGTGCTCGCGCAGGTGCCGGCCGGGCGGGGGCTGGGCTTCTTCGCATGGGAGCCGGAGTGGGTCCCCGGCGTCGGCTGGGAACCGGGCGCCGAAGCCCCCAACGACAACCTCACCCAGTTCGACTTCACCGGCCGCGCGCTGCCGTCGATCCGTGCCTACCGGCGCCCGTAGAAGCACGCGCGCTGCCGTCGATCCGTGCCTACCGGCGCCCGTAGAAGCACGCGCGCTGCCGTCGATCCGTGCGTGCCGGCGCCGTAGAGGGCGCGCGCTGTCGTCGATCCGCGCCTACCGGCGTCCCTGAAACGCCTGCGGGGCCGCCTCTTTCGAGAGCGGCCCCTACTGATTGAGTTGTGCACAATTAAATTGTGCACAACTTAATCTGGATGCTTGGTTCTGGTTGGTGTTGCGACGGCTCAACCCGGACAACCCGCGTGAGGGCAGGCCGCTTGGCCGGTGAGGGAGCGCGGCAACAGCGGCAACAGCGGTAACCGCGCGGTAACCGCGGGGTGAGCAAGCGGTTGATGCGGTAACGCCCGGCCTCGGCCGTCTACTGCGCTTGGCCGGTGAGGACGCGCGGCAGGCGTGGGGCCAGCAGTCGGTCGACGCTGTAACGCCCGGCGCCGACCGCGGCGAAGAGCAGAGCCGCGGCCGCCAGGGTGAGGACGAGTTCGTAGCCGTTGCCGGAGACGAAGACGCCGTTGCCCAGGTGGACGATGAAGAACGCGCCGAGCATGTCGGCGGCCAGGAGCAGGGCCACCGCCGGGACGGCGATCCCGGCGATGAGGGCGATGCCGCCGGCCAGTTCGACGATCGCGGCGAACCAGGCGCTGGCGACCGGCAGTGGCACGCCCATCTGGTCGAAGGACGCGCCGGTGCCGGCGAGGCCCCATTCGGTGAATTTCTGCCAGCCGTGGGCGACGAAGACGACGCCCACGGCGACCCGGGTGATGAGCAGGACCACGTCGCGCAGCGTGGTGGTGTTCATGAACCAGTCCTTACGGGAGTGTCAGTTGGTGACGGCGAGGCCGCCGGTCCAGGTGATCTTCTCGGCGGCGGCGAGGGTGATCTGCAGGAAGCCGATGGCCTCGAGCTCGCGGGCGCGCTTGAGGCTGCCCGCGTCGACGGCCTTGAGTTCGGCGGCGGTGACCACGCCGGCGAGCAGGGCCTTGGCGTCCGCGTCGTCGCCGGCGATCAGCACGGTGGTGGTCTGGGCGCCGACGGTGCCGGCGACCAGGGTGCCGCCGAAGTTGGTGTTGAAGGCCTTGAGCACGGTGGACTGCGGCAGCGCGGCGGCGATCACGGCGGTGGCCGAGCCGTCGGCGGGGACGGTGAGGCCGTCGAAGGTCTCGAAGTTGAGCGGGTTGGTGATGTCGACGACGATCTTGCCCGCGAGCTGCTCGCCGCGCTGGGCGATGACGTCGGCCACCGAGCCGTACGGGACGGCCAGGATCACGATGTCGCCGGTGACCGGCTTGGTCTCCGTACTGTTCACGAGCTCGACGGAGTTGCCGCCCTTGGCGGCGAGGCCCGAGATGGCCTGGCCCATGTTTCCGGTGCCGATGATGCTGATGTGCGCCATGACGTTCTCCCGTTCACTTGGTTGTAGCTACAACCATTGCAGGCTGATCAGGTTGTAGCAACAATCATTGAGCCTTCAACTATGTGGCGATGCTCTCAGCCTGGAAAGTTGATGCTTCAACTACGATGGCGGTATGGAAAAAGGGATCGGGCCGGTACGGCTGAATCACGCCGTTCTGTACGTCGCCGAACTGGCACGGGCCGAACGCTTCTACACCGAGGTCTTCGGCATGGTCGTGGTCGCGCGCGAGCCCCGGGCCGACGCCGCGTTCCTGCGCCTGCCACGCTCGGGCAACCATCACGACCTCGGCCTGTTCGGCGTCGGCCCGTCGGCACCGCCGAAACGCCGCGGCGGGATCGGGCTCTACCACCTGGCCTGGCAGGTCGACACGATCGACGAACTCCAGCTGGCCCGCACGACCCTCGCCGAGGCGGGCGCCTACTCCGGCGAGTCCAGCCACGGCGCGACCAAGAGCGTCTACGGCGCGGACCCCGACGGCAACGAGTTCGAGATCATGTGGATGCTGCCCCGCGAGGACTGGGGAGCCTACGAGAACACCGCCCCCGTCGACCGTCTCGACCTCCCCGCGGAAGTCACCCGCTGGACCGGCGTCCGCACCGCCGGCACGATCGTCGCCGGGGTGACCCGGTGACGGCCCCGGTGGTCGCGACCGCCGGCTCTCCGGACCCGCAGGCACCCCTGATCATCCTGCTGCACGGCCGAGGTTCCCACGAACGCGAGATCCTGGGACTTTCCCAGCACCTACCCCCAGGCTTCGCGTACGCGGCAGTGCGCGCCCCCATCCCCGAAGGCGCCGGCTACGCCTGGTTCGCCAACCGCGGCATCGGCCGACCGCTCCCCGAATCCCTGCGCAGCCACCTCGACTGGTTCCGGATCTGGCTCGACACCACCGCGCCCGTGGGCCGTCCCGTGGTCCTCGCCGGGTTCAGCGGCGGAGCGGCCTTCGCCGGCGGCCTCATCCTGGACGACCCGCAGCGCTACGCGGGCGCCGCCATCCTCTACGGCACCCTCCCGTTCGACGCCGGCGTGCCGACAACCCCCGCCAGGCTCAGCGGCCTCCCCGTCTTCGTCGCCCAGGGAGACCACGACACCGTCATCCCCCGCGAACTCCTGGACCGCACCTGGGCCTACCTCCGCACCGAATCCGGCGCCCGGACCACCGCCCGCCGCGACCCGGCAGGCCACGGCCTCACCGCCCCCGTCATCGAAGCCCTAGCCACCTGGCTCGACACCCTCCCCGACGGTGCGCATCCCGGTGGGGCGCACCCCGACGGCGCGCACCCCGACGGCGCGCACCCCGACGGCGCGCACCCCGCCGGCTAGGGTCCCGGGTCCGTGATGCGCTTCCGATAGGTGGCGAGGGCGGCAGGATCCGGCCGCGGGCACGAAGTTGCGCTGAAGCCCGCATTGCCGCAACAACCTGTGGCGTCGGGTGTCAAGCGCGGGCCAATCGCGTCTGGCCGGACAACACCTGTTCTGGTGGCGGACGCGATTGGTCAGACTTGACGGGCAACGCCGCAGAAAGTTGTCGCCTTCCGGTGTTCAGCGCAACATCTGGTGAGCCGGCGAGGAACCGCGCGAGGTGCAGCCAGTGCCGGCTCCCCACCCCGGTGCAGTGCCTCACGCCGCATGGATCTCGTTGAGGAGCTTCTCGAGCTCGCCGGCGGGCAGGGCGCGGTTGATCAGGCCGTAGCGCTCGGCCAGCCCGGCGTCGGCGAGTTCGGCGCCGAGGATGAGTTCGAGGGTGCGGGGGCGGCCGATGAGGGCGGTCATGTACTGCGTGCCGCCGCCGCCCGGGTAGATGCCCATCAGGGTTTCGGGCTGGGCCTGGCCGGAGCTGCCGATCGCGGCGAAGCGCATGTCGAGGGCCATGACGAATTCGTTGCCTCCGCCGCGTACCAGGCCGGCGATCTTTCCGATCGTGACCTGGGGCAGCGACCTGATCTCCTCGTTGACGGCCTGGACCACATTGGTGCCGGGTGGCAGGTCGTCGCCGGCGTCCATCGGGGCGGCGCCGCTGAGGAAGTGCATGTCGCCGTGGGCGATGAAGAATTCCGGGTCGGCGCTGTCGAAGACGATGACCTGGACGGTCCTGTCGGTGCGGACCTGGGCGGCGAAGCGGCGCAGGTCCGCGATGAGCTTGCCGTCGAGCAGGTTCAGCGGGGGATTGTCGATCGTGACGGTGGCGACGCCCTGCTGCACGTGGACGCTGATCGCGGAATGCGCGCACCGGGGTGAGCACGCGGTCCCTGCGCTACTACGAGGAGCAGGGGCTGCTCGAGAGCGAGCGCAGTGCCGGCGGTCATCGGCACTACGGCGAAGAAGGGGTGGAACGGGTCGCGTACCTGCAGAGGCTCTATGCCGCAGGGCTGTCCAGCCAGACGATCATCAGCCTGATCCCGTGTCTGGAATCGCCGAGCGCGGCCACCTCCGACGGGGCTTTCGAGCGGCTGGCCGAGGAGCGCGACAAGCTCACCGCGCACATCGCCGGCCTGACCCGCACCCTGGAAAGCCTCAACCAGCTGATCGACGCCAACCGGGATCACCGGGCGTCATAGCGTCCGTAGCTCGTGGCGCGGGAGGAGCCCGGGTCGAGGCGGCGCAGGATGGCGTCGCTGATGTCGGTCAGCTGGGTGATCTGCTCGGGGGTGAGGGCGTCGATGACGTACTCGCGGACGGCGGCGACGTGGCCCGGGGCGCTCTCCTGCACCGTGCGCCATCCCTCGGGGGTCAGGCGGGCGTTGGTGGCGCGGCGGTCCTCGGGGCAGGGGAAGCGCTCGATCAGGCCGCGGGACTCCAGGCGCTGGACGACGTGGGAGAGCCGGGCGAGCGTCGCGGTGGTCCGGCTGGCGAGGGCGGTCATGCGGAGCGTGTGCTCGGGGGCCTCGGAGAGTTGCGACAACACGTAGTAGTCGAAGTGGGCCAACTGAGCGTCACGGCGGAGCTGCGCGTCGAGCACTCCGGGTAGCTGTTCCACGACCGCGACGAGGCGTACCCATGCGGCCAGTTGGTCCTGGGTGAGCCATTGCGCGTCCACGTCTGCATTCTGGCACCGCAGCCGTCGCGGCCCGGCAGTGGTAGGAAGGCTGGGTGATCTCGGACGCGAAAGCACAGAAGCCACCCGCCGATCCCTTCTACGATCTTGACGCCTACGTCGCGCTGCCCCGGGTCGAGGGGCTGCGGCTCGCGCCGGACGGCCGCCGCCTGGTGGTCGGTGTCGCGACGCCGGATCGGAAGAACAGCAGTTACATCCGTGCGTTGTGGGAGGTCGATCCGGAGGGCGGGAGCCCGGCCCGGCGGCTGACCCGCAGCGAGAAGGGGGAGTCCTTCGCCGGGTTCACCCCGGACGGTGACCTGCTGTTCGTCTCGGCGCGACCCCGTCCCGGCGCGGATCCCGACGACGACCCGAAATCCGCGCTGTGGTTGCAGCCGGCCGGTGGCGGCGACCCCCGCGTGCTGGCGGCCCCGCCCGGCGGCGTGCACGGCGTCAAGGTGAGCGAGTCCGGCACGGTCGTGCTCGGGTCGGGGCTGATGCCGGCCGCCGCCGACGTCGACGGGGACAAGGGCATCCGCAGCAAGCGCAAGGACGCCGGGGTGTCGGCGATCCTGCACGAGGAGGCCGGTGTCCGTTACTGGGACCACGACCTCGGCCCCGAGCGGACCCGGCTGCTGGTCGCGGAGCTGGCCGGCGAGGACGAGCTGGAGCTGCGGGACCTGACCGGGCACGCCGGGCGGGCGCTGGACGACATCACCAGCTGGGACATCGCGCCCGACGGCCGGACCGTGGTCACCACCTGGGCGGTCGCGGCGCCCGGCGGCTCGCAGCGGCACATCCTGGTGGCGATCGACGTGGCGACCGGCGAGCGCCGCACGCTGGCCGACGACGGCGATCACGACTACGACCAGCCCCGGATCTCACCGGACGGCGCCCGGGTCGCGGTGGTCGTCGCCCGGCGATCCACCGCCGCGGACAACGGCGACAGCTGGCTGGTCGTCATCCCCGTGACCGGGGGAGAAGGGCGTGACCTCACCGCGGGCTGGGACCGGCTGCCCGGCGACGTGCGGTGGACGCCGGACGGTGCCGCGCTGGTGGTGTCCGCCGACGACCTGGGACGGTCGCCGCTGTGGCGCGTGGACGTCGCGAGCGGGGAGGTCAGCCGGCTGACGCGCGACTCCGGGGCGTACACGGATCCGCAGGTGTCGCCCGACGGGCGCTGGGTCTATGCGCTGCGCTCGGCCATCGACAGTGCGCCGGCCCCGGTCCGGGTCGCGCTGACCGCGGACTCGGACCCCGAATTCCTGACGGGCCCGGCCACTGCGGTCACCGTTCCGGGCCGGTTGGAGGAGATCACCGCGACGGCCGCTGACGGTACGCCGTTACGCGCGTGGCTCGCCCTCCCGCCCGAAGGCGCCCCGGCACCGCTGCTGCTCTGGGTCCACGGTGGCCCGCAGTCGTCCTGGAACGCGTGGTCGTGGCGGTGGAACCCGTGGATCGCGGTCGCCCGCGGGTACGCCGTCCTGCTGCCCGACCCCGCCCTGTCCACCGGCTACGGCCACGACTTCATCCGCCGTGGCTGGGGTGCCTGGGGTGACGCCCCGTTCACCGACCTGATGGCGATCACCGACGCCGCCGAGGCGCGCCCCGACATCGACGCGGACCGGGTCGCGGCGCTCGGCGGCTCGTTCGGCGGGTACATGGCCAACTGGATCGCGGGGCACACCGACCGGTTCTCGGCCATCGTCACGCACGCGTCGCTGTGGGCGCTGGACCAGTTCGCGGGCACCACCGACGCGTCGTACTACTGGACGCGGGAGATGACCGGCGACATGGTCGCCGCGCATTCCCCGCATCACTTCGCCGATGCCATCACGACACCGATGCTGGCGATCCACGGCGACAAGGATTACCGCGTACCCATCGGTGAAGGTCTTCGGTTGTGGTGGACCTTGATGTCCGGGTCGGAACTGCCGCACAAGTTCCTGTACTTCCCGGACGAGAACCACTGGATCCTCAAGCCGGGCAACGCCAGGGTCTGGTACGAGACCGTCCTCGCGTTCCTCGACCACCACGTCAACGGCAAGGACTGGCAGCGCCCCGATCTGCTCGGCTGAACCGCGGACCTACGGCTTCTGGACCTGGAATGAACTGTCCGCGGTGAAGCCGTCGGAGCCGTCCGGGGCATCGATGTAGAGCTCGGTGCCCCGGCGGTGGATGAGGTGGTCCGGGTAGTTCTTCGAGTGCAGCCGCACGGTCCCCGCGGCCGTCCCGTCCACGGGGCAGAACGTGGCGTCACTGCGGAACAGGTCCGACTCGTCCGAGGCGTCGAAGCGCAACCGGTAATCGAAGTGCCGCAGGTACTTGCCGTCCCCCGTGCGGAACGAGAAGCAGGCCCCGTCGGCCAGCCCCGCCTCGACGGTCAGCGTCAGCTTCTCACCGGTCGACAGCGCGGCGAAGCTGCTCTTGCGCGTCAGGTGCGTGTCCGGGGCGTCGAGCGGCGCGATCACCCAGGTGCCCGCGGCGAGCTGGGCCTTCGTCGCTGACGGCGACGGCTTGGCGGACGGGGATGCCGAAGCCGAAGCCGCCGGCGAGGCCGGTGCCGCGCTCGCCGGTTCCGGCGAGGAACCCGAGTTGGCGCGCCAGATCCAGAAGCCGAGCGCCAGCACCGCGACGATCCCGGCGCTCACCGCGGCGGTGGCACCGGGATGGGTGCGAGCGAGCAGACCGCCCTGATCAGGACCGGCCGGGCTCGCGCCGCCACGCCCGTAGACGGTGCCATCCGGCCGCGAAGGATGCGTCATAACTGTGTTTCCTCCCGAATCACAAGATCGGAAGGATACGCGGACGTATGACGCAGCTGATATGCCCCACCGGGGTTTAGCGTCTCACATACTCTCATCACCATCTATGTAGCCCGCTCAGGGGCCTGGTGAACGGAGTCCTCATGTCCGGACCGATGCCGCACAAACGCATCGTGGCGCTCACGATGCCGGCATTGCTCGCCATCCTCGGGTTGACGGTCACCCTGTTCCGGGCGCCCGAGGCCCCGCCGGGGATGCGCCCGGCCGCCGCGGCCGCCACCCTCACGGTCGCCGAGGCGATCGCCACCCAGAGCGGCACCGGCACGGTCAGCGGCTACGTCGTCGGCGAGCCCACCGCGACCAGCACGGTACGCACGAGCAGCTTCACCGGCGACACGGCGCTCGCCCTCGCCGACAGCAGCACCCAGACCAGCACCGGCAGCATGCTCTACGTCCAGATCACCGCCGATTACCGCTCGGCGTTCGGGCTGCTGACGAACCCCACCCTGATGCGTACGAAGATCACGGTGACCGGGACGCTGACGGCGTACTTCTCGCACGCGGGTCTCAAGTCCCCGACCTCGATGGTCAAGGGCACCAGCAGCCCGACCACCTCGCCGACGACCGGCACCCCGACGCCGACATCGTCCAGCAGCACCGATGCGTACTACGCGAACGCGCTCGGCAAGTCCGGCTCAAGCCTCAAGAGTGCGCTGCACACGATCATCTCCAGTGGCGTGACCACGTTGTCGTACGACGGCGTCTGGAACGCCCTGAAGGTCACCGACCAGGACCCGAACAACTCGTCGAACGTGATCCTGATCTACTCGGGCGTCAGCCGGTCGAAGACGCTCAACGGCGGCGACGTCGGCGACTGGAACCGCGAGCACGTCTGGGCCAAGTCCCACGGCGACTTCGGCACCAGCAACGGCCCCGGCACCGACCTGCACCACCTGCGCCCCGAGGACGTCACGATCAACGCCCTGCGCGACAACAAGGACTTCGACACCGGCGGCACCGCGGTCTCCGGCGCCACCGGCAACTACACCGACTCCGACTCCTGGGAGCCCCGCGCCGCGGTCAAGGGCGACGTCGCCCGCATGATCTTCTACATGGCCGTCCGCTACGAGGGTGACGACGCCTTCGCCGACCTCGAGGTCAACGACTCCGTCAGCAACGGCAGCAACCCGAAGATGGGCAAGCTCTCCAAGCTGCTCGCCTGGAGCGCCGCCGACCCGCCGGACAGCTTCGAGAAGAACCGCAACCAGGTCATCTACACGACCTACCAGCACAACCGGAACCCGTTCATCGACCACCCGGAATGGGTGAGCTCGATCTTCGGCTAGATCTCTAGGGGGCCTGTTCCACGACGATGCCGAGCGCCTTGGCGAGCACGTGGGACAGGCCCATCAGATCCTCCGGATGTACGACCACGCCCCGCCAGCTCGTGACGCCACCGATGCCGGCGAGCTCGCACCGCCGGAACCGCGCACCCTCCATCTTCGCGTTGCTGAACTGCGCCCCGGACAGGTCACACCCGGTGAACGTCGCCCCGCGCAGATCGGCGTCGGTGAAGTCGGCGCCGGTGAGATTGCTGCCGTTCACGAACACCCCGTCGAACCGCGACGCCCGCCAGTTCGTCAGATCCAGCTTGCAGTCGTCGACGGCAACGTCCCGCAGCATCCCGCCGTTCCACGCCAGCCCGGTCATCCGCGACCCGGCCAGCGACACCCGCGTCATCGTCCCCTGCTCGGCCCGCAGATTCGACCAGTCGGACTGCTCGACGACACAGTCCGCGAGCCGCACACCGGGCAACTTCGACTCGGCCATCCGAGCACCCCGGAACCGGCACTGCGTGAACTCGACCTGCTCGGCCATACTGTCGGTCAGGTCGACGTCGTAGAAGGCAAGCTCCTGGAATTGCGCCTCCGGGGTCAGCTCATGCTCCGGGAGCGGCGCCTCCTTGAGGGCACTGGGCAGCACGGGAGCCTTGGGCTCGGTGCGGCGGACCGGAGCTGTCCGGGACGCGGGTCGGGTTCGTCGGGTAGGCACCGCAACACCTTACGGGCGCCCGCCCGGAACGCCGCCACCCCGCCGCCGAGCGTCCCGGGCGCGGGGGCGCCCGCCCGGAACGCCGCCATCCCGCCGCCGAGCGTCCCGGCCGCCCGGCCCGCCGGCGCTCGGAGAAAATCCCTGTCGTGCGGCGGTCCGGCGCGTCAGGATGAGCCGTGATCACCATTCAGCGGGTGCGGGTGCGGTGGAGTGCGGCATCGCGCGGCGCACCGCAGGCGAACGAGCGCCGCGGTCTGTCCCGCCCGGCGCAGCTCCCGTCGTTCCTGCCGGACGATGACGTGGTCATTCACGACGTGCTCGCCGACGAGGCCGCCGGATACGAGCGTCGTGACGGGGTGGTCAGTGGTGGCCTGGATCGGGCCCGCGACCTGGGTCTGTGGCTGTCGGTGCGGGATTCGGCCCTGATCGCCGACAAGTTGCCGGGCTGGGCCGCCTATCCGCGGCAGAGCGGTCCGGGACGGCTCTTCACGCTCCTGCCCGGCCAGGTGGGGCGGTACAGGGCGAACTTCCGGTTCACCTTCACCACCTGTCCCTGCAATCCGAGCTGGTACTACGAGGACTGGCTGGTGCTCGTCGGTAACGGCACGCTGACCGCGGCTGATTTCATCTCCCGCGAGCCGGACCACGACGTCGACCACCGGCTGCACCTCTACGGCGGGTCACGACGGCAGGCCAGGCGTCAGCCCGGGGTCTTCATCGCCGGGGAGGAGTAGACGCTGGGGACGCGGAAGCCGCCGAGCCACTTCGTGAGGCGGGCGGCCTCGTCGTCAAGGGCGTGGCGGGTTGCGGCGGGCACCTGCTCGAGCAGTCGCAGCGAGACGACGCCGGACTCGTCCTGGACCCAGCAGCCGACGACGCGGCCGTCGGCCCAGGCGGTGGTGCCGGCGTTGCCCCGGGTGTCGAAGAGGGGGGTGCGGTGCGGGCCGAGGTAGAAGTCGCGGTGCTGCCAGCCCATGACGGTCGGGTCGAGGACCGGGAGCAGGGCGACCCAGGGGCCCGGGCCGGGGACCTCGTCGAGGTCGTCCGGGAGCAGCCAGCCGGTGGCACCGTGGTCGAGGGTGACCGGGACCGCGCCGAGGTCGGCGAGCGCTGCCCGGACGACGGCTTTGGTCGAGCCCAGCCACCAGACGAGGTCGTCCTCGGTGCCGGGGCCGAACGAGAACAGCCAGCGGCGGATCAGCTCGCGGTAACCCTTTTCGGCTGTCGTGGGGGCGGGGATCTCGCCGAGCCAGTCCTTCATCAGCGTCCACCGCGGGCGGGAGGTGTGCCAGCCGCCGGTGTTCATCCCGCGCACGATGGCGCCCGTGGCGCCGAGCTGGGTGAGCACCCGTGCGGCCGGCGCCTGGCCACCGGCCGTCCCGGTGAGCTTGACGTCGATCATGGGGACCGCCCGGCGCAGGTCGATGGCCGTGCGGCCCTCCGGCGCGGTCGCGAGCGCGGCGAGGACCTCCGTGCCGGCCCGGTCGAGCCAGTCGTGGCCGTCGTGGGTGAGGCCGCCCAGCACGGCGTCCTTCGCCATCCGGGCCCGCTCGGTGCCGGCGACCCGGGCGGACGCGCCGGCCCAGACCGCGGGCAGCAGGTCGCGCGGGAGGACGAAGAGCGTGCGCCGCATGGCGAGCTGTTTCACCAGGCTGCGATCGGTGTAGAGCGCCCGGTCGACGCCGGCGACCGTCAGCGACCCGGTGCGCGCCCAGCAGGACAGGTAGACGGTGGCCGGCTCGGTGGCGTGCAGCACGGTCATCGCCCTGGTCACGGCCTCGGGCGAAGACACCCGGGCGGCCGGTGCCAGGGCGTGCCGCACCGCCAGCCGGGCCCGCCGCTCACTGTCGGTCACATGTCTCACGGGGACCATCATTCCCAGGGGGTACGACAGTTTCGCGGTTCACATGTTCGAAATGAACGCAACGGCGACGGGCCGCCCCGGGGCGCCGACGATCAGGGCATTGCCCGACATCGATGCACTGACCCCGTCCCCGAGGAGTCGCCGTGCCATCCGCGAAGCTCATCCCCGTCCTGATCATGGCCCTGATCGCCGCCGTCCCCTCTCCCGCCGCCGCCGAGACCCCCGCCGCGGGCTGCGGCTCCGACCCGGGAGACCTTCCGGGCCACACCGTGACACGTACGCTGACCAGCGCCGGCCTCACCCGCAGCTACAACCTCCACGTCCCCGCGGGCTATCGCGGCGACACACCCACCCCGCTCGTGTTCGCATTCCACGGCCGCACCCGGACCGCCGGATACCAGGAACAGCTCACCGGCATGTCGGCGCTGCCCGCGATCGTCGCCTACCCCCAGGGCACGACCGGCACCGACGGGGAACCGTCCTGGCAGGGCGCGCCGTACTCGTCCGGCGCCGACGACGTCCGGTTCACCTCGGACCTCATCGACCGGATCGAGCGGGACCTCTGCGTCGACCCGGCCCGCGTCTACGTCTCCGGCAAGTCCAACGGCGGCGGGTTCGCCGGGCTGCTCGCGTGCCGGCTCGCCGACCGGATCGCCGCTGCCGCCCCGGTCTCCGGCGCGTTCTATCCGCAGGGCGGGGACTGCGACCCCACCCGTGGGGTGCCGATCATCGACTTCCACGGCGGCAGGGACACCACCATTCCGTACGCCGGGGAGCCCGCGAAGGGGTTGCCCAGCATCCCCCGATGGCTCGACGCGTGGGCGGTGCGGAACTCTTGCGGGGACGCTGCGACTGTTGAGCCTGCTCCGGGCGTACACCATGAAGTGTGGTCGGATTGTGGGTCTGATCTGGAGCACTGGAAGATCGACGACCTGGGGCACACCTGGCCCAGCACCACGCCCAACAACGACTCCGCCACGCCCACCGTGCTCGACGCGACACCGCTGATCTGGGACTTCTTCCAGGCTCACCCGCTGCCGGTGGCACCCGTGGCCCGGACCACGGCGGGCTGGATCCGCGGCGCCCGCGACGGAGCCGTCGACGAATTCCTCGGCGTGCGGTACGCGGTGGCCCCCGTGCGCTGGCGGGCGCCGCAACCCGTCGCGCCGTGGCGGGGCGTGCGCGACGCTGCGACGCTCGGCGCGAACTGTCCCCAGGGCACGATCGGGCGGGAGGACTGCCTGTTCCTCAACGTCTACCGGCCTGCCGGCGCTGGCGGGCGCCTGCCGATCTTCGTGTGGATCCACGGCGGCGGCTTCACCAGCGGCTCGGGCGACGACGACGCGGCCGCCCTGGCACGGACCGGCCACATGATGGTGGTGACGATCAATTATCGGCTGGGCGCGCTGGGCTTTCTGGCCGACCCCGCTTTGGGCACGCACCCGGGCAACTACGGGCTGATGGACCAACAGGCCGCACTTCGATGGGTACGCGACAACGCGCGTGCTCTCGGTGGTGATCCCTCCCGGGTGACCCTCGGCGGCGAATCCGCGGGCGGCGGCTCGGTCTGCGCGCAGCTCGTCTCACCGTCCGCGGCCGGCTTGTTCCGCGCCGCCATCATCGAATCCGACGACTGCGTCCACGACGTCGACAGCCCTTCCGCCGCCCGCTCCCGCAGCACCGCCATCACCGCCGGCGTGGGCTGCGCGTCGTCTGCTGCCGCTGTGTCTTCTCCCACGGCCGCTGGGGCTGTGTCTTCTTCCGGCGCTGGGGTTGTGTCTTCTTCCGCGGGCGCTGGGGCTGGGGCTGGGGCTTCGGCTGCGGCGTTGGCGGCTCGGGCGGAGTGTCTTCGCGCGGTGCCCGTGGCCGACCTGGTCGCGAAGACCGGGTACATCGCGCCGGTCATCGACGGCCGGTTGCTGCCGTCGCTGCCCCGGACCGCGATCGCCGCCGGTCGCTGGCATCGGGTGCCCGTGCTGATCGGCAGCAACCGCGAGGAGGGCCGCGCCTTCTCCACGTTCGCGACCGGCCACGGCGCCGACGACTACGCGCGGTGGCTCAGCGAAGGACCGGCCTGGCCACCTGCCCCGGGCACCGTCGTGTTCGGGCCCGGGAAAGCGGCCCGGATCGCGGCGGCCTACCCGCTCAGCGACTATCCGGGCGCGTACCCGGCGGCGTACGCGATCGGGGCCGTCCTCACCGACAGCGGCACCCGCGGCCTGGGCGGCTGCACCCAGCTCAGCCTGGCCCGCACCCTCGCGCCGCAGACCCGCACGTTCTACTACCAGTTCGAGGACCCGCACCCGCCGCGGTTGTCCTCGTCGCCCGCGGACTTCGACTACGCGGCGGCACACGCGTACGAGCTGCCCTACCTGTTCACCAGGATGAGTGACGGCGCCGGGTGGCCGTACCGGCTGCAGATGACCACGCAGCAGCGTGACCTCTCCGACCGGATGCTCACCGCCTGGTCCGATTTTGTCACGGGAACCACCCCGTGGCCCCGCTTCACCAGCACCGGCCAGCGCCTGCTGTCCCTGCAGCCCGGCGCGCCCACGATCACCACCGGCGCCCAGGTCGCCCAGCAGCATCACTGCGCGCTGTGGAACGACATCCTCGGCACCGGCCCGACACCCTGACCCACGTCCTCCCGGCGGCCGAACTACCGGCCGCCGGCCTCGGCCGACGCCGGAGCGGGGTCGGCCGGGGCCGGAGCGGGGTCGGCGGGGTGGTTCAGGCGGCGACCGCTGTGCGGGACTTCCGGCAGCCGTAGTAGCCGTACAGGTCATCGCAGAAGTCAGCGATGTCCATCATGCTGGGATCGTAGAGCGGTGCATCGGCGACCTGCGCACTCGACCGCCCGATCCGGATCTCACTCGCCGTGACCTCGTCAACGGTCTCCACCGGAATCAGCGACGGCGTCGCCCCGAAGCCGATGACGCCACCGTGCTCGACACTGATCAGCCGGAACCGGTGATCCTCGGTGTTGATCAACAGATCCTCCACCGTGCCGAGGACCGTCCCGGCCCGATCGATGACCCGGCGGCCCCGCACATCACGGGCCGGGCGCGCGGCGGGGCGCCCGGCGTCGCTGAGCCTCGTCATGGTGACGGATCCGCTGCCCATGGTCTCCTCCGATGCCCTGGCCGCAACCCCTGCGACCTCGCCCGGGCATTACCCACCCGTCGATGCCCCAAACGACTCCCCGAGCAGCTCAAGGAACTCATCCTGCCCATGCCACCCGGTCCGCAACGCCGCCCCCGCCGCCTCGAGCGCCATGAACCGGCACCCGACCTCCAGCCCGGTGTCCCAGGCATCGTCGTCACCGATCATCGTGTGGGTCCAGGCATCGCGCGGCTCGTCGGTGACGAAGTGGAAATACAGGCTGATCCGCGGCAGCCCCGTGTTGTAGGTGCCCTGCTGCAACCCGACCATCCCGCGCAACTCCAGCTTCCCGGCAATCCCGGTCTCCTCAACCGCTTCGCGTACGGCAGCCACGTCAGGCCGCTCACCCGCCTCGACCCCACCAGCGGGCAGATGGGTGCTGGAGTCCGCCGGAGCCGGATAACTGAACACGAGCAGTTCGGTGCCGGCCGCAGTGGTCCGGGTGATGTACGAGGCTGCCTGTACCCGAGCGATGGTCATGCTCACCAGGATCGCGTGTTGCGTCCCGTGATCGGTCCCTGGGGTCGTGCCTGCTACTTGTTCTCCTCGATATATTTGGCCGGGTCCTTGTCGGCGAACGACAGGCCCTTCCCCTGCGGGTGCTCCGCGAAGAAGCGCAGCCAGAGCGCCCCGAGCTCGAAGCGCAGTTCCCTGCTCGCGTGCTTCCGGAAGTCGGGAAGGACCTCGTCCTCTTCCTCTGCCAGATGCTCGCTGTTCTCGGTGCGCGCCGTCCACACACCCTTCCACCAGGCGTCCGAACCCACCGGGTGCTTACCGGCCTCCTCGATCCCGTCCCGAATCTTGTTGTGGTCGCGGATCGCGTCGTCGGTCTCCTCCTCGGCATCCTCGCCGCCCGCGTCCTTCAGCAGGTGCGGGTAGAGAATCTCCTCCTCCGCGTCGGCATGAATATCGAGATGCAGCGCAAGCGGCGCCCAGATCGCCTCCAACTCCTGCGGCGATCGAGCGTCCTCCAGCCGGGCGAACCCGACCCGGAACCGGTGGTGGTCCTCAAGAATCAACGCGGTGATGTCATCCATGACAAGCACGCTAAGGCCGAGCGCCGTCCGACGCCCGCCGACAAGCGGAAGCTGTGGACAAACGATGAGACCCACCCGACGGCAACCCCTGCGAGAAGACGGGTGCAAGGCGCTTCGTCGACCGCGTCGACGTCCTCAGGAGCGGCCCAAGCGTCGCTCCCCGGCGCGCCCGACTGGGAGCGTTGCTCCGCGGCGCGTCCGACTGGGAGCGCCGCTCCGCGGCGCGCCCGACCGGCGGCAGATCAGTAAACCGATCTTGACATGGGTTGACCTTTCCCCTGGGCCAAGCCCTAGCCTCGTCGGCGTGGCTTGCAGGCGGTAGGCCAAGCCGGGCTTCCGAGGCCGGGCGTAGAGGACGACCTTAGGAAGCGGTCCGTCTTGGGGGAGTTCGTGTGTTCACTACGCGCAATGATGTAGTGGTCGTGGCGCATCGAGGGATGGCGGCGGGATTTCCGGAGAACACGTTGGACGCCTTCCGCAGTGCAGTAGCGCTCAGGTTCCCAGCGGTCGAAATCGACTTACGCGCGACGATCGACGGCCACATCGTCGTCATGCACGACGACACCGTCGACCGGACCACCAACGGATCCGGACGCGTCGATGAGATGACGCTTGCGGAACTCAAAGCTCTGGATGCAGGCAGCTACGTGGGCGCCAAGTTTGCCGGCACGCGGGTGCCGACCTTCCAGGAAGCGCTCGAAGCGCTGCGCGGTTCCGGAGTACGGCTTGTGCTCGACATCAAAAGGGACGACGCGCTCGACGATGAGCGCGTCGTGCGACTGACGGAGCAGTGTGGAGCAGTTCAAGATGTGATTGTCGGCCCTCGTAGCGTCGCGACCCTGAAAAGATTCAAGGAGCTGAATCCGGCTCTACGGACCCTCGGTCTCGTGCCGGGTTCCGAGTCTCGGCCTGCGAGTCCCGAAGTGATCGAGGAATTTGTCCTGGCCGGCGCGGACCTGATTCGGCTATGGCCGTCATGGGTGTTCAGTGACCGTGGCCACGTCGCGGGCAGCGGTCAATCCAAGCTGATTGAACACCTTCACAATATCGGCAAGCCGGTTTGGACGACTGCGGACACGCTCTACGGCGACATCAACCCTGAAAATCCCGCCGAGGACCTGCGGGAACTCGTCCGTCTCGGTGTCGACGGCATCATTACCAACCTCCCAGAAATGTGCCGAAGCGTGCTGTCTGATTGACGGCGACCAATAGTTTGGCTAACGCATTGCAAGCCGCATCTCTGCGCACTCGGATTCAGCCATTCGCAACAGCGATAGCCAGTGGTGACCAATGCCGAGGACGGGCAGTGGCGTGGGTAGCCGCCGCAATCTCCCCTGGGTTCAGCACAGCCGCTTTGCGGACAGCCAGCGACGCGCTCACATCGGCATGAACTCCCGCCGGGCCCACTCGCGTCACCGTCACGCCGCGTGACCGCTGTCCGCAAGCTGCTGCGCTTGCTCGGCTGCAACTAGGTGCACTGCTCCTGGCGGGGCTGCCGCCACCCCAACCGTCCGGCGAAAGGTCCGCATCGTCGCGTGCCTGAACCACAACCTCGCATTCCGGGACGTCGGCAGCGGCCGCGCAGGTGCCGGCGCCATCGCCATCGCCATCGCTAGCGAGGACCATGTAGGGGTGAACGTTCCACTCGTCCATTTTGGAGTACGTTGCTGACAGACCCCTGCATGCGGAAGGCTGGGAACATGACCGATGGCGCTGATGATCCGATCGCCGTGAAGCTGGGCCATCTGTTCGTGGCGAGCGACACCGACCAGGACGGATTTGTCGACTGGAGCGACTATGAACGTCTGATCAGTCGTTACCTGGACGGATACGGCGTCGGGGAGGACGACCGCCGGGCGCATGCGTTGCGAGCCGCCTATCAGATGTACTGGTCAGAGCTGCTACAGCAGGTGAACGGCGTCGATCGGCTGTCGAAAGAGCAGTTCGTGGTGGCGAACCAGGCTGCGGGCGTCGACGGGAGCCGGTTCACTATGGCCGAGGTGGTCCCGCAGGCGATCTTCGACGTGATGGACACCGACGCGGACGACGCCATCAGCAAGCCGGAATACAAGGTGTTCCTGGAGGCGTGGGGTGTATCGGACCTCGAAGCGCTGAACGTCTTCTTGGAACTGGACACCGATGACGACGGGCGGATCAGCCGCGGCGAATTCATCGGTGCCATCCGGGAGTTCTTCACCTCACCCGAGCTCGAATCGCCCGCCAGCCTCTTCTTCGGCCACATCGAACACTAGATCGCCGAGGTCCCAGAACAGGGTGTCGGCCGGCTGGCTCATCGAGGACCGGTGTCCCGTCCAGGTTCGCCACATCGTGCTTCCGGCGGCTGTGTCTTCGAGCTCCAGCGCCTCGTCGGCGGTGCGGTGCAACCCTCAGGCCACCGACTCCAGGTCTTCTCAATCGAGGGCTGTTTGATGCTGCCGCTGTCACCAAGACCAGCCAGAACCCAGCCGCTCAGCGAACTGCGGGCCACCCTGGTTCACCCCTTCGCATCGACCGCAACGTCTCTCACCAACACGACCACACGCCAACCAAGACCTGGCACCTGTGACGCTCTGTAGTGAGCACACCGCGGCAGATCCGTACGTCTGCGGCAGCCCCACGGGTCTTAGAGCTCCTAACACGATCTCTACCTGGTCCATTTGATCAAGCACCGCCAGCAGATCATGGCGCAGGCAAGACTCACGAGGCTGTCGTGGATATCGAGCCGGCGCTCCCAGCGAACCGCGATCCGGCGGAACTGGTGCAGCAGGGCGAAGGTCTGCTCGACGACGTATCGCAGCTTGCCCAGGCCTTTGATGTTGGGCGTCTTCGGCTTGGCGATGATCGGTTCGATGCCACGCTCACGGCATGCCTGGCGGAAGGCTTCACTGCTGTAACCCTTGTCAGCCAGCAAGACGTCGAAGCGACGCCGGGGCCGTCCGGGCCGGCCGGCGATAGGCGGGTAACAGTCGAGCAGATCGAGGGCGCGGCTGATGTCGGGGACGTTCGCGCCGCTGGTCAGCACGTAGATCGGGGTGCCGTTGCCGTCACAGATCAGGTGATGCTTCGAGCCCGGTTTACCCCGGTTGACCGGCGACGGACCGGTTCCGGCGCCCCCTTTTTGGCGTCGATGTGACTGCCGTCCACCGCCGCCCGTGTCCAATCGATCCGGTTCACCGCGTTCAACCTGGCCAGCAGTATCTGGTGCACCTGATCAAACACTCCCGCCTCGGTCCAGCGCTCCAACCTGCGCCAACAGGTCATCCCGGAGCCGAAGCCGAGTTCCTGCGGCAGGTCTTCCCACCCGATGCCGGTGTGCAGCACGAACAAGATGCCCTGCAGGCAGGACCGGTCCGGGATCGGCTTGGGCCCCGGCGCCTTCTCCGGCCACGGTGGCAGCACCGGCTCGATCAACGCCCACAACTCGTCATCAACATCCCAAGGCCTCGCCATGACCAGCAAACGAGACTAATCTTCACGTCGTGATGCTGATCAACATCGATTCAGCAGATCGTGTTAGGAGCTCTTAGTGCTTCCGGTCAACCTGGCAGGACACCGCGTCCGGCACAATAGCGCCATGATCGGCTACTGGGACCCGCTGCCCACGGCCCGGAGGCTGGTTGAGACCCTCGACGTGTCCGCTGGGCAGATCTTTACTGGGTGCTGGGACCAGCGGAACTGGCGTAACGTTCCGGGGCCCTTCTATGCCGGCGAGACCGACAGTTTGGCAATCGGACGCCTGGATGCTCCAGAGCATATCTGCTATGACGACGACCGCGGCGGCGGGTTCGAATTCATCTATCGGCAGCCGATGAACGAACGCGAGACCGTAGCCGTGATGGACGGCTGCCGGGCCGAGTTGTACAGCGGCTACAACTGGGATGGCGACGACCATTGGACTATCGGTGCTGTGCGTGACTGGTGGCGAGGCCGAGGCCGCGTGCGGGAGTGGGCGGTGGCGATAGCCGCCGACTGGGGAGCGGACACCCATCCGCATTGGGGCTACAACGCCGGCCTCCGATACTCGGGCCACTATCACGACGCAGCCCAAGGTCATCGGGACTTCGTCGCTTACCTCGATGACGGTCTGGAGGCGTACTTACGTGGCTATTTGCTCTGGCTCGATGAGAGGCGCGGGCAAAAGCCTGGGGAGGCGCTTCCCCGTCTGTAGGTTTCAAGGGCGGGCCTTGATCCCAGCCTTGAGTAGTTCCACCATTTCCGCGATGCGTTCATCGCGCTGTTCGGGCCGGCGTTTGGTGGCGTCGATCCAGCGTAGATAGGCTCGGCGGTAGAACTGCGCGAGCGAGTCAAAAAACGCCCGGGCATCGGGATCGGCTGCCAAGGCCGCGGCGACATCGTCGGCGAGGTCGTCACGTTGCGGGCCTTCCGGTGCGATCTCCACCGTGACCGCGGCACCGACGGCCAGTTCGCGAGCGCCCGGTGATTTCGGGCCGAGGGTGAACCCGAAGCCGTCGCCAGCCGTTTCCAGGACCGCCCGCACACGGGCGCCGTTGACGGTGCCGGCAACGTGGTGGCGCGGTTTGGTCCCCCAAACCGAGTCGGGGTTGAACGGGACGGGCACCAGTAGCTTGCCGCCTGGCCCGGCGGTAACCCTGGCGACGAACTGTTGGGACTTCATAGCCACCGATCCTGCCAGCATCCGTGGTCGCCCGGCCGGTACGTAACGTCGCCATCAGCGTTACTCGACCCCCAGCAACGGATCGGCGCACGCCGGACGCGGAACAACAGGTGCGGCACCGTCGCCCGGACCCCAATACACCGGCACGCGGATCGCGGCAC
>NZ_BOMN01000136.1 GCF_016862215.1 Winogradskya humida
CCGCGCTGACCGGCATGAAGGACATGGCCAAGGGCATGCTCGGCGCCCTCAAGGGGCTCGGCTCCGGGCTCTCCACGATCACCAAGGGTCTCGGCGACACGCTCAAGGGTGGCGTCGGGAAGATCGGTGACCTGCTCCGCAACCTCGGGAACCGCCCGCCCGACATCAAGTTCACGGCGACCGAGCTGAAGATCCGCGACTGCGTGACCGACCCCGTGGACGTCGCGACGGGCGAGGTCGTGCTGACCGACAACGACCTGGGGCTGCTGGAGCGCACGCACGTCTCGTCGTACCGCGCCGGCCGCTGGTTCGGGCCGTTGTGGACCTCGGTGCTGGACCAGCGCCTGGAGCTGGACGACGAGGGCAGCTGCTACTTCGCGCCGGACGGCATGATCCTGGCCTACCCACAGGCGGAGCCCGGCGAGCAGGTGCTGCCCCTCGATGGCCCGCGCCGCCCGCTGACCTGGTATTCCGACGGCGGCGCGGAGATGCACGACCCGGAGACCGGTGCGACGCTGCTGTTCCGCCCGGCCGGTCCGGTGTCGGCGCTGACGGCGGTGATCGGCCCCGCCGGGCGTACCGAGATCACCTGGGAGGGAGAGACGCCGGTCCGGATCGCCTTCCCCGGCGGCGAGTCCTTCGACATCACCGTCACCGACGGGCTGGTCACCGCCGTGGGTGACGTCGCCTACGGCTACGACGACGACCGGCGGCTGACGGAGGTCGTCACCGAGCGCGGCCCGGAACGTTTCGAATACACCGACGACCGCATCGCCGCCTGGCACGACTGGAGCGGCACCTATCGATACGAGTACGACGACCGCGGCCGCTGTGTCCAGACCGTCAGCAGCAACGGCTACCTCGACGGGCGCATCGCCTACGACGACGAGCAGCGCACCACCACGTTCACCGATGCCCTCGGCCACACCACCGTCTACCACATCAGCCCCCAGCTACGTACGAGCAGCCGCGTCGACCCCCTCGGCCGCGTCACCGCGTACGACTGGGACAACTGGGGCCGCCTGCTGTCCACGACCGACCCCCTGGGCAACGCCGCCGAGCAGGAGACCCCCGCGGACCACGACCTGATCTACGCCTGGATCGATCCCGAGCGGGGCGAGATCGAGTACGGGCCGTTCAGCACCGTCGCCGCCTGGACCGATCCCGCCGGTGCGCGCACCGAATTCGGCTACGACGCGGAGCTGCAGCTCACCTCGGTGACCGACCCGCGCGGCCTGGTGTGGCGCTACGCGTACGACGCCGCCGGCCAGCTCATCGCCGAGGTCGACTTCGACGGGCGGCAACGCCGGTACGAGTACGACGCCGCGGGACGGGTCATCCGCCTCGTCGACACCGACGGCGCGATCACCGAGTTCGGGTACGACGCGTGGAGCCGGCTGACCGAACGGCGTACGGCCACGGACACGGCGACGTTCCGCTACGACGAGGCGGGGCTGCTGCTCGAAGCGCGCAACAACGACACCGAGCTCGTCCTCAGCCGGGACGAGCGGGGCCGGCTCGTACGGCAGAGTACGAACGGCAGCGCTCTGACGTTCGAGTACGACGACATGATGATGACCCGGCACCGGCGTACCCCGTCGGCCGTGGCCAGCTCGTGGCAGTGGGAGATGATCCTCGGCCACGCCGCCTGGCTGACCGTCGGCGGGCACGAGCTGACCCTGGACCACCAGGAGGACGGCCGGGAGGTCCGGCGCAGCGTCGGCGGCGACGTCGTGCTCGAACAGATCTTCGACGACGAGGACCGGCTCGCCATGCAGCGGATCATCGGCGACCGGTTGCGCACCTTCGGATACCGCGCGGACGGCAAGCCCGAGTCGGTGACCGACGGCTCCGGGATCACGAGCCTGGAACTGGACCCGGCGGGGCGGGTTCTCGCGGTTCGCGGCGCGGGCAGGGACGAGTTCTACCGCTTCGGGCCGGCGGGCAACCTGGCCGCCGCGGGAGACCGGGAGTTCCGTTACGAGGGCACTCTGCTGCGCCAGGCGGGTGACATCGGATACGAGTACGACACCCGTGGCCGGGCGGTCACCCGTACCGTCGACGACCGGACCTGGCGGTTCGCCTGGAACGACCTGAACCAGATCGCCTGGGTGCTGACCCCCGGGGGCGACCAGTGGCGCTACCTCTACGACCCGCTGCTGCGCCGCGTCGCCAAGCAGCGCGTCGAACCGGCGACCTCACGGGTCCTGGAGCAGACCGAGTTCGTCTGGAACGGCGCCGCGCTCGTCGAGGAGATCCACACCGGCGCTGACGGCGTCGTCCGGGTCACCACCTGGGAGCATCACCCCGACGACGACTACTGCGTGGCCCAGGTACGCGACGACGTGCTCGGTGTCGTCGTGACGGACGCCGTGGGCACACCGACCGATCTGGTCGTGGCCGGGAAGGCCGTCCCGGCGGGTGACTTCGACCTGTGGGGCCGCCAGCGTGGCCCGCATCAGCCCGCCACGCCGTTGCGCTTCCCCGGCCAGTACTTCGACGCGGAGACCGGGCTGCACTACAACGTGCACCGCTACTACGACCCGGCGACCGCGCGTTACCTCAGCCCCGACCCGCTGGGTCTCGTCCCGGCACCCGACCCGGCCGCCTACGTAGGCAACCCCATCGCCGACTTCGATCCGCTGGGCCTGATGCCCGCGTGCAACCTGGCAAAGGACCTGAAGTTCGAGAACCTCTCCTTCGAGAAGCAGTTCGACAAGATCACGGACGGAGCGATGGGCAACACCGTCCTGAAGAACCTTGTCTTCCGCAAGGTGCCGGACGGTGATCCGACCAAGGGCATCACCATGGGTGGCTTCAAGTTCCCCAGCCCGGCGAAGTTCGACACGAACTCCCAACTCTTCAAATGGGGCAACGGCAAGACCAACCTGATCTCGGAGCACCGGGTGGTCGACGTCAAGAATCTGAATATCGGCGCGACCGACAACATCGCCGTGCACCTCAACGTGATGGTCAAGCAGACCGGCTTCGACATGATCAGCAACACCGAGGGCATCGCCAAGTTCCACATCTCCGACTTCCACCTGACCGCCCGGCCGCTGAAGGAGCAGTTGACCATCACGAAGAACCAGACCTCGAGCTCGATCTTCGGCGACAACTCGGTGCACTGGAACACGGACATCGCCAAACCGGCCGGCTCCGGCGACCGCTTCACCAACCTCTCCAACCTGGCCGACAAGCTCGACATCAGTCCGGTCCAGGTCAACGACGCACTGGGCAACGTCGCGCTGCGGCCGATGGACGCGATCGACACGCTGCAACAGTTCCAGAAGGACTTCGCTGCCAAGATCATCAATGGTCTGAACGGCGAGAACATCAAGGTGGAGTTCACCTTCGACTCCACCGCGGACGTGGACGCCGCCTTGGCCCAGCTGAAGAAGTAGGCGGATCCCGGCGTCAACCGATCGGTTGATGCCGGGGTCACTCCCGGCCGCATGCGGCCGTAGCCACGGAGGCGATTCGGTGCCCCCGTGCCGGGCGGCAGGCTTCTCGTATGGCAATCATCGAGGTAGACGGCCTCGTCAAACGGTACGGCGGACACACCGCGGTCGACGGGGTGAGCTTCGCCGTCGAGCCGGGCGAGATCTTCGGCATCCTGGGTCCCAACGGGGCCGGTAAGACCACCACCGTCGAGTGCATCGAGGGCCTGCGCAGGGCTGACGGCGGGTCCATCCGGGTCTGCGGCATCGACGCGCAGAGCGGTGACGGCGAGCTGCGGCAGGTGCTCGGCGCGCAGCTGCAGGAGAGCGAGCTGCCCGACAAGCTCAGGGTCGGTGAGGCGATGGAGCTCTACAGCTCCTTCTACCGCGACCCGGCCGACTGGCGGGAGCTGATCGAGACCCTGCACCTGACCGGCAAGCTGAACGCGCCGTTCCGCAAGCTGTCCGGCGGGCAGAAGCAGCGCCTGTCGATCGCGCTCGCCCTGGTCGGCAATCCGAGGGTGGCGGTGCTCGACGAGGTCACCACCGGGCTCGACCCGCAGGCCCGCCGGGACGCTTGGGATCTCATCGAGCGGATCCGGGACCGCGGCGTGACGATCCTCCTGGTCACCCATTTCATGGAGGAGGCCGAGCGGCTCTGCGACCGGCTCGCGGTGATCGACGCCGGGCGGCTCGTCGCGCTCGACACCCCGGCCGGGCTGGTCGCGCGGGTCGACGGGCGGCAGCGGGTCCGGTTCCGGCCGTCCGCGCCGCTGGAGCACGCGGTGCTGACCGCGCTGCCCGAGGTCAGCTCGGTGGAACGGGCCGGGAGCCAGCTCGTGGTGACCGGCACCGGCAACCTGCTGCTCGCCGTGACCACCGCGCTCGCCCGGGAGCAGATCGTCGCCGGGGACCTGCGGGTCGAGCAGACAACCCTGGACGACGCGTTCGTCGCGCTCACCGGCCGCCGCATCGACGCCACCAACTCCGCCGGCTCTGAGGAGATCTGATCATGTCCGCACTGTCGAGACTCACCGTCACCGAGACCAGGCTCTTCCTGCGCGAGCCGATCGTCGTGTTCTTCGCGGTCGCGTTCGCCCCGATCCTGCTGATCGTCCTCGGCCTGATCCCGTCGATGCGCGAACCCGTCCCGGAGCTCGGCGGGCTGCGGATGATCGACATCTACCTGCCGATCGTCGTGTCCATGGGCATCGCGCTGTTCTCGCTCAGCGGCCTGTCGCAGCTGTTCGCGTCCTACCGGGAGAAGGGCGTCCTGCGGCGGCTGCGCACCACTCCCGTCCGGCCCGTGGTCCTGATCGGCGCCCAGCTGCTGATGGCCACGATCATGTCGGTGCTGACCATGCTGGTCATCCTCGCGATCGGGCGGCTGGCGTTCGACGTGCGGCTCCCGGGGCAGCTCACGGCGTACCTCATCGCTTATCTGCTTGTCGCTCTTGCGATGTTCGCCATCGGTCTGCTCGTCGCGGCGCTCGCCCCCAGCTCCAAAAGCGCCAGTGCCATCGGGTCGCTCGTGTTCTTCCCGCTCATCTTCTTCGCCGGGCTCTGGCTGCCGCGGGAGGCGATGAGCGGCACCCTGCGTACGATCAGCGACTTGACCCCGCTCGGCGCCGGCGTGCAATCATTGCAGGACGCCACCGCAGGTCAGTGGCCGCAACCGCTGCACCTCGCCGTCCTGCTCGCCTGGACCGTCGTGGCCGGCGGCCTGGCCGCACGCTACTTTCGCTGGGAGTGAGAGTGGGCATCGAGGCCGAGCTGCGCGAGGAGTTCGACCGCTGGGAGAGCAAGGGGAACACCGCTCTCAAGCTGGTGCCCTACTTCCTGCTCGCGGTCAGCGTCACCATCAGCCTTCTGCAGCCGTTCGGGCATTCCCGCGCCCAGCTGTTCGCCGCGCTCGGGCTCTCGGTCACGGTCGCGTGCTGGATGCTCTGGTTCCACACGCTGCATCCGCGACCGGTCATGGTTCTCTACTACGCCGGGCTCCTGGCGCTGACCGCCGCACTGGTGGCCATCGCCCCCTGGTACGGGTTCTTCGCGTTCGCCTGCTACTCCCAGGCGTACTACCTGCGGGGCCGCTGGCGTTACCTCGGTGCCGCAGCGACGGCGACGATCTCGGCGACCGCGTTCCTGGGCGGAGTGGCCGAGATCAACGCCGACGGCCTGTGGGGTGCGTGGCTCGGCGTCGGGGCGGTCTCCGCGGTGCTGGCCGTCGCTCTGTTCTACTTCGCCGAGATGGCCATCCACCGCAACGACCGGCAGCGCCAGGCCCTCGTCGAGCTGCACCACGCCAACGTCAGGCTCGAGGACGCGCTGGCGGAGAACGCCGGGCTGCAGGCCCGGCTGATGGAGCAGGCCCGGGAGGCCGGGGTGTTCGACGAGCGGCAGCGGATGGCCCGCGAGATCCACGACACGCTCGCCCAGGGGCTGGGCGGCATCCTCACCCAGCTGCAGGCCGCCGAGCAGACCATGGACAAGCCGGAGACACTGCACCGGCACATGATCAACGCGATGGATCTGGCCCGCGAAAGCCTCACCGAAGCCCGCCAGAGTGTGTACGCCGTCCAGCCCGCGATGCTCGCCGACGCCCGCCTCCCCGACGCGATCGGCGAGGTGGCCCGGCGCTGGTCCCAGGTCAACGCCATCGACGCCGCCCTGACCACCACCGGCGATGCCCGCCCGATGCACACCGACGTCGAGGTGACGCTGCTGCGGACAGCGCAGGAGGCCCTCGCCAACGTGGCGAAACACGCGCGGGCCGGCCGGGTCGGCCTCACCCTGTCGTACATGGAGGATCTGGTGACTCTCGACGTCCGCGACGACGGCGTGGGCTTCGACCCGGCCGCCCCTCGTGCCTCCCGCACCGGCGGTTTCGGGCTCGCCGGCATGCGCCAGCGGGTGCAACGCCTCGCCGGCCGGCTGGAGATCGAGTCGGAACCCGGCGGCGGCACGGCGATCTCGGCGACCGTGCCGGCCATCCCCGCGCTTTCCGTTTTCCCCGGCGGAGGTGCGCAGTGATCTCGCTGTTGATCGTCGACGACCATCCGGTGGTGCGCGACGGACTGCGCGGCATGTTCAGCGCCGACCCCCGCTTCGAGGTCCTCGGCGAGGCAGCCGACGGCACGGAAGCGGTCACCGCCGCGGAGCAGCTGCACCCCGACGTCATCCTCATGGACCTGCGCATGCCGGGAACCGACGGCGTCACCGCCATCAAGGAGCTGACCCGCCGCGGCGTGCAGTCCCGGGTCCTGGTCCTCACCACCTACGACACCGACAGCGACGTCATCCCCGCCATCGAGGCCGGCGCCACGGGATATCTGCTGAAGGACGCCCGCAAGGAGGAACTGTTCCACGCGGTCGAGGCCGCCGCCCAGGGCCAGGCGGTCCTCTCCCCCGCCGTCGCCACCCGCCTGATGGGCCAGCTCCGCCGCCCCGCCACCGAACCCCTCTCCCAGCGCGAGCTCGAGGTCCTGCAGCTCATCGCCCAGGGCCGCACCAACCGCGACGCCGCCAAGCAACTCTTCATCAGCGAGGCCACAGTCAAAACCCACCTCCAGCACGTGTACGCGAAACTGGACGTCAGCGACCGAGCCGCCGCCGTAGCCACCGCGTTCTCCCGCGGCTACCTGACCCCCACGCCGAACACCCACCGGCACCAGAGCTGATCACGCCGTCCAGCCCGCCGCCGACCTCCGGTCGCGGGACTGCCGGCCACCGACCGCCGGCCGCAGGGCTGCCGGCCACCGACCGCCGGCCGCGGGGTTGCCGGCCCGCGGGTTCAGCCGGTGACTTCGTTGACGCCGAGGGCGAAGTCCCAGTGGCCGACGCCGTTACCGGCGAGGCCCACCGTGACCACGCCGACGCCTTCCAGCCAGTGCGCCATTCTCAGGCCGCCGGCGTCCAGCGGGCGCAGGCCGAGGGTCCTGATGAATGCTGCCACGCTCGCCTTGGCCTGTTCGTTGTCGCCGGCCATGAAGACATCGGGGCGGCCCTTTTCCAGGACGCCCTGGAAGATGGTGTTGAACGCCTTCACCACGCCGGCGTCGGCCGGGGCGACCTTGGCGGCCTCTGCGGCGATCGAGGTCTCCCCGGTGTGGGCCAGGCCGTCGAATGTGGCGTTGAACGGGTTGCTGATGTCGACGATGACCTTGCCTGCGAGGGCGTTCCCGTACTCCGCGACGACCGGGACGACCGCGGCGTACAACAGGGCCGTGATGACGATTTCCCCGGCTGGGACGGCGCCCCACCTGCCCGTTGTCGTGTCGCCGCCCAGGGTTTTGGCCAGGGTGTCGGCCTTGGACTGATCGCGTCCCATGACCTCGACGGTGTTGCCGCCCGCCACTGCGAGCGTGCCGATGGTGCGGGCCATGGTGCCCGTACCGATGAAGGTGATCGTGCTCATTGGGGGTGGTCTCTTTTCTCGGGTCAGAGGGCGGTGGTGCCGCCGTCGGCGACCAGTTCCAGGCCGTTGACGTAACTGGAGTCGTCGGAGGCGAGGAACAGCGCGATGCTGGCGATCTCCTCGGGCCGGCCCATCTTTCCGCGGGGGATGAGGGACTCGAAGGCGCTCCTGGTCGCCTCGTCGAACAGTTCTTCCTGCTTGGCGGTGGCGACCTGGCCGGGGGTCAGGACGTTGACCCGGATCCTGCGGTCGCGCAGCTCGTTGAGCCAGACGCGGGCCCAGGCCTGCTGGACGGCTTTGCTTCCCGCATAGAGGCTCCAGCCCGGAAAGGCGCCGAGGGAGGCGTTGGATCCGGTCATGAGGATCGAGCCGTTGTCGTTGATCAGCGGCAGTGCCTTCTGCACGGTGAACAGGGTGCCGCGCGCGTTGAGCGAGAAGGCGCGCTCGAACTGCTCCTCGGTGATCTCGCCGAGGACGGCGGGTTCGCCCATCCCGGCGCTGGCCCACAGCACGTCGATCGAGCCCTTCTCCCGCTTGACGGTGTCGTACAGGCGGTCCAGGTCGGCCAGGTCGGCCGCGTCACCCTGGACGGCGGTGACGTTGCGGCCGATCAACGCGACGGCCTCGTCGAGCGCCTCCTGCCGCCGGGCCTGGATGAAGACGTGCGCCCCCTCCTCGACGAACAGTTGGGCGCCCGCCAGCGCCATACCGGTAGATGCGCCGGTGATGACCGCGACCTTGCCATCGAGCTTTCCCACGATTACTCCGTCCGAGTTTTATGCACACCGAGTTGTTTACTTAACGTAGGGCACGATCGACCCCGAGCGCAAGCTAGGTACACCGATCCGTACCGAACGGCTATGCTGGGGGCATGACGGAGTTGGAGAAGGGTCCCCTGGGTCAGCGCCGTGGCCGGGGCGCCCGCGAGCGCATCATCGGCGCGTCCCAGCAGCTGTTCCGTGACCAGGGCATCAACCGCACCGGCATGGACCAGCTCTGCGCCGCGGCCCAGGTGTCCAAGCGCACGGCCTACCAGCACTTCGCGAACAAGGACGAACTCGTCGCCGAATACCTGCGCCGCTTCGACCCCGACGTCATGCCCGGCGTGTTCGACCGCCCCGACCTCACACCCCGCGAACGACTCCTCGCCGCCTTCGCGATGCCCGAAACCACCCCGCTGTGCCCCTACATCGCGGCGTCAGTCGAACTCCACGACCCCGAGCACCCGGCATCCGAGTACGCCCGTGAGTACAAAACCGCCATCGCCGCCCGGCTCACCGAAACAGCCCGCGAGGCCGGCGCCACCAACCCCGAACAGCTCGGCGAACAGCTGGCGCTGCTCATCGACGGCGCCTCAGCCCGCACCCGCGTCCTCAACAGCGATTCGTTCCCCACCGCCGCCGCGATCGCCGTCGTCCTCATCGACAACGCCATCCCCGCGGCAGCCCAGCGCTGACCCGGTGACGGACGCGCTCAGACCACCCAGCTCGGCGTCCAGGTTCCGGGGGCGCGGTGGCCGGTTGTGGTGGCGGCGAGGTAGGCGCGGAGGGTGGCCAGGGCGGGGTGGGGGTTGTCGCGGCGCCACAGCAGTGAGTGCGGGTAGACCGGCGTCGGATCGGTCAGGGGAATCCGGCGCAGGTCGTAGCCGGTCGGCCAGACGAGCCGGGTGTGCTCCCCGATGAACGTGGCCAGCGCCGGGGTGTCGGCGATCGTGTCCAGGAGCGCGTCGGAGCCGAGGTTCGGGCCGGTGGCCTCGATCGTGAGACCGAACTCGGCCGCAAGGTCCGCGTAGTAGGCGCCCCACTCCGTGCCCGGGGCGATGCCGGGCATCCAGATCCGGTGCCCGGCAAGCTGCGCCACGCCCAGCGACCGGGCCGACGCCAGCCGGTGACCGGGCCCGGCGAGCAGCTGCAGCGGCTCATCGAGCACGCGGACGGTGGCGACGTCGTCGGGGACGGGCCGGTCGGGCATCGCCACGGCGCGGAAGGACGCGTCGATCGCGCCGGAGCGGACGGCGTCGACCGCTGTCCCGGCATCGAACAGCTTCATCACATCAAGGTCGACTTCCGGATGCGTACGGTGAAAGCCCCGCAGCATCCCCGACGTCGCCAGCCGCGAGGCGATCACATCCACCCGCAACGGCCGGCTGCCGGGACGCACCGACGCGACCGCACGCTCGGCGACCCGCAACAACTCCCGGGCGTGAGGCAGGAACGCCTGCCCGTCGATGGTCAGCTCAGCGCCCCGCGGCGTGCGGTGGAACAGCCTTACGCCGAGGATCCGCTCCAGCGCCGCGATGCGCTTGGAAACCGCCTGCTGACTGATCGACAGCTCCGCCGCGGCCTCCTGAAACTGCCCCGCCTCCACGACGGCGGCAAACGTCCGCACGGCCTCAAAATCCACGCCGCCGACCCTATAACTACAACTACTGGTTGTAGCTCTCCATCCCTCAGGAACCGTAACCAGGCGTCCATACCTCACCGCGGACCCCGTCAAGGTCGCCATCCGCGACCCGCCGGAGCAACACGAACGCTTCCCGCCGGGAGACACCCGTCCGATGCGAGGCACCCCCACCAGGACCGGTGTCCTCCAGAACGACCAGCCCACGATGCCCACCGAACACGCCCACCGACCAGCCGGAAATGTTCTCGGCCAGCCAGACGTCCCCGTGCTCGGCGTCCACCTCGCCCTCGTCCAGTTCGGCGAGCAGGGCGGCAAGTTCCTCGTCGGAAACATCGTCAACGGTCGACGCCGTGCCGCCGCGGTACAGCAGGGAAAATCGCATGCCGCCATTTTCTCTCCCGCCGCGAAGACCAATCCCCGGGCAGCGAGAGCGGGTCTCTCAGACGGTCGCGGCGGCGAGGTGCTGGCTGATCAGGGTGGTGATCGCGGGCTGGTGGGCGGTCAGGTAGAAGTGGCCGCCGGGGAAGGTTCGCAGGTCGAAGCCGCCGGTGGTGTGGGCCGCCCAGGCGCGGGCCTCGTCGAGGGTGACCCGGGGGTCGTTGTCGCCGGTCAGGGCCACGATCGGGCAGGTCAGTGGCGGGCCTGGCCGCCAGCGGTAGGTTTCCGCGGCGGTGTAGTCGCCGCGGATCGCGGGGAGGATCATCTCCAGGAGGTCGGGGTTGGCGAGGATCTGCTGGTCGGTTCCGCTGAGGGTGGCGAGCTCCCGGACGAGGCCGTCGTCGTCGCGCTGGTGGACGGTGTCCTCCTCACGGTGCCGGGACGGCGCCCGGCGACCGGAGGCGAACAGTGCCACCGGGGCGATTCCCGCGACGGTGCGCATCCGCTCGGCGACCTCGAAGGCCACGGTGGCGCCCATGCTGTGGCCGAGGAACGCGAGCGGCTCGTCCATCAGCGGGCGCAGCGACTGGAACGCTCCGTCGGCGAGGGCACCGATGGTGGTCAGCGGCGTCTCCCGCCAGCGGTCCTGCCTGCCGGGGTACTGCACCGCGACCACCCGTACGGTCGATCGCAGCGCCTCGGACACGGCATGGAAGAAGCTGGCAGATCCGCCGGCGTGCGGGAAACAGACGAGGGTGACGCGGCTGTCCGGGTGATGGTCGAACCGGCGGATCCACAAGTCGTCAGCGGGCTCGGTCATCGGCCGAGTCTGCCACAGGTCAGTTACGGGTGTAGACGACGCCGAGCTTGTCGAGTTCGTCGCCGGCGCGGCCGTGGAAGGCGGTGATGTGCCAGCCGGTCGGGGCGGTGAAGGTGGTGCAGTCCGAGGTGGTGGTGCCGCCGGCGAGGGTGCGGCCGAGGGTGGTGGTCCAGCGGGCGTAGAAGATGCGGGTGGTGTCGCTGTACGAGCCCCGGCACAGGTACAGCGATGACAGGTGCTCGCCCGTCGCGAGGGTGAGTGTGGACTCCGTGCCGCCGGTGCCGCCGTGGGCGTACGTCAGGCCGGTGGAGAGGGTGGTGGCGATCCGGTCGACGCGGGTGCCGGCGCGCAGGGCGACCGCCGTGACCCGGCCCGTGGCCGGGACGGTGGCGACGTCGGTGAAGTAGGTGCCGTGGGGGCCACCGAACTGGTCGCTCAGTTGCAGGGCGGTGTTCGTGGACCAGGAGAAGCCGGCCGTGACCGGGTCGTGGTCCGAGAGCATGAGCCCCGACGAGGTTTCCAGGAACTTCGCGTGCTCGTTGTTGAACGCCGTCGCCGACAGGTTCACCAGGCGGCTCCCGCGATAGAGGACCTTGTCGACGGTTTCGCAGGCGTTGGTGGTCGCCGCCGGGTCGCACACCAGCGCGTCGCTGCCGGCGGCCGGGGCGGAGCCGGCGCGGATCAGCTGGACCCAGGCGTCGGTGAGGCCGTTGGCCGACACGAAGCCACGGATAGTGTCCGCGGCCCGGGTGTAGCGGGTGTTCGTGTCGCCCATGACGATGACCGCGTTGCCCGCCGAGTGGGTGGCGATGACGCTGGTCAGCTGGGCGAGGTTGTCGGCGCGGGAGGTCTGGTCGCCGCTGGTCGTGCCCGCGTTGGTGTGCAGGTTGTAGACGTCGACGTAGACGCCCTCCGCGAGGCGTACCCGCTGGAAGGTGTAGCCCTTCGGGGTGAGGCAGTCGCCCGAGTCGAGCTGGCAGGAGTTCCACCGGCCGCGTTCGAAGTCGTCCACGTCGTACGCGTTGCCCGACAGGGTGTTGAGACCGCTGCCGATGCCCGCGCCGCCACTGGTCGGCGTGCGGTACGGGTGGGCGTCCTCGGCGTAGAGATAGCTGTGGTAATTGAAGTCTTCCTGGACCGTGACGAGGTTGTACGCGGCGATGCGCCGGCCGATCGTCGTCGTGCTCGACTGGCGGGGCGTCGGCGCGCTGGACAGCCCCTCGGGCAGGCCGGCGATGTTGTAGGAGAGCACGGAGAACGTGCCCGTGGCGGCGGAGGCGGGGGAACTGGTGACGGCGAACGTCGCGGCGAGGGTCAGGCCCACCGCCGCGACGCTGCTGAGGACACGGCGCATACCGCGTACTTTATAGATTGAATTTGATCGATTGAAGAACGTCGGGGGCAGTGCGTGTCGCCGGGCGGTGACGCCGGCACTGACCCCGATCAGTACGAGAAGGGGTCGTAGCCGTCGTTGTTGCAGGTGCGGCGCTGGACGATGCAGTTCTTCGTGCGCTGGTTCATGGCGTTGACGTCCCACATGACGAAGGCGTCGCCGTGCATCGAGGAGGCGCTCTTGCCGGCCGGGTCGGAGGAGAGGTAGTAGCCGGCCTTGGAGCCCTTGACGCCGTACTGGATCTCGAAGGTGAGGCTGGGGATCTTCACCGGGTGGTCGGCGGGGCAGGCGTTGCCGGAGCCGTACGCCACATGGTCCTTGTGGTTGGGGCTGTCCAGGTGCTTGCCGTCCCAGCAGTCCGGGAACCGCAGCGTGAAGTGCAGGGTCGCGTCGCCGCCGCAGATGGGCCAGTTGCCGTTGGTGCTGCGGGCGACGCCGTCGATGTCGCCGGGGCCGTAGAAGGCGCAGTAGAACTGGCCCTGCGCGCCACGCGGGGTGGGTTCCTTCTTCTTCGCGTCGCCGGAGATCATGCGCAAGCCATTCGGCATCGGCATCTGACCGGCCGAGTTGTTCTGCAGGGAACGGTAGTAGACGCGGAAACCCGTGGTCTCGACCGGCTTCTTGGTCGCGTTGTCGTAGAGCGTCGGCACCCAGTAGGCGGAACGGTCCTTGACCGGCTTGCACGTGGTCGCCGTGAACTTCGTCAGATCCGCGGTCCGGGTGTCCGCGTCGACGGCCTTGTTGCCGACGAAGGAATGCATGTGCGACGCGCCGGGCAGGCCGGGGAACACGATCGGGTCGTCCGCGAGCCGGTGGCTGTACTTGCAGTCGGCCCGGAATTCGGGGAGGTTGCCGGCGTCGGCCGGAGGCGGGTCGGCCTTCGTCGCCTTGAACGCGGCGACCTGCTTGCGCCACGCGTCGCCGACCGGGATCCAGCCGTTGACGGCTTCCGCCTCGGGTGTCGGTTTCGGCTTCGGCTTCGGCTTCACCGATGGGGAAGGCGAAGTGCTGGGCATCGTTGAGACTGCGGCCGAGGGCAGAACAGAAGGCACAACCGATGGCTCCGCGTACGCGGAAGCACCAACCGCCGCGTCCGACGGCGCGGAACTGGTCGCCGAGCCGGAGCAGGACGCCAGGCCCGCCGCGACGATGACAGCGACAGCGATCCCCGCGCCGGTTCTACCTCGAGACACGACCACTCCCCTGCGACAGCCTCAACAACACCGTCGAAAGGGTAAGTACGTAAAGCCGTGAACCGTGAGACCCCGGAGCCGGGAAAGCCCGTCCGTCCCCGGGGAAGGACCCGTCAGGTCAGACCTTGCCCGATCCGCGCGGAAAAGCGTTATCCGGCACCGGGCCGGACAGCCTCCTCGGGCGAGACCAGCAGGGCGAGTGCCCTGGCGGAACGGGAGCCGGGCTCGGCCTGGTAGACGACGAGGGTCTGGCCTTCCGCGCCGGCGACCTGGAACTTGTCGTAGTGCAGGTCGAGATCGCCGACCAGCGGGTGGTGCAGGTGATGGATGCCGCTGCTGGGCTGGGGGCGTACGTCGTGGCGGTCCCAGAAGCGGCGGAACAGCTCACTGCTCGCGGAGAACTCGGCGACGAGCTCGAGCAGCCGCGGATCGCCCAGGTCCCCGCCGGCGGCGGTCCGCAGGGTGGCCACCACCGTGCGGACCAGTTCCTCCGCCTCGAGCCCCACCACGGCCGGGTCGTGCAGGACAGCGCGCAGCAGGTTGGTGCCGGGCCGGTAGAGCGGGGACACCGCGAACGCCAGCCGGTTGGCCGCCAGAACATCGAAATACCGGCCCTGGACGAAGGCGGGTGTCGCCGGCCAGGACTCGATCAGCCGCACGACGCCGGCGCGGACCCGTTCGGTGCTCCGGGGTGCCTGCCGCCGGCGGGGTGCCGGGCCGGCGAGGTCGTGCAGGTGGGTGGTGGCCTCGCGGGCGAGCCCGAGCGCGTCGGCGATCGCGTCGAGGACCCGTGCCGACGGGTTACGGTCGCGGCCCTGCTCGAGGCGGGTGTAGTACTCGGTGCTGATCCCGGCGAGGACGGCCAGCTCGTCGCGGCGCAGGCCAGGCACCCGGCGGTGGCCGTTGACCGCGATGCCCACGTCCTCGGGCTGCACCTGCTCACGCCGGGCCCGCAGGTATTCACCGACCGGATTGTCCGCCATGTCATGACGATACGACGGCTGGTGAGGGTGGCCCTCGTGGCACCCCTCCCGCGCCGGTCTGGTTGCGCCGATCCGGTCCTGCGAGGCTGCCCCGATGGAAATTATCGACCGGCTCGACCCGTTTACCGCCGATCTGCCCATCGAGGAGGCCGAGCTCGTGGCGGCCGCGTCCGCGCTGGTGCCGATCCTCAGCGCGAACGCGGGCGTCGCGGACCGCACGGAGACGCTGCCCGCCGAGGACCTCACCGCGATGCACAAGGCGGGCCTGTTGCGCCTGGCCACGCCGCGGATCTACGGCGGGGCGCAGGCCGGCGCGGCCGCGGTCACCGCCATCGCGGCCGAGCTCGCACGCGGCTGCTCCTCGGCCGGCTGGGTGCTGACGGTGTTCTACAGCGGCGGCCTCGCCGTCTGGATGTTCCCCGACGAGGTACGCCGCCGCGTCTGGGCCAACGACCCGGACGCCACGGTGTGCGGTGCGTCCGGCGGCGCCGTGCCGGCCCGGCCCGCCGACGGCGGGTACGTGCTCAAGGGCCGCTGGGGCTGGGCGTCCGGCGCGCACCACGCGACCTGGGCGATCCTCGACGTCACCGCCGGCGACGACCGCGGTTTCGCCCTGGTCCCGGTCGGCGAGCTGTCCATCGAGGAAACCTGGCACATGGCCGGGATGCGCGGCACGGGCAGCGACACACTGGTCGCCGCCGACGTCTTCGTGCCCCAGGACCAGGTCCTGCTGATGTCTCAGCATGCCGGCTTCGCCACCGACCTGCCACGACCTCAAGGCCTGATGGGTACGCTCTCCGCGCCCGTCCTCGGCATGGGCATGGCGCTCTACGACCACATCGTGGCGACCCTGACCGCCGGACGGCCCCTCAAATCCGGGCCCTACGCGCGGGCGATCGACGCTCCCGGCGTACGGTCGAATGTCGCCGACGCGGCCATGCTGATCGACAGTGCCATCCTGCAGGCCGCGCGCTCCGCCCGCCTGGTCGACCGGGCAGCCCGCGCCGGCGAACGGCTGACCCCGCTCGCCGACGCCCGCATCCGGATGGACAACGGTTTCGCCGCACGCCAGATCCGCCGGGCGGCTGACAAACTGCTCGACGTCGGCGGCGCGAGCCGGTTCGCCGAGTCCGACCCGGCCCAGCGCATCTGGCGCGACCTCGGAACCGCCATGCGCCACCCCGCGTACATCACGGAGATCGACCGCGAGAAGTACGCCGACCTGCTGCTTGCCGTCAGCTGAAGCGCAACACGTCGGAGGACGGGTCGCGTACGGTCAAGGTCTCCGCACTGAGCTCGTGCGGGTAGCCGGTCGCGGCGACCCGCTCCGCCAGTGCGCGGAGCTCGCCCGGGTCTGACAGCACCAGTTCGGCGCTGAGCAGCCGGGCGCCGTCCTCGGGAGCGGGTTCGCTGCCGCCGAGGCTGAACCGGTTGGTGAAGACGAGCAGCGCCCGGAATTCGGCCACTCCCACGGCGAGGAAGAAGGTCCCGAGCCTGGCGACGACGGTGAAAGCCGAGCACGTCGCAGTAGCTCGACTCCGGCGCGGGCAGCGCACCGGGGATTTCGAGCAGGTCGACGAAGACCTCTGCCGTCGAGGCCGAGAGTGACATTTTTGTCCGCTGTGGTTACTCCTGGAGCATCGTGGCGAAGAAGCTCGTGAGACCCCGGGGCGAGTCCGGGGCGAAGCAGTTCTCGAGGCCCCGGGCTGAGGCCTCGGCCGAGACCGCGGCGCGGGCGAACATCGCCGTCTCATACTCGGCGAGGGCGGCCTCGACGTCGTCGCCGTGTCTGACGAGGGCGAGCGCCAGGTCGAGCCCGTCGAGCATGGCGAGGTTGGCGCCCTCGCCGGCGAACGGCGACATGACGTGCCCGGCGTCGCCGATCAGGGTCACGCCGGGCACGCGCTCCCAGCGGTGCCCGATCGGCAGGGCGAGGATCTGGCGAGCGGCGATGGTGTCGTCGCTGCGCCGGATCAGGTCCAGCAGACCGGGGTCCCAGCCGGCGAAGCGGGTCAGCAGGAAGGCGCGTGCGGCGTGCGGGTCGCTCCAGTCCACGCCGCTGGTGGCCAGCCAGTCCTCGGGCACGCGCATCGACACGCCCAGCTCGATGTCCCGGCCGCCGTGGCCGATCATGCCCTGGTTGTCCGACAGCGCGAAGTACATCCCCGGCCCGGTGAGCGCCGCCGAGTCCGGGTACCGTTGCGCCGCATCGGTGATGCGCAGCCCCGCGTAGGTGATGCCGCTGTATTCCGGCGCTGCCCCGGAGACGAGCGGACGGATCCGCGACCAGGTCCCGTCGGCTCCGACGAGCAGGTCGGCAGCGGTGCTCGTACCGTCAGCAAAAGTGATCCTGCCCGCGACCGCCTCGACCACCCTGTGTCCCCATTGGATCCGGCCGGGGTCGAGAGAGCCGATCAGCAGGCCACGCAGCTGTCCGCGGTCGATCTCCGGGCGGGTGCCGTGGTCGTCGCCCGGGTCGAAGCTGATGAGCGCGGTGGCGGCCTTGTCGAGAACCCGGACCGTCTGGCCCTGCGGGTGGGTGAGCGCGCGGAACTGGTCGTAGAGGCCGGCTTCCCGCAGCGCCCGCTGGCCGGCGTCCTCGTGGATGTCGAGTGACCCGCCCTGGCCCCGGCCCTGCGGAGAGCCATCGGATTCGTAGACGGTGCAATCGATGCCGTGCAGTTGCAGGACCCGGGCGAGCACCAGACCGCTCAGTCCCGCACCGACAATGGCGACGGACCTCATCGGCGTACGCCGGTGAGCGGCAGGGTCATCATCGAGGCCCTCGCCTTTCCGGTCATCGTGCCGCCGTCGATCGCAGCGGTGCATTCCAGCGTCATCGCGAACGGCGACGTGATCGCGGCCTTGAACCGGATCTCCGCCCCGTCGGCGTGACCGTCCGTGATGGCGGTGCCGTCGAAGGTCCCCGTGAGAACGTCCCCGGCGGTGTGGCAGATCAGGATCGCCTGCCGGTCAGCGCCGCGAGGAGGCGTGACAGTGAGTGTCCAGGTGCCGTCGATCATGACAATTCCTTCCCTTGGCAACAGTCGTATACGTAGTACGCGACCAGTCGATTACACCGTATACGACTGCCACACGTCAACGACTGCACCTCCGGGCCGGATATGGTGTAAGCGACCCGTCACGCATCGGAAGGCCAGCCAGGATGCCCGAACTGCAGCCCGTGATCTGGACCCGCCTGACGGGCCAGGGGCGCGGGCCGGCCCGCGCCCTCGACCACCGGATGATCGTCGAGGCGGCGATCGCGATCGCGGACGAGGAGGGTCTCGACGCGCTCTCCATGCGCCGGATCGGGTCGCGCATGGGCCATAGCGCGATGGCGCTCTACCGGCATGTCGGCAACAAGACCGACCTGATCGAGCTCATGTACGACGACGTCCTCGGCGAGCTCGACCTGACCGGCGGCCCCCGCGGCGACTGGCGCGCCCGGCTGTCCGCGCTGATCCACGACTACCGGCGACTGCACCACCGCCACCCCTGGATCATCGGGCTCGGTCAGCGGCCGAGCTTCGGCCCGAACTTCCAGAACGTCATGGACCACGCGCTCGGCTGCGTCGCCGATCTCGGTCTCGGGATCGGCGCGATGGTCGACCTGGCATTGACGCCTCTGCAGTTCGCCCGGGGCTTCGTGCAGGAGGAGCTCGCCGAGGCGGAGGAGCAGCGCCGCACCGGCCTGGACGAGGCCGGGTGGCGCCAACACGTGACACCGCTTGTCGTCCAGCTGGTCGAGTCCGACGACCACCCGCACCTCAAACGGATGATCACCGAGACGGACGGCGCCGCGGAGGAGCCCGACGCCGCCTTCGACCGCCGCCTCACGATGATCCTCAACGGTCTGGCGGCGAGCCTGTGAAGCCTCGGGACGACGGGACCAGGGCTGCTGCCGCGGGTGCGGCGAAACAGACCACGGCGCAGACCGCGAGCACCGTACCCATGCCAAAGGTGTTGATGGCCGGCGCGATGAGCGCGAGACCGGCGGGCGCGAGGCCGTAGGACAGCAGGAAGTCCAGGGAGGACACCCGCGCGAGCCGGTCCGGATCCACCTCGCGCTGGGTCGCGGTGAACCACGGCACGTTGAACAATTCGATGCCGAACCCGGCCACCACGTAGGTCGCCACGATGAACGCCGGGTGCACGGGCAGCAGCAGCCCCAGCGGCACAAGACCATAGAGCGAGAGCCCGGCCAGCGCGGACCACCCCGGCGTCCGCGGCCGCCAGCGCCCGATCAGAAGAGCACCCCCGAGAGCCCCCAATGTGTACGCCGTGAGCGCCGCGGCAAGCACAGTCTCGCTGTGGTACCGATCGCGACTGATCAGCGGCAGCGCCACCCCCGTGGCCGAGTATCCGGTGGCGATCACCGCCGTCAGCGCCCCCAGCCCCGCGAGGAACCAGGGATGCCGGCGCGCCTCCCTGACGCCGTCGGCGAACTCGCTCAGCACCGCCGGCCGCCCGCCGGCCACCACCCGCACCCCGGCGCCGCCTTTCGGGGCCAGCGCCGCCACCAGCCACAGACACCCGGTCCCGAGCAGCAGCAGGGGAATGCTGACAACCACCGCAAGCAGCGCGGTCAGCCCCGGAGCAAGCAACGTTGTCACCCGCACGGCAAGCGTGATCGCCGCATTGGCCTGCTGCCGCTGCGGCCCCGCAACAACCTCGGCGGCCAACGCCTGAAAAGCCGGCCGGCACGCCCCCTGCCCGACCCCCGTCACAGCAACCGCAACAGCCGCCAGCACCAGCGAATGCCCCAGCCCCCACGCGGCCACGGGAGCCGCCCCGCTCGCCATCAACCCCGACCACAGCACCACCCCGCGCCGGGAATACCGATCGGCCAGCACCCCACCCACCGGAACGGCACCGACAAACCCCACGATGCGCACGGCAAGCAGCAACCCGAGCTGCGTAGCCGTCAGCGTATGGTCGAGCACGGCGAGCCCGAGCAGGAAGGGCAGTGCCCAGGTCGCCAGCCCCGAGGCCGCGGTGCCGGTCCAGAGCCGCAGGAACGGCGCGTTTCGCAGCAGCGGCCCGTCGATGACGGTCACGAGGGTGTGTCCTCCCGCGCCCTGCGCCGCTCCCGCAGCGAGGCCGTCTTCACCCGGTCCTGGCACCGGGTCGAGCAGAACTGCTGGCTCCTGTTCCTGGTGCTGTCGAGGAAGACCCGCTCGCACCGGGGCGCCTGGCACCCCTTGATCCGGACGAAATCCCCGCTGCCGAGCAGCATCCCCGTAGCGATGACCAGGTGGGTGCTCTCGCCGCCGGTGGACGAGACGAACTGCAGGTGCCAGAAGCCGCCCGGCCCGCGCCGCGCCATCCGCGGGCGGGCGTCCATCAGGTCCAGCAGAGCGTTCAACCGCTCCGCCGCGGCCGCCGTATCCCCGGCGGCCACGGCACGCAGAATCATCCACAGCTCGCGACCCGTGTCGCCGAGGACCGCCACCTCGGGCAGAGACCGAGTCGGCTCCGAAGGGAGCGGTTTCCCGTGCGCAAAGGCCGGGCCGACCGCATTGGCCAGCGCAAACGCATCCTGAACAGCGAGCATCCAGTGCTCGTCGAGCTCCATGCCGCCGAGCATGCCATCATCAGCAGTTACTGTCTATATAAATTTAGCCAGTGACAGATAGCCCGCTTCAGTCCGTGGCCAGGAGGCGATCGAGCCAGGAGATGCGGGCTTCGCGGGCGGCCCGGCTGACGCGGGCGTCCGGGGCGGTCCAGTCGAAGACGTGGTAGCCGCCGGACCAGATGTGCAGTTCGGCCTGGCCGCCGGCCTGCCAGATGCGGGCGGCATAGGCCATGGCCTCGTCCCGCAGGGATTCGGCGGAGCCTGCGTCGGTGAACGCGGACGGGAGTCCGGAGAGATCGGTGGCACGGGCGGGTGCCGCGTAGGGCGGGACATCCGGGCCACCGCGGGCGTCGCCGAGCAGGGCGGTCCAGCCGACGCCGTTCCAGGTGGCGTCCCAGATGTCGCGGCCGGCCATCTGGCGTACCGATCCGCTGTTGTTGCGGTCGTCGAGCATCGGGCACATCAGCCATTGCCCGAGCAGCCGGGGGCCGCCCTGATCACGGACCCGCAGGGCAAGGGCGGCGGTCAGCCCACCGCCGGCGCTCGTGCCCGCGGCGATGATGCGCTGCGGGTCGATGCCGAGTTCATCGCCGTGCTCCGCGGTCCAGAGCAGACCGGCGTAGACGTCGTCGATCGGTGCGGGGTAAGGGTTTTCGGGGGCGAGCCGATATCCGACCGAGAGCAGGGTGGCGCCGAACCGGTCGGCGGTGCCGAGCAGGTCGCCCAGGCCGATGCGGTGATCGCCGGTGAACATGCCGCCGCCGTGGGTGTGGTAGATCGCCGGGCGGGGCCCGGGTACGCCGATCGGCGTACAGATCAGCAGGGAGACACCGGGGTCACCGGGCAGGCCGGGCACCGTGCGTTCGGTGACGGCGAAACGGCCGCCATGGGTCAACGGTCGGCCGTTATCCGGCGCAGGGCACCCGGCGAAAGCTCACCGGACGCCCACGCCGCAAGTCTGCCCGCACCCCGGTCGATCGTGCCCTTATTACTCAGCGATAAAAGTACGGGTGTGCCACAGCAGGACCGGCAGGCGCTCCCCCTCGACGCTCACGTAGTCGCCGGCGTGCCGGAAGTGCTCGTAGCCCGCCCCGAACTGACACTTGTAACTGCTCTCCAGCGAATCGATCACCTGGACGCGATGCTCTTCGGGGAAGTGCCCGGGACCCCCGGATAGAAAGACTTTGATCGCTGCCATAACGCCCTCCGGATATACGTCATCCGCCGCCGGAGTCACCGCTGCGGACTCCGACCGGCAATTCTCGGGTGCGCGGGCGGCCCCGATAGGCGGGACAAGCCTGGTATTTAACGCCGGCGCGAGCTGCAACTACTCCCGTTGCACCGATGCAACGGTCGGTGGAATGCGAAAGGCTTTTCACGCGCAGCCTGAATTTCTCGCAGCCGGGCTGCGCGCCCGCCCTCGTGGGGAGGCCGGCAGCGGCGGCGACTGCCACGCTACAACTCGTGACGCGGGGCTGGTTCAACGTTCAACTGAGTAGTCCAATTCGGTTGAACACGGCCGTTGCTACCCAGCCGAGGCAGCAAACCTCACTTTGAGCATCTGCACAACTACGCGAAGTGCGTCGATGGACCGAGGTTGAACACCCTAAAAGGTACAAGTTGGAGGACATCGGCAGTGCTGCCATTAAATAACGAAATGCGACAAAGAGACAGACCGGTCGAAGCGATTCCGCAGAGCGCGCGGTTCGCGCACACCGCAATGCCCGATTTGCCCAGCCACCCGTTACCCCGCCGAGCGCCGACCGCCATGACCTGCCTTTTCTGACGGAAAACAATGCCCCTGACACGACCGCGCAACCACAGTGACGTCGTATTTTCACTTCACGGCCGATCAATTCCTGTGAGATGCCTGCTGAACAGCTCAAATGAAGATCAAAGCTGTCACTGGGATGTTGACCACAGTAGATATGCCTTGCTAGGGTTTCCCCCGACCGCCCCTCCTGGGCTCTCGCAGGAGAAAAATTTACCAGCCTTTAATAAGCGGTAGGGAAAAGGCTATGTCCACATTCGTGAAGCGACACGGGGGATCGAATCGAATGAGCAAGGGCAACGGGAGTTTGCCATTGATCGAAACCCGCCCCGCACGCGACACCGCCAAGAACGAGGCACCACAGTTCGCCTGGGACGCGGAGAGCGCGACGGTTGAGTGCGTATCGATCAGCGTGCTGCTCCCCGCGGACTCGCCGCGACTGACCGGAGAGGATGCCGAGCACGTCCGCCTGCTGGCGGCCACCGACGGCCAGCTGCCGCCCATCACCGTACACCGCCAGACCATGCGCGTGATCGATGGTATGCATCGCCTTCAGGCAGCCGTGACGCGTGGACACGAGACCATCAACGTCCGTTTTTTCGACGGCTCCGACGAGGACGCGTTCGTCCTGGCCGTGCAGCTCAACGTCGGCCACGGGCTCCCGCTCACCCGGGCGGACCGGACCGCCGCGGCCCGGCGCATCATCTCCCTGCACTCGACCTGGTCCGACCGGCTGATCGCCTCGGTGTCCGGTCTTTCCGCGGGGACCATCCGGGCCCTGCGCAAGGAATGCGGTGAACCCAAGGCGGTGGCCGCCCGGGTCGGCCGGGACGGCCGCGTGCGCCCCACCGACGCGGCGGCGGGCCGGCTGGCGGCGAGCCGGGTCGTCACCGAACAACCCGACGCGTCGCTGCGGGAGATCGCCCGCCGGGCCGGTGTCTCACTGGGCACGGCCCGCGATGTCCGGGAGCGGATGCAGCACGGCGAGGATCCGCTGCCACCGATGCAACGCACGAACAGACGGCTCGCGGCAGCGCAGGCCGAAGGACTGCACGAACCCGGCGCGACCGCCGACCATCAGCACGAATGCACCGCGGGAGCAGCCGGCGATCCCGCCTGCTCCGGCCAGCACGTCACCATCCTGACCGGAGCGAGGAACACCTCGCCGCGGTTGGCCGGTAACAGCCGCTTCCCCGGATTCGAAGCCGACGAGCAGATCCCTGAAGTACCCGAGCTGCTCAACAGCCTGATCCGCGATCCCTCGCTGAGGTTCACCGACAACGGCCGCAAACTGCTGCGCTGGCTGTCGACGGTCTCCTCGACGCTGCCGACGTGGAACCAGGTCGCCCCGACCGTACCCTCGCATTCCGCCTACATGGTGGCCGATCTGGCCCGCAAGTGCGCGGCCGAGTGGTCGAGCTTCGCGAACGAGGTAGCGAAGATGACCGACGTCGCCATGTGAACCGTCTCCACCGCACCACGAAAACTGTGCCCCTTGCCGGGATCGGCGAGGGGCACAGCCGCGTGCGGGGCGGACCCGGTGTCAGGACGTGGCGGCGAACTGGCTGTTGTAGAGATGGTGGTAGAAGCTCCGGCGTGCCAGCAGCTCCACGTGGGAACCCTGCTCGGTCACCCGGCCGGCGTCGATGACGACGATCGTGTCGGCGTCGCGGACGGTCGACAGGCGGTGCGCGATGACAAAACTGGTCCGGCCCGCACAGAGACGGGTCATCGCCTGCTGGATCATCAGCTCCGTACGGGTGTCGACGCTGCTCGTGGCCTCGTCCAGGATCAGGATGTCCGGGTCGGCGAGGAATGCCCGGGCGATCGTGAGCAACTGCTTCTGCCCGGTGGAGACGCTGGAGGCATCCTCGTCGAGCACGGTGTCGTACCCGTCGGGCAGCGTGCGGACGAAATCGTCCACGAAGGCGTCCCTGGCGGCGGCTCGAACGTCCTCATCGGACACATCCTGCCGGCCGTAGGCGATGTTCTCCCGGATCGTGCCGCCGAACAGCCAGGTTTCCTGCAGCACCATGCCGAAACAGGCGCGCACCTCGTCGCGGCTCAGGTCGCGGTAGTCGGTGCCGTCCAGCAGGATCTGACCGTCGTCGATCTCGTAGAAGCGCATGAGCAGGTTCACCAGCGTGGTCTTGCCGCTTCCGGTCGGGCCGACGATGGCGACCTTCTGCCCCGGTGCCACATCGAGGGTCAGGTCCTCGATCAGGGGAGCACCGGGCTCGTACCTGAAGGACACGTTGCGCAGCTCGATCCGGCCGGCCGTCTTCCCCGTGCGGGTCACGGTCGTCGTGGTGGTGCTCTCCTCGGGGGCGTCCAGGAACTCGAAGACGCGCTCCGCGCTGGCGAGGCCCGACTGGATCAGGCCCAGCTGCCCGGCGATCTGGGTGATCGGGGTGGTGAACCGGCGCGAATACTGGATGAACGCCTGCACCGAGCCCAGCGAGACGACGCCGGTGGCGACCTGATAACCGCCCAGCACCGCGATCGTCACATAATTCAAATTGCCGATGAGCAGGACGGCGGGCAGAATCAGCCCGGAGAAGAATTGGGCGTAGAAGCTGGCCCGGCGCAGCTTCTCATTACGTTCGCCGAAACTTTCGATCACCGTCGCCCGGCGGCCGAAAGCAAGCATGAGAGCGTGGCCGGAATACGTCTCCTCGGCCAGCGCCGTCAGATGACCGGTGTGCTCCCACTGCGCCGTGAAATGCGGCTTGGACCGTTTACCGAAGACGGCCAGCGCCACCATCAGCAGCGGCACGGTGATCAGGGAGACGGCGGCGAGCAGCGGGGAGATCCAGAACATGACCACCAGCACCCCGAGCACGGTGAGCACCGCCGTCGGCAGCTGACCGAGCACCTCCTGCAGGGCGACGTTGATGTTGTCGACGTCGTTGGTGGTCCGGCTGAGGATCTCGCCGTGCGGGTTCCGGTCGAAGTACCGCAGCGGCAGCCGGCCCATCTTCTCCTCGACCGAGCGGCGCAGCCCGTGGATGGTGCGCTGAGTGATCCCCGCCATCAGGAAGCCCTGGATCCAGCTGAACACGGCGCTCAGCACAAACACCGCCGTGGCCAGGAGCAGAAGCCGCCCGAGGTGGTCGAGATCGACGCCGTGGGTCGGGGTGACGTTCATGGTCGAGAGCATGTCGGCCAGCCGGTCGTGGCCCTGCGCGCGCAGGTCGGCCACGGCCTGGTCGCGGCCACCGATCTCCGGCAGCTCCCTGCCGATCAGACCGCTGAGCAGCACGTCGGTGGCCAGGCCGAGGATCCACGGCCCGGCGACCAGGGTGCCGACCGACGCGATGGTGAGCACGACCACGAGCAGCAGCCGCGACCGTTGCGGCCGGAGCCGCGCCGCCAGGCGCGGCAGTGCCGACCGGCGAGGCGGGGTGGACTGGGTCATGCCGCGGCCCCTTCGCCGAGCTGGGAAGCGATGATCTCCTGGTACGCCCGGCAGCCGGTCAGCAGCCGCTCATGGGTGCCGACACCGGCGATCCGTCCGGACTCGAGCACGACGATCTGGTCGGCGTGCATGATCGTGCTGGCCCGCTGGGCGACGATCACCACGGTGGCGCCCCGCGTCTCGGCCCGCAGCTCCGCGCGCAGCCGGGCGTCGGTGGCAGCGTCCAGGGCGGAGAAGCAGTCGTCGAACAGGTAGAGCCACGGCCGCCGGACCAGGGCGCGCGCGATGGACAACCGCTGCCGCTGGCCACCTGACAGGTTCGCGCCGCCCCGTTCGACGGGTGCGTCCAGCCCGCCGGGCAGGGCGGCGACAAAATCGCGGGCCTGGGCGGTCTCCAGCGCGCGCCACAGCTCGTCGTCCGTGGCCTCGGGACGGCCGAACCGCAGGTTGCCGGCCACGGTCCCGGCGAACAGCAGGGCCGTCTGCGGCACCAGGCCGATGCTCGCTCTCAGGTCGTCGACGGACTGCTCAGGAACGCCGAGCCCGTGTACGAGCACCGTGCCGTCCGTCGCGTCGATGAACCGCGGGATCAGGTTGAGCAGCGTGGTCTTACCGCTGCCGGTGCCCCCGATGACCGCACTGGTCTGCCCCGGCCGGAACGTCAGCGTCAGATCGCTCACCACCGGACGTTCGCTGCCCGGATAGCGGAAACTGACCTGCTGGAACTCGACCTTGCCGGCCTGCGTGGACGCGGGTGCCGCGCGCGGGGGCCCGGCGCTCGACGGCATGACCGTGAGGATCTGCTCGATCCGGTTCGCGGCGGCGGCGGCGCGCGGGATCAGCACGATCACGGTCACCGCGACGACGATGTACGTCAGGATCTGCAGGATGTAGATCAGGAACGCCGTCATGCTGCCGATCTCCATCGTGCCGTCGCTGACCAGCCGGCCGCCGAACCAGACGACCCCCACGCTGGACACGTTGACGATCCCGAAGATCACCGGGAGGACCAGCGCGAAGACCCGGTTGGCCCGTAGCCCGGTCGCGGTGATGTCCTCGTTGACGGCGCCGAAGCGGACCCGCTCGGCGTCGGTGCGGCCGAACGCACGCGTCACCCGGACCCCGGAGATCTGTTCCCGCAGGACCTGATTGAGCCGGTCGGTCTTCACCTGCACCGCGCGGAACAGCGGGAGCAGGACCACCAGGGTGACCGCGATGATCGCGACCAGCACCGGCAGTGCCACCACGAGCAGCAGCGACAACTCCCGCCCGGCCCGGACCGCCAGGATCAGCGCGCCGCCGATCGTGAAGACGACGCTGATCAGCAGCGTGAGCGACAGCTGCAGGAAGACCTGGAGCTGCTGGACGTCGTTGACCGTGCGGGTGGTCAGCGACGAGACGCCGAAGCGGTGCAGATCGGCGACCGAGAACGACTGCACCCGGGCGAAGATCGCCGCGCGCAGGTCGGCGCCGACCGTCATGGACACCCGCGACGCCAGGTACACCGCCAGCACGGCGACGATGCCCAGGCCCGCGGTGATGACGAGCATCAGGGCACCGGCGCGCCAGATGTAGCCGAGGTCCCCGCCGACCACACCGTCATCGATGATGTCGGCGTTGAGATTGGGCAGATAAAGATTGCCCGCCGCCTGCGCGGCCATCAGCACGACCACTGCGCTCAAGGCTCGGTAATAGGGACGGATATAACGGCGTAACAACCGGGTCAGGGCCGACCAGCCCTTGGATGTTTGCGCTTTTCTGGCGCGTCGCGATTTCATGGCAGCGCGGCTCGCTTCATTGTTGTCGCGAATTGAAGCACGCGGGCCGAACGGCCGGCCCGTTTACCGTAACCGCGAAAGGCGGCGCCGACAATGTCGGCGCCGCCCCGTTCAAGTGCATTAATTGCCCCGCTGTTCGACTGGCTTTTCTCGCAGTTGAACAGCCTCACCCCTTGACGGGGTGCTCCGTGGACTCCTCGGCGACGGCCGGCTCAGACTTCGACTCAGATTCAGATTCAGATTCCGGCTCCGGCTCCGGCTCTGACGCCGGCTTTTCTGTGGCGGAGGCCGGCTCGTCCGATGACGGGAGCTTCTCGCGGGAGGGCCACCAGCTCTTGTCGCCGATGGTCAGGATCGAGGCGGGGACGAGCACCGTGCGTACGAGCAGCGTGTCGAGCAGAACGCCCAGCGCGACCGCACTGCCCACCTCGGTCAGCTGAACGCTGGGCAGCTGTGCCAGCGCGGCGAACGTCGCGGCGAGCACGACCCCGGCCGCGGTGATGACGCCACCGGTGACACTGAGCCCCCGCAGCGTGCCCCGCTTCGTGCCGAGGTGACGCGACTCCTCCCGGATCCGGGCCGCCAGGAAGATGTTGTAGTCGACGCCGAGCGCAACCAGGAACACGAAGATGTAGATGGGGATGCTGGGGTCGATGCCGTCGAAGCCGAACGCGTCCTTCCACAGCAGACTGGCGAGCCCGAACGACGCGGCGAAGCTGAGCGCGGTCGTGACCACCAGGACGATCGGGGCGACCACCGCCCGCAGCAGCAGACCGATGACGATCAGGATCACGAGCAGCACGAGCGGGATGACCACGGTGGCGTCGTGCCGGGCCTGCTGCTCGGAGTCGTACTGGACGGCGGGGAAGCCGCCCACGAGCGCCTTGGGGGCGCTGCTGTCCAGCTCCGAACGCAGCTGTTTGATCGTGTCCCAGGCCTTGTCGCCGAACGGGGTGACGGACAGGACCACCGAGAAGCTGGAGTAGCCCTGCACCGCGGGGCCGGCCTCGACCGAGCTGACATTCGGCGTGCCCCGGGCGGTGGTCTCGGTCGCGGCTGCCTCGTCCGGCGGGGTGAGGATCACCAGCGGGTAGCTGATGCCGACCGGGAAGTGCTGGCTGATCAGGCGGGTGCCGACGACGCTGCCAGGGTTGCCCTTGACGTTGTTCAGCGGGTCACTGTTGAAGTTCAGTGCGAACAGGCCGGCACAGGCAGCGATCAGCAGCACCACGGAGATCGCGGTGACCGGGGCGGGACGACGGGCGACGCCGTTGCCGATCCGGGCCCAGAACCGCGACTCCTCGTGCCCGCCCTTGCCCTCGCGGGGGACGCGGGGCCAGAACGCGACACGGCCGAAGATCAGCAGCAGGGCCGGGTAGAACGTCACCTCGGCCACCAGGGCGGCCAGGACACCCACGACACCGACCGGGCCGAGGCCGCGTACGGCACCGGAGCCGGCCGCCAGCAGGCAGAGCATCGCGGCGACGACCGTGCCCGCGGAGGCGAGCAGGGTGGGCAGCGTGCGGCGCAGAGCGACGCTCATGGCGTCCTCCGGCAGCGCGTGCAACGACAGCTCTTCTCGATACCGGTGCGTGAGCAGCAACGCGTAGTCGGTACCGGCGCCGAAGACGAGCACGATGAGGATGGACGTCGACAACGAGCTGATCGTGAGGCCGGCGCTGGCGAGTCCGTGCGCCCCCGCCTGTGCCACCACGACCGCTCCCCCGGCGCCGATCAGCGGCAGGGCCCACAGCACCGGGCTGCGATAGACCAGCAGCAGCACGATCCCGACGATGATCACCGCGGACAGCAGCAGACCCGTCTCGGTCTCGTTACCGCTGTCGGTGGTCGCCGCCGCCGCGCCCGTCACCGCGACCTGCAGGCCGCTCGTCGAGGCGGTCGCCTTGTCGAGCGCGTCCCGGACCGCTTTCACGGCCGCCGCGTCGTCGTCGGTGATGTCCTGCTGGGGGGCGGTGACACCGGTCCCGAAGACGGCGGCCTGCTTGTCGTCCGACACCGTGACGTCGCCCGGGGCGGTCAGCCCGGCGGTCGTACCGACCAGACCCGCGACGGCCGTGCGGGCCGCGGCGATAACCGTCGAGTCCTGCTCGGTCAGGCCGGTCTTGCGCTCGAAGATGATGACCATGTCATCGGTCTGCGGTTCACCCTTGCCACCGGCGGCGGCCTCCTCGATCTCGGCGACCTTGGTCGACGAGGCCGAGTGCGGCAGGTAGGCCGCGGGCGTGTCGTTGGTGGCCTTGGAGAGACCACCGGCTACCGGGTTGAGCAGCACGATCATCACGAACCAGAGGATCGCCACCGGCCAGCGCAGCCGGCGTATCAGCACGGCGAACCGGTCGGTCGAGCTCGCACGGCGTCGCCGGCGGGTGAACAAGGGCATCGCGGACTCCCTGAAATGGAGGCGGTGTGGTCAGGAGAAGCCCCGACCCGGCGCCGAGGCCGACTTCTCACCGCAAAGGGGTACACCCTGGACGCCGGTCGGGCAACCGGTGCGGGGCCGGTCGGGTACCCCCGCGGCGTACCCTCCAGCCCGTGGTTGGTCGCCTGGATCTGCTTACCGCACAACGGTTTCATGATCGATCGACGCGGTCCACGTGTTCAACTGCGACCGGTCAAGTGTGGGGCTAGACCCACCCCGGGACGCGAAATCGCGGGGTCTGGGCCCACCTGCCAGGGGAGCTAGCCGGATACCGGCTGCCGGGCCGCGGCCGTAGATTCGAGCCGCCGGCCGACCGGGGGGTGAAGCCACCTCCACCATATGTATCCCGCCGGGCTGGCACAATGAACTTCGCAACGAGAGGACAGCCGCATGAGAGTGCCCGTCGGCGGCAACCCCCTGCGCTGGGGTGCCGAGATCGCGCTCGGGCTGTACCGGTCCGTCGTCCTGACCCTGCTCACCGTGCTCCTCCCGACCGTCGCCGGGTTCGTCGGCTTCGGCGGTTCGCTGGTGGCCTACTCCTGGACCAAGGGCTCGACAGCACCCCTCGCCGTCCGCGCGCTCGCGTCGCTCGGCGAGACCCTGGTGATCGTCGTGTGGATCGCCGCGGGCGTCTGGATGGTGCACCTGCTGACCAGCAGGCAGCTGGCCCAGGCCGCGCGGCGGGTCACGCGGCGCTGGCTTGCTCTGGAGCTCGAGGTCAGTTACCGGCCCGTGTTCCCGGTGACCCGGATGGCCACCGGCTACTGGTGGGACGGCGTCGAGTACCAGAAGTCCGAGCGGGAGGCGCGCCGCCGGGCCCGGATGCAGGCCCGCTTCCACGACCCGCAGCTGCACTGGGACGGGTTGTGGGGCGTCGTCGCGGGGGTGACCGTGCTGCCGGTCGCGGCCCTGCCGCCGCTCGCGGTGGCCGGCGGCGGCTATCTGATCGCGGCCCGCGGCCTGCCCCTGCCGGGGGTCGCCGCGATCGTCGCCGGTCTCGCCGCCGCCCCGTTCGCGTGGCGGGTGCTGCGGCCCGTGGCGGTCCGGTTCCTCGGCACGACCCCGCAGTCGCTGTTCGGCCGGCGGGTCCGGCAGCTGGAAGCCATCCGGGCCGACCAGACCCAGGCCCAGGTCGCGGAGCTGGAGCGGATCGAGCGGGGGCTGCACGACGGGGCCCAGGCACGGATCGTCGCGATGGGCATGGCCATGCAGGTCGCCGAGCGGATGGTCGACACCGATCCCGCCGCCGCGAAGGCGATCCTCGCCGACGCCCGGGCGACCTCGGCCGCCGCGCTCGCCGAGCTCCGTTCGCTGGTCCGGGGCATCAATCCGCCCGTGCTGGCCGAGCGGGGCCTGGTCGACGCCGTCCGGGCGCTGGCGCTCGACGCGCCGGTCGAGGTCACCGTGCACAGCGAGGTGCCGTCCCGGGTGGAGCGCCCGGTCGAGTCGGCCGTGTACTTCGCCGTCGCGGAACTGCTCACCAACGTCGCGAAACACGCCCACGCCACCGAGGTACGCATCGAACTCGTCTACCGGTCGCGGACGCTCACCGCGACCGTCACCGACAACGGCGCCGGCGGGGCCGCCGCGGCGGCGGGGTCCGGACTGAGCGGGATCGAGCGCCGCGTGAAAGCATTCGACGGCCGGTTGCTCATCACCAGTCCCGCCGGCGGCCCTACTCACATCACCGTGGCGGTACCGTGCGCATTGTCGTAGCCGAGGATCTGTTTCTGCTGCGTGACGGGATGGTTCGGCTGGTCGAGGCGTACGGGCACACCGTCGTCGCGGCCGTCGACTCCGGACCGGCAACCCTGGAGGCCCTGCTCAGCACTCGGCCGGACGCGGCGATCGTCGACGTCCGGCTGCCACCGACGTTCTCCGACGAGGGGCTCAAGGCGGCACTCGCCGCTCGCCAGGTGATACCCGGGTTGCCGGTGCTCATCCTGTCGCAGCACGTGGAGCAGCTCTATGCACGCGAGCTGCTCGCCGACGGGCACGGCGGCGTCGGCTACCAGCTGAAGGACCGCGTCCTCGACGCCGACCAGTTCATGGACGCCCTGGACCGGGTCGCGGGTGGCGGCACGGCCCTCGACCCGACGGTGGTCGCGAAACTCCTGGGCCGGCCGGTCCGCGCCGATCCCCTGGCCACCCTGACCGAGCGGGAACGCTCGGTGCTCGCCCTGATGGCCGAGGGCCTGTCCAACACGGCGATCGCGGGCAAGCTGTTCCTCAGCGAGGGCGCGATCAGCAAATACACGACCACGATCTTCGCCAAGCTCGGCCTGGCCGGCGACGAGGACACCAACCGCCGCGTCCGGGCCGTGCTGACTTATCTCGACGCGGGCGCCGGGTGGGCCTAGACCCACACTATTCGGGGAGCTAGCAGGATACCGGGCAGCGAGGCCCAAAACGTACCGTCTTGGTATCAGCCAATACCGAGAAGGGACCGGCCATGTCCGCAGTGATTGAGGTGCAGCACCTGAACAAGAGCTTCGGCGACCTCGTGGCGGTCGAGGATGTCTCCTTCACCGTCGAGGAGGGCGAGATCTTCGGGATCGTCGGCCCCCGCGGCTCCGGGAAGACCACGATCGTGGAGTGCCTCGAGGGCCTGCGCGCCCACGACAGCGGCAGCATCCAGGTGCTCGGCCGCGATCCCCGCCAGGAGCGGGCCGAGGTCACCCGGCGGATCGCCGACCGGTTGCAGGACGGCCGGCTGCCCGACCGGCTGGCGGTCGCCGAGGCCCTGACGCTGTACGGCTCGTTCTACCGCGACCCCGCCGACTGGCGGGAGCTCATGGCCGCGCTCGGGCTCACCACCTCGTCCCGGACCCGCGAGGGGGCCGGCACCAGCAGCAGCCGGCACCGGCTGTCGGTCGCGTTCGCCGACGTGGGCCGACCGCAGGTGGCGGTGCTCGACGGGCTCACCACCGGGCAGGACCCGCGGTCCCGGCGTGAGACCTGGGCCGCGGTCGAATCCGTTCGAGCCAGCGGCGTCACGATCCTGCTGGTGACACCGTTCCGGGCGGAGGCCGAGCAGCTGTGCGACCGGGTCGCGCTGATGGATCGGGGGCGGCTGACCGTTACCGGCCCGCCGGCGCGGTGAGCAGGTCCTGAACGCGGGTGGCCAGGCCCCTCGGGGTCGGCTGCTCGAAGATCTCCCCCAGACCCAGCGAGACGCCGCTCAGGTTCTGCAGTTCCTGCAGCGCCCAGGCGGCCAGCATGGAGTTGCCGCCGGACTCGAAGAAGTTCGTGTCCGCGGTGATGTCCTCGCGCTGCAGGATGGTCCCCCACAGGGTGGTCAGCCGGCCGGTCAGCTCGTCGTCGAGGCCGGCCCCGCTCAGCTCCAGCGGGGCGCTCACGGCCTGCGCCCGCCGCTCGGCGACCAGCCGTTCCAGAGCGGGATAGTCGACCTTCCCACTGCCGTTGATCGGCATGGCTTCCACCGTCACCAGGTCACCGGGCAGCATCGACCGGGACAGCTGGGCACGGGCATGGCTCCGGACGCTGTCGAGATCGAGCGTGCTGGCGGCAGCTTCCAGACATCCGATGAGTACGGCGTCCGCGCTCGGATCCCCGATCATGACCACGGCCGCCGCGCCGACCTGCGGGTGCGCCAGCAACGTCGCCTCGATCTCGCCCAGTTCGATCCGGTTGCCGCGCAGTTTCACCTGCCGGTCACTACGGCCGAACAGGTCGAGGACGCCGTCCGCACGCCACCGGGCCACGTCGCCCGTACGGTAGAACCTGCCGTACCGGGGGTGTTCGCCGAACCGCTGCGCGGTGAGCTCCGGGCGGTTGTGGTAACCGATCGCCACGCCCACGCCCGCGATGCAGAGTTCGCCGCGCACGCCGATCGGCAGGTCATCGCCGTGCTCGTCGACGACGAAGACCTGGGTGTTGGCGATCGGGGCGCCGACGTCGAGCCGGGCCCCGGACGTGTCGGTGACGATCCGCGACGTCGACCAGATCGTCGTCTCCGTCGGCCCGTACACGTGGTGGAAGGCCGCGCCGGCCGCGGCGAGCCGCTGGGCCAGCCAGACGGGCACGATCTCACCGCCGGCCAGGACGGTACGCCCGCGCAGGCTCTCCCCCGCGCGGTCGATGACGAGGCGCCACGTCGTCGGCGTCGCCTGGACGAACCGCACGTCGTGGCGCAGCACCAGGTCGCGCAGCACCCGGCCGTCGCTGCGGGCCGAGTCCGGTGCGGGCACCAGGCTGCCGCCCGAGGCCAGCGGCACGAACAGTTCGAGGCCGGAGATGTCGAACGCGAACGTGGTCAGCCACAGCATCGTGTCGGCGGCGGTCGCGGCGAGCTCGCCGGTGAAGTGCGCGATCAGGTTCGCCAGGGCGCCGTGGCTGACGAGCGTGCCCTTCGGGCGGCCGGTCGAGCCCGACGTGTAGATCAGATAGGCGCAGGCCGCGGGGTCGACCGGCGGGGCCGCGCTCGTTGCCGGGTCCGGGACGTCGGTCACGGGTGGTGGTGTCAGGACCGTACGGTCGTCGGCGGCGTACCGCGCCAGGTCTGCGGTGGCGAGCAGGATCTTCGCCCCGGAGTCGGCCAGCTGGTAGCGGATCCGTTCCTCGGGGTGCGCGGCATCGATGGGGAGGTACGCAGCGCCCGCCAGCCACGCGCCGAGGACGGCCGCGGCCAGCTCGGCGCTGCGCGGGAGGGCGACCGCCACCACGTCGCCCGGTTCGACACCGGCGGCCCGGATGAGGCTCGCGAGGTGGTGGGCGGCGTTCCACAGCTGCCGGTAGCTGACCCGCTGGTCGCCGTCGATGACAGCGACGGCGCCGGGCTGCCCGGTGACGCGGTCCTGGACGGCGTGCAGGACGGATCCGGGCTGCACGGGCCGGTCGGTGTTGTTGGCCGCGTCGATGACCTCGCGGTCACGGGGGCTCCACACCGGCACGTCGCCGACAAGCACGCCGGGGCCGGACGCGAACGACGCCAGCACCGCCTCGTACCGGGCGATCAGCAGTGTGGCGTCCGCCGCGTCGAACAGCTCGCTGCGGTAGACGGCCCGCACCTCGGCGGCGGTGCCCGTAACGGTGACCCGGAGGTCGAGGTCGAACTTGCTGAAACCTGGTTCGACCTCGACGCGCCGGGCCTGCATGCCACCGATCGGGAACTCGGCACGGCCGGTGCCGGGCAGCACCTCGAAGGCGTACCGGAAGGGGGTGGTCCGCCGGGCCGAACGGGGCCGCGGCAGGAGATCGGGATACGCGTCCACGGGTACGTCGGCATGCGCGACCGCCGTCCGCAGGGTGTCGGCGCTGCGCAGGATCAGGTCGCGCACACTCTCGGCACGGTCGATCCGCACCCGCAGTGGCACATAGTTGACGTGGTAGCCGATCGCGCGGGCGCTCTCCGCGGGACGCACGTCGACCGGGGAGCCGAGGACGAGATCCGGGTCGGCGCCGTGCGCTGCCAACAGGGCGTAGTACCCGGCCAGCAGGATCGCGGACTCCGGCACTCCCAGGTCGCTCCCCAGCCGCCGGACACCGGTCACGACATGCTCGGGCAGTGCGCGACTGACCTGCGCCGCCGCGAGGGTCGGCCGGTCCGGTTCCGGCGCCGCGCACTTCAGCTCGGAGCCGTCGACGGTTGCGCCCGCCAGCCGGGTACGCCAGAACTCCAGGCTCGGCGTACGCGGTGGCAGCTCAACGAGGGCCGCGACCGGCGCGAGGGCCTCGTGCGAGTACGCCGCCGCGATCTCCTCGAGAAACACCCCGGCGGACAACCCGTCGAGGACCAGCTCGTGGGCGGTGACGTGGAACGTGTCGCCGGCCAGCGCCGTCCGCAGCATGGGACCGCCGTTGAACTCGAACGGCGTGCCGGCGTCGTACGGAGCCTCGCCGAGCGTGAACTCGCCGGGGCTGAGCACCCGCTTGACCAGCCGCATACCGTCGGCGCGGTAGACCGAGCGGAGCGCGTCGTGCCGCCCCAGCACCACGGCCAGCGCCGCGGCGAGCCGGTCCGGATCAAGCTCCCCGGCCACCGTGAACGCGGCCGACCGGTTGTTCACCGGTGTGCCGGGGGCCAGCGACTCGAGCAGCCACAGCGCCTCCTCCTTGCGGGAGACCTCGGCATAGTCGGCCTCAGAGATCATGACGCCATCCCCTGTTCAGATTCCCAGCTCTTTGTCGATCAGGTCGAAGATCTCGTCGTCGGTCGCCGCCTCGATGTCCTCGTCGGAGGGCGCGTCGTCCGCGGAATCCGTCCGGAACTCCTCCACGATCGACTCGAGGCGCGTGATGATCTGCATTTTCCTGCCCCGGCGCCGGGCCAGCACGGACAGCAGCGACTCGAGCCGGTCGAGCTCGCGCAGGACGGGCCGGTAGTCGACCTCCTGCTCGGCGATCTTCTCGTCGAGGTATTCGGCGAGGTCGGCGGGCGTGGGGTAGTCGAATACCAGGGCCGCGGGCAGCCGCAGCCCCACCGCGTCGCTGATCCGGTTGCGCAGTTCCAGGGCGGTCAGCGAGTCGAAGCCGAGCTGCCGGAAGTAGCGGCCGGGGTCGACCGCGGCCGGTCCCGGCAGGCCGAGCACGAGCGCGGCCTGGGTCAGGATCAGCGTCCGGACCTCCTTGCGCCGTTCGAGCTCCGGCAGTGCGGCAAGCCGGTTCGCGGTTTCCTTGCCGTCCTGCGCCGCGGGCCGGCCGGCGGCGCGCCGACCCGGCCGGACGAGACCCGACATCAGGGCGGTGCCGGTCACGCCCGGGCGGCGCAGGGCGCGCAGGTCGATCCGGGCCGCCACCAGCAGGGACTCCGGCCGGCGTGCGGCGATGTCCAACAGGGCGAGTCCGTCGGCCGCGGGCAGGGGGCGCAGGCCCTGCCGGTCCAGGCGTTGCCGCTCGGTGTCGCTGAGACCGCCGGCCATGCCGTTCTGCCAGGGACCCCAGGCCACGGACACACCGGCAAGACCCAGGCCGCGACGGTACGCGACCAGCGCGTCCAGGAACGTGTTGGCGGCCGCATAGCTCGCCTGCCCGGCGTTACCGGTGACACCCGCGATCGACGAGAACATGGTGAACGTGTCGAGTGCGAGATGCCGCGTGAGCCGGTGCAGATGCCAGGCCGCGTCGACCTTCGGCCGCAGCACCCGCCGTACGCGTTCCTCCGTCACCGAGGCGAGCACCCCGTCGTCGAGGACACCGGCGGCGTGCACCACCCCGGTCAGCGGAACCCCGGCAAGCACGGCGGCGAGTTCGCCGGGCTCGGCCACGTCGCAGGCGCGCAGGTGGACGGAGGTGCCGCTGCGTGCCACATCGGCGGCCAGCACCGCAGCACCCGGAGCGTCGGCGCCACGCCTCGACAGCAACCATTGCCGCGTGGTCTGCCCGGTGACCGCCAGATGCCGCGCCACGAGGGCACCCAGCGCACCGGAGGCTCCCGTCACCACAACGGTCCCGGCCCGCGGCACCGGCGGGATCGTGAGCACCACCTTGCCGACCTGCCGGGCCTGGCCCAGGAACCGGAACGCGTCCACCGCCCGGCGTACGTCCCAGCACGCGACCGGCAACGGGCCCGGGTTCAATTCCAGCACCCGGGTGAACGTCGCCGCGATCGCCTCCGGGTCCTGCCGCAGCAGATCGGTGGCCCGGTAGGTGATGCCGTACCGCTGCTGGATCTCACCGGCGTCGCGGACGTCTGTCTTGCCGATCTCGATGAACCGGCCACCGGCGCGGGTCAGCCGCAGCGAGGCGTCCAGGATCTCGCCGGTGAGCGAGTTCAGGACGACGTCGAAGCCGGGAGCGAACTGCCCGGCGAACTCCGTGGTCCGCGAGGACGCCAGATTCGCCGCTGCCACGCCCAGCTCCCGCAGTGCCGGCCACTTCGACGGGGACGCGGTCGCGTAGACCTCGGCACCCAGCCTGCGGGCCAGTTGCACCGCGGCCAGGCCGACGCCGCCCGCCGCGGCATGGATCAGCACCCGCTCTCCGGGCTGCAGATCGGCGAGCTCCACCAGCGCGTGGTACGCGGTCAGGAACGCCACCGGCGCCGCGGCTGCCTCAGCCGTCGTCCATCCCTGCGGCACGGGCCGGACCAGTCGCGCATCGGCGACCGCGACCGGGCCGAACGCTCCCTGGAACAGGCCCAGCACGGTGTCGCCGACGGCCGGGGTCGTGACGCCCGGCCCGGTCTCCAGGACGGTTCCGGCGCCTTCGAGCCCGAGCGGGCCCGCGTCACCGGGATACTGCCCCAGCACGCTGAGCACATCCCGGAAGTTCACCCCGGCCGCGCGGACGGCGATCCGGACCTCACCGGCGGCCAGGGGCCTTGCGGCGTCCTCGGCGTTCGCCATGGTGAGGCCCTCCACCGTCCCGGTGCCCGAGGACTCGAGACGCCACTGCTGTCCCTCCGGTGTGGACAGGACGTGCTGCGCGGGGCGGGCGAGCCGGGGAATCCGTACCTGTCCGTGCCGGATCGCGAACTCCGGCTCCTGCAGTGCCGCAGCGGCCAGCACGAGCACGCCGGCACCGGCCGGTGAGTCCACGTCCGCGAGCACCACGCGCTCCGGGTGCTCGCTCGCCGCCGTACGCACCAGCCCGGTCACGCCCGCGCCGGCGAGCCACACGTCCGTGCCGGGTTCGGCGTCCACCGCGCGCTGGGTGACGACCACGAGCCGGGAGCCGCTCAGCACATCCGCGGCCAGCCATTCCCGGACGACGTCGAGGACGCGTCCCACGGCCAGCCGGGCGGTCTGTGCCACGTCGCCGGCGTCGGTGCCGGGTACGCATACCGCCAGCACGTCGGGGACCTGTGCGCCGGCCCGCACCGCGGCGAGCAGCCCGGCCACGGTGTCGTACCGGGCCGCACCGGGCACCGCGAGATCGAGGTCGTCGCCGAGCACCGCCCAACGACGGCCGGCCTCGGCCGGTTCGGCTGCCACCTCGGCGGGGATCCACTCCACGCCGAACAGCGCCTCGCGGTCCGGGCCGGTGGACCGGTCGAGCGAGCCGGCCGGGATCGGGGCCAGCGCCACAGAGGCGACCGTCGCGATCAGCCCGCCGGCCGTGTCGGTGAGGACGACGGAGACGCCGTCGCCATCGGCCGCCGGGGTGATCCGGGCCCGCGCGGTGGTCGCGCCGGTGGCGTGCACGGCGACACCGGTCCACCGCAGCGGGAACGCATCTGTTTCCGTGACGTGCAGTGCCGCCTCGAGCAGGGCCGGGTGGATGCCGAACCCGGCGACGTCCGTGCGCTCCGGCAGAGCCAGCTCGGCGAAGACCTCGTCGCCGCGGCGCCAGGCCGGCTGAGCCTGGTCGATCGCCTCGGCGCCCGCCGGTGGCCAGTGCGTGTCGCCGGCGTCCAGGCTGTCCCCGGGGCCGGACGGCGCGAGCGTTCCCGTGGCCTGAGACGTCCATGGAGCTTCGGGCGTACGGGTGAAGACGGTGACCTCACGCCGGCCTGCCGGATCGGCCTCGCCGACGCTGACCTGGAGCTGGATCGCTCCCCGGGCGGGCAGGACGACGGGGGTCTCGATGACGAGATCCTCGAGGTACGGGCACCCGGTCTCGTCCCCGGCACGCAGCACCATGTCGACGAGCGCGGCCCCGGGCAGGACCGTATGCCCGCTGATCACGTGGTCGCCGAGCCAGGGCTGACCGGCCAGGGACAGCCGGCCGGTGAGGGCGACTGTCCCGGTGCCGGGCAGTTCCACGGTCGCGCCCAGCAGCGGGTGGTGGGTGGCGGTCTGGCCGAGCCCGGTGGCGTCGGTGAGCGTGGAGCCGGCCGGGAGCCAGTAGTGCTGCCGCTGGAAGGCATAGGTGGGCAGGGCGACGCGACGCGTGCCACCGGCGCCGAGCGGCTGCGCCCAGTCCACGGTCCGGCCCCGGACGTGCAGCCTGGCGGCGGTCGTCAGCAGCGTGGTGACCTCGTCGCGGCCACGGCGGGCGGCCGCGAGCCAGGTCTCGGCCGGATCGGTGCGGGTCTGCGGGCCCATGGCGGACAGGATCCCGTCGGGGCCGATCTCGACGAACGTGTGCACGCCGTGCTCCCGCATGGCGACGGCCGCGTCGGCGAAGCGGACGGCGTCGCGGACGTGCCCGACCCAGTAGGCGGGGTCGGTGACCTCGCTGGTGACCACGCGCCCGGTCAGGGCGGAGACCATGGTCAGGCGGGGTTCGCGATAGCTGACGGCGGCGACCACCGCGGCGAAGCGGTCCAGCATCGGGTCCATCAGCGGCGAGTGGAACGCGTGCGACACCCGCAGCCGCCGGGTGCGCGCACCGGTCGCCGCCAGCTCCGCGGCGACGGCTTCCACATCGTCCTCGGCCCCGGAGACCACCACGGCGTCGGGTGCGTTGACCGCGGCGATCGCGGCGAGCGGATGACCGGCGAGCGCGGCGGTGACCTGGTCCTCCCCCGCTTGGACGGCGACCATGGCGCCGCCCGCGGGGAGCTCCTGCATGAGCCGGCCCCGGGCGGCGACGACCGCGCAGGCGTCCTCCAGGGACCAGACCCCTGCCACGTGGGCGGCGGCCAGTTCTCCGATGGAGTGCCCGGCGACGACCTGCGGGGTGATCCCCCACGACGTCAGCAGCCGGTACATCGCGACCTCGACCGCGAACAGGGCGGACTGGGCCCACACCGTCTCATCGATCTGCCCGCCGCCGATCCATTCCGGACGACCTTCACCGCGTACCACCGCGGCGACCGAACCGTCCAGATGCTCGTCCAGCCCGGCGCAGACCGCGTCGAACGCCTCGGCGAACACCGGGTACGCGTCGTAAAGTTGCTGTCCCATGCCGAGGCGCTGGGCGCCCTGACCGGTGAACACGAAGCCGACCTTGCCCGCCGGCGCGGCGCTGGTGACGACACCGGCTGCCTCGCGGCCCTCGGCGAGCGCCGCCAGCCCGGCGAGCAGTTCGTCCCGGTCGGCGCCGAGGACCACGGCCCGGTGTTCCAGCGCGGCCCGGGTGGTGGCCAGGGACCGGCCGATCTCCGCCGGTGTCGCGCCGGGCAGGTCCGCCACGAACTGCGCCAGACGCCCGGCCTGGGCGGTCAGCGCTTCGGGTGAGCGCCCGGACACCACCCACGGGACGATCCGCGGCTCGGTGTCAGGGATCTCGTCGGCCGGTTCCGGGGGTGCCTGCTCGATGATGACGTGCGCGTTGGTGCCCGAGAAACCGAACGAAGAAATGCCGGCCCGGCGAGGACGGTCACTGTCGGGCCAGGGCGTGGTTTCGGTGACCAGACGTACGTTTCCCGCGTCCCAGTCGATGTGACTCGACGGTGCGTCCACGTGCAGCGTCGCCGGGATGACACCGTGCCGCATCGCGGCAACCATCTTGATGATGCCCGCAACACCCGCAGCAGCTTGGGTGTGCCCGATGTTCGACTTCACCGACCCCAAAAGCACCGGCTCATCCTCCGGCCGAGCCTGACCATAGGTCGCCAGCAACGCCTGCGCCTCGATCGGATCGCCGAGCCGTGTGCCGGTCCCATGTCCTTCGACCACATCCACACCGTCCGCGCCGATGCCCGCACTGGCCAACGCCGACCGGATCACCCGCTGCTGCGCCGGACCGTTCGGAGCCGTCAAACCGTTCGACGCCCCGTCCTGATTCATCGCAGTGCCCGCAACCACCGCGAGGATGGTGTGTCCGTTGCGGCGGGCATCGGAGAGGCGCTCGACCACGAGTACGCCGACGCCCTCACCCCAGCCCGTACCGTCAGCAGCGTCCGCGTACGCCTTACAACGACCGTCAGCGGCGAGACCACGCTGACGGGAGAAGTCCACAAAGGTGCCCGGCGTCGACATCACCGTCACACCACCGGCGAGCGCCAGATCCGACTCACCACTACGCAGCGACTGGCAGGCGAGATGCAGCGCGACCAGGGACGACGAGCACGCCGTGTCGACGGTGATCGCGGGACCTTCGAGACCGAGTGCATAGGCGACGCGGCCCGATGCCACACCGCCTGAGCCACCCGTACCGAGATAGCCTTCGGCGTCCTGGGGCGCTCCGCCGTACTGAAGATAGTCGTGGTAGATCAGACCGGCGAAGACGCCGGTGGACGAGCCGCGCAGCGTCATCGGGTCGATGCCGGCGTCTTCCAGGGCCTGCCAGGACGTCTCCAGCAAAAGCCGCTGCTGCGGGTCCATGGCCAGGGCCTCACGCGGACTGATCCCGAAGAACTCCGCGTCGAAGTCCCCGGCGCCGTAGAGGAACGCGCCCTGATCCGTATAGCTCTTGCCCTGCACGTCCGGGTCCGGGTCGAACACGTCGGCGGGCCAGCCGCGGTCGGCCGGGAAGGCACCCACCGCGTCGTCGCCGGACACGAGCAGCCGCCAGAAATCCTCCGGCGACGCCACGCCACCGGGGAAGGCACAGCCCATGCCCACGATCACGAATCGTTCGTCGTCGGCCGGGACGATGCCGGTGAGCGGCTCCGCGGGGGTGGCGGCGGTGCTGCCGACAACTTCGCCGGTCACGAACGCGGCGAGCGCCGCCGGGGTCGGGTAGTCGAAGACCGTGGTGGCCGGCAGGCGCAGGCCCGTGGCGTCGTTCAGCCGGTTGCGCAGCTCGACCGCGGTCAGCGAGTCGAAGCCGACGTCGCGGAACGACCGGCCGGCGTCGATGGTGCCGGGGCCGGACATGCCGAGCACCAGCGCCGCCTGATCGACGACCAGTTCCCGGACCGCGTCCTGTTGCTCCGCGGGGCTGAGGCCCGCCAGCCGTGCGGCCAGGGCCTGGCTGCCGCCGCTGGACCGGCCGGCCAGCCGCCGGGCGGAACCGTCACCGCGCCCGGCGTGCACGAGAGCCGACAGCAGGGGCGGGACGTGCGGCGCGCGGCGCAGGGCGGGCAGGTCGAGGTGGGCGGCTACGAGGAAGGAGTCGGCGGCGTCGGTGGCGGCGTCGAGCAGCGCCAGGCCCGCGGGCGTACCGATGGCTCGAAGGCCCTGGCGTGACATCCGCCCGCGGTCGGCGTCGGTGAGCTCGCCCGCCATGCCGCTCTCCCACGGCCCCCAGGCGATGGAGACGGCCGGCAGGCCCTGCCGGCGGCGGTGTACGGCGAGCGCGTCCAGGAACGTGTTCGCGGCGGCATAGTTCGCCTGACCCGCGTTGCCCGTCACGCCCGCTATCGACGAGAAGAGCGTGAAGAAGTCGAGGTCGAGTCCGCGGGTGAGCTCGTGCAGGTGCCAGGCGGCGTCGACCTTGGGCCGCATCACCCGGTCGAGCCGCTGCGCGTCCTGCGAGCCGATCACCCCGTCGTCCAGGACACCCGCGGCGTGCACCACGCCGGTCAGCGTGATCCCGTCGAGGATCGCGGCGAGCTGCCCGCGGTCGGACGCGTCACCGGCCAGCACCCGCGTCGTGACGCCCGAGGCGGCGAGGTCCGCGGCCAGAGCGGCGATCCCCTGGGCCCGGGGGCCGCGCCGGGAGAGCAGCAGTTCCTGACGTGCCTGACCGGTCGCGGCCAGGTGGCGGGCCACCGAAGCGCCCAGCGCGCCGGTCGCACCGGTGATCAGCACCGTGCCGGCCCGCTCGCGCCGGGCGGCGGCCGGAGCGGGAGCGGTGAGCACGACCTTGCCGATGTGCCGTGCCTGGCTCAGGAAGCGGAACGCCTCCGCCGCGCGGCGCACGTCCCAGCACGCCACCGGCAACGGCTTGAGCACTCCGCGGGCGAACAACGGCGACAGTGACGACAGCATCGCCGCGAGCGCGTCGGGTTCCTGCAGCAGCAGATCAAAAGCCTGGTAGGCGATCCCGTGCCGGTCCTGGACCGCACCGGCGTCGCGGATGTCGGTCTTGCCCATCTCGATGAACCGGCCGCCGGGGCGGGTCAGCCGCAGCGACGCGTCGACGAACTCGCCCGCCAGGGAGTCCAGGACGACGTCGACACCCCGCCCGCCGGTAGCGCCGCGGAAGAGCGCCTCGAACTCGGTGGTGCGCGACGACGCGAGCCGGTCCGCCCGGACGCCCAGCTCCCGCACGGTGTCCCACTTCGCCGCCGAGGCGGTGGCGAACACGTCGGCGCCCCGATGCGCGGCGAGCTGGACCGCTGCCATGCCCACACCGCCGGCCGCGGCGTGGATCAGCACCGACTCGCCCTCGGTCAGGGCGGCCAGTTCGACCAGGGCGTACCAGGCGGTCAGGTAGACCACGGGTGCCGCAGCTGCCTGTGCCATGGACCATCCGGGTGGCACCGGTGCCAGCAGCCGCGCGTCGGTGACCGCCTCGTCGGTGAACGCGGCGGTGAACAGGCCCATCACGGCGTCGCCGGGCTGCACGCCGGTGACCTGCGAGCCGACTTCGAGCACCACACCGGCGCCTTCGAGACCGAGCCGTCCCGCGTCGCCCGGATACATGCCCAGCACGTTGAGGACGTCGCGGAAGTTCACGCCGGCCGCCCGCAACGCGACCCGCACCTCACCGGCGGCGAGCGGCTGCGTGCGGTCCGCCTCGGGCGCGGTGAGGGTGAGGTGTTCGAGGGTGCCCCGGTCGCGGAAGCTCAGTTGCCAGGCGCCGTCCGGGGGAACGGTCAGCCCGGCGGTCGCCCGCGCCAGGCGGGGGATCCGCACCTGGCCCGACCGCACCGCGAATTTCGGCTCCCCGAGCGCGGCACCGGCCCGCAGCGTGTCCTCGAGGCCCTCGGCGGCCGGATCGTCGATGTCGGCGAGCAGGACGCGGCCGGTCTCCGAGTGTGCCGAGCCGACCAGGCCCCACACCGAGGCGGCGGCGACGTCGAGCGGGACGTCGGGTCCGGTGTCGACCGCACCCTGGGTCACCACGAGCAGCCGGGCGTCGGCGGGTGGGTCCTTGGCCAGCCATTCCTGGACGGCGGTCAGGACGCTCGCCGCGATGTCCCGGGCCGCACCGGCAACGAACGGGCCGGTCGCCGGTGGGACGCGCAGGATTTCGACGTCAGCCGCTGCGCCGTTGCCGGCGGCCGGGATCCAGTCGAGGCGGTACAGGTCCTCGGGTGCCGCGACGGCGGCCAGGCCGTCGGCGGAGACCGCCCGCAGCACCAGGGATCCGGCGGTGGCGATCGGGTCGCCGGCCGCGTCGGCGAGCAGGAGGCTGACACCGTCACCGGACGCCGACGGGGCGATCCGCACCCGGGCGGTGACCGCACCGGCGGCGTGCACCGTCGCATCGGTCCAGGCGAACGGCAGCATCAGCCCGTCACTCTTGATCGCCAGCCCGGCGACCTGCATCGCGGCGTCCAGCAGGGCCGGGTGCAGTCCGTAACCGGCGACCACCATGCCCTCGGGCAGGGCGACCTCGGCGAACAATTCCTCGCCACGCCGCCAGACCTCCCGGACCCCCTGGAACGCGGGGCCGTAGGTGAGGCCTGACCGGGCGAGGTCCGGATAGAAGCCGGTGAGGTCGACCGGGTCGGCGCCGGCGGGGGGCCACACGGGGAACGCCACATCCGGCTGAGCCGCATCCGGCCGGCCGGTCACTGCCGCCGGGGCGAGCACACCGGTCGCGTGCCGGGTCCAGTCGCCGTCGGCCGCGTCGTCGCCGGCGTAGACACCGAACGGGCGGCGACCGGCGTCGTCCGGGGCCTCGACGACGACCTGGACGCGGGTGCCCGCACCGGGTGCCAGGATCAGCGGGGTCTCGATGAGGAGCTCGGCGATGCCAGGGCAGCCGGTCTGGTCGCCGGCGCGGACGGCCATGTCGAGCAGTGCGGCGGCCGGCAGAACGACGTGCCCGGCGACGGTGTGGTCGGCCAGCCACGGGTGTCCGGCGAGGCTCAGCCGGCCGGTCAGCAGGTGGACGCCCGTCGTCGGCAGGTCGATGGTGGCGCTCAGCAGCGGGTGGTAGGTCGGGAACTGCCCGAGACCGGTCGCGTCGAGCAGCCCCGCGCTGTACGGCAGCCAGTACCGCTCGCGCTGGAACGCGTAACCCGGCAGGCCGACCCGCCGGAACGGTCCCGCGCTGCCCGCTTCGTGAATACGCGCCCAGTCGACGGCATGGCCCTGGCCGTGCATCCGGGCGAGGGCGGTCAGCAGCGTACGGACCTCGTCCCGGCCGCGCCGCTGGGCGGCGAACCAGTGCTCGGGGTGGCCGGTGGTGGCGGTCTGCGGGCCCAGGCCGGACAGCACCCCGTCCGGTCCGATCTCGAGGAACGTGTGGATGCCGGTCTCGCGCAGGGCCTGCACGGCATCGGCGAAGCGGACCGCGTCGCGGACGTGCCCGACCCAGTAGGCGGGATCGGTGACCTCGGCGGTGACGGGTTGCCCGGTGCGGGCGGAGACCATGCTGAGCTGCGGTTCCCGGTAGCTGACGGCGGCGACCACGCGGGCGAACTCGTCGAGCATCGGGTCCATCAGCGGCGAATGGAACGCGTGCGAGACCTGCAGCCGCCGGGTGCGCGCACCGGTCGCGGCGAGCTCCCGGGCGACGGCTTCGACGTCGTCCTCGGCGCCGGAGACGACCACGGCGCGGGGTCCGTTGACGGCGGCGATGGCGGCTCGGGGCCGCCCGGCCAGCGCGGCGGTGACAGCATCCTCGCCGGCCTCGACGGCGACCATGGCACCGCCGGTGGGGAGTTGCTGCATGAGCCGGCCCCGGGCGGCGACGACCGCGCAGGCGTCCCCGAGGGACCAGACCCCGGCCACGTGGGCGGCGGCCAGTTCCCCGATGGAGTGCCCGGCGACCGCGGCCGGGGTGAGGTTCCACGATTCGAGCAGGCGGTACAGCGCGACCTCGACCGCGAACAGGGCGGACTGGGCCCACACCGTCTCGCCGATCTGCCCGCCGCCGATCCATTCCGGACGACCTTCACCGCGTACCACCGCGGCAACCGAACCGTCCAGATGCTCGTCCAGCCCGGCGCAGACCGCGTCGAACGCCTCAGCGAACACCGGGTACGCGTCGTAAAGTTGCTGTCCCATGCCGAGGCGCTGGGCGCCCTGACCGGTGAACACGAAGCCGACCTTGCCGGGCTTGCCGGCGATCCCGGTGACGACCGAGGGTGTCTCGCGGGCATCAGCGAGCGCGTCGAGCCCGGCGAGGAGTTCAGCCTGGTCGGCGCCCACGATCGTGGCTCGGTGGTCCAGCGCCGCGCGGGTGGTGGCCAGCGACCAGCCGATGTCCGCGGTACCGGTGTCCGGGTGGTTCCGGATGAAGTCGGCCAGCTGTCGCGCCTGCCCGGTCAGTCCCTCCGCCGAGCGGCCCGACACCGTCCAGGGCACGATCCGCGGCTCGGTGCCGGAAGCCTCGACGGGTGTTTCCGGGGGTGCCTGCTCGATGATGACGTGCGCGTTGGTCCCCGAGAAACCGAACGACGAGATCCCGGCCCGGCGGGGGTGATCGCTGTCCGGCCAGGGCGTGGTTTCGGTGACCAGACGTACGTTTCCGGCGTCCCAGTCGATGTGACTCGACGGCGCGTCCACATGCAACGTCGCCGGAACAACACCGTGCCGCATCGCCGCGACCATCTTGATGATGCCCGCAACACCCGCAGCCGCCTGGGTGTGCCCGATGTTCGACTTCACCGACCCCAAAAGCACCGGCTCGTCCTCCGGCCGAGCCTGACCATAGGTCGCCAGCAACGCCTGCGCCTCGATCGGGTCACCGAGCCGTGTGCCGGTGCCGTGTCCTTCGACCACGTCGACGCCGTCCGCACCGATCCCCGCACTGGCCAACGCCGACCGGATCACCCGCTGCTGCGCTGGACCGTTCGGCGCCGTCAAACCGTTCGACGCGCCGTCCTGGTTCATCGCGGTGCCGGCGACCACGGCGAGGATGGTATGGCCGTTACGGCGGGCGTCGGAGAGACGCTCGACCACGAGTACGCCGACGCCCTCACCCCAGCCCGTACCGTCAGCAGCGTCCGCGTACGCCTTACAACGACCGTCAGCGGCGAGACCACGCTGACGGGAGAAGTCCACAAAGGTGCCCGGCGTCGACATCACCGTCACACCACCGGCGAGCGCCAGATCCGACTCACCACTACGCAGCGACTGGCAGGCGAGATGCAGCGCCACCAGGGACGACGAGCACGCCGTGTCGATCGTGACCGCGGGACCCTCGAGGCCCAGCGCGTACGCGACGCGACCCGATGCCACACCGCCGGAGCCACCCGTACCCATGTAGCCCTCGGCGTCGGGTGACGTGGTGCCGTACTGAAGATAGTCGTGGTAGATCAGGCCGGCGAAGACACCGGTGGCCGAACCCCGCAGCTTTTCCGGGTCGATCCCCGCGTCCTCCAGGGCCTGCCAGGACGTCTCCAGCAAAAGCCGCTGCTGCGGGTCCATGGCCAGGGCCTCACGCGGGCTGATCCCGAAGAACTCCGCGTCGAAATCCCCCGCGCCGTAGAGAAATCCGCCCTGATCGGTGTAGCTCTTGCCGGACAGCTCGGGGTCCGGGTCGAACACGTCGGCGGGCCAGCCCCGATCCGTCGGGAAAGGGCCCACCGCGTCGTCGCCGGACACGAGCAACCGCCAGAAGTCCTCCGGCGACGCCACGCCACCGGGGAAGGCGCAGCCCATGCCGACGATCGCCATCGGCTCCTGCCGCTGGTCCTCCAGCTCACGCAGGCGTTCACGGGTCTGGTGCAGATCGGTGGTGACCCGCTTCAGATAGTCACGAAGTTTGTCTTCGTTCGCCATCCGGGAACGCCTTCCTGGTCACGCGCTGCCACCCGGACGACCACGGGGGCTTCCGGGCGGCAGCGCACATCGAGCGGAGGTGCTCAGGCCACGCCGTTGACGCGCAGGGCCAGATCGGCGGCCAGTTCGGGCGAACTGACCTGCATGGTGGTGGCGCCGTCACGCCGCTCCGGCACCAGGTGCAGGCGCTGGACGCGGTCGTCGGCCAGCGGGTCGAGCCCGCCGACGCAGTCGCAGGGGTCGCCGGTGAACCCGGCGAACCGGTAGGCGATGTCCATCATCCGGTTGCGGTCGGTCGGCTTGAAATCCGCGACCAGGTGCGCGCCGGCCTGCGCGGCCTGGTCGATCAGCCAGTTCAGCAGCACCGAACCGGCGCCGAACGTCACCACCCGGCACGAGGTGGCGAGCAGCTTGAGGTTCCACACGTCGCGGTGGCAACCCAGCAGCAGCACGCCGACCGCCCCGTGCGGGCCGAACTTGTCGGTGAGCGTGACGGTGAGGACCTCGTGCCCGGGGTCGGCCAGGAGCTCACGCAGCGTCGCGTCGGAGTAGTGCACCCCGGTCGCGTTCATCTGGCTGGTCCGCAGCGTCAGTTCCTCGACCCGGGACAGGTCGTCCTCGTCGGCCCGTTTGATCGCCATGACGAGGTCCAGGCTGCGCAGGAAATCCTCGTCGGCGCCCTTGAAGTTGTCCTTCTCGGCGTCGCGGCGGAAACCGGCCTGGTACATCTCGCGGCGCCGCCGGGCGTCGACGGTCACGACCTCCGGGCTGAACTCGGGCAGGCCGGTCAGCGAGGTCGCCTGATCGAACGCGTAGCAGCGCACCTCGGGCAGGTGGTAGTTCACCTCGGCGCGCTCGGTGGGCAGGTCGTCGATGAACGCGATCGTGCTCAGCGCGAAGTTGAGCCGCTCGGCGATCGTCGTGACCGCGTCGGATTTCGGGCCCCAGCTGATCTGCGGGTGCACGAAGTACTCGGCCAGGCCCAGCTTCTCCAGGTGCCCCCAGGCCAGGTCGAAATCGTTCTTGCTGGCGACCGACTGCAGGACACCGCGGGCATCGAGCTCGATGACCGCCTCCCGGATCCCGGGCAGCAGCTCGACCGAGGGGTCCTCGGACAGCGTGCCGTTCCAGACCGTGTTGTCGAGGTCCCACACCAGGCATTTGACGATGGTCGGTTTATCCGCCACAGGGTTCTCCCGTCATCCCGTGATGGACAGCGCGTGCTCGGCCAGGATGAGCTGGCAGATCTCGTTGCTGCCCTCAATGAGCTCCATGAGCTTCGCGTCGCGATACGCCCGGGCCACCACGTGCCCGTCCTGGGCACCGGCCGACCCGAGCAGTTGCACGGCCGTGGCCGCGCTGCCGGCGGCGTGCCCGGCGCTGGTGTGCTTGGCCAGGACCGCCATGACGGCCATGTCCGGTGACCCGGAATCCCACGAGCGGCTCGCGTGTTCGCAGATCCGGGTCGACGTCTGTTCGGCGATGAGCAGCTCGGCCAGGTGCCGCCGGACGAGCTGGTGCTCGGCGAGCGCCACCCCGCCCTGGGTCCGGTTCCTGGTGTGCGTGCCCGCGGCCTGCAGACAGGCCCGGATGATGCCGGCACAGCCCCAGGCGATGGACATCCGGCCGTACGACAGGGCCGTGGTGAACAGCATCGGCAGGGACTGTCCCCCGCCGCCCAGCACGGCCGACGCGGGGAGCCGGATGCCGGTGAAGCGGACGTTCGCGTGCCCGGCGGCCCGGCAGCCCATCGGATCGGCCACCAGGTCGATCTCCAGGCCCGGCGAGTCCACCGGGATCATGGCCGCCGCGGCGGCGTCACCGTTGCGGCCCAGGATCAGCAGGTAGTCGGCGTAGCGGGCGCCGGTGAGCCACTTCTTCTCGCCGTTGACGACGAACCCGTCGCCGTCCGGCTCGATGCTGGTCTCCATCGAGGACAGGTCACTGCCGGCGCCCGGCTCGCTGAACCCGACCCCGGCCAGCTTCCCGCTGGTCAGCTCCGCGAGGTAGTGCCGGCGCTGGGCGCGGTCACCGAACCGCTGGACGGTGTACGCCACGATGCCCTGCGACGTCATGATGCTGCGCAGGGAGCTGTCGAGGCTGCCGGCGTACGCCGTGAATTCGCCGTTGTCCTGGCTGGTCGCCCCGAGCCCGCCGAACGAGGCCGGGACCTGCGCGCACAGCAGCCCGCGGGCGCCGGCCTTGTGGAGCAGATCGAGCGGCAACTCCCCCGCCAGGTCCCAGGCACCCGCCCGGTCGCCGATGAGCTCGCCGAGGAAGGCGCGCTCGTCGGCGAGTGGCTCAGGCATCGCCGGCCGGGTCGTCGGCGTCCTTGAGCCGCAGCACCAGCGCGGTCATCGACTCGACCGTGCGGAAGCTGTCGAGCTTGAGGTCGGGGCCGACGATCGCGATGTCGTAGGCCTCCTCGAGGTGCACGACGAGCTGCATGGCGAACATCGAGGACACCAGGCCGGAGCTGAAGAGGTCCTGCTCCGGCTCCACCGTGGTCTTGATGCGTTCGGCGAGGAAGCCGAGCAGTTCGTGCCGGATGGTCTCGGCGGTGGCCGCCGAGGTCGTCGATTCCGCCGTCATGACGCGCCCTTTGCGTAGTTGTAGAAACCTTCTCCGGACTTACGGCCCAGGTGGCCGTCCCGCACCTTCTGCAGCAGCAGGTCGCAGGGGTTGCAGCTCTCGTCGCCGCGGCGTTCGTAGAGCACGTTAAGCGAGTCGACCAGGTTGTCCAGGCCGATCAGGTCACCGGTGGCCAGCGGCCCGGTCGAGTGCCCGAGGCACCCTTCGAGCAGGCCGTCCACGTCCTCCACCGAGGCGACGCCCTCCTGCACGAGCATGGCCGCCGTATTGATGAGCGGGTGCAGGAGCCGGTTGATCACGAAACCGGCCGAGTCGTTGATGACGATCGACTGCCGGCCGAGCACGCTCAGCAGGTCGGTCACGGCCGTGACCAGAGCGGGATCGGTACGCGGCCCGCGGATCACCTCGACCATCTTGATCAGGTACGACGGGTTCATGAAGTGCACCCCGACGAGATCCGCGGGACGCTCGACCCACTCGGCCATCTCGTCGATCGGGATGCAGGACGTGTTGGAGATCAGGATGGTGCCGGGGCGCACGAGTTTCGACGCCGCGCTGAGCACCTTCTCCTTGGCCTCGGCGACCTCCGTGACCGCCTCGACCACGGTGGTGGCGTCGGCGATGTCATCGAGCGACAGGGTGGTCGTCAGCGTGCCCGGTGTGCGGCCGGCCGGGAGCACGCCCATCAGCTGGGCGTGCCGCAGCTTCTGCTTGACGGTGGACCGGGCGGCTTCCAGCACGGATTCGTCGACGTCCACCAGGACGACGGGTACCCCGTGGCCGAGGGCCAGTGCCGAGATGTTCGTACCCATCACGCCGGCCCCGACGACGGCGAGGCGGTGCTCCCCGAAATCAGTAGTCATGGTCTCTTCCCTGGGTCTGTTTCCCGCAGCTTCGCGGCGAGCGCGGCCGGGGTGGGGTTCTCGAAAATGTCGGGCAGGGCGATCGGTATCCCGGTGAGATCCTCGATCCTCTGCGCCAGTACTGCCGCCAGCAACGAGTGACCACCGGCTTCGAAGAAGCTCGTACGGGCGGTCACCTCGGTGTTCAGGAGCTGGTGCCACACCTCGATCAGGTCCTGCACGAGGTCGTCGTCGGGCGCCGGTGCCGGCTCGGCAGCCGGGTCGCCGTGGGTGCCGGGGCCGGGCGGGGCCAGCCGCTCGATCGTGCCGTCGGGGAGCCTGCGGGCCTGTTCCCCGGTGTGGTGGAGCCGGTCCGGGGCATCCGCGGGGCCGGCCAGGCACAGTTCACCACGAAGCCCGGGCGGGAGCTCCCTGCCGTCGGGTGCGACGACGTAGCTCCGCGGGGCGTCCACGGCGGCCTTGTCGACGATCTCGCGGTCCAGGTCACTCCAGCCCGCGTATTCGAGCAGCGGCCGGTCGGCGTCCGCGGCGGCGGCGACCAGCAGCGCGTCGAACCGGCGCTGCAACGCCTCGACGTCCGCCTCGCTCAGCACGTCGCGGGCGTAGCGGAACCAGATCTCCGACATCGAGGGCGTACCGACCAGTTCGAGGTCGAACTTGCTGTACGGGTTGTCGACGGTCAGCAGCCGGGCCGGCATGCCGTCGACGGACAACTCGCCCAGCGACGCCGCCGGCAGGTAGTTGAACAGGTGCTGGAAGAGCGCGGACTGCCACGCGGACCCGACACCGGGAAGCTCACCGGTGAGGTCGTCCACGGACACGTCGGCGTGTGCCATCGCGCCGAGGAACGCGTCGCGGGCCTGGCGGGTCAGCACCCGGAAACCGGCGGCCAGGTCGACCTGGATCCGCAGCGGGACCACGTTGACGTGATAGCCGATGCCCGCCGGGTTGGTGCCCCGGACGTCGACCGGGGAGCCGATGACGAGGTCGGGCCCGGCGCCGTGCGACGCGAGCAGGGCGCTGTAGGCGGCGAGGAGCACCGCGGCCACGGGCGCCCGCGCCACGCGCTGCAGGCTCGACAGTGCCCGCTGGGCCTCCGGGGAGAGCGCGCGGCGTGCGTTCCCGCCGCTCATCACGGGTTGCCGGCCACGCGGGGCGCCGCACCACAGGTCGAGGTTGCCCGGTGTGTAACCGCGCAGCGTCTCGCGCCAGTAGGTGAGGTCCGCCGGCCGTGGCGCGGTCTCGGTGACCGGCTGCGCCGACGCCGCGGCGGGAATGGGCAGCCCACCGCAGATCGCGTCGTAAACGGGAATGAATTCCCGCATGAAAAGGGCCATGGAGACCATGTCGAACGTTAGGTGATGCACGACGACACAGAAAACGTCACCGTCGGTACGGCTGGCATGCCCCGCCCGCAGCAAAGGCTCGCCGGTGAACGGGAAAGGCCGGTCGGCAAATGTGGTCAGATCGGTTCCCAGCGGCTCGATCTGCACCTCGAACTCGCCCGTGCCGACGATTCGCTTGGACAATTCCGCGCCGCCGGTGGACTCAAATACCGTCCGGAGCACCTCGTGCCGGGCAAGCAGAATGGTCAGCGCGGCGCGCAACGCCTGAGGATTCAGCCGGCCGGTCACCTGAAAGGCGAGCCCGAGATTGTTGATCCCGGTGCCGGGGACGATCCGCTCGAGCAGCCACAGCGCTTTTTCCTTACCCGACGCGACGGCTACGCTCATGACGCCGGGAATTCGGCGTGTTCCTCCAGGACCGCGACCGCCGAGTCCGAGCGCATCAGATCAGCGTGGCCGACCTCGAGCGCGAACCTGCTGCCGATCACCTTGGCGGCGTTCACCACGGTGGTGTCGCCGCGGCTCTCCATCAGCGCGAAGTCGGTCGACGTGATCGCGAGCGATCGCTTCCAGATCTCCGTCGGGTCGACCTGCGCGGCGGCTGCCAGCCAGGTCATGTACGACTCGAACAGCTGGACCACCTCGTCGAGGCGGGACTCGGCGAGGCCGATCCGCTTGAACGCGATCGCGGCCATCTCGCGGTAGAGCCCGACGATCTCGATGGCGGCGTCGAACAGGCCGCCGGAGTGCGTCTCGACGATCCGGGTGGCGCTCTGCCGGGCACTCTCCGCCTCGGCGGCGGTGAAGATCGGACCGGCCATGCCGATCATCTTGTGCATCTCCATGGCGAGCAGCTGGCTGTCGGTGAGCTGCGGGTCGAACAGGATCACCCGCGGCTCGGTGCTCTGGAACGCGGCGAGCCGGCCCGCGACCTCCGCGGCGTAGACGCTGCCGACGCAGTAGCCGAGCACGGCCACCACCTCGTACTTCTCCCACTCGCCGTCGCGCATCCAGTGCTCGGTGTAGAAGTCACCGGACGGCCGCTCGGTCACCCGCACCGGCGGCGGGACGGTCTGCAGGAAACCCAGGCCGGACCAGGCCGTTCCCATTTTGGCCGCGAGCTCGCCGAAACCGGCTTCGTTCCGGCCGGCCGCGGGAAAGTCGACGGCCAGCACAATACGGTTCGACTCGGGCGCGGAGATGACGCTCCAGGAGTTCGGATTCGGCACTGATTCATCCCATCGTAAAGAATCGAAAGGCGCGGCACATGACTGTCAGACAGCCGGGGAATCGTTGTGGGGAAGCGCCGCCGACAATTGCGCCCAGAGGAAGTCCGCGATGGCGACCGGTGAATAGAAGTCATAGATGAAACCCTCGGGCAAGTTTACGCCGGTCCGTTCGCTGATGCTTTCTCTCAGTTGAACGGCCAGCATGGAGGTCATGCCCATCTCGAACACGTCACCGTCGCCGGGAACCCAGTCGAGCGAGTCGTATCCGAGCATCTCGGCGATGCCCTCACGGACCAGCCGGCGCATCAGTTCCTGCTGTTCGGCGGGGTCGAGCCCGTCCAGCTGACGCATCCATTCGCGGGCTCCGGGCGCCTCGGTGGCCTCCGCCGGTGTGCCGGGCTCCTGCCCGCGCCACTGCGAGAGCTTCGCCAGGACCGTGCCGAGCGGCGTGTCCTCGTTCAAGTGCCCGGCCAGCCCGAGCAGTCCGGCGAGGGCGGACATGTCCCCGCCGTCCACGGCGGCCCAGAACTTTCGTTCCCGGTCGGAGGAGGAGGGGCGCTGTACGGGGATCGTCGGCCAGTAGCGCTGGCGCTGGAACGCGTACGTGGGAAGGTCGACCTTGCGTCCCCCGGCGAGCACGGCGGCCCAGTCCACGGTGGTGCCCTGGACGTGGACCGTGGCCAGGCTGGTCAGGAACGCCTGCAGGCCGGTACCGGCGCGGTCCAGGGCTCCGGTCACCGTCCGGGTGGCCCCGTCCGGTGCGTGGTCGGCGAGCACCTTGGCGATGCGGTCGCTCAGCACCGGTTCCGGGCTGAGCTCGACATAGCCGCCGATGCCCGCGCCGGCCAGCGCCAGCACGGTCTCGGTCCACTGCGGGTCGTCCCCGGCGCCGAGCCACCAGGCGGCATCCAGCTCGGCGTCGCCGACCGGGGCGGCGTCCCGGGTGGAGTACATCGCAATCGTGCCCGGCCTGACCCGGATGCCCGTGAGCTCCGAGCCGCTGGCCAGGGAGACGGCGATCCGGGCGGCGTCGGCGGGGGTGAGGATGCCGGCCACCTGTGCGGCAGCCACCTCGCCGGGACCGTCACCCGCGACCGCGGCGGGGTGTACGCCCGCCGCCCGCCACATGGCCGCCAGCGAGACGAGGACCGCCCACAGCACGGGCTGCAGCACCTCGACCCGCTCGACGGCCGGGCCCCGCAGCACCTCGGTGAGCGACCAGTCCACGAGCGGCGCGAGCGCCTGTTCGCACTCGGCCATCCGCGCCGCGAACACGGGCGAATCGTCCAGCAGGGACGCCACCGAGCCGGGCCACCCGGCGTCGCTGCCGGGGAACACGAACGCGAGCTTCTGCTCCCCCGCCGCGGTGCCGGTCACCACGTCCTTCGCCGCCACACCCGCCGACATCACGGCCAGCTCACCGAGCAGGCCGGCCCGGTCGCCACCCAGCACGACCGCCCGGCGGTTGAACACCGTCCGCGTGGTGGCCAGCGACAGGGCGACGTCGAGAGGGTCCAGCTCCGGTCGCTCGACGAGGAATTCGCGCAACCGGGTCGCCTGCGCCTGCAGGGCCTGGTCGGTGCGGGCCGACAGCGTCCACGCCACCACCTGCGGCCGCGGCTGCGGTGCGGGGCCGCCCGGCTCGGCAACCGGTGGTGCCTCTTCCACGATGACGTGGGCGTTCGTGCCGCTGATGCCGAACGAGGACACACCCGCCCGCCGCGGCCGTCCGGTGGCGGGCCACGGCACGGATTCCGTCAGCAGCCGGACGTCCCCGGCGGTCCAGTCCACGTGCGGCGACGGCTCGTCCGCGTGCAATGTCTGCGGGATCCGGCCGTGCCGCAACGCCAGCACCATCTTGATGACACCGGCGACACCGGCCGCGGCCTGGGTGTGCCCGATGTTCGACTTGACCGAGCCGAGCCACAGCGGCTGATCCTCCGGACGGTCCTGACCGTACGTCGCCAGCAGCGCCTGTGCCTCGATCGGGTCACCCAGCGTCGTGCCGGTCCCGTGCGCCTCGACGACGTCCACGTCACCGGCCGAGAGCCGCGCGTTCGCGAGCGCCGAGCGGATCACCCGCTGCTGCGCGGGGCCGTTCGGGGCGGTCAGGCCGTTGGAGGCACCGTCCTGGTTGAGCGCGCTGCCCCTCAGCACCGCGAGGACCTGGTGGCCGTTGCGGCGGGCCTGCGACAGCCGCTCCACGACGAGCATGCCGGCGCCCTCGGAGAACCCGGTGCCATCGGCATCGGCCGAGAACGCCTTGCAGCGCCCGTCCGTCGACAGCCCGCGCTGGCGGGAGAACTCGATGAACGTGCCCGGGGTCGCCATGACGGTCACGCCGCCGACCAGCGCGAGCGAGCATTCGCCGGCCTGCAGCGCCTGCGCGGCGAGGTGCAGGGCGACCAGCGCCGACGAGCAGGCCGTGTCGACCGTCATCGCCGGGCCTTCCAGGCCGAACGCGTACGACAGCCGGCCCGACAGGATGCTGGTCGCGACGCCGGTCATCAGGTGCCCGCCGACCTCGGTGCCGTCGGCGATGACGCCCTGCTCGTACCCGGAGGTGTAACCGCCCACGAACGCGCCGGTCTGGCTGCCGCGCAGCGTCGCCGGGTCGATGCCGGCCCGTTCGAACGCCTCCCAGGAGAGTTCCAGGAGCAGCCGCTGCTGCGGGTCCATGGCGAGCGCCTCGCGGGGGCTGATCTCGAAGAAGCCGGCGTCGAACGCGCTGGCGTCCGTGACGAACCCGCCCGACTGCGTGTACGAGGTGCCCTGGTTGGTGGCGTCCGGGTTGTAGAGGGCCTCGAGGTCCCAGCCACGGTCGGCGGGGAACTCGGAGATGGCGTCCTCCCCCGCGTCGAGCAGGCGCCACAGGTCCTCCGGGCCCGTCACGCCGCCCGGGAAGCGGCAGCTCATCCCGACGATCGCGATCGGATCGTCGGCGAGTGCCAGCGCCGGGGTCGCCGGCACCGCCGCGGCGGGCAGCTCTCCGATCAGCTGCGACCGCAGGTGGGTGGCCAGCACGACCGGGCTGGGGTAGTCGAACACGAGCGTGGCGGGCAGTCGCAGCCCGGTCGCCGCGGTCAGCCGGTTACGCAGCTCGACGGCGGTCAGCGAGTCGAAACCCAGGTCGCTGAACGCGCGGGCCGGCTCGATGGCATCGCCCGAGGTGTGGCCCAGCACCGCCGCGATGTGGGTGCGGGTGAGTTCCAGCAGGACCTGCTCGCCGTCGGCCGGTGCCAGCACGGACAACTGCTGCCTCAGCGAGTCCGCGGCTCCGGCGGTTGCGGATGCGGCGGTACGCCGTGCCGCGGCGGGGGCCAGCGCCTTCCACAGCGCCGGTACCTCCGCGCCGCGGGCAGCCTGCCCCCGGAGCCCCGCCAGGTCCAGCCGGGCCGCGACCAGCATCGCGTCGTCGCGGGTCAGGGCGGTGTCCATCAGGGCCAGCGCCTCACCGGCGGTCAGCGCCGTGATGCCGTTGCGGCCCATCCGTGCCCGTTCGGCCTCGGAGAGCTGCCCGGTGAGCCCGCTGACGTCGGCCCACAGGCCCCACGCCAGCGACGTGGCCGGTTGCCCGGCCGCCCGGCGGTATGAGGCCAGCGCGTCCAGGAACGTGTTGGCGGCGACGTAGTTGCCCTGCCCGGGCGCCCCGAACGTGGCGGCGGCGGACGAGAACAGCACGAAGTGGTCCAGGTCGAGATCCGCCGTGAGCTCGTGCAGATGCCAGGCGGCGTCGGTCTTGGGCCGCATCACGGCGTCCAGCCGCTGCGGGGTCAGCGACGCGATCACGCCGTCGTCGATGACGCCCGCGGTGTGGAACACCGATTGTGGCGGCACGCGGTCCACGATCGCGGCGAGGGCGTCCCGATCGGCCGCGTCCCCGGCCACGATCCGCACCTGCGTGCCGAGCGCGGCGAGGTCGGCGGCCAGTGTCGCGGCTCCCGTTGCCCAAGGCCCGGAGCGGCTGAGCAGGACGACGGTGCCGGCGCGCCCGGTGACCGCCAGATGCCTGGCCACCAGTGCACCGAGGGTGCCGGTGCCGCCGGTGATCAGAGCGGTTCCGGCCGGGGCCCGGCGGACGGCGGTGCTGTCTGCGGTTCCGGCCGGGACCTCGCGGACGGTGGCGGGTGCGGGCCGGATCAGCCGGCGTCCGTAGCCGATCGCGTCGCGCAGGGCCAGTTCCGGCTCGCCGCTGTCGAGCAGATCCGGGTCCACCACACCGGTGGCTGGCACGTCGGCCAGGATCAGCCGGCCCGGGTTCTCCGCCTGCGCCGACCGCAGCAGACCCCACACCGCGGCCGCGGCCAGATCGGTCACGCCCTCGCCGGGCAGTGCGGCGACCGCGCCCCGGGTCAGCACCACGAGCGGCACGGTTTCGAGGCGGTCCTCGGCAAGCCATTCCTGCAGCAGTGCGAGCGTCTCAGCGGTGAGTTGCCGGGCCGCCTGCGCGACGTCTCCGGTCCCGCCCACGATGCTCACCAGAACCGCGCGAGGTAGTTCGGCTGCCGCGACGATGTCCGCGATGCCGGCGTAGGCGATCCCGTCGATGCCGAACGGGTTGGCACCGAGCAGCGCCAGAGCTCCGGCGGGCGAGCCGCCCGCCGGGCTGACCGGGACCCAGTCCACCGCGAACAACGCGTCACCCGGGCCCGTGTCCGTGCTGCTGCGCAGCTGGTCGACCGCGACCGGGCGGGTGACCAGGGAGGCCACCGAGATGACCGGTGCGCCCATGGTGTCGGCCGCCGTGAACGTGAGGTCGCCCCGGTCGTCGCGGCGCAGCCGGGCCCGCAGCACCCCGGCGCCACCGGCGTGCAACTGCACCCCCGTCCAGGCGAACGGCAACCGGACCAGGCCTTCGCCGCCGGTCGCGCCCGGCTGCGGGAGCAACGCGCTGGCCTGCAGAACAGCGTCCAGCAGGGCCGGGTGCAGACCGTACGATCCGGCGTCACCGGCCGCCTCATCGGGCAGGGCCACCTCGGCGTAGACGTCCGCTCCCCGGCGCCAGGCGGCACGGACGCCCTGGAACGAGGGGCCGTATTCGAGCGCCCCGGCCGCGAACGCCTCGTACATGCCGTCGATGTCCACCACCGTCGCGTCCCGGGGCGGCCAGACGGCCAGCTCGGCGTCCGTGACAGCGTGCTCTTCCGCCGGGGCCAGGGTGCCGCCGGCGTGCTCGGTCCACGGTTGCTGCGGGTCGGTGCGGGAGTACACCCGTACGTCGCGGCGCCCGGTGCCGTCGGCCGCGCCGAGCACGACCTGCACCTGCACGCCGCTTCCGTCCGCGGGCAGGAGCAGCGGGGCCTGCAGCGTCAGCTCCTCCACCACGCCGCAGCCGGCCTGGTCACCCGCGCTCACGGCGAGTTCCACAAATCCGGTGCCGGGCAGCAGCACCACGCCACCGACCGCGTGATCGGCGAGCCAGGGGTGCGTACGCAGCGACAGCCGTCCCGTGCACACCAGTCCGGCCCCGCCGGCGAGTTCGACCGTGGCGCCCAGCAACGGGTGCCCGACGGCGCCCAGGCCCAGGGACACGGGGTCACCGCCGGCGGCGTAGCGGGGGGCGTCGGGCCAGAACCGCTCGTGCCGGAACGCGTACGTCGGCAGTTCCACCTGGGCGGCGGCGGGCAGGACGGTGGTCCAGTCGACGGTCGCGCCGCGCACGAACGCCTCCGCGAACGACGTCACGAGGCGCGTGACACCACCGTCGTCGCGGCGCAACGTCCCGAAGACAGCTCCGTCCTCGACGATGTCGCCCACCGCACCGAGCAGCACCGGATGCGGCGTGACCTCGACAAACAATTCATGACCCAGTTCGGCGAGTACGCGCACCGCCCGCTCGAACTGCACCGGCGCACGCAAACTGGCGTACCAGTAGGCAGCATCCAGTTCCGTGCCCGTCAGCACCTCACCGGTCATCGCCGACACCATCGGCACCCGGCCCGCCCGCGGCGTCACACCAGCAAGCACGGTGAGGATCTCGTCCTTCAGGCTCTCGACCTGCGGACCGTGCGAGGCATAGTCCACGGCAACCATCCGCGCCCGGACACCCTCGTTGTCGAACTCCTGCTTCAGTTCCAGCAACGCGGCCGGTTCACCCGAAACGACCACCGCGGCAGGCCCGTTCACCACTGCCAGCGACACGCGGTCGTCCAAGCGTGCTTCCACCGACTCGGCAGAGGCCTGGATCGACAGCATGCCGCCCGCGCCGGCGAGGGCCCGCAACGACTGCGATCGCAGCGCGACAACCTTCGCGCCGTCCTCCAGGCTCAACATCCCCGCCACCACTGCGGCAGCGATCTCGCCCTGCGAGTGGCCGACAACAGCGTCGGGATGTACCCCGGCGGCTTCCCACACCGCCGCCAGGGACACCATCACGGACCAGAGCAAAGGCTGGACCACGTCCGCCTTGTCCCAGTCGAGCGAATCATCGAACAGCGACCAGGTTCCGTACGGTGCAAGGGCCTTCGAGCACTCAGCAAGACGCGCGGCAAACACCTCGGAAGAGTCAGCGAGCTCGCGGCCCATGCCGATCCACTGTGAACCCTGACCCGGGAACACGAACACGGTCCGGGCGTCCGCACGAGCGACACCGCTGATCTGATCGTCACCCACCACGACGGCCCGGTGCTCGAACACCGACCGGGTGGTCGCCAGGGACCAGGCCACGTCGGCGGGGTCGAGCTCCGGGCGTTCACTCACCCAGTCGCGCAGCCGGTCGGCCTGATCGGCGAGGCCCGCTGCGGAGCGGCTCGACAGCACCCGGGCACCGGCACCCGACACGACCCGGGCCGGCGGTACAGCGACCGGCGCGGCGTCCTCGGCGGGGGCTTCCTCCAGGATGATGTGCGCGTTGGTGCCGCTGATCCCGAACGACGACACGCCCGCCCGCCGGACCCGGCCGTTCGACGGCCACGGCACGGGTTCGTTCAGCAGCCGGACGTCGCCGGCTGTCCAGTCCACGTGGGGTGACGGATCGGCGGCGTGCAACGTACGCGGCAACTGCTCGTTCCGCAGTGCCAGCACCATTTTCATCACGCCGGCGACACCGGCGGCGGCCTGGGTGTGCCCGATGTTGGACTTCACGGACCCGAGCCACAGGGGCCGGCCTTCCGGACGACCCTGACCGTACGTCGCCAGCAGCGCCTGCGCCTCGATCGGGTCGCCGAGCGTCGTGCCGGTCCCGTGCGCCTCGACCGCGTCCACGTCGTTGGTCGACAGCCCGGCGGTGGCGAGTGCCGCCCGGATGACCCGTTGCTGCGACGGCCCGTTCGGGGCGGTCATCCCGTTGGAGGCGCCGTCCTGGTTGACGGCCGAGCTGCGGACCACCGCGAGCACCGGGTGGCCGTTGCGACGGGCGTCGGAGAGCCGCTCGACAACGAGTACGCCCGCTCCCTCGGCCATGCCCATGCCGTCCGCGCCGGCCGAGAACGCCTTGCTCCGGCCGTCCTCGGCGAGGCCCCGCTGCTGGCTGAACCCCACGAAGCCGTCGGGGGTGGAGATCACGGTCGCGCCGCCGGCCAGTGCCAGCGAGCACTCCCCGGACCGCAGTGCCTGCGCGGCCAGGTGCAGTGCGACCAGCGACGACGAGCACGCGGTGTCGACGGTGACCGCCGGGCCCTCCAGCCCCAGGGTGTACGACACCCGGCCGGACAGCACGCTCGTGGCGAAGCCGGTCGTCAGGTGACCCTCGGAGCCTTCGGTGCCCATCGCCACGCCGATGCCGTACCCCGAGGCGAAACCGCCGACGAAGACGCCGGTCGGGCTGCCGCGCAACGTTCCCGGTTCGATCCCGGACCGCTCGATGGCCTCCCACGACACCTCGAGGAGCAGCCGCTGCTGGGGGTCCATGGCGAGCGCCTCGCGCGGGCTGATGCCGAAGAACCCGGCGTCGAAACCGCTGGCGTCGCCCATGAAGCCGCCGGAGCGGGTGTAGATGGTCCCGGTGTGGTCGGGGTCCGGGTGGTAGAGATTGTCGGCGTCCCAGCCGCGGTCGTCCGGGAAACCGGAGACGGCGTCCGTGCCGCCGGCGAGCAGCTGCCAGAACTCGTCCGGGCTCGTCACGTCGCGGGGGAACCGGCAGGCCATGCCGACGATCACGATCGGGTCGCCGTCCACGGGCACGGCGTGCGCCGGGGGGCGGTCCACGGCCGGGGCGTCGTCGCCCACGAGCAGGTCGCGCAGGTGACCGGCGAGCACGGTGAGGTTGGGGTAGTCGAAGACGAGCGTGGCGGGCAGGCGCAGACCGGTGACGCCGTTGAGCCGGTTGCGCAGCTCGACCGCCGTCAGCGAGTCGAAGCCCAGGTCGGTGAAGTTGCGGGTGGCCTCGATCGCGGTGGCGGTGGTGTGGCCGAGCACGGCGGCGACGTGCGTGCGGATCAGGTCGGACAGCAGCCGGATCCGCTCGGCGGCGCTCAGCGGGGCCAGCTGCCGGTGCAGGGAGTCCGCACCGGCGGGACCGGATGCGGCGGTGCGCCGGGTGCCGCCGGTGTGGATCAGCGCCCGCCACAGCGCGGGCACCTGGCTCGTGTCGGTGGCCTGGGCTGCCTGGGCGCGCATCTTCGGCAGGTCGAAGCGTGCCGGGACGAGCACTGCCTCGTCGCGGCTCACGGCCAGGTCGAAGAGCGCCAGGCCCTCCTCGGCGCTCAGCGCGGCGACACCGCGGCTGATCCGGGCCCGTTCCGCGTCACTGAGCTGCCCGGTCAGCGCGCTGAGCTCGGCCCACATCCCCCAGCCCAGCGAGGTGCCCGGCAGTCCGGTGGCACGGCGTTCGGCCGCCAGCGCGTCCAGGAACGCGTTCGCCGCCACGTAGTTGCCCTGCCCGGGTGCGCCCGTCGCGGACGCCGCCGAGGAGAACAGCACAAAATCGGTCAGGTCGTAGCGCTGGGTCAGCTCGTGCAGGTTCCATGCGCCGTCGGCCTTCGGGCGCATGACGGTCGCGACCCGTTCCGGGGTGAGCGAGGCGATGACGCCGTCGTCCAGGATGCCGGCGGTGTGCACCACGCTTGTCAGGTCGGAGATGCCGGCCAGAACCGTGCTGAGGGCGTCGCGATCGGCAGCGTCGCACTCCAGGACCCGTACCGTTGCGCCCTGCCCGGCCAGGTCCGCGCTCAGCACGGCGACGTTCGCCGCGCCCGGTCCGGAGCGGCTCGTCAGCACGAGACTGCCGGTGGCCGCCCGGTGCCGCGCGACCAGGGCACCCAGCGTGCCGGTGCCACCGGTGATCAGGGTGGTGCCGGTCCCCGTAGCGGCGGGCATCGGGGCGGCGGGCATCGTCAGGACGAGCTTGCCGGTGTGCCGCGCCTGCGACATGAACCGGAACGCCTCCGGTGCCCGGCGCACGTCCCAGGCCCGCAGCGGCAGCGGGTTCAGGTCGTGTGCGGACAGCAGATCGACGATCGTGGCGAGCATGGCGCCGAGCTGGTCCGGGCCCGCCTCACCCAGGTCGAAGGGGCGGTAGGTGAGACCGGCGGGGAGGGTGCCCGGGTCACGCAGATCCGTCTTGCCCATCTCGATGAACGCGCCACCGGCCGGCAGCAGCCGCAGCGAGGCGTCGATCAGGTCCCCGGCGAGGGAGTTGATGACGATGTCCACACCCCGGCCGCCCGTGGCAGCCAGGAATTCCGGCTCGAAGCGGGCGTCGCGGGACGAGGCGATGTGCTGCTCGTCCAAGCCGGCCGCGAGCAGCGCCGGCCATTTCGCCGGGCTCGCCGTCGCGTAGACCTCAAGACCGAGGTGCCGGGCGATCTGCACCGCGGCGGATCCGACGCCACCGGCGGCCGCGTGGATCAGCACCTTCTGACCGGCTCGGGCATCGGCGAGGTTCACCAGCGCGTACCAGGCCGTCAGGAAAGCGACCGGCACCGACGCGGCGGTCGCGAAGGACCAGCCGTCGGGTACGCGGACGAGCTGCCGCGCATCCGTGGTGACCACCGGTCCGAACCCGCCGGCGGCGATACCCATGACCCGGTCACCCGGGTGGACGGCGGTGACCCCGGGACCGGTCTCCAGCACCACACCGGCGATCTCACTGCCCATCACGCCACCGCCGGGGTACATGCCCAGCGCGATCAGCACGTCGCGGAAGTTCAGGCCCGCCACCCGGACGCCCACGCGTACGTGACCCGCCTCCAGCGGCAGGGCGAACTCGGGGGCTTCCGCCAGCGTCAGATCGTGCAGGGAACCGCCGGCGTCGGGGGTCAGGCGCCACGGGCCTTCCGGCGCCACGAGGGCACCCGACGGCCGCACCAGACGCCGCCCGTACGCGCCGAGCGCGCCACCGGTGCCCCGGAACGCCAGCTCCGGCTCCCCGGAGTCCGGTACCCCGGCCAGCGCGGCCAGGTCGACATCGGCGGTGGCGGGCAGGTCGACGAGGAAGATGCGGCCCGGGTTCTCCGACTGCGCCGAGCGCAGCAGGCCCCACGCCGCGGCGGCTGCCAGGTCGCTGACGCCCTCGCCGGGCACCACCGGAACGGCGCCGCGGGTCAGCACGATCAGCGGCACCGGTTCGAGGCGGTCGTCGGCCAGCCAGCGCTGCACAAGCTCCAGCGCCTCGATCGCGACGTGCTGCGGGACCTCGCCGGTGATGCAGGCCAGCACCGCGCCAGGGGCTTCGGTGCCGGCGTCGTACGCCCGGACACCCGTCCCGAAGTGGTCCGTTCCGAGCAGCGCCCAATCCGGGCCCGGGGCTGCGGGTGCCACGGTGACCGGGAGCCAGTCCACGGCGTACAGGGCGTCGGACGGGCCGCTCTGCAGCTGCTCGACCGTCACCGGGCGGGTGCTGAGCGAGCTCACCGAGATGACCGGGGCGCCCGTGGCGTCGGCGGCGACGAAGGTCAGGTTGCCGCGGTCGTCGCGGCTCAGCCGGGCCCGCAGCACCGCGGCGCCACCGGCGTGCAGCTCGACACCGGTCCAGGCGAACGGCAACCGGACCTCGCCCTTGCCGCTGGTCGCATCCGGCTGGATGGTCGCATCCGGCTGCGGGAGCAGCGCGCTGGCTTGCAGGACGGCGTCCATCAGTGCCGGGTGCAGCCCGTAGGAACCGGCCTCGGCGGCCACGCCCTCGGGCAGGGCCACCTCGGCGAAGACCTCGGTGCCGCGCTGCCAGATCTCGCGTACCCCGCGGAACGCCGGTCCGTAGGTCAGGCTGCCGGCGGCGAAGGCCTCGTAGATCCCGTCGATGTCCACCGCGGTCGCATCCCGGGGTGGCCACGCGGACAGTCCGGCGTCCACCACGGCATCCGTGCTGCCCGTTGTGCTGCCGGATGTGCTGCCCGGTGCCAGCGTTCCGGTGGCGTGCTGGGTCCAGGGCTGCTGCGCGTCGGTACGGGAGAACACCTGCACCTCGCGCCGGCCCGTACCGTCACCGGCGCCGACCACCACCTGGACCTGGACCCCGCTGCCGTCCGCGGGCACCACGAGCGGGGCCTGCAGCGTCAGCTCGTCCAGCGTCCCGCAACCGGCCTGGTCCCCCGCGCGTACCGCGAGTTCCACGAATCCGGTGCCGGGCAGCAGCACCACGCCGCCGACCGCGTGATCGGCGAGCCAGGGCTGCGCACGCAACGACAACCGGCCCGTGCAGACCAGTCCGGACCCACCGGCGAGCTCGACCGTGGCGCCCAGCAGCGGATGCCCGACGGCGCCCATGCCGAGCGACTCCGGGTCGCCGCTGCTGACGGGTACTGCGGCGTCCGGCCAGTACCGGTCCGGCCGGAACGCGTAGGTCGGCAGGTCCACGCGTTTCGCGGGCGGAAGGATCCTGGTCCAGTCGACGGTCGCGCCCTGCACGAACGCCTCGGCGAAGGACGTCACGAGCCGCGTCACGCCACCGTCGTCACGTCGTAGCGTCCCGCACACCCCGCCGTCCGCCACGATGTCGGTGATCGCGCCCAGCATCACCGGATGCGGCGTCACCTCGATGAAGATCTGATGACCCAGTTCGGCGAGTACGCGTACGGCGCGCTCGAACTGCACCGGGGTGCGGAGGCTGGCGTACCAGTAGGCGGCATCCAGTTCGGTGCCGGTCAGCACCTCACCGGTCATCGCCGACACCATCGGTACCCGGCCGGTCCGCGGCGTCACCCCATCGAGCGCGGTGAGGATCTCGTCCTTCAGGCTCTCGACCTGCGGACCGTGCGAGGCATAGTCCACGGCGACCATCCGCGCCCGGACGCCCTCGGCCTCAAGTTCCTGTTTCAGTTCCAGCAACGCGTCCGGTTCACCGGAGACGACCACCGCGGCCGGGCCGTTCACCACGGCCAGGGACAGCCGGTCGTCGAGACGCTTCTCCACGGACTCGGCGGAGGCCTGGATCGACAGCATGCCGCCCGCACCCGCGAGGGCCCGCAACGACTGCGACCGCAGCGCAACAACCTTCGCGCCGTCCTCCAGGCTCAACATCCCCGCCACCACAGCGGCAGCGATCTCACCCTGCGAATGACCAACAACCGCATCGGGTACGACCCCAGCGGCCTCCCACACCGCCGCGAGAGACACCATCACCGACCAGAGCAGCGGCTGGACGACATCCGCCTTGTCCCAGTCGAGCGAATCATCGAACAGCGACCAGGAACCGTACGGTGCAAGGGCTTGTGAACACTCAGCGAGCCGCGCGGCGAACACCTCGGACGAAGCGGCGAGCTCGCGGCCCATGCCGATCCACTGGGAACCCTGACCCGGGAACACGAACACCGGCCGGCCGCCGGAGCGGGCCACCCCGGACACCGCGTTGCCGAGGTCGGACAGCGTGTCCCGGTCCGCGCCGACGAAGACGGCCCGGTGGTCGAACGCGGAGCGCGTGACGGCCAGGGACCAGGCGACGTCGGCGGACCCGAGATCGGGCCGCGCGGTCAGCCAGTCGCCCAGCCGCGCCGCCTGATCGGCCACGCCCTCGGCGGAGCGGGACGAGACCAGCCAGGCGTTCGCACCCGACACGACCGGTGCCGGCTCGGCGACCGGGACGGCCTGCTCGCTCTCGCCGGCCGGTGCTTCCTCGACGATGATGTGCGCGTTGGTGCCGCTCATGCCGAACGACGAGATGCCGGCCCGGCGTACCCGCTCACCGGCGGGCCACTCCACCGGCTGTTGCAGCAGCTCGACCTCGCCGGACGCCCAGTCCACGTGTGGCGACGGCTGCTCGGCGTGCAGCGTGCGGGGCAGCTGCTCGTGCTGCAACGCGAGCACCATCTTGATGACACCGGCGACACCGGCCGCCTGCTGGGTGTGGCCGATGTTCGACTTCACCGACCCGAGCCACAACGGGCGGCCTTCGGGACGTTCCTGACCGTACGTGTTCAGCAGCGCCTGGGCCTCGATCGGATCCCCGAGCGTCGTGCCGGTCCCGTGCGCCTCCACCACGTCCACGTCGGCGCTCGACAGCCGGGCGTTGGCCAGCGCGGCCCGGATGACCCGCTGCTGCGACGGCCCGTTCGGGGCGGTCAGGCCGTTGGAGGCGCCGTCCTGGTTGATCGCCGAGCCGCGGATCACCGCGAGCACCTTGTGCCCGTTGCGCCGCGCGTCGTCGAGGCGCTCCAGCACCACCATGCCCACGCCCTCGGACATGCCCATGCCGTCCGCGTCGGCCGAGAACGCCTTGCACCGGCCGTCCTCGGCCAGCCCCCGCTGCCGGGAGAAGCCGATGAACCCCGACGGCGACATGATCACCGTGACGCCACCGGCCACCGCGAGCGTGCACTCCCCCGCCCGGAGCGCCTGGGCGGCCAGGTGCAACGCCACCAGCGACGACGAGCAGGCCGTGTCGACCGACACGGCCGGTCCCTGCAGCCCGAGCAGGTAGGAGATGCGGCCCGACATCACGCTGGTCGCGGCGCCGGTCATCAGATGCCACTCGGCACCGTCCATATTGTGCAGTGCCGGGTTGGCGATGTAGTCCGAGGGGGCGACACCGACGAAGACGCCGGTCTGCGAACCGCGCAGCGACATGGGGTCGAGCCCGGACGCTTCGAGGGCCTCCCACGAGGCCTCCAGCAGCAGCCGCTGCTGGGGGTCCATGGCGAGGGCCTCACGCGGGCTGATCCCGAAGAACCCGGCGTCGAACGTCGCCGCGCCCTGCAGGAAACCGCCGTCGAGCACGTACGCGGTCCCCTGCGCGTCCGGGTCCGGGTTGTAGAAGCTGCCGACATCCCAGCCCCGGTCGTCCGGGAATCCCGAGATCGCGTCGCCGCCGTCGGCGATCAGCTCCCACAGGTCGTCGGGGTTCGCCACCCCACCGGGGTAGCGGCAGCTCATCCCCACGATCGCCAGTGGCGCCGAGGAGGCCGCGACGAGCTGGCGGTTACGCTGCCGCAGCCGTTCGGTCTCCTTCACGGAGGCACGCAGCGCTTCGAGGAGCTTGTCAGCCGGCTGGGTCATCGCCGCCTCCTTGCATAGGGCTTCATGAACGTCAGAGGGTGTCGCCGCGACGGGCGCTTCAGTGCGTCTCGCTGTCCATGGCCAGGCGGATCAGGCTCTCGGCGTCCAGCTCGTCGATCGCCTCGACCTGGTCGTCGCCCGCCGTCGCCCGCGCGTCGTCCTGCAGCCCGGTGAGCCGCATGAGGGCGTCCAGGAGACCGGCTTCGCGCAGGCGGGACAGCGGCACGCCGGCCAGCACCCTGCGGAACTCCGCCTCGGCCGGGTCCGCCTCGTCGCCGATCTGCGGCAGGAGCCGCTCCCGCAGGAACTCGGCGAGCTCCGTCGGGTTGGGGTAGTCGAAGACGAGCGTCGCGGGCAACCGCAGCCCGGTGGCCGCGTTCAGCCGGTTACGCAGCTCCACCGCCGTCAGTGAGTCGAAGCCGAGGTCCGTGAAGTTGCGGGTCGCCTCGATCGCACCGGGCGTCGTGTGGCCCAGCACCGCGGCCACCTGCGTACGGATCAGGTCGGTCAGCACCCGGATCCGGTCGGCACCGGCCAGGCCCGTCAGCTGCTGGTGCAGGGAGTCCGCACCGGCCGGGGCCGAGGCCACCGCCGCCCGGCGTGCACCACCGGCCTGGATCAGGGCCCGCCACAGGGCGGGTACCTGACTCACATCGGTGGCCTGGGCGGCTTGCGACCGCATCCTGGCCAGGTCGAAGCGGGCCGGCACCAGGTCCGCCTCGTCACGGGCCAGCGCCAGGTCGAACAGCGCCAGACCGTCCCCGGCGCTCAGCGCGGCGACGCCGCCGCGGCTGATCCGGGCCCGTTCCGCGTCACTGAGCTGACCGGTCAGCGCGCTGAGCTCGGCCCACATGCCCCAGGCCAGTGACGTTCCCGGGAGCCCCTCGGCACGGCGCTCGGCCGCCAGCGCGTCCAGGAACGCGTTCGCCGCCACGTAGTTGCCCTGCCCGGGTGCGCCCGTCGTCGCGGCCGCCGACGAGAACAACGCGAACTCGTCCAGGTCGAAGCGCCGGGTCAGCTCGTGCAGGTTCCAGGCACCGTCAGCCTTCGGGCGCATGACCGCGCCGACCCGCTCCGGGGTCAGCGACGCGATCACACCGTCGTCCAGGATTCCCGCGGTGTGCACCACACCGGTGAGGTCGCCGATGCCGGCCAGCACCGCCTCGAGGGCGGGACGGTCGGCGGCGTCGCACGCCACCACGCGTACCGTTGCGCCCTGCCCGGCCAGCTCCGCGCTCAGCGCGGCGACCTTCGCAGCTGCCGGACCGGAGCGGCTCGTCAGCACCAGGCTGCCGTTCGCCGCCCGATGCCGCGCGACCAGGGCACCCAGCGTGCCCGTGCCACCGGTGATCAGCGTGGTGCCGGTCCCCGTCGCGGCGGCGGGCATCGTCAGGACGAGCTTGCCGGTGTGCCGCGCCTGCGACATGAACCGGAACGCCTCCCGGGCCCGGCGCACGTCCCAGGCCCGCAGCGGCAGCGGGGCCAGCTCGCCGGTCCCGAGCAGGGTGACGATCCGCTGGAGCATCTCCCCGAGCTGCTGCGGCCCGGCCTCGGCCAGCTCGAACGGCTGGTAGGTGAGGCCGGCGGGCAGGCTCTGCGGATCGCGCAGGTCCGTCCGGCCCATCTCGACGAACGAGCCACCGTCCGGCAGCAGCCGCAGCGAGGCGTCGGTCAGGTCACCGGCGAGGGAGTTGATGACGATGTCCACGCCCCGGCCATCCGTGGCGGCCAGGAAACGCGCCTCGAACCCGGCGTCCCGCGACGAGGCGATGTGCTGCTCGTCCAGGCCCGCCGCGAGCAGCGCCGGCCACTTCGCCGGGCTCGCCGTCGCGTAGACCTCAAGACCGAGGTGCCGGGCGATCTGCACCGCCGCCGACCCCACACCACCGGCGGCCGCGTGGATAAGCACCTTCTGACCGGCTCGGGCATCGGCGAGGTTCACCAGCGCGTACCAGGCCGTCAGGAATGCCACCGGCACCGACGCCGCGGTCGCGAACGACCACTGCGCGGGGATGGCGACCACCTGGCGGGCATCCGTGACGACGTTCGGGCCGAAGCCACCGGCGGCGATACCCGTCACCCGGTCACCGGTCGCCACGTTCGTGACGTCCGGGGCCGTTTCGACGACCACACCGGCGATCTCACTGCCCATCACGCCACCGCCGGGGTACATGCCCAGCGCGATCAGGACGTCGCGGAAGTTGAGACCCGCGACCCGGACCGCGACCCGGACCTGACCCGCCGCGAGCGGCTGATCGAACTCGGGCGCGTCCGCCAGGACCAGATTCTGCAGCGAACCACCGGCATCGGGCGTGAGCCGCCACGATCCCCGCGGTGCCGCCAGCTCACCGGACGGGCGGACCAGGCGGCGACCGTACGCGGCCACCGCGCTCCCGGCACCACGGATCGCCAGCTCCGGCTCGCCGGGGCTCAGGACGTCCAACTCGAGACCCCCGGTCGCCGGCAGGTCGACCAGGATGAAGCGGCCCGGGTTCTCCGACTGCGCCGAGCGCAGCAGGCCCCACGCCGCGGCGGCCGCCAGGTCGGTCACTCCCTCACCGGCGACGGCCGGTACGGCGCCCCGGGTCAGTACCACGAGCGGCACCTGCTCCAGTCGCTCCTCGGCCAGCCATTCCTGCGCCAGGGTCAGCACCTCACCGGTGACCCGTCGCGCCGCCTCAGCCACGTCGCCGCCGGCACCCGCGACACTGACCAGCACCGCGGTCGGGGTCTCGTCTGCCGCGGCGATCGCCGCGAGATCGGGGAAAGTGCGCATCGTCGATCCAGCTACACCGAAGCGGTCGGTACCGAGCAGCGCCCAATCGACATCCGGCGCCGAGATCCCGGCGATCGGGGCCCATTCCACGGCGAACAGCGAGTCCGTCACGCCGGGGTCGGTGCTCTGCAACTGCTCCGCCGACACCGGGCGGGTGATCAGCGAGTCCACCGACACCACCGGGGCGCCCGTGGCGTCCGCGGCGAGCAGGCTCAGGCCGTCCGGACCGTTGCGGCGCAACCGCGCCCGCAGCACCGAGGCGCCACCGGCGTGCAGTTCCACGCCCGTCCAGGCGAACGGCAACCTCGCCTGCGCCGGGGCTCCGTCCTCAGCTCCGCCGGCGACGGCGCTGGCGTGCAGCACCGCGTCGAGCAGCGCCGGGTGCAGCCCGAACGCTCCCGCGTCCCCGGCCACGCTCTCGGGCAGGGCCACCTCGGCGAAGACGTCCTCGCCGCGGCGCCAGACCGCCCGCAGACCCTGGAACGCCGGGCCGTAGCCGTACGCGCTGGCCAGGGTTTCGTACACGCTGCTGACATCGACCGCCGTGGCCGCGGGTGGCGGCCAGGTGATGAGGTCCTGGTCCTCTTCCCGGGCCTCGGTGGCCGGGGCGAGCAGACCACCGGCGTGCTGGACCCAGGCCTGCTGGGTGCCGGGCTCGTCCGGGCGGGAGAACACCTCGACGGCGCGGCGGTCGTCCGCGGCGGCGGCGGCGATGACGACCTGGATCTGCACCCCGGAGCCGTCCGCCGGGAGCACGAGCGGCGCCTGCAGCGTCAGCTCCTCCAGCCGGCCACAGCCGACCTGGTCCCCGGCGCGCACGACCATCTCCACGAAGCCGGTGCCGGGCAGCAGCACGACGCCGCCGACCCGGTGATCCGCGAGCCACGGGTGGGTCCGGACGGACAGCCGCCCGGTGCACAGCAGCCCCGCACCACCGGCCAGCTCGACCGCCGCGCCGAGCAGCGGGTGGCTGACCGCGCCGAGGCCGAGCGAGGCCGCGTCGCCGTTCGTGTTGGCTGCGGCGGGCCGAGGCCAGTACCGCTCGTTCTGGAACGCGTACGTCGGCAGCTCCACCCGCTCGGCGGCGGGCAGCACCGACGCCCAGTTCACCGCGGCACCGTTGACGAACGCCTCCGCGAACGACGTGAGCAGCCGGGCCGCGCCACCGTCGTCGCGACGCAACGTCCCGCAGACCGCGCCGGGTACGGCGTTGGGCCCTGCTGCCGCGGCGACCTCGTCGAGCGTGTCATTCATGGCGCCCATCAGCACCGGGTGCGGGGTGACCTCGATGAACAGCTGGTGCCCCCGGCCGGCGAGGATCCGCACGGCGCGGTCGAAGTTCACCGGGGCGCGCAGGCTCGCGTACCAGTAGGCGGCGTCCAGTTCGGTGCCGGTCAGCGTCTCGCCGCTCATCGCCGAGACCATCGGCACCCGGCCGGCCCGCGGTGTCACCCCGGCCAGCACGGTCAGGATCTCCTGCTCCAGCTGGTCGATCTGCGCGCAGTGCGAGGCGTAGTCCACGGCGACCATCCGGGCGCGGACACCTTCGTTGTCGAACTCCTGCTTCAGTTCCCGCAGCGCGTCCGGCTCACCCGACACGACCACCGCGGCGGGGCCGTTGACCGCTGCCAGCGACAGCCGGTCGTCGAGGCGCTTCTCCACCACTTCGGCGGACGCCGCGACCGACAGCATGCCGCCCGCACCCGCGATGGCCCGCAACGACTGCGACCGCAACGCGACGATCTTCGCGCCGTCCTCCAGGCTCAGCATCCCCGCCACAGTCGCTGCAGCGATCTCACCCTGCGAATGACCCACTACCGCATCGGGTACGACCCCGGCGGCCTCCCACACCGCCGCCAAGGACACCATCACCGACCACAGCAACGGCTGGATGACATCCGCCGCGTCCCAGTCGGCCGAATCGTCGAACAGCGACCAGGTTCCGTACGGTGCAAGGGCTTGTGAACACTCAGCGAGACGCGCGGCGAACACCTCGGACGAAGCGGCCAGCTCGCGGCCCATCCCGATCCACTGTGAACCCTGACCCGGGAACACGAACACCGTCCGCGCATCCGCACGGGCGACACCCCGCACCAGGCCCGGATCGTCGAGACCGGCGAGCAGCTCGTCGCCGACGACCACGGCCCGGTGCTCGAACGACGACCGGGTGGTCACGAGCGACCACGCCACATCGGCCGGGTCGAGCCCGGGTCGTGCCGTCACCCACTCCCGCAACCGCTGCAGCTGCGCCGTCAGGCCCTCGGAGGAGCGGCCCGACAGCACCCAGGCACCGGAACCCGACACCACCGGCGTCGTGTCCCCGGCCGGTTCGCCAAGCTCGGGATCGGTGGCGGGGGCCTCTTCGAGGATGAGGTGCGCGTTGGTGCCGCTCAGCCCGAACGCGGACACACCGGCCCGGCGCGGACGTCCATCGGTCTCCCACGGCGCCGGCTCGGTCAGCAGCCGGACGTCACCCGCGGACCAGTCCACGTGCGGCGACGGCTCGTCCACGTGCAGCGTCTTCGGCAGCTGCTTGTGCCGCAGCGCCAGCACCATCTTGATGACACCGGCCACGCCGGCCGCGGCCTGGGTGTGCCCGATGTTGGACTTCACCGAGCCCAGCAGCAGCGGCCGGTCCTCCGGCCGCTGCTGACCGTACGTGGCGAGCAGCGCCTGAGCCTCGATCGGGTCACCCAGCCGGGTGCCGGTCCCGTGCGCCTCGACGACGTCGACCTCGTCCGTCCGCAGCCCCGCGTTCGCCAGCGCGGCCCGGATGACCCGCTGCTGCGACGGCCCGTTCGGTGCGGTCAGGCCGTTGGACGCGCCGTCCTGGTTCACCGCGGACCCACGCATCACGGCGAGCACCTTGTGGTTGTTGCGCAGCGCGTCGGAGAGCCGCTCGACGACCACCACACCGGCGCCCTCGGCGAAGCCCATGCCGTCGGCCCGCGCGGAGAACGCCTTGCACCGGCCGTCCATCGCCAGTCCGCTCTGCTCGCTGAAGCCGACAAAACCGTCCGGCGTGACGAGCACCGTGACACCGCCGGCCAGGGCCATCGAGCACTCCCCGGAGCGCAGGGCCTGGGCGGCGAGGTGCATGGCCACCAGCGACGACGAGCACGCGGTGTCCACGGTCACCGCCGGGCCTTCGAGGCCGAGGGCGTACGACACGCGGCCCGACAGCACGCTCGTCGCGTTGCCGGTGATGAGGTGGCCCGCGCTCTCGATGTCGACGCCGTAGCCGTACCCGGAGGAGTAGCCACCGGCGAACACGCCGGTCGCACTGCCGCGCAGCGACTCGGGGTCGATACCGGCACGCTCCAGCGCCTCCCAGGACACCTCGAGCAGCAGCCGCTGCTGGGGGTCCATGGCAAGGGCCTCACGCGGGCTGATGCCGAAGAACCCGGCGTCGAACCCGCTCATGTCCTTGATGAATCCACCGGACTGCACGTACGACGTGTAGCCCTCGCCGGAGGGATCGCTGAGCGCCGCCAGATCCCAGTCGCGATCGTCCGGGAAGCCGGAGATCGCGTCCCCGCCCGAGGTGAGCAGCTCCCACAGCCCGTCGGGGTCGGCCACGCCACCGGGGTAGCGGCAGCTCATCCCGACGATCGCGATGGCGTCGTCAGCCACGGACGCGACCGTCGCCGGTACCGAGGTGACTGCCGGCAGCACGCCCAGCAGCTCCGCGAGCAGGTGCTCGCCCAGCACATTCGGGTTGGGGTAGTCGAAAAGCAGGGTCGCGGGCAGCCGCAGGTCCGTGGCGATCATGAGGTCGTTGCGCAGCTCCACGGCGGTCAGCGAGTCGAAACCGAGTTCGCTGAACGCGCGCCCGGTCTCGACCGCGTCGGGCGACGGGTAGCCGAGCACCTTCGCGGCCGTGGCGCGGACCAGGTCGGTCAGCATCCGGTGCTGCTCGACCGGGGTCTTCCCGGTGAGCCGGCCGGCCAGGTCGCCCTCGGGCTCCTTGGTGGTGAGGGTGGCCAGTGCGGCGGCCAGCTGGTGGATCTCGGGCAGGTCCCGCATCACGGGGACGTTCAGCAGGTCCGCCGCCACCTCGGGCTGCGACAGGATCATCGGCCAGTCGATGTTCGTGATCGTCAGCATCGCGTCGGCACCGGCGACCGCCTCGCCGAGGGCCCGGACCGCCAGCTCCGGATCCATCAGCGCTTCCCACTGGTTGCGGGCCAGCCGCTGCCGGGCCGCCTCGTTACCCTGCGCCACGCCGCCACCGGCCCACGGGCCCCAGGCGACGGCGAGAGCGGGCAGCCCACGGCTGTGCCGGTTCTCGGCCACCGCGTCGAGATACGCGTTCGCGGCGGCGTAGTTGGCCTGACCCGGGCCACCGGTGGTGGCCACCACGGACGAGAACAACACAAACGCGTCCAGGTCGAGGTCCGCGGTCAGCTCGTCCAGGTACGTCGCGCTCGCGGCCTTGGCCGCCAGCACCGTCTCCAGCCGGGCGGGGCCGAGGCGGTCGATGACGCCGTCGTCCAGCACGCCCGCGGTGTGCACCACCGAGGTCAGAGCCGGGCCGGTGCGGCCGATCCGGTCCACCAGCGCGGCGAGTTCGGGGCGGGCGCTGACGTCGCACGTCACCACGTCCACCCGGCTGCCGAGCTCGGCGAGAGCGGCGGCCTGCACCGCGGCGTCACGCGCGGCCGGGCCGGAACGGCTGGTCAGCACGATCCGCTCGGCGCCGCGGCCGGCCAGCCAGCGGGCGACGTGCCCCGCGAGCGCCCCGGTGCCACCGGTGATCAGCGCGCTGCCGGGGCCGGGCTGCCACGAGGTGGCACCCGAGCGCTGCGCGGCGCGGTTCATCCGGCGGCCGAGGATGCCGGCGGACCGGATGACGACCTGGTTCTCGTCGCAGCCGGCCAGTACGGCCACCAGCCGTGCGCCCGCCCGCTCGTCCAGCACGGCGGGCAGGTCGATGAGCCCGCCCCAGCGGTCGGGGTGTTCCAGGGCCACGACCCGGCCGAAGCCCCAGGACTGCGCCTGCGCGGGACTGGTCAGCGGGTCACCGGGGCCGGCCGAGACGGCGCCCCGGGTGAGGATCCACAGCGGTGCGATGACACCGGCGTCGCCGAGACCCTGGGTCAGTGTCAGTGTGGTGGCCAGTCCCCCGGCGACCACCGGATGATCCGGGAGCGGTGTCTCGTCGAGCGCCAGCAGCGACACCACGCCGGCCGTCACGGCGGGCCGGGTGCCGGCGCTGTCCAGCGACCTGCCGATCAGCGACGCCATGTCATCGCGGTCCACCAGGCCGGCCGGCACCTCGACGACCACCAGGTCGGCGCCGCGGGCGGTCAGTGCCGCCACGGAGCCCCGGACCGTTTCGTCGTCGGCGGATCCGGCCGGGATCAGGACCAGCCATGATCCCGACAGGCGGGCGGGGCCCGGCTCGGCGATCAGCGACCAGACCACGCGGTAACGCCAGCCGGCGGTCGCCGACCGGTCCTGCTCACGACGCCGCCACGACGCCAGCGCCGGGAGTACGTCGCTGAGCCGGCTGTGGTCCTCGATCGCCAGCGCATCCGCGAGGCGGGCCAGGTCACCGTCCTCGACGGCGGACCAGAACAGCGCCTCCGCGGCGGTGTTCGCGCCGTCGCCGCCCCGCACGCGAGCGGGTGCGGCGGCGGTCAGCCAGTAGTGCTCGTGCTGGAACGCGTACGTCGGGAGGTCCACCCTCGCCGCCGCGGGCAGCACCGCGTGCCAGTCCACGGGCAGCCCGCCGGCGTGGGCCTGCGCCAGCGCCGTCAGGAGCCGGGTGGCACCGCCGTTGTCCCGCTCGAGCGTGCCCACGACGAGCACCTCGGTGGTCCCCGCGTCCTCGGCGGTCTCGGTGACGGCGCCGGTCAGAACCGGGTGTGGCGACACCTCGACGAATGCGCTGTAGCCGCTCGTGAGCAGCAGCCGGACGGATTGTTCGAAGCGGACCATCCGGCGCAGGTTGGCGTACCAGTAGGAGGCGTCCGCGTCCGGGCCCGCCAGCCAGTCGCCGGTGACCGTGGAGACCATCGGCACCCGCCCGGCCTGGGGGGTGATCCCGGCGAGCTCGTCCGCCAGCACCTGCGCCAGCGGTTCCACCGCCGGGGAGTGCGCCACGAAGTCGGTCTCGGGGATGCGCCAGCGCATGACGTGCCGCGCCGCCAGTTCCCGCTCGAATTCCGCCAGCGCGTCCGGCTCACCCGAGACCACCGAGGCCGCCGGGCTGTTCACCGCGGCCACGGAGAGCTTGTCGCCCCAGCGTTCGGCGAGCTCGTGCACCGCCGGGGACGGCATCACCACCGACACCATGGAGCCCTGGACGGAGAGTCCGGACAGGGCCCGGGACCGTACGGTGACCACGCGCGCGCCGTCCCGCAGGGACAGGATCCCCGCCACGGTCGCCGCCGCGATCTCGCCCTGCGAGTGCCCCACAACCGCTTCGGGGCGGATGCCGGCCGCTTCCCATACAGCGGCGAGCGACACCATGACCGCCCACAGGACGGGCTGCACCATATCGGCCGCGGCCAGGTCCGGCGAGCCGTGCAGAACGTCGATGAGCGACCAGTCCACGTACGGTGCGAGCGCCTGCTCACACTCGGCGAGCCGCGCGGCGAACACCTCCGAGGAGGCAGCCAGCTCCCGGCCCATACCGATCCACTGCGAGCCCTGGCCCGCGAACACGAAGACCGTCCGGCCGCCGGTGCGGGTGACACCGGAGACGACCGATCGGGACGGTGTCCCGGACGCCAGGCTCTCCAGGCCGGTCAGCAGCTCCGCCCGGTCGCCGCCCACGATCACGGACCGGTACTCGAACGCCGACCGGGTCGACGCCAGCGACCACGCCACGTCGGCGGGGCTGAGATCGGGGCGGTCCGCGATCCACGCACGCAGCCGCTCCACCTGAGCCGTGCGGCCCTCGGCGGTCCGGCCGGACACCATCCAGGCGGTGGCACTGCCGGTCCCGATCACGGCGGGGGCGGTCTCCGTCTTGACGGCCGCAACCGGGGCGGGTGCCTCTTCCAGGATGACGTGCACGTTGGTGCCGCTCATCCCGAACGCCGACACCCCGGCCCGGCGGATCCGCTCACCGGCGGGCCACGGTACGCCCTCGGTCAGCAGCCGCACGTCACCGGCGGACCAGTCGACGTGCGGGTTCGGCTCCTCCACGTGCAGCGTCGGGGGCATCTGCTCGTGCTGCAGGGCGAGGACCATCTTGATGAGCCCGGCGGCACCGGCGGCGGTCTGGGTGTGCCCGATGTTGGACTTCACCGAGCCGAGCCACAGTGGACGGTCCCCGGCGCGCTCCTTGCCGTACGTCGCGATCAGGGCCTGCGCCTCGATCGGGTCGCCCAGCGTGGTCGCGGAGCCGTGCGCCTCGACGACGTCGACCTCGTCGGCCCGGACCCCGGCGTTCGCCAGCGCCGCGCGGATGACACGCTGCTGTGACGGGCCGTTCGGGGCGGTGAGCCCGTTGGACGCGCCGTCCTGGTTGATGGCGGTGCCGCGCACCACCGCGAGCACGGTGTGCCCGTTGCGCTGGGCGTCCGAGAGCCGTTCCAGCACGAGCATGCCCGCACCCTCGGAGAACCCGGAACCGTCGGCGGTGGCGGAGAACGACTTGCAGCGCCCGTCCAGGGCCACGCCGTTGGCCTGGGAGAACGCCACGAACACGGCCGGGGTGGCGGCCACGGCGACACCACCGGCGAGCGCCATCGAGCACTCCCCCGCACGGATCGCCTGACTGGCCATGTGCAGCGCGACGAGCGCCGAGGAGCAGGCGGTGTCGACCGTGACGGCCGGGCCCTCGAGCCCGAGCGTGTACGACAACCGGCCCGACATGACGCTGGCCGCCGTGCCCGTCATCAGGTGGGTCTCGCTGACCCCGGCCTCACCGAGCTCGGCGTTGATGCCGTACCCGGACGCGGAGCCGCCGACGAACGCACCGGTCTGGCTGCCGCGCAGCGTCGCCGGGTCGATGCCGGCCTGCTCGATCGCCTCCCACGACGTCTCCAGCAGCAGGCGCTGCTGCGGGTCCATGGCCAGCGCCTCGCGCGGGCTGATCCCGAAGAACCCGGCGTCGAAGCCGCTCGCGTCGCGGACGAAACCACCCGCCTGCGTGTAAGTCGCGGCGGCGGCGTCGAAGTCCGGGCCGTACAGCGCCTCCAGGTCCCAGCCGCGGTCGCGCGGGATCGGGCCGATCGCGTCGGATCCCGAGGCCAGCAACTGCCAGAACTCCTCGGGGCCGGCCGCGCCGCCGGGGAACCGGCATGCCATGCCGACGATCGCGATCGGCTCGTCCGTCGCGGTCGCGACGGTGGTGGCCACGGCGGTGGCCGGGAGATCGCCGGTCACCTCCGCGCGCAGCAACGCGGCCAGCGCTGCCGGGGTGGGGTAGTCGAAGACCAGGGTGGCCGGCAGGCGCAGCCCGGTGTCGGCGTTCAACCGGTTACGCAGCTCGACGGCGGTCAGCGAGTCGAATCCGAGGTCGGTGAACGCCCGGGTGGGTTCGATGGCCTCCGCGGACGCGTAGCCGAGCACCGCGGCGACGTGGGCGCTGACCAGGTCCATCAGGACACGGTCCCGGTCGGGTCCGGCCACCGCGGCCAGCTGGTGGCGCAGGGCCTCGCCCGGGCCGCCGGTCGCGTGGCTGGGAGCGGCGGCCGCCGAACCGGAGACCGCCGTACGCCGGGTCGGCGCACCCGCCAGGGCCCGCCACAGCGGCGGGATCTCCGTGCTGCGCGAGGCCTGGGCCCGCAGCCCCGCCACGTCGAGACGCGCGGGCATGAGGACGGCTTCGTCGCGGGCCAGCGCGACATCCATGACGATCAGGCCGGCCTCGGCGTCCAGCGGCATGAAGCTCTGGCCGATCCGGGACAGCAGCCGCTCGTCGAGGTCGCGGCCGATGCCCGCCTCGTGCGCCCACGGGCCCAGCTGCAGGGACATGCCGGCCAGCCCGGCCGCCCGGCGGTAGCCGGCCAGCGCGTCCAGGAAGGAGTTCGCGGAAACGTAACTGCCCTGGCCCGGTGCGCCGAATGTCGCCGCGGCCGAGGAGAACATGACAAAGCGTTCGAGGCCCGCGTCCGCGGTGAGCTCGTGCAGGTTCCAGGCCGCGTCGGCCTTGGGCCGCAGCACCGCCGCCAGCCGATCGGGGGTCAGCGCCGGGATCACGCCGTCGTCGACGACGCCCGCGGAGTGGATGACGGAACCCAGCGGGCAGTCGGCGGGGACGCGGTCCAGCACCGCGGCCAGTGCGTCCCGGTCACCCGCGTCGCACGCGATGATCTGGACCCAGGCGCCGAGCTCGGCCAGCTCCTCGGCCAGCACCGCGATGTCCGCGGCACCCGGCCCGGACCGGCTGAGCAGTACGGCACCACCGGCCCGGCCGGTCGCCACGAGATGCCGCGCCACCAGGCCGCCCAGGGTTCCGGTCCCGCCGGTCACCAGCACCGAACGCGCCGCGACGGTGGTGTCCGGGCCTTCGGGCCACTCGATCTCCGTCACCGGGCCCGAGGGGCGGACGAGTCGCCGGCCATAGGCGGCCCGCCCGCGGATGACCAGCTCCGGCTCGCCGCTGCCGACCACCGAGGGCAGCACACCGACGTGGGCGCCCGGGTCGCCGACCGGCAGATCGGCCAGGACCAGCCGGTCCGGGTTCTCCGCCTGGGCCGAGCGCAGCAGGCCGCGCACCGCGGCAGCCGCCAGGTCGGTCACCGCCTCGCCGGCGACGGAGTCCACCGCACCGCACGTGACGACGACCAGTCGTGCCAGGTCGAGCGTTCGTTCCTGCAGCCATTCCTGAGCCATGGCCAGTGCTTCGCCGGTGGCGTCGCGAACCGCCCCCGGCAGGTCGGCGCCGTCGACCGGCGCCGAGCCGGGGCTCACCACGACCACGCGCGGGTCGATGTCGCCCGCCTCGGTCGCCGCGACCAGCTCCGCGAGGTCCGCATAGGCCCGTGCCGGTACGCCCGCCGCGGCCAGCCCGTCACCGAGCCCGAACCGGTCGGCCCCGAGCAGCGCCCAGTCCCCGGCCGGAACCATCACCTCGGCGACGGGAACCCAGTCCTGGACGAACAACGAGTCGATGAGCCCACCGGCCGGCTGCAACTGCTCGACCGACACCGGCCGGTGCACCAGCGAGCCGACGGACACCACGACGGCACCGGAGGCGTCCGCGGCCGTCAGCGACAGCCCGCCCTGGGCGTCCCTGCGCAGCCGCGCCCGCAGCACCGACGCACCGGTGGCGTACAGCTGCACATCGGTCCACGCGAACGGCATCTTCAGCGGGCCCGGGTCGCCGCCGGCCGCGTCGAGGGCCTCCACGACGGTGCCGTGCAGGGCCGCGTCGAGCAGCGCCGGGTGCAGGTTGAACGAGTCGGCGGCGGGTGTCTGCTCGTCCGGCAGCGCCACCTCGACGAAGATGTCCTGTCCACGGCGCCAGGCCGCGCGCAGGCCGTGGAACGCCGGGCCGTACACGTCAGCCAGGTGCACCGGGTAGACGTCCGTGACGTCGACCGGCGTGGCGTCGACCGGCGGCCATACGAGCAGGTCAGGGTCGGTCCAGCCGGGGACGGCCGCTGCGGACACCACGCCGACGGCGTGCTGCGTCCAGCCCTGTTCGGGGCTCGCGTCGTCGCCGCGGGAGAACACTTCCACCGCGCGGCGGCCCGTACCGTCATCGCCCGCGACCACGACCTGGATCTGGACGCCGCTGCCGTCCGCGGGCAGCACCAGGGGTGCCTGCAGGGTCAGCTCCTCGAGCACGCCGCAGCCCGCCTGGTCGCCGGCGCGGACGGCCAGCTCGACAAATCCGGTGCTCGGCAGCAGCACCACACCACCGACCGCGTGGTCGGCGAGCCAGGCATGCGAGCGCAGTGAGAGCCGCCCGGTGCACACCAGGCCCGGGATGCCGGCCAGCTCCACCACGGCGCCCAGGAACGGGTGCCCGACGGCGCCGAGGCCCAGCGACACCACGTCACCGCCGGACGCCTTGAGCTCGGCGAGCGACAGCTGGTTCTCCGGCCAGTACCGGTCGTGGCGGAACGCGTACGTCGGCAGGTCCACCCAGTCGGCGGCCGGCAGCACGGCGGTCCAGTCCACGGCCACGCCCTGCACGAACGCCTCGGCGAGCGACAGGACCATCCGGCTCGTGCCGCCGTCGTCGCGGCGCAGCGTGGCGCACACGGCGGCGGTCACCGCACCCGGACCGGCGTCCGCGGCGGCTTCCTCCAAGGTCGTGGTCATCGCGCTCAGCAGCACCGGGTGCGGCGAGACCTCGATGAACGTCTGATGTCCCCGGCCGGCCAGGGTCCGCACGGCGCGGTCGAAGTCGACCGGCGCGCGGAGGCTCGCGTACCAGTACGCGGCGTCCAGCTCCGGCCCGTGCAGCGTCTCGCCCGTCATGGCGGACACCATCGGCACCCGGCCCGCGCGGGGAGCGACGCCCTCCAGGACCGTCAGGATCTCCTCGCGCAGCTGCTCGACCTGGGCGCCGTGCGAGGCGTAGTCCACGGCGACCATCCGGGCGCGGACACCCTCGGCGTCCAGTTCGGTCTTCAGCGCCGCGAGCGCCGCGGGCTCACCGGAGAGCACCACGGCGGCAGGACCGTTGATCGCCGCGAGGGACAGCTTGTCGCCCAGGCGCTTGCCGATCTCCGCGGCCGAGGTCGCGACGGACATCATGCCGCCCGCACCGGCCAGGGCCCGCAACGACTGCGACCGCAGCGCGACGACCTTCGCGCCGTCCTCCAGGCTCAGCATCCCGGCGACGGTGGCGGCGGCGATCTCACCCTGCGAGTGGCCGACCACCGCTTCGGGCTTGACCCCGGCGGCTTCCCAGACGGCGGCGAGGGAGACCATCACGGCCCACAGCATGGGTTGTACGACATCCGCGGCATCCCAGTCGAGGGTGTCGTCGAACAGCGACCAGGTGCCGTACGGCGCGAGGGCCTGTTCGCACTCGGCGAGCCGCGCGGCGAACACCTCCGAGGAGGCGGACAGCTCGCGGCCCATGCCGATCCACTGCGAACCCTGCCCCGGGAACACGAACACCGGGCGGGGGTCGTCGCGGACCACGCCCGAGACGACGGCTCCCCCGGCGACCGAGCCGGTGAGGCTCTCCAGCCCGGACAGCAGCTCGGTGCGGTCGGCGCCGACGACGACGGCGCGGTGCTCGAACGCCACCCGGGTGGTCGCCAGGGACCAGGCCACCTCGGCCGGGCCGGCCTCGGGCCGCGCGGTTGCCCAGTCGAGCAGCCGGCTGGTCTGCGCCGTCAGGCCCTCCGCCGATCGTCCCGACACGAGCCACGCGCAGGCCCCCGACAGCACCGGAGCGGTGGTCGTGGCCTCGGTCGCGGGCGCGCCGTCCTCCGGCTCCTGGAGGTCCTCGGCGGTCTCGCCGTTGCCGGCGGGCGCCTCCTCCAGGATGACGTGGACGTTGGTGCCGCTGCCACCGAACGCCGAGACGCCCGCGCGGCGTACCCGGTCGCCGACCGGCCACGGAACCGACTCGGTCAGCAGTTTCACCTGGCCGACCGACCAGTCGACGTAGGGGGTCGGGTTCTCCGCGTGCAGGGTGGGCGGCAGCTGCTCGTTCTGCAGCGCCAGCACCATCTTCATCACGCCCGCGACACCGGCGGCCGCCTGGGTGTGACCGATGTTGGACTTCGCCGATCCGAGCCACAGCGGGTGGTCCTCGGGCCGGTCCTGACCGTACGTGGCCAGCAGCGCCTGGGCCTCGATCGGGTCACCGAGCGTCGTGCCGGTTCCGTGCGCCTCGACGACGTCCACGTCTGCCGTCGAGAGCTGCGAGCTGGCCAACGCGGACTTGATCACGCGCTGCTGCGAGGGGCCGTTCGGCGCCGTGAGGCCGTTGGAGGCACCGTCCTGGTTCACCGCGGAACCACGGATGACGGCGAGCACCTTGTGCCCGCTGCGTTTGGCGTCGGAGAGCCGCTCGATCACGAGCATGCCCGCGCCCTCGGCCCAGCCGGTCCCGCTCGCGTCGGCGGAGAACGCCCGGCACCGGCCGTCGGTCGACAGACCGCGCTGGCGGGAGAACTCGGTGAAGTTACCCGGGTTGACCAGGACGGTCACGCCACCGGCGAGCGCCATCGTGCACTCGCCCTGGCGGATCGCCTGCGCGGCCAGGTGCAGCGCGACCAGCGACGACGAACAGGCCGTGTCCACCGTCAGTGCGGGGCCCTCCAGACCCATCACATAGGACAGCCGGCCGGACATCACGCTGGTGAGCGCGCCGGTCATCAGGTGACCCTGCGACCCGGCCAGGCCGTCCTGCGACATCGCCAGGCTCACGACGTAGTTCGACGAGAAGCCACCGACGAACACGCCGGTCTTGCTGCCCTTCAGGCTGCCCACCTCGATGCCCGCGCGTTCGAGGGACTCCCAGGCGACCTCGAGCAGCACCCGCTGCTGCGGGTCCATCGCCAGCGCCTCACGCGGGCTGATCCCGAAGAATCCGGCGTCGAAGCCGCTGACGTCCCGCATGAAGCCGCCGGACGAGGTGATCGACTTGCCGGCCTTGTCGGGGTCGGGATCGAAGAGGTCGCCGAGGTCCCAGCCGCGGTCGTCCGGGAACCCGCCGATCGCGTCGCCACCGGACGACAGCAGGTCCCAGAACTCCTCGGGGGTGTCGGCACCGCCCGGGAACCGGCACGCCATACCGACGATCGCCAGGGGTTCCTGGGCGCCGGCCTCAAGCTTGCGCAGCCGCTTGCGCGTCTCCTGGAGCTCGGCCGCGGCCTTCTTGAGGTAGTCGAAGAGTTTGTCTTGGTTATCCACGGTGGCCCCTTAAACCATGTCTTCAACAAGCCCACGTCAGCTGGACAGGCCGAGTTCCTTGTCGAGGAAGTCAAACAGCTGATCCGGTGTCGCGGACTCAAGTTCAACTGCTTCTTTTTCGGACGCCGCGCCGTCCTCGTCCTCGATCCATTTCGACAGGATCGTCCGCAGCCGGCTCGTCACGTCCTCGTGCGTCGCCGGGTCCGGCCGCAGCGCCGCCAGGCTCGCCTCGAGCCGGTCGAGCTCGTCGAGGACCGGCACGCCGGCCGACTCCGACGGAGCGATCTCGGTGCGCAGCCAGGCCGCGATGGCCATCGGTGTCGGGTAGTCGAAGACCAGCGTGGCGGGCAGTCGCAGCCCGGTCGCGGCATTGAGCCGGTTGCGCAGTTCGACACCGCTGAGCGAGTCGAAACCGAGGTCCTTGAACGCCTGCTTCGCCTGCACCTCGTCCGCCGAGGAGTGGCCCAGCACGACGGCCGCCTCCGCCCGGACGATGTCGGTGAGCACCCGTTCCTGCTCGCCCGCCGGCAGCCCGCTCAGCCGCCGGATGAGCTCGCCCTCGTCGGGTGCCGCGTCGCCCGCGATCGCCGGCACCGCGGCCAACTGGCGAATCTCGGGCAGGTCCCGGACGAACGGCCGGCTCCGCAGATCGGCCGCCCCGGACGCCGCGAGCAGCTCCGTCCAGTTGACGTCCATGACCGTCAGCGCGGTGTCGGAGCTCTGCAGCGCCTCGAACAACGCCTGCACGGCCAGGATGGGATCCATGGCGGGCATCGGCATCCGCTGCATGCGGTTACGGATGGCGTCCTTCGAGTCGGCGAGACCACCGCCACCCCAGAGACCCCAGGCCACCGCGAGGGCGGCCAGGCCACGGGCGCGCCGGTTCTCGGCCAGCGCGTCGAGGTAGGCGTTCGCCGCGGCGTAGTTGCTCTGGCCCGCCGAGCCCAGTGTGGACGCGGCGGAGGAGAACAGGACGAAGGCGTCCAGGTCCAGGCCGGCGGTCAGCTCGTCCAGCAGTGCCGCGCTGGCGACCTTCGCCGCCAGGACGGTGGCGAGCCGGGACGGCGACTGCCGGTCCACGACGCCGTCGTCCAGCACGCCCGCGGTGTGCATCACCGAGGACACCGCCGGGCCGTCCGCCGCGACCCAGTCCAGCAGCCCCGCGAGGTGGTCACGCCGCCCCGCGTCACATCCGACGACGTCGACCCGCGCACCCGTGGTGGCCAGTCCGGCGGCCAGCGCGGCAACGTCCGCCGCGCCCGGGCCGGAACGGCTGGTCAGGACAAGTCGTTGCGCGCCGTCCCCGGCGAGTCTGCGGGCGACGTGGCCGCCGATCGCGCCGGTACCGCCGGTGATCAGCACGGTGCCCCGCGGCGTCCATCCCGGACCGGTACGCGGTTGCGGCGCGTGAACCATGCGCCGGCCGTACAGCCCGGTGGCGCGGATGGCGACCTCCTGCTCGCCGCACCCGGCCAGGACGGCGACGAGGCGGGCACCGGCCCGGTCGTCGAGTTCGGCGGGGACGTCGAGCAGACCACCCCAGCGGTCGGGGTACTCGAACGAGGCCACCCGGCCGAAGCCCCAGACCTCGGCCTGGACCGGGCTGGTCAGCACCTCGCCGGGGCCGGCCGCGACCGCACCGGACGTCGCGACCCACAGGGGTGCGTCGACGCCCGTGTCGCCGAGCGCCTGCACCAGCGCCAGCGTCGCCGCCAGACCGGTGACGACCACCGGGTGTTCCGGCAACGGTGTCTCGTCCAGCGCGAGCAGGGACAGCACACCGGCGATGGCGCCGGCTTCCGCAACCGCCGGGGCGAGGACGGCGCCGAGTTCCGTCCGGTCGGTCACCTCGGCGGGCACCTCGATCAGGGTCACGTCGGCGCCGCGGGCCGCGAGCGCCCGCTCCGCGTCCCGGGCCTGGGTGAGGCCGGCGGGTCCGGTCACCACGAGCCAGTGCCCGCTCAGCACACCCGGGTCCGGGTCGCTGACCGGCGCCCAGTTGACCCGGTACCGCCAGCTCGTCGTCACCGAGCGGTCCTGCTCCTGACGCCGCCACGAGGCGAGGGCCGGGAGGACCTCACCGAGGTGCTGACCGTCGGGAAGGGCGAGGGTCTCGGCGAGGTGGCCGAGGTCGCCGTTCTCGACGGCCGCCCAGAACTCAGCCTCGGCGGGCGAACCGGTCCGGTCCGTGCCGGGGGCCGCCACGACGGGGACCGCGTCCGGCCAGTACCGCTGGTGCCGGAACGCGTACGTCGGCAGCTCCACCCGGTCCGCGGCCGGCAGCACCCGGGTCCAGTCGACGCCGGCGCCCCGGACAAACGCCTCCGCGAAGGACGTCACGAGGCGCGTGACACCACCGTCGTCGCGGCGCAGCGTCCCGAACACAGCTCCGTCCTCGACGATGTCGCCCACCGCACCGAGCAGCACCGGGTGCGGCGTCACCTCGA
>NZ_BOMN01000137.1 GCF_016862215.1 Winogradskya humida
CCAGCAACGCCTGCGCCTCGATCGGGTCACCGAGCTTCGTACCCGTACCGTGAGCTTCTACCGCGTCCACATCGCTCGGTGCGAGACCCGAGCCGGCGAGGGCCTGCCGGATGACCCGCTGCTGCGACGGACCGTTCGGCGCCGTCAGACCGTTCGACGCGCCGTCCTGATTCACCGCGGAGCCACGCATGACCGCGAGCACCGGATGACCGTTGCGCTGGGCGTCCGACAGCCGCTCCACGAGGAGCATGCCGACACCTTCGCCCCAGCCGGTACCGTCGGCGCCGGCCCCGAACGCCTTGCACCGGCCGTCGAATGCCAGTCCACGCTGCCGGCTGAACTCCACGAACGCCGTGGGGGTGGACATCACCGTCACACCGCCCGCGAGCGCCAGCGAGCACTCACCGGACCGCAGTGCCTGCGCGGCGAGATGCAACGCCACCAGCGATGAGGAGCACGCGGTGTCGACGGTGACCGCGGGGCCCTCCAGGCCGAACGTGTAGGACAGCCGGCCGGAGATGACGCTCGCCGCGCCGCCGGTGCCGAGATAGCCGTCGACGGCCTCCGGTGCGGCCAGCATCAGCGTCGCGTAGTCCTGGCCGTTGGTGCCGACGAACACGCCGGATCCGCTGCCCCGCAAGGATTCCGGGTCGATGCCGGCCCGTTCCAGGGTCTCCCAGGAGGTCTCCAGCAGCAGCCGCTGCTGCGGGTCCATCGCCAGGGCCTCGCGCGGGCTGATCCCGAAGAACGCCGGGTCGAAGTCCGCCACCCGGTCCAGGAACGCTCCCATGCGCGTGTACGAGGTCCCGAGGGTGTCGCCATCGGGGTCGTACAGCGTCTCGATGTCCCAGCCGCGATCGGTGGGGAACTCCGACACCGCATCCCCGCCGGCGAGCAGGAATTCCCACAGTTCCTCCGGGCTCGACACCCCGCCCGGGAACCGGCACGCCATCGACACGATCGCGATGGGTTCGTCGCTCACCGCGGCGACGCGACCGCCGGCTACGGCGTCGCGCACTCCCGCGACCAGTTCCCGGCCCAGGTACGCAGCGAGCGCCGTCGGCGTCGGATAGTCGAAGACCAGCGTGGCGGGCAGCCGCAGCTCGGTGGCCGCGTTGAGCAGGTTGCGCAGCTCGACCGAGGTCAGCGAGTCGAAGCCGAGGTCCTTGAACGCCCGCTCGGGTGCGATGGTCAGGGCCGAGCCGTGTCCGAGCACCCCGGCAACGTGACCGAGCACGAGATCCAGCAGCGTCCTGTCCCGCTCCGCGACGGTCATGGCGCCCAGGGACACAGCCAGCGCGGACCCGGCGACACCGGCCGCGGCGGAACGGCGTGCCTTGCCGCGGACCAGGCCACGCAGCAGCGGTGCCACCGTCTGGGAGCGTGCCTGTCTGCGCAGGCCGGCCAGGTCGAGCGGGACCGGTGCCAGCACGGCGCGCCCGGTGGTGGCTGCCATGTCGAACATCGCCAGGCCCTCGGCGGTACGCAGCGGAAGCAGTCCGTCGCGGTTCATCCGCCGCAGGTCGGCCTCGTCGAGGGTCGCCGCCATGCCGCCCTGGTCCGCCCACAGGCCCCACGCCAGCGACGTCGCGGGAAGTCCCGTCGCGTGCCGGTGCTGCGCGAGCGCGTCGAGGAAGGCGTTGGCCGCCGCGTAGTTCCCCTGACCGGGGCTGCCGATGATGCCGGCCACCGAGGAGTACAGCACGAACGCCGTCACGTCACCCACGAGGTCGTGCAGGTTCCAGGCGGCGTCGACCTTCGACCGGAACACCGTGTCGATCCGTTCCGGCGTCAGCGACCCGATCGTCGCGTCATCCAGCACACCCGCTGTGTGAACCACGGCCGAAATCTCATACCCGGCCAGCAGCGCGGCCAGCGCATCACGATCCGCCACGTCACACGCCGCGAGCACCACCTCGGCGCCCAGCGCGACCAGCTCAGCACGCAACTCCTCAGCACCGTCAGCGTACGCGCCACGCCGGCTCACCAGGAGCAGTTTCTGAACGCCACGCTCCGCAACCAGATGCCGGGCGATCAGACCGCCGAGCGTTCCCGTCGCACCCGTCACCAGAACAGCACCCGCACCGAACCCCGGGTCCTGCACCACCGGCCGCTCAACCCGAGCCAGCCGCGGAACACTCACCACACCCGAACGCACCGCCAACTGCGGCTCACCCGACGCCAGCAGCTCCGCCGAAACATCACCCTCATCCAGGTCGACCAGCACAAAACGATCCGGATTCTCCGACTGTGCCGAACGCACCAGACCCCACACCACCGCCTGAGCGACATCAACCCTCTCGCCGGCCGCGACCGCCATCGCGCCCCGCGTCACCATCACCAGGCGGGACTGCTCCTGCTGCACCAACCAGGACTGCATCGCCGCCAACGCCCAATGCGCCGCCTCATGCGCCGCCGCCACCGGATCGGAACCCGACGTCACCGGGCACTCCTGGACCGAGAAGCCGGAAACCTCCGCGCCCCCGCCGACCGGGACCGGCAACCAGTCGATACCGAACATCGGGGCGCCGGGTACGTCACCGGCCGATCGATCCGAGGGAACGGTTCGCAGCAGCAGGGATTGTGCAGCCGCGACGGGGACACCCGTGCCGTCGGCCACCGTCAGAGCCATCCGGTCCGGGCCGGCCGGGGTCAGCGCCACCCGCAGCTCTTGCGCGCCGGTGGCGTACAGCCGAACGCCCGACCAGGCGGAGGGCAGTTGCCCGGCAACCGGCATCAGGCCGTGCAACGCCGCGTCCAGCAGCGCGGGATGCAGCCCGAACCCGTCCACGCCCAATCCGTCGGGGAGTTCGACCTCCGCGAACACCTCGCCGCCACGGCGCCACACCGACCGCAGGCCCTGGAACGCCGGCCCGTACTCGAAACCGGCGGCGATCAGCTGATCGTCGACCTCGTCCAGGTCGACGACATCCACGCCGGCCGGCGGCCACTCGCTCAGCGAAACACCGGCGCTGTCTCCACCCGAACCCAGCACACCGGTGGCGTGCCGCGTCCACGAACCGTTGTCGTCGGAATGGAAGGTCAGTTCTCGCCTGCCGGACTCGTCGGCGCCGCCGGCCCACACCTGCACGACGATCGCGCCGTCCGGGGGCAGGACCAGCGGAGCCTCCAGCGTCAGGTCCTCCACGACGTCACAGCCGACCTGGTCACCCGCGCGGATCGCCAGCTCGACGAACGCCGTACCGGGCACCACGATCGAGCCGTGGACCACGTGGTCGGCGAGCCACGGATGGGTCCGCACCGACAGCCGGCCGGTCAGCAGCAGACCGTCGGTGCCACCGAGGACCACGGCGGCGCCGAGCAACGGATGCTCCGCCGCGCCCAACCCCGCCGCCGTGACGTCACCGGCCGCAGCGGGCACGTCGAGCCAGTAACGCTCGCGCTGGAACGCATACGTCGGCAGATCCACCCGCCGGGCGCCCGGCCCCTCGAAGAAAGCGGCCCAGTCAACCGCCACACCGCGCACATGCAACTGCCCCACAGCCGAGACAACAGCAAGTTCCTCAGACCTGTCAGTACGCAGGACGGGCACAAACACCGCATCGGGCAACGTCTCCTGGCCCATCGCCGACAGCACACCACCGGGACCGATTTCGACGAATACATCAGCACCCGTAGCGGCAACCGCGTCCCCGAACCGCACGACATCGCGAACATGCCGCACCCAATACTCCGGCGACGTAACCTCCCCCGCGGACACGATCGGAATCGTCGGCGTCCCAAACGACACACCGTCCAACACCCGGCGGAAGTCATCCAGCATCGGCTCCATCAACGACGAATGGAACGCATGACTGACCTTCAGCCGCGTCACCTTCCGGCCCGCGTCACGCCACCGATCCGCCACCGCATCCACATCAGCAGCGACACCAGAGATCACGACCGAGGTCGGACCGTTCACCGCAGCCAAACCCACCGCGCCCGACAAATCCGGCACGACATCAGCCTCAGACGCCTGGATCGCCACCATCGCACCACCCGACGGCAACGCCTGCATCAAACGACCACGCGCAGAGACAACCCTTGTTGCGTCCTCCAACGACCACACACCCGACACATACGCCGCCGCCAACTCACCAATCGAATGACCCGCAAGCACATCCGGCCTGATGCCCCACGACTCCAGAAGCCGGAACAACGCCACCTCAACCGCGAACAAAGCAGGCTGCGTCACCGCCGTCTCATTCAACGACTCCGCATCAGCGACCTCACGAACGCTCGGATCGAAATAGCTCAGCACCTCGTCATGAGCTGCGGCAAAAACCGGGAAACGCCCCGCCAGCTCACGACCCATACCCAGACGCTGCGAACCCTGACCCGAGAACAGGAAAGCCAACCGCGACGGGGCCGCCTCGCCGACGCTGCCCCGTCCCTCTGCGAGAGCCGCGAGCAGGTCGAGTGTCGAGTCCCGCTCCGAGGCCACCAGCGCGGCGCGGTGCGCGAACGAGGCCCGCGTCGTGGCGAGCGAGAACCCGATCCCGGCCGGGTCGAAGCCGGTGGACCCCTCGACCGCGGACAGCAGACGGGCGGCCTGTGCTCGCAACGCGGCGGGCGTACGGCCGGACAGCACCCACGGCACCGCGGAAGGAAGCGCCGGCCCGGTGCCGGTCGCGGGCTCCTCCGCAAGGTCTGCCTGCTCCAGGATGATGTGTGCGTTCGTGCCGCTGACGCCGAACGAGGAGACGCCGGCCCGGCGCGGTTCGCCGGTCACGGGCCAGGGCCGCTCCTCGGTCAGCAGCGCCACGGTGCCCGCCGACCAGTCCACCTGGCTGCTGGGCTGCTCGGCGTGCAGGGTCCGGGGCAGCACACCGTGCCGCATCGCCATCACCATCTTGATCACACCCGCGACGCCTGCCGCCGCCTGGGCGTGGCCGATGTTGGACTTCAGCGAGCCCAGCCACAGCGGCCGGTCGGCGGGGTGCTGCGAGCCGTACGTCGCGATGAGGGCGTGGGCCTCGATCGGGTCGCCGAGAGTGGTGCCGGTGCCGTGTGCCTCGACCGCGTCGATCTGCGCGGGTGTGAGGCGGGCGCTCGCCAGGGCCTGCGTGATGACTGCCTGCTGGGCCGGTCCGTTGGGGGCGGTCAGCCCGTTGGACGCGCCGTCCTGGTTGACCGCCGAGCCGCGTACCACGGCCAGCACGCGGTGGCCGTGACGCTGGGCGTCCGACAGCCGCTCCACGAGCAGCATGCCGGCGCCCTCGCCCCAGCTGGTGCCGTCCGCGCTGTCCGAGAACGACTTGCACCGGCCGTCGCCGGCGAGGCCGCGCTGCCTGCTGAACTCCACGAACGACCGCGGTGTGGACATGAACGTGACGCCGCCCGCGAGGGCCAGCGAGCACTCGCCGCGGCGTAGCGCGACCATAGCGAGATGCAGCGCGACCAGCGACGACGAGCACGCCGTGTCGATCGATACCGCGGGCCCGACGAGGCCGAGCGTGTAGGCGATCCGGCCGGACGCGATGCTGCCCGCGCTGCCGTTGCCGAGGTAGCCCTCGAAGCCTTCGGGTGCCTGCGGCAGCCGCGAGGCGTAGTCGTTGTACATGACGCCGGTGAACACGCCGGTGCGGCTGTCCCGCACGGACTGCGGGTCGATGCCCGCGTGTTCGAACGCCTCCCAGGAGGTCTCCAGCAGCAGCCGCTGCTGGGGGTCCGTCGCCAGGGCCTCCCGGGGGCTGATACCGAAGAATTCGGGGTCGAAGTCCGCCGCGCCGCCCAGGAATCCACCGTTCCTCGTGGTCGACGTGCCGGCGTGATCGGGGTCGGGGTCGTAGAGGGCGTCGAGGTCCCAGCCGCGGTCCGCGGGGAACGGCACCACCGCGTCGGTCCCGTCGGCGACGAGGCGCCACAGGTCCTCGGGCGACGCGACGCCGCCGGGGTAACGGCAGCTCATACCGATGATGGCGATGGGCTCCTGCTCGCGGTCCTCGACCTCGCGCAGGCGCCGGCGGGCGGTACGCAGGTCGTTGGTCGCCCGCTTGAGATAGTCGCGGAGCTTGTTCTCGTTCTCCATCGGGCGTGGCTCCTTAGACGGTGCGGACGATGCGGCGCGGTCCGGCGCGGTCACGAGGTCTCGAGCTCGGTGTCGAGGTAACCGAAGAGCTCGTCGTCGCTGATGTCGGCGAGATCGGAGCCGGCCTCCCGGGCAGCGGCGCCGGCCCGGATGTCGCTCCATCTGGCGAGCAGGGCCCGCAACCGGTTGTCCACCACGGCGGCGGTGCGGTCGTCGGTGCCGGCGAGCATGGCGCTCTCCAGCTGTTCGAGGTGGTCGAGCAGGCCTGTCCCGGGCCGGGGTCCGGCCTGCGGGAGCAGCGTGCGCAGGTGCCGGGCGATCGCGACCGCCGACGGGTGGTCGAACACGAGCGTCGACGGCAGTCGCAGACCGGTGACCACGGTGAGCCGGTTGCGCAGCTCCACGGCGGTCAGCGAGTCGAACCCGAGATCCTTGAAGGCCCGGTTCGCGGGGAACGCCTCGGTGGTCAGATGCCCGAGCACCGCGGCCGCCTCGTGCCGGATGAGCTCGGTCAGGTGGAGTTCCTGCCCGGTCTCGTCCAGGCCCGCCAGGCTCTGCGCGAGCGCCGATTCACCCGTTCCCCCGGGGGCCTTCCCGGCGGCGGCGCGGACCTCCGGCAGGTCCCCCAGCAACGGGCTGGGGCGCTGTGCCATGAAGGAACCGGCGAACCGTTCCCAGTCCACATCGGCGACGACGGCGTTGCCGTCACCCCGGTCGAGAATCGTGGCCAGGCAGGCGATCGCCATGGCGGGTGCCATCAGGCTCAGGCCGCCGCGCCGCAGCCGCTCCGTCGTCTCGTGACCGGCTTCCGCCGCCATGCCGCCGCCGCCCCAGGGGCCCCACGCGACCGCCGTCGCGGGCAGGCCCGCCGCGATGCGATGGTCAGCCAGCGCGTCCAGGTAGGCGTTCGCGGCGGCGTAGGCGCCCTGGGCACCACCGCCCCAGACCCCGGCGGCCGAAGAGAACATGATGAACGCGTCCAGCGGCGTCCCGGCGAGCAGTTCGTGCAGGTTCCGGGCACCGCCGGTCTTCGCCGACAGCACCTCGGCGAGTTCGTCGGGTCCGAGTTCGGCGAGCGGCCGCGAGCGTTCGATACCGGCGGTGTGCACGACGGCGTTGATCGGCGGGAGGCTGTCCAGCAGTTCCGCGACGGATTCCCGGTCGGCGACGTCACAGGCGGCGAACGTGACCCGGGCACCCAGCCCGGCAAGCTCAGCCTCCAACGCCCCGGCACCCTCAGCCGCACCACCGCGACGACTCACCAGCACGACATGCTCAGCACCACGTGCCGCGACCCAGCGCGCCACCTGCCCACCCAGCGCGCCCAGACCACCGGTCACCAGCACCGTCCCCCGCGGCGACCAGCCCGCCTCCGACGAGCCACCCGGGACGACCCGCTCCAGCCTGCGACCCAGCACCCGGCCGGCCCGGACAGCGACCTGATCCTCACCCGACGCCCCAGCGAGCACCGATGCGAGCAGGTCACCCGTCATGTCGTCGCAGACCACGGGAAGGTCGACAAGACCACCCCAGCGCCCGGGAAACTCCAGCGCCGCAACCCGGCCCAGACCCCACAGCATCGCCTGCTCGAACCCAGAGACCCCATCACCGGCATCAGCGGCCACCGCATCGGTGGTCACCACCCACAACGGCACATCCAGCACCCGAATCAAGTCCACCAGAGCGTCGAGCTCCCCGCCACACGACACCACGCCACGCAGAGCAGGCAGATCATCCACACCCGCCAGATCCACGCCCCGCACATACACCTCGGCACCATTGCGGGCCAGCGACTCCCGCACCCACTCCGCACGATCATCACCCGCCGCCGCCACCACCAGCCAAGCACCGTCCAACCGCCCGGCACCCACCCCCACCGGGCTCCACCGCACCCGGTACTGCCAGCCCTCCACAGCCGACCGATCCCGCTGCTCACGACGCCACACCGACAGACGAGGCAACACCACACTCAGCGGGTCATCCGAGGCAACATCCAGCGTCCGGGCCAGACCACCCAGATCACCACCCTCCACCACCTCCCAGAACCGCGCCTCCACCGGAGACAACCGCTCCACAACCGGAACATCGAGCCAGTAACGCTCATGCTGGAAGGGGTAGGTAGGCAGGTCGACGCGGCCACCCCGGCCGTGCAGGAGGGCGGTGAGGTCGAGCGGTGCACCGCGGACGAAGAGCCACGCCGCGGCCAGCGCGATCGATTCCGGTCCGGTGCGGTCGGAGCGCAGCGACGGCACGAAGACCGCTTCCGGGGCGCTGTCCTGACCCATCGCGGCGAGGACGCCGCCGGGGCCGGCCTCCACCATTGTCGTCACGCCCTGCGCGACAAGTGCCGCCAGGCCGTCAGCGAAACGTACGGGCCGCAGCACATGCCGCACCCAGTAATCCGGCGAGGCCATCTCATTCGCGCCGGCCGGTGCGCCGGTCAGCGTCGACACGATCGGCAGGGCCGGCGAGTGGGCCGTGGTGCCGGCGACGACGCGGCGGAAGTCCGCCAGCATCGGCTCCATCAGCGGCGAGTGGAACGCGTGGCTGACCCGCAACCTGCTCACCTTGCGTCCCCGCTGCTTCAGCCGGGCAGCGAGATCGAGCACCTCGTGCTCCCGGCCGGACAGGACAAGCGCGTCCGGTCCGTTGATCGCGGCGATGCCCACGAATTCGCCGCACTGCGGGGTGATCTCGTCCTCGGTGGCCTGCACCGCGACCATTGCGCCGCCGGCGGGCAGCGCCTGCATCAGCGCGCCGCGCGCTGCCACGATCGCGCACGCGTCGGGCAGGGAGAACACCCCCGCCACGTACGCGGCGGTCAGCTCACCGATCGAATGGCCGGCGAGCGCGTCGGGTCGCAGGCCCCAGGACTCCCAGAGCCGGAACAGGGCGACCTCGACGGCGAACAGCGCGGGTTGCGCGTACTCGGTGCGGTCCAGGGTCGCCTGGTCATCGCCGAACACCACGTCCCGCAGCGGCATCGCCAGCAGGGGGTCGAAGTGGGCGGACACCTCGTCGAGCGCGTCGGCGAACACCGGGTGCTGCTCGTACAGGTCGCGGCCCATGCCGATGCGCTGGGAACCCTGACCGGAGAACAGCACGGCGAACCGCCCCCCGTCGGGAGCGCCCCGCACCACCGCCGGGCTGCTGGTGTCCGTTGCCAGCGCGGCGACGCCGGCACGCAGCCCGGAGAGGTCGGTGCCCAGCACGACGGCGCGCTTGTCGAGCGCGGCCCGGCCGGCGGCGAGCGTCGCGGCGACGTCCACCGGTGACAACCCGGGCTCCTCGTCCACCGCGGCCGCCAAGCGGACGGCCTGCCCGCGCAGCGACTCGGTGTTACGAGCGGACAGCGCCCAGGCGATCGGCGAGCCATCAGGCTCCGCGGCCGGTGCGGGGTCCGGGGTCCCGGCCTGTTCGAGGATGACGTGCCCGTTGGTTCCGCTGACACCGAACGCGGAGACGGCGGCGCGGCGGGGGCGGCCGGTCAGCGGCCACGGGCGCTGCTCGGCCAGCAGTTCCACGGCACCGCTCGTCCAGTCCACGTGCCGGGAGGGGCGGTCGAGGTGCAGGGTGCGTGGCAGCACGCCGTTGCGCAGCGCCATCACCATCTTGATGACACCCGCGATGCCCGACGCCGCCTGGGTGTGCCCGATGTTCGACTTGAGGGCTCCCAGCAGCAGGGGCCGGTCGGCGGGGCGGTCCTGACCGTACGTGGCCAGCAGCGCCTGGGCCTCGATGGGGTCGCCGAGCCGGGTTCCCGTTCCGTGCGCCTCGACGGCGTCGATGTCCGGGGCGGAGAGGCCGGCGCCGGCCAGCGCCGCGCGGATGACCCGCTGCTGCGCGGGTCCGCTGGGTGCGGACAGGCCGTTCGACGCGCCGTCCTGGTTGATCGCGGAGCCCCGGACGACGGCGAGCACCTCGTGACCGTTGGCCTCCGCGTCGGCGAGACGTTCCAGCAGGACCAGGCCGGCGCCCTCACCCCAGCCGACACCGTCGGCGGCGTCGGCGAACGGCTTGCACCGGCCGTCGGAGGCGAGGCCGTCCTGCCGGCTGAACTCGGCGAACGGGGCCGGCGTGACCATGATCGCCGTGCCGCCGGCCAGCGCCATCGTGCACTCTCCCGAGCGCAGCGCCTGCGCCGCCAGGTGCAGAGCCACCAGCGACGACGAGCACGCGGTGTCCACGGTGACAGCCGGTCCGCGCAGGCCCAGCGAGTACGAGATCCGCCCGGACACCACGCTGAGCGCGTCCCCGGTCAGCCGGTATCCCTCCACGGTGGGCTGGGTCTGGTCCAGGTTGCCCGCGTAGTTCTGCGGTGAGGCGCCGATGAACACGCCGGTGGCGGTCTCGCGTACCGAGTGGGGGTCGATGCCGGCCCGTTCGAACGCTTCCCAGGCCAGTTCGAGCACCTGGCGCTGCTGCGGATCCATCGCCAGGGCCTCACGCGGGGAGATGCCGAAGAAGCCCGCGTCGAACCCGCCCGCCTCGTCGACGAAGGCGCCTTCCAGGGTGCGGCTGCGGCCCTGGACCTCCGCGTCGGCCGGGTAGAGCCGCTCGATGTCCCAGCCCCGGTCCCCCGGGAACGGGCCGACCGCGTCGTGACCGGCCAGAACCATCGACCAGAGGTCCTCCGGGCCGCGGACACCGCCGGGGTAACGACAGCTCATGGCGACGATGGCGATCGGCTCGCCGGTGCCGGCGGGAGTGGGGGTGGCGGTGTCAGCGGCGCCGGGCCGGTTACCGAGCACCACGGAGTGCAGGTGCCGCGCCAGTTCCTCCGGCGTCGGGTGGTCGAAGACCACGGTCGAGGACAGCCGTGTGCCGATGGCGGTGGTGAGTCGCTTGCGGACCTCGAGGGCGGTGAGCGAGTCGACTCCCAGTTCGCGGAACGCCCGGTCCGGGGTGACGGAGCCGGGGCCGTCGTGACCGAGCACCGCCGCGACGTGGTCGCGGACCAGATCGAGCAGGACCCGGTGCCGGTCGGCGGCGGTGAGCGCGGCCAGCCGGCCGGCCATCGCCCCGCCGGTGGCGGGCTCCGGCCCGGTGTCCCGTGCGGCCAGCGCGACGACGTCGGGGATCTCGGAGATCAGCGGGCGGGAGCGGGCCGCGGTGAAGCCGGGGGTGAAGCGGTCCCAGTCGATGTCCGCGACCGTGACGGTGGTCTCGCCCGCGGCGAGGGCCGTGGCGAGGGCGCCGATGGCGAGCTCCGGTCGCATCGCGCGCATCCCCCGGCGGCGCAGCTGGTCGTTGATGTCGCCGGTGGCCATGCCCGCACCGGCCCACATGCCCCAGGAGACGGAGGTCGCGGGCAGCCCCTCGGCGTGACGGCGCTGGGCCAGGCCGTCGAGGAACGCGTTGGCCGCGCCGTAGGCGCCGAGCTCCCCGCTGCCCCACACCGCGGAGCCGGAGGAGAACAGGACGAACGCGTCCAGGTCACGGCTGGCGCACAGCTCATCGAGGTGGGCCGCGCCACCGGCTTTCGCCGCGAGCGCCTCCGCGAGGTCGCCGGGTTCCGTCCCGGTCAGCGGCGCCGACACCGCGGCACCGGCGGCGTGGAAGACGGAGCGGACCGGCGAGCCCTCGGCGTCTAGCCGGGCGAACAACCTGGCCAGGGCATCCCGGTCGGTGATGTCGCAGGAGGCGACGGTGACCCGGACGTCGAGTGCGGTCAGTTCGGCTTCCAGCTCGGGTACGCCGGGCGCGGCCGGCCCGCGACGGCCGGCCAGCACGATGTGCCCGGCGCCCGCGGTCGCCAGCCAGCGGGCGATGTGACCGCCGATGCCACCGGTGCCACCGGTGACCAGGGCCGTGCCGGTGGTCCGCCAGGCGGGTGCCGGCGCCGGTACGGATGCCCGGGTGAACCGTCGCACCGACACGCCGGAGGCCCGGATCGCCAGCTGGTCCTCGCCGGAATGCCCGGCCAGCACGGTCATGAGCCGCGTCGCGCTACGGGGGTCCGGCGTCGCGGGGAGGTCGACGATGCCGCCCCAGCGCCCGGGGTGCTCCAGCCCGACGGTGAGGCCGAGGCCCCACACCTGGCTCTGCTCCGGACGGGTCAGCGGATCGGAGCGCCCGACCGACACCGCGCCGGTCGTGGCCAGCCAGAGCGGCGCGTCGATGCCGGCGTCGCCGAGTGCGCGTACCAGCGCCAGCGTGCCCGCCAGCCCGATCGGGACGACCTGCTCAGCGGGGCCGGGCCGGTCGTCGAGGGCCAGCAGGGACAGCACGCCGCCGGGGACGACGTCGAGGTCACGCAGCGATTCGGGCGAACCGTCGACCCGCCGGACGTCGGCGCCGTGGGAGCGCAGGGCGCCGACCGCCGCGGCGTACCAGGGGTGTTCGGCCACCGTGGCGGAGGCGGCTACGAGCCAGGTGCCGGACAGGGCGGGTTCCTCCGTGGCGGCGAGCGGGCGCCAGGTGATCCGGTAGCGCCACGAGTCGGCGGCGGACCGGTCCTCCTGGCGGCGCCGCCAGCCGGCCAGGGCGGGCAGGACGTCGGTCAGGGGCGCGTCGGCGGGCACGTCCAGCGTCGTGGCCAGGTCGCCCCGCTCGACCGCGGCCCAGAAGTCCGCCAGCTCGGGGGCGCCGCCCGCGGTGTTGCCGGGTGTTTCCTCGAGCCAGAAACGGCGGCGCTGGAACGGGTACGTCGGCAGATCCACCCGCCGCCCGGCCGGCACGACGGCGTGCCAGTCGAACGGCATGCCCTCGACGTACGCCTCGGCGCACGACAGCAGGAACCGGCCGAGGTCGCCGTCGTCGCGGCGCAGGGTGCCCACGACGACCGCGTCCCGGGCGGCCGACTCCACCGTGTCGCGTACGCCGATGGTCAGCACCGGATGCGCGCTGCACTCCACGAACGCGCCGGCGCCCCAGTCCAGCAGGCCGCGGGTCGCCTCCTCGAAACGCACCGGGTTGCGCAGGTTCTCGTACCAGTACCCGGCGCCCACCTCGCTCCCGGTCAGCCATTCACCGGTGACCGTCGACAGCATCGGCACGCTCGCGGGCCGGGGCTCCACCCCGGCGAGCAGTGTCGCGAGTTCGTCACGGATGTGCTCGACGTGCGGTGTGTGCGACGCGTAGTCCACCGGTACCCGGCGTGCCCGCACCCCGCCTGCCGTGCACGTCTCGATCAGCTCGTCCAGCGCGTCCGTGTCGCCGGCGACGACGACGGCACCGGGACCGTTCACGGCAGCCACCCAGATCCGGCCGTCCCAGGGCTCGATCCGCTCCGTGGCCTGATCGACGGGCACGGCCAGCGACACCATGCCGCCCCGGCCCGACAGCGCCAGGATCGCCCTGCTGCGCAGCGCGACCACCTTCGCGGCGTCGGCGAGGGAGAGCGACCCCGCGACACAGGCGGCGGCGATCTCACCCTGGCTGTGCCCGACCACCGCGTCCGGTTCGACGCCGTAGGAGCGCCACAGCGTGGCCAGCGACACCATCACGGCCCACAGCGCGGGCTGCACCACGTCGACCCGTTCCAGGGCTGCGGCGTCGGCCAGGACGTCCCGCAGGGACCAGTCGACGTAGGGCGCGAGCGCCGCGGCGCACTCGTCGAGCGACGCCCGGAACACCGGCGACGACCCGGCCAGGGCAGCACCCATCCCGAGCCACTGCGAACCCTGGCCGGGGAACACGAAGACCACCTTGCCCGCGGGCCGGGCGACGCCGACGGCCACACGGCCGGTCTCGTTGCCCTCGGCCAGCGCCGTCAGGGCCCCCGCACCTCCGTCCACCACGACGGCCCGATGCTCGAACACCGCCCGCGACAGCAGCGCGTGGGCCGCGTCCGCGGGCTCCAGCCGCGCCACGGCGGGCGCGAGCCGGGCGGCGTGGGCGAGCAGCGCCTCCGTGGTGCGGGCGGACAGCACCAGCGGGGCGGGCCCGGCCGAGGGCTGACCGGCTGCCGGCTGACCGGCCGGTTCCCCGGCGGGCGCCTCTTCGAGCACGGTGTGGGCGTTGGTGCCGCTGATACCGAACGAGGAGACCCCGGCCCGGCGCGGGTGGCCGGTCCGCGGCCACGGCGTGGCCTCGGTGGCCAGCGCCACCGTGCCCGACGACCAGTCCACGTGCGGGGTGGGCTCGGTGATGTTCAGGCTGCGGGGCACCACGCCGTGGCGCAGCGCCAGCACCATCTTGATCAGACCGGCGAGGCCGGATGCCGCCTGGGTGTGGCCGATGTTCGACTTCACCGAGCCGAGCAGCAGGGGCCGGTCCGCCGGGTGTTCCCGGCCGTACGTGGCGAGCAGCGCCTCCGCCTCGATGGGGTCGCCCAGCTTGGTGCCGGTGCCGTGCGCCTCGACGGCGTCGACCTCGGCGGCGGGCACACCCGCGTCGGCGAGGGCCTGGCGGATCACCCGCTGCTGCGACGGCCCGTTGGGTGCGGTGAGCCCGTTGGACGCGCCGTCCTGGTTGACCGCGGTGCCCCGGATCAGGGCCAGGACGGGGTGCCCGTTGCGCTGTGCGTCGGACAGCCGCTCCAGCACCACCATCGTGGCGCCCTCGGCGATGCCGAACCCGTCCGCGTCCGCCGAGAACGCCTTGCACCGCCCGTCGGGGGCGAGCGCGCGCTGCCGGCTGAATCCGACGAACATGCCCGGCGACGGTACGACGGTGACGCCGGCCGCCAGGGCGAGCGGGCATTCGCCGCGGCGCAGTGACTGCACGGCCAGGTGCACGGCGACCAGCGACGACGAGCACGCGGTGTCGACGGTGACGGCGGGTCCACCGAGCCCGAACGTGTAGGACAGCCGCCCGGACGCGACGCTGCCGGTGGTCCCGGTCAGCAGGTATCCCTCGAGATCCGCGGGGGCCTGGAGCGGGTCGGGGCCGTAGTCCATGGTCATCGCGCCCACGAAGACGCCCGCCTGGCTGCCCCGCAGCGCCGCCGGGTCGATGCCCGCGCGCTCCATCCCCTCCCAGGCGATCTCCAGCAGCAGCCGCTGCTGCGGGTCCATGGCAAGGGCCTCCCGCGGCGAGATGCCGAAGAACTCGGGATCGAACTGGTCGACGTCCTGCAGGAAGCCGCCCTCGCGCTGGTAGTAGGTGCCGGGCCGGTCGGCGTCCTCGTCGTAGCGGCCCGCCAGGTTCCACCCACGGTCGGCGGGGAACGCGGCGAGGCCGTCGCCGCCCTCGGTGAGCAGCTCCCACAGGTCCTCGGGGCTGCGCACGCCGCCGGGCAGGCGGCAGCTCATCGCCACGACGGCGATCGGCTCGTCGTCGCCGGTCGTGACGGGGGCAGTGGGGCTGCCCACAGTGGGGCTACCGGCCCCGGGGGTGTCGCCGGCGATCTCGCCGAGGATCAGCGCGGCCAGAGCAGCCGGCGTCGGGTGGTCGAAGACGACGGTCGTCCCCAGCCGCAGGCCGGTCTCGGCGACGAGCCGGTTGCGCAGCTCGACCGCCGTGAGCGAGTCGAAGCCGAGGTCCCGGAACGGCCGGTCGGCCGCGATCGTGCCGGGCGAGTCGTGGCCGAGGACGGTGGCGGCCTGGGCCCGTACGGTACCGAGCACGAGCGCCGCGCGGTCCTCGGGCGCGCACCCGGCGAGGCGCCGCGCGAGCGAGGAGCCCTGCTGGGCCGGCGCCGCCGCCGTCGTGGTGCGCCGGCGTGGAGCCCGCAGCAGCCCGCGCAGCAGGGCCGGGACCGGGGCGGTGCCACCGGCCGGTCCCGCCAGGTCGAGGCGGGCCGGCACCAGGTAGGGGAGGTCGGCGGCGAGGGCGGCGTCGAAGAGCGCCAGGCCGTCCCGCGGCGCCATCGCCGCCAGTCCGGCCCGGGACAGCCGCTGCCGGTCGGCCGTGCCGAGATGACCGGTCATCCCGCCCGGCTGGGCCCAGAGGCCCCACGCCATCGAGGTGCCACGGAGCCCCGCGGAGCGTCGCTGCTGCGCCAGCGCGTCGAGGAAGGCGTTGGCAGCGGCATAGTTGCCCTGCCCCGGTGTGCCCAGGGTGCCCGCGACGGAGGAGAACAGGACGAACGCGGTGAGGGGAAGGTCCGCGGTGAGCTCGTGCAGGTGCCAGGCGGCGTCGGCCTTGGCCCGCAGCACCGAGTCGACCTGCGGGGGTGTCAGGGTCTCGACGATGCCGTCGTCGAGCACCCCCGCGGTGTGCAGCACCGCGGTCAGGGGATGCGCATCGGGGATCGCGTCCATCAGCGCGGCCAGCGCGTCGCGGTCGGCGGTGTCGCAGGCGAGCACCGAGACGGTGGCCCCCAGAGCGGCGAGCCGCTGCGTCAGCTGTCCGGCGCCGGGTGCGTCCGGGCCCCTGCGGCTGGTCAGCAGCAGGTGCCGGACGCCGTAGCGGGTCACCAGGTGCTCGGCGAGCAGGGTCCCGATCATGCCGGTGCCGCCGGTCACCAGCACCGTGCCGTCCGGGTCGAGCGGCGCGGGCAGGGTGAGCACCACCTTGCCGACGTGCCTGGCCTGGCTGAGGTGACGGAACGCCTCGGGGGCCCGCCGGATGTCCCAGTGCCGGACCGGGATCGGGCGTAGCGCTTCCCGGTCGAAGAGTACGGCGAGGTCGCGCAGCAGCCGCCCGAGGTGCCCGGGGTCGAGCGAGGGCAGGTCGAACGCCTGGTACCGCACACCGGGATGGGCGGCCCCGACCGACCCGGCGGAGCGGATGTCGGTCTTGCCCATCTCGATGAAGCGGCCACCGGGGCGCAGCAGCCGCAGGGAGGCGTCGGTGAAGTCGCCGGCCAGGGAGTTGAGGACGACATCCATCCCGGACCCGGCGGTGACCGCGGCGAACTGACCGGCGAAGTCCAGCGTCCGCGACGAGGCGATGTGGTCGTCCTCGACGCCGAGCGCGCGCAGGGTGTCCCACTTGCCGGGGCTCGCCGTGGCGAAGACCTCGGCGCCGAGGTGCCGCGCGAGCTGGATGGCAGCCATGCCCACGCCGCCCGCGCCGGCGTGGATCAGGACCCGCTCGCCGGCGCTCAGCCCGACGAGGTCCACGAGCCCGTGCAGCGCGGTCATGAAGACTGCCGGGACACCTGCCGCGTGGATCGTGCTCCAGGCCGCGGGCACGGGGATCAGCAGCCGCTGGTCGGTGACGGCGACCGGGCCGAAAGCGCCGTCGACCATGCCCATCACCCGGTCGCCGGGCGCCAGGCCCACGACGCCCGGTCCGATGTCGAGCACGGTGCCGGCGGCCTCGATGCCCATCGTCGCGGCGCCGGCGTGCGTGTCGATCGCGGCGAGCACGTCGTCGAAGGCGAGCGCGGCGAGCACGTCACGGAAGTTGACGCCCGCGGCGTGCACCGCTACCCGGACCTCACCCTCGCCCAGCACCCGGAGGGCGTCCGGGGCGGGCGCGAGCACCATCGCGTCGAGCGTGCCGGCGGTGGAGGTGTCCAACCTCCAGGCGGGCTCGTCCGGCGGGGACAGGGTGGCGGTGGCGGGTACCCGGGCGAGCCGGGGTACCCGCACGGTGCCGGCCCGCAGCGCCAGTTCCGGTTCGCCCGTGCCCAGCGCCGCGGCGAGCGCGTGCCAGGACGCCTCGGTGCCGTCGACGTCGACGAGCACGAACCGGCCCGGATGTTCGGTGACGGCCGTACGGACCAGTCCCCGCACGGCGGCGTCGGCCGGGCTGCCGATCGCGTCGCCGGGTTCGGTGGCCACCGCGCGCCGGGTGAGCACCACCAGCGGGGCCGGGCCGGGGTCGGGGTCCGACAGCCAGGTCTGCAGCAGTTCGAGCATCTGCCGGGTCGCGGCGTGAGCCGCCTGGGGCGCGGTCAGAGCCGGGTCCGCGTGCACGGACACCAGCACCACGCCGGGGGCCTCAGCGCCCTCGGCGACGGCCCGGGTCAGCGCTTCCGGGCCGGGATGTTCCGCAGCCGGGCGGCCCGCGGCGGCGAGCACGGCCGCGAGTCCGGTGTCGACCGGGCCGAGCGTCGCCCAGGTCGCCGGATCCGGCTCCGGGCCCGGCCGGTCAGCCGGCTCGACCGGCACCCATGCGACGACGTGCAGGCCGTCGGGCACGGCGGTGGACGCCTGATCGAGGGAGCCGGCCGGCAGAGGCCGCATCGTCAGCGACCGGACGGTCAGCACGGGCTCGCCGCCCTCGTCGAACGCGTCGACGGAGAACGTGTCGTTTCCGGTCGCCCGCAGCGACGCCCGCAGCCGCGATGCGCCGGTGGCGTGCAGGCTGACGCCTGACCAGGTGAAGGGCAACAGGGCCGGGCCGGTGCCGTCGTCCGCCCCGCGCAACGCGATCGCGTGCAGCAGCGCGTCCCACAGGGCCGGGTGGATGCCGAAACCCGCGGGATCGGCGGTGCCGGCGGCCCCCGGGAGGACCACGTCGACGTACGTCTCGTCCGCCGCGGTCCACATCCCGCGAAGTCCCTGGAACGCCGGCCCGTAGTCGTAACCGAGGCCGGCGAGCAGGTCGTACCCACCGGTCAGCGGGACCGCGGCAGCGTGCGCCGGCGGCCACGCGCCGGACCGGTCCGTGGCGGGTACCAGGGCGGCAGGCGTGAGAACCCCGGTGGCGTTCGTCGTCCACGGCGCCTCACCGGGGCCGGGATCGAGGCGGGAGTGGATCTCGATGTCGCGGCGGCCGGTCTCGCCGGGCGGGCCGATCACCACCTGCAGCTGGCACCGTTCGTCAGCCGGCAGGACGAGCGGGGCGTGCAGCGTCAACTCCTCGACCTGCGCGCACCCGGCGTTGTCACCGGCGTGCAGGGCCAGCTCCGCAAGCGCGGTGCCGGGCAGCAGGGCAACGCCCCGGACCGCGTGATCGGCCAGCCACGGGTGCGTACGCAGGGAAAGGGTCCCGGTCAGCACCTGCCCACCGGCGGCGAGGTCCATGCCGGCCGGCAGGAACGGGTGCCCGGCGGCCCGCAACCCCAGCCCAGCTGTCCCCGCCCGGCCCGCGAGGCCCGGCTCCAGCCAGTAGCGTTCGTGCTGGAAGGGATAGGTCGGCAGCTCGGCCGCGGCGGTGGTGACGGCGACGGACAACTCGACCGGCAGGCCGAGCGTGAAGCCCTCGGCCAGGCTCGTCAGCATCCGGGCCGGGCCACCGTCGTCGCGGCGCAGACTGCCCAGGACCGCGGCCCCGGAAGCGCCGGCCTGCTCGATGCAGTCCTGGACGGCCATGCCCAGCACCGGGTGCGGGCTGGACTCCACGAACAGCCGCACCCCGTCGTCGAGCATGGTCCGGACGGTCTGTGCGAACAGGACGGGGCTGCGCGCGTTGCGGTACCAGTAGGTGGCGTCCATCTGCGCGGTGTCGATGAGCCCGCCGGTGACGGTGGAGTAGAACGGCACCGGGGCGGAGCGGGGCGTGATCGGGGCCAGCTCGGCGAGCAGCCGCTCCTGGAGCGGTTCGACCTGGGCGCAGTGCGAGGCGTAGTCCACCGCCACCAGCCGGGCGCGGATCCCGCGGCGCTCGCACTCCGCGCGTACCTCCCGCAGTGCCGGACCTGTGCCGGAGACCACGTTGCTGGCGGGGCCGTTGTAGGCCGCGAGCGACACCTGCCCCTGCCACGGCTCGATAAGCCGGTCGACCTCGTCGGCGGGCAGGGCGATCGACATCATGCCGCCGGTGCCCGCCAGATCCACCAGGGCCCGGCTGCGCAGCGCGGCGACCCGGGCCGCGTCGGGCAGGCTCAGTGCTCCGGCAACGTACGCCGCGGCGATCTCGCCCTGGCTGTGCCCGACAACCGCCTGCGGGGCGGCCCCGTGGGCGGCCCACACGGCGGACAGGCTGACCATCACCGCGAACAGCGCCGGCTGGACCACGTCCACCCGCTGCAGCAGCGCGGGGTCGGCGCCAGGGTCCAGGACCTCCCGCAACGTCCAGTCGACGTACGGGTCGAGCGCTTCCTGGCATTCCCGCATGCGCCCGGCGAACGCGGGGTCGCCCGCCCACAGCTGCGCGGCCATGCCTGCCCACTGCGAGCCCTGCCCGGGAAAGACCAGCGCCATCCGGGCGCTCTCGTGCGTGATCCCGCGGACCAGCCCGGCGGCGGGGACGTCACCGGAGAGTGCGGCGAGGCCGGTGCCGAGCTCCTCACGGTCCGTGCCGAGGACCACGGCCCGGTACGGAAGCCGCGCACGCCGCGCCAGCCCCGCGGCCACCGCCTCGACCGGCACCGGGTCCGCCGCGCCGAGCAGGGACCGCAACTGCTCCGCCTGCGCGGCCAGGGCCGCCGGGGTACGCGCCGACAGCGCCCACGCCACCGGCCACGCTCCGGCGGCGGGGGTGGGACCGGGCTCGGAGGAGGGGGCGTCCTCCGAGCCCGTGGCCTGCTCCAGGATCACGTGGGCGTTGGTCCCGCTGATCCCGAACGATGACACCGCCGCACGACGGGCGCGGTCGAGCGACGGCCAGGGCTGCTGCTCGGTCAGCAGGGCAGCGGTACCGGACGACCAGTCCACCCGCGACGACGGCTGGTCGACGTGCAGGGTGCGCGGGAGAACCCCGTGCCGCATCGCCTGCACCATCTTGATGACACCGGCGATGCCGGCCGCGGCCTGCGCGTGCCCGATGTTCGACTTCAGCGAGCCGATCCAGACGGGCTGCCCGGGTTCCCGCTGCCGGCCATACGTCGCCAGGATCGCCTGCGCCTCGATCGGGTCGCCGAGGCGGGTGCCCGTGCCGTGCGCCTCCACGGCGTCCACGTCGGCCGGGGCCAGTCCCGCGTTCGCCAGTGCCTGGGTGATGACCTTCTGCTGCGCGGGGCCGCTCGGCGCGGTCAGCCCGTTGGACGCACCGTCCTGGTTGACCGCGGAACCGCGGACCACGGCGAGAACCTGCCGGCCGTTACGCCGGGCGTCGGAGAGGCGCTCCACGAGCAGTACGCCCACGCCCTCGGCCCAGCCCGTACCGTCGGCTGCCTCGGCGAAGGCCTTGCAGCGGCCGTCGGTGGCCAGCCCGCCCTGCCGGGCGAACTCCACGAAGATGCCCGGCGACGCCAGCGCCGTGGCCCCGCCCACCACCGCCAGGTCGCACTCGCCCCGCCGCAGCGCCTGCCCGGCCAGGTGCAGTGCCACCAGCGACGACGAGCAGGCGGTGTCCACCGTCAGGGCCGGGCCCTCGAACCCGTAGGTGTACGCGATCCGGCCCGAGGCCACGCTGGTCGAGGTGCCGGTCAGCAGATATCCGTTGAGGTCCTGGCCGGCCTCGTACATGCGGGGGCCGTAGTCCTGGGCCATGGCGCCGACGAACACACCGGTGCTACTTCCACGAAGCGGTGCCGGGTCGATCCCGGCCCGTTCGAACGCCTCCCAGGAGACCTCCAGCAGCAGCCGTTGCTGGGGATCCATCCCTGTCGCCTCGCGGGGGCTGATCCCGAAGAACTCCGCGTCGAACCCGGCGACGTCGCTGAGGAACCCGGCCTCGGGCGCGAACCCGTCGCCCAGACCGTCCAGGGACCATCCGCGGTCCGCCGGGAACGCCGACAGGGCATCGGTCCCGTCGACGACCAGCTGCCACAGCTCGTCCGGCGAACCCACGCCGCCCGGCAGACGGCATCCCATTCCCACGATCGCCAGCGGCTCGTCGAGGGTGACCGCGGCGGTGGCCGTCACCGCGGGGGTCTCCCCCACCGCCTGTGCGAGTATCTGCCGGGCTACCCCGGCGGGCGTGGGATGGTCGAACAGCAGGGAGTCCGGCAGCGGGAACCCGCTCGCCCGGACGAGGCGGTTCCGCAGTTCGACCGCCATGGTCGAGTCGAAACCGAGTTCCTTGAAATTGCGTTCCATCGGTACGGCCAGCACGTCGTGGTAGCCCAGCGCCGCGGCCGTGTGCACCCGCACGAATCGCGCCACCACGTGATCCGCGGGTTCGTTCGCCTCCTCGATGCGCCGCAGCAGCGCGGGCACGGAGCCGGTCTGCTCCCCGGCACTCCCGGCGTGATCCGGCGTGGCGGTGGCGTCCCCGGTCCGGACGGGCCGGGACGCGGACCCGGAGATCCAGTACCGCTCCCGCTGGAACGCGTACGTGGGCAGGTCGACCACGCCGGCATCGGTGTCCGCGGGCACGGCGGCCCAGTCCACCCGGGCGCCGTGCGTGTACGCCTCCGCGAGGCTGAGCAGCATCTGGTCGCTGTCGCCCCGGTCCCGGCGCAGCGAGTTGACGCAGGCCGCCCGGGACCCGTACGCGTCGATGGCCTCCTCGATCGAGCCACGCAGAACCGGATGCGCGCTCACCTCCAGGAACAATCGCGGCCCGGTCTCCAGGAGCCGCTGCACCGTCCCGGCGAACGACACCGGCTCGCGGACGTTGCGGTACCAGTACCCGGAGTCCAGGGCCGCGGCGCCGAGCAGGCCGCCGGTGACGGTCGAGTAGAACGGGATCGTGGCCGGCAACGGCGTGACCTCGCCGATCTCGTCGAGCAGCCGGTCGCGCAGCGGCTCCACCTGCGGCGAGTGGGGTGCGACCTGGAGCACCATCCGGGCCCGGATCCCCGCCCCGGTCAGGTCCGCCACGAGCGCTTCCACCTCGGCGGGCAGGCCGGCCACGATGCAGCTGCGGGGTCCGTTGTCGACCGTCACGACGAGTCCGTCACCGCGCCCGGCCAGTAGCTCGCGGACCTCGCCGGCCGACAGCCGGACCGACGCCCCCGCGCCCGTGCCGAGCAGCGACCACCAGAGCCGGCTGCGCGCGACCATGATCCGCATGGCGTCGGTCAGCGACAGGGCGCCCGCCACGTAGGCCGCGGCCACCTCGCCCTGGCTGTGCCCGACCACCGCGGCCGGTTCCACACCGCAGGAACGCCACAGCGCGGCCAGCGACACCATGACCGTGAACAGGGTGGGTTGCAGCACCTCGTAGGGCGCGAGCTCCGGTGCGCCCGGCGCCTGGCGCAGCACGTCGAGGACGGACCAGTCGACGTACTCGCGCAGCGCCTCGTCGCACCGCTGCGCCTGCTCCCGGAACACCGCGGAGCTCTCCAGCAGCGGACCGGCCATGCCGAGCCACTCCGAGCCCTGACCGGGGAAGACGAACACGACCCCGGCGCCGCGGTCCTCGCCCCGGACCAGGCCGGGGGCCTCGTCGCCCAGCGCGAGGGACGAGACCGAGCCGAGCAGTTCGTCGCGGGTCCGGCCCAGCGCCACGGCGCGGTGCTCGAAGACCGACCGGGTGGTGCCCAGGGACAGAGCGACGTCCGCGGGGCGCTCCGGCGACCGGTCGATGAGCCAGTCGTGCAACCGCCGTGCCTGGCCACGTAGTGCAAGCTCCGACCGCGCCGACAACGGCCATGCCACCAGCCGCTCCGCCGTCACATCCGGCGCCGCCTCTTCCCCCGCTGGAAGGGCCGGCGTCGTCTCTTCCTCCGCTGGAAGGGCCGGCGTCGCCTCTTCCTCCGCGGGAAGGGCCGGCGCCGCCGCCACGATCATGTGGCAGTTCGTGCCGCCCATACCGACGGCCGTGACACCGGCGACGCGCGGGCCGTCCGGATCGGGCCACAACCCCGTCTCGGTACGCACCCGAAGCCCCCATTCACCGAACGGGATGTCCGGGTTGGGCGTCTCGAAGTTGAGGCTCGGCGGCAACTGCCCGTGCCAGACCGACAGCACCGTCTTGAGCAGCCCCGCGATACCGGCGGCGCCCTCCAGATGCCCGATGTTCGTCTTGACCGAGCCGACCTCGAGCGGGCGGACGCGGCCCGAGGCCGATCCCGCGGTGGCGGCGAGCGCGGCGGCCTCGATCGGATCGCCGACCCGGGTGCCGGTGCCGTGCAGCTCGACGTACTGGACGTCCCTCGCCCGCACCCCGGCCCGCTCGTGGGCGAGCCGGATGACATCCTCCTGCGCCTGCCGGTTCGGCGCGGTCAGCCCGGCGCCGCCGCCGTCGTTGTTCACGGCGCTGCCGCGCAGGACGGCGTAGACGCGGTCGTCGTCGGCGATCGCGCGGTGCAGTGTCTTGAGAACGACGATGCCGCCGCCCTCGCCGCGTACGGTTCCGTTGGCGCGGGCGTCGAAGGTGAAGGCCCGGCCGTCGGGTGACAGCCCGCCGAACCGCTCCACCGCGACGTGGCCCTCCGGCGTGAGGTTCAGGTTGATACCGCCGGCGACGGCCACGGTGCTCTCGCCACGCAGCAGGCTCTCGGCGGCCAGGTGCACGGCCACCAGCGCCGATGACTGTCCTGAGTCGACGGTCAGGCTGGGGCCGTTGACACCCAGCAGGTAGGAGACCCGGTTGGCGATGATGCCCCGGTTGAGGCCCGGCAGCGAGTACGCGCCGACGGCGTCCAGCCCGTGGCTGTGCAGCACGGTCGCGTAGTCGCTGTACATGGACCCGACAAACACGCCGCACGCACTGCCGCGCACCGTCGCCGGCACGATACGGGCATCCTCGAACGCTTCCCAGGCGAGTTCCAGGATCAGTCGCTGCTGAGGGTCCATGGTGGACGCCTCGCGCGGGGAGATGCCGAAGAAGGCGGGATCGAAGCCGGACACGTCGTCGAGGAATCCGCCCCACCGGGTACCCGTACGGATCGGGGACCCGGGTTCCAGGTCGGTCAGCTCCGCGGGGTCCCAGCGATCGGCAGGCGCGGCCGTCACGGCGTTCGTACCCGTCTGCAGCAGCCGCCAGAAGGCCGCCGGGTCGGGCGCCTGCGGCAGCCGGCACGAGAGGCCGACGACAGCGATCGGTTCCTGCCACACCGGCGGTTGCTGGCTCACGGGTACCCCACCATCCTCGTCATCGGGTTCACCGGAGGCCGGCCCTGCTCGTCCGTGCCACCGTGTCGCACCACATCGGCCGTCCACGTCTATTCAACGCAGCCACGGACCGGGATTCCCCTAGATCTCGCGTGGTCTTGCGGCCCGGTGGCGTCAGGAAGCCCGCAGCGCCGACACGCGAGGACCGGGTTCGTCGCGTGCCATCCCGATCAGGTCGGTGCGGCGACTGATCCGGAACTTCCGGAAGATCTTGGTCAGGTGCTGTTCCACGGTGCTGGAGGACAGATACAGCCGCTGGCCGATCTCGCGGTTGGTGAGCCCGTTCGCGGCGAGCCGGGCAACCCTGGCCTCGGCCTCGGTCAGCTCCGGATAACGGTCCCCGTTCTCGCCGGGAAGATCGGCCACATCGGACCCGTCGCCACCCAGCAGCAGCTCACGGATCTCGTCCTCGCACCCGCACTGCCGGGCCACCTCCAGGACCCGGCGGGCGGTCTTGCGTGACCGGCGGGAATCGCCGAGCGAGTAGTACTCGTTGCTCAGGTGCGCCAGGGACAACGCGAACTCGCGATGGTGCCCGGAATTCTCCAGGACACCCGCGGCGCGTTGCAGCGTCGGCAGGCGCCGGCCGGCGCCTGCGAGACCCGCGAGCAGGCGCAGAGCCACCCCCGCGAGGTACGCGGGACCGTCCGCGACCCGCCTGACCTGCTCCTCGAGGACGGCGCGGGCGTCGTCCGGGCGATCCAGCGCGCAGTACGCCTGCCCGAGCCCGATCCGCCAGGGCACCAGGGTGGACAGCTCGGGGCCCCGGCCGGCCAGCATCCCCCCGCACCGCAGGAAGTCCTCGACGGCGGCGTACGGCCGGCCGCTCGCCAGGGCGTGGCAGCCCCGGGCGTACAGGTACGGCAGTCCGAGCGTGGAGTCGAGCAGGCCGGGCTGCAGCGGCGTCCGCAACAGGACCGCCGCCTCATCGAGCAGGCCGCCCTCCACCTGCGCCACGATCAGCGTGCCCAGGGCGTAGCCGGCGCCCACCCCCCAGCTCGCCCTCGACATGATGGCCAGCGCGGCACCCGCGTCCCGGATCGCCGCCGGCACCATGCCCCGCCGCAGCGTCACGTCGGCGCCGACCATCTCCACCACGGCGGTGAGCGTCACCAGGCCACGCCTGCGGAAGTCCGCGGCCAGCCGCGTGCACCAGCTCGCGGCCAGGTCCAGCTCGTCGATCAGCACGAGCGTGAGCAGGGTGGCCAGGACCGTCTCCACGAGCGGGTCGGTGTGCTCGCAGTTCTGCAGGACGGCCTCAGCCCGCGCGGCAGCCTGCCCGGCCGGTTCCTGCCCGGAAGCGCCTGCCAGGGTGGCGAGCGCGGGGCCACCGCGTGCGGGGTCGCCGGCGGCCGGCGGCCGGAGGAACGCGAGCCAGGCCAATGAGGTACGCGCGCCACCGGTCCGCGCGCCGGGATCGTCCCGGGCGATCTGCTCGACCTCGTCGAACCGGCCGGCCCAGAGCAGGCTGCTGAGCAGCGACTCGACACCACGCTCGTCGAGGCTGCCCGCGCGCAGGGCCGCCCGCAGGCCGGGCAGGTGACCCGTGACGGCCGACGGTGCGGTGTGCCACTTGGCGCGAACCAGCGTGACCAGGGCCAGGACCTGCGGATCAGTGGAGGTTCCGGTGCTCAGCGCGAAGTCCGCGTAGTCCGCCGCCGTACCCGGCCGGCCGTTGCGCAGTGCCTCCGCCGCCGCCTCCGCCATGACCCCGGCAGCCCAGGACGGGCGCGGCTCGGCGGCGAGCAGGACATGTGGCGCGATCGCGGTGACCTCGGCGCCCTCGGCGTACCGCAGCTCGGCCGCCCGCCGGTGGAGCAGGGCACGCTCGGCGGCCGGGGTGGCCTCGATCAGCGCGGCGCGGGCCTCGGGGCACCGGAACCCGCCGGTGTCGTCGAGCAGACCGGTCCGGGTCAGCTCGGCCACCCCGCGCGCGGCCTCCCCGGCGTCGAGACCCGGCTGGATCTTCACCAGGCGTGCCGGGCCGGCCCGGTCGAGGACTGCCAGGCCACGGGCAACCGCGAGCAACGCCTCGTCGCCACGGTGCACGCACGCCGACACGGCTGACTTGAACATGGCGTCGGCGTGGACGAGCCGGGGACCGGCGGGAGCGAGGTGTTCACCGTCGGCGATGAGTGCGCCCAGCAGCAGCGGATTCCCGCCACTGGCAAGGTGGTACGCCGCCGCACGGGCCGAGGTGCCCGGCTCGCCGAGCACCTCGGCGACGGCCGCTTGGCTCAGGGGCCCGAGCCGCAGGCGCCGGCAGGGAAGATGCCGGTGCAACTCGGCGTCGAAGGAGGGCACGGTCGTCCAGGCCGAGTCGCCCGCCGTGAGCAGCACGAGCACGTGCCGGCCGGCGAGGCGGCGCTGCAGGTGCAGCAGGATGCCGCGGGACAGCGGATCGACGTGCTCGATGTCGTCGACACAGAGCAGCACCGGCCGGTCGCCGATGCTGGTGAGCAACTCCGAGCAGATCAGCTCGGTGGGCTGCACCCGGCGCCCGGGTCCGGCCCCGCGCACGTACGCCTCGAACTCCGCCTCCACGCCGGCGCTGCGCCACAACTGCCGGGCAACGCCGTACGCGGCGGAGGTCTCCGCGGGCGAACCCGCCGCGGTCAGGACCGGGGTACCCGCGGCGGAGACGACCGACACGACCTCGCGCAGCAGCCGGGTCCGTCCCGAGGCGGCCGTGCCGGAGACCACGACGATCTCACTGCCCGCCGTCCGGCACCGGTCGAAGGCCGCCGCGATGGCCGCCATTTCCCGACTTCGTTCCACCAACCGCACCGACAGCTCCCTTCAGTACGCATGAAGGTCTGCGGTGCGGAACCACGTGTCGCCACACCACCGGTGCAACGTAACGCCGGGAGAACCGGGAAATTATTAGAACTAGGAGGCGGCGTACTCGAAGAATCCCGATCCGGTTTTTCGGCCCAGCCGGCCGGCGTCGATCATCTGGGCCAGCAGCGCCGGCGGGGCGTAGAGGGGTTCGCCGAACTCGGTGTGCAGCGCGACGGCGATCGCGGCGATGACGTCGAGTCCGATGAGGTCGGTCAGTTCCAGGGGACCGAGTGGATGCGAGCAGCCGAGCCGCATGGCACGGTCGACGGCGGCGGGCGTGGCGTGACCGGTACCGACCATCCGGACCGCGGCGAGCAGGTACGGGACGAGCAGCGCGTTCACCACGAAGCCCGTACGGTCGCCGGACCGCACGACCTGCTTGCCGAGGACGTCCGTCGCGAACGCCGCCACCGCCGCCACGACGTTTCCCGCGGTCTCCGGGCCGGCCACGATCTCGACGAGCGGCATGGCCCGGACGGGGTTGAAGAAGTGCATGCCGACGACGCGGTCCGGGTTCGATGTCGCCTCCGCGAGGACACCGACGCGTACCGATGAGGTGTTGGTCGCCAGGACCGTGTCCGGGTCGGTGAGGACGGCGTCGAGCTCGGCGAAGACCTTGCGCTTGAGCGCCTCGTCCTCGGGCACCGACTCGATCACCAGCTGCCGGTCGCTGAGCTCCGCCGCCGACCGGGTGAAGGTGATCGCGGCGAGGGCGCTGCCGGCCCCGGCCTCGTCGAGCTGGCCCTTGCCGACCGCGCGGTCGAGTGACCTGGCGATCCGGGTGCGGCCGCGGTGCGCGGACCCCTCCGAGGAGACCAGGACCCGAACGTCCAGGCCCGCGCGGGCGCACAGTTCCGCCAGGCCGGCGCCCATCGTGCCGCAGCCCACCAGTCCGATCCGCTTCATCGGGCCGGCGTCCAGCGCAGGACGGTGGCACCGAGGGACATGCCGCCGCCGAAGCCCGCGAGCAGGACCAGGTCACCGCCCTTCAGATGACCGCCGCGGTTGGCCGCGTCCAGCGCGAGCGCGACCGAGGCGCTGCCGGTGTTGCCGTAGAGCTCCAGGGTGCGGTGGGTGTGCGCGTGGTCCAGGCCGGCCTTCGCCACCAGCTGGGTCAGCAGCACACCGTTGGCCTGATGCGGCACGAAGTGCTGGACGTCGTCGAGCTTGTGCCCGGCCCGCTCCACCAGGGCCTGCACCGCGCCGGGCACGTTCTCCATGACGAAGTCCCGCACGCCACGGCCGTCCATCCGGAAGAAATGCCCGCCCTCGTCCACGGTGTCGTGGCTGACGGGCACGCGGCTGCCGCCGGCCTCGACCCGGATCAGGTGCCGGGCGGATCCGTGGCTGGAGAGTTCCATGCCGAGAAAACCACCCTCGGGCACGGCCCCCACCAGCGCCGCGCCCGCGCCGTCGCCGAGGAGCACCACGGTCTTGCTGTCCTCGACGTCGAGGATCCGCGAATACACGTCAGCGGCGACCACCAGCACGAGCGCGCCGGGCTCCTGGGCGATCAGCGCCCGGGCAAGGGCGAGGGCGTAGACGAAGCCGCTGCAGACGACGTTGATGTCGAAGCAGGCGGCGTTCGTCGCCCCGATCGCGTCCTGCACGACGTACGACGTGGGTGGCTGCGGCGAGTCCGGAGTGGACGTCGACACGATGAGATAGCGGAGCTCGCCGGCCGCTACTCCCGCAGCGTCGAGCGCCCGCCGCCCCGCCTCGGCGGCCAGGTCCGAGGTCGCCTGGTCCGGCGCGGCGTACCGGCGCTCGACGATCTGCGTCTTGCGTTCGATCCACTCCGCGGTGACACCGGCCGGCCCCGCGACCTCGTCGCCGCTCACGATCCGCTCGGGGACGTACGATCCGGTGGACAGAATCCCGATCGAGCTCATCTCACACCCTCGCCGTCGATGCGTACCGGCGCCACGAGGTGAGCCGGCCGGCGCCGATCCGCTCCCGCAGCTCCGGGTCGGTCACCCCCAGGCCTTCCTCGGGCGCGAGACAGAGCACGCCGACCTTGCCGACGTGCCGGTTCTGCTGGACGAGGCGCAGCGCCTCACCCGTCTCCCGCAACTCGAACAGGTCCGTGAGGATCGGCACCAGCCCGCCCTGGCGGAACAGCCGGGCCGTCTCCCACTGCTCCTGCAGATTGGCGATGTGGCTGCCGATCACCCGTTTGAGGTTCATCCAGAGGTAACGGTTGTCGTACTGGTGCTGGTAGCCCGTGCTGGATCCGCAGGTCACCACGATGCCGCCGCGCCGCACCACGTGGACCGACGTGCCGAAGGTCGCCCGGCCCACGTAGTCGAACGCGATCCTCGGGTCCTCGCCCAGCTCCGCCCGGATGCGCCGGCCGAGCCGTTTGCCGCACTCGATCGCGTCCGCGGCGCTGTCCTCGCCGTCGCCCATGCCGATCTCTCGGCGGTCGATGATGACGTCACAGCCCTGCTCGCGGAGGATCTGCGCCTTCTGGTCGGAGCTCACCACGCCGACCGCGACGCCGCCACCGTTCTTGACCATCTGCAGGGCGAAGCCGCCGAGACCACCGGTGGCCCCCCAGATCAGCACCGTGTCGCCCTGCTTGATCTGGGCGCCCCGGTCACTGACGAGCATCCGGTACGCCGTCCCGGCACACAACGTCAGCGACGCCGCCTCCTCCCAGCTCAGATGCGGAGGCTTCGGTACGAGCTGACTCGCCCGGACAACCGTGTAGTGCGCCAGGCCCCCGAAGTTCGTCTCGTAACCCCAGGCCCGGCCCTCCGACCCCATCATCGAGTCGGCGTGCGCGCTCGGCTCCTGGTCGTCCACGTACGCCGGGCTGACCATCGCGTGGTCCCCGACGTTCCAGTGGCGTACCCCGTCGCCGACCCGCACCACCACACCCGCCGCGTCCGACCCGACCACCTGATGCGGAAGGTCGTGCCGGGTCGCGTAACCGCCCTGCCGCGCCAACCGGCGCAACGCGGTGAACGTGGAGATCGGCTCGTGCATCGCCGACCACACGGTGTTGTAGTTGATCGAGCTGGCCATCACGGCCACCACGACCTCGTCCGGCGCCAGCCGCGGCATCGGCACCGGACCGACGTGCACCGACCGCCGGACGTCCCGGTCCGCCTCGCCCTCGAACATGCCGACGTCGCGGGCCAGCAGGTGCGCCGCGGTGAAGGTCGCCGGGAGGGGGTGCCGGCTCAGTTCCTCCGGCCCGGCTCCCGCAAGTACCGCTTCGGTCAGAGTGTCCATGACTGTCCCCGCGACTTGAGCAGTTGTTTCACGAATGCCTCCAGGAGGGGCCGTTACACCGTCGAAGAGTGCGGTCCGGGCCAGGCTAGCCACGACGGAGCCCCCTACCTCAACCCCCTAATCAGCAGCCGTGGTCCCCCGCCCCGGCCGCCGTGGACGCTGACGGAAATGTCTAGGGATGCCATGACAGCGGGGCCTGCAAGCTGGACGGCGACGAAAGGCTCCGGTGTGCTGATCAGACTTCTCCGGGCCCGGTTGCGGCCCTACCGCGGCCGGCTCGCGGCGCTCGTACTGCTGCAGGTGGTGCAGATCGCGGCGACGTTGCTGCTGCCGACGCTGAACGCCGACATCATCGACAACGGCGTGGTCGCTGCCGACCCGGGACGCCTCGCGGGCACCGGCGCCGTCATGGTGCTGGTGACGTGCGTGCAGGTCGCCGCCGCCCTCGCCGCGGCCTGGCTCGCCGCACACGTTGCCATGGCGGTGGGCCGGGACCTGCGCGCGCTGGTGTTCCGCCGGGTGCAGGACTTCTCCGCCCGCGAGGTGGGCCTGTTCGGCACATCCTCACTGGTCACCCGGACGCTCAACGACGTGCGGCAGGTGCAGACGCTGACGCTGAACGCGTCCGGCATCGCGGTGTCCGCCCCGATCATGTGCGCCGGTGGTGTCGCGCTGGCACTGCGCCAAGACGTGCCGGCGGCCGGTGTCCTGGTCGCCCTCGTGCCGGCGGTCGGGGTGGTGGCCGGCCTGATCCTGCACCGGATGAGCCCGCTGTACGCCCGCATGCAGCTCGGCCTGGACCGGCTCAACCGGATCCTGCGCGAGCAGATCACCGGCGTACGGGTGGTGCGCGCGTTCGTCCGCGACGACCACGAGCGGGCCCGGTTCCGCGCCGCCGACACCGACCTGTTCGTCGTCTCGGTGCGCGTCGGCCGCCTGGTCGCCGCCATGTTCCCCGCGGTGCTGCTCACGATGAACCTGTTCAGCGTCGTGCTGCTGTCCTTCGGCGCGGTCCGTGTCGAGAGCGGCAAGCTGGAGGTCGGCGAGCTGAACGCGTTCCTGGGCTACCAGACCCTGATCCTGGTGTCCGTCATCATGGCGATGCTGATGTTCATGGCCGCGCCCCGCGCCGAGGTGTCCGCCGGCCGGATCCTGGAGGTGCTGGACACCGGGTCGAGCATCGCCGCCACGGCCCGGCCGGCGAGGCCCGGCACCACCACCGGCCGTCTCGACATCACCGGTGCCGGATTCCGGTATGCCGGCGCGGAGCAACCGGTGCTCGGTGACGTGACCCTCTCGGCCCGGCCCGGCCAGACGATCGCGATCGTCGGCAGCACCGGAAGTGGCAAGACGACGCTGCTCAACCTCGTGATGCGGCTGCTCGAAACCACCGCCGGGCAGGTACGCGTCAACGGCGTGCCGGTGCGCGACCTGGATCCGGCGGTGCTGGCCCGCACGGTGGGTTACGTGCCGCAGCGGGCGTACCTGTTCTCCGGCACCGTCGCATCGACGCTGCGCTACGGCTGCCCGGACGCCACCGACGCGGACCTGTGGCGGATGCTCGACGTGGTGCAGGCGCGGGAGTTCGTGCGGCAGCTGCCCGAGGGCCTGGACACACCGGTCGCGCAGGGCGGCACCGATCTGTCGGGCGGGCAACGGCAACGGCTGGCGATCGCGCGTACGCTGCTGCGCCGCCCCGAGATCCTGCTGCTCGACGACTGCTTCTCGGCGCTGGACGCCACCACCGCCGCCGCCGTGCGCGCCGGGCTGGCCGTGGAGACGTCGCACGCCACGGTGCTGATCGTGGCGCAGCACATCGCGTCGATCCGGCACGCCGACCGCATCCTCGTGCTGGACGCCGGCCGGGTCGTCGCCGGCGGAACCCACGACGAGCTGCTGCTCACCAGCGCCGAGTACCGCGAGATCGCCTTGTCCCAGAGCGGCAGGGCCCCCAGCGACAGGGAGCAGGTCGGCCGATGAGCACGTTCCGCAGGGTCGTGGCGCTGCTGCGGCCGTACCGCGCGACGGTCGTGGCGATGTCCGGGATCGGCGTCGCCGGCGTCGTCCTGGGTGTGTTCGGCCCGGCCCTGCTGGGCCGCGCCACCGACCTCGTCCTGGCCGGGGTGCTCGGCCGGGACCTGCCCGCCGGGATCAGCCGGGAACAGGCCGTCGGGCAACTGCGCGCGGACGGGCAGGAGACCCGGGCCGATGTGCTGTCCACTGTCGACGTCGTGCCCGGTCACGGCATCGACTTCGGCGCGATCGGCCGGGTGCTGCTGCTGGCCACCGTCCTGTTCCTCGCCGGGTCGCTGCTGCTGCTCGTGCAGGAACGGATGGCCATGGGCGTCGTCCAACGGGTGATGCGTGACCTGAGACGCGCGGTGCAGGACAAACTGTCCCGGCTGCCGGTGGGCTACTTCGACCGCACCAGCCGCGGCGACCTGCTGAGCCGCGCGACCAACGACATCGACAACCTGCAGCAGGCGTTGCAGCAGGCGCTCGGCCAGTTCGTCACGGCGCTGGCGAACGTCACCGCCGCGCTGGTGCTGATGATCGTCATCTCGCCCGCGCTGGCCGGGGTCGTGCTGCTCGGCGTGCCGGTCTCGGGCCTGCTGGCGTTCCTGATCGCCCGGCGCTCCCAGCCACGTTTCGCCGCGCAGTGGGCCGCGACCGGCGTGCTGGCCACGCACGTGGAGGAGACGTACACCGGGCACGCGCTGGTGCGGGCGTACCACCGCCGGGACGACGCCGAACGCGACTTCGACGACCGCAACGAGACGCTGTACCGCGCGAGCAGGCAGGCGGAGTTCCTGTCCGCGGCGATCCCACCGGCCCTGTCGTTCGTGGCCAACCTGACCTATGTGGCCGTCGCGATCGCCGGTGCGCTGCGGGTGCTCGCCGGTCAGCTGTCGATCGGTGACGTCCAGGCGGTCGTGCAGTACTCCTCCCAGTTCAGCCAGCCGCTCACGCAGATCGCCGGCATGGCCGGGCAGCTGCAGTCAGGTACCGCGTCCGCCGCCCGCGTCTTCGAGCTGCTCGACGCCGACGAGCAGAGCCCGGACGCCCGGACGCCGGCCCGCCCGGCGACCGCCGCCGGGCGGGTGGAATTCCGCGACGTGACGTTCGGGTACCAGGACGGCGAACCGGTGGTGCGGGAGCTGTCGCTGGTCGCGGAACCGGGTATGACAGTGGCGATCGTCGGGCCGTCCGGTGCCGGCAAGACGACCCTGGCGAACCTGGTGCTGCGCTTCTACGAACCGCGATCCGGCCGGATCCTGCTCGACGGCACCGACATCGCCACCATGACGCGGGCCGACGTCCGCGCCCGCACCGGCCTGGTGCTGCAGGACACGTGGCTGTTCGGGGGCAGCATCGCGGACAACATCGCCTACGGCCGCAGCGGCGCCACCCGTGAGGACGTCGTCGCCGCGGCCCGCGCGACACATCTCGACCGGCTGATCCGCACCCTGCCGGACGGCTACGACACCGTGCTGGACGAGGACGGCGCCGGTGTCAGCGCGGGCGAGAAACAGCTCATCACGGTGGCGCGCGCGTTCCTCGCCCAGCCGTCGGTGCTCGTGCTGGACGAGGCCACGAGCGCGGTCGACACGCGTACCGAACTGCTGATCCAGCGGGCGATGGGTGCGCTGCGCGCCGGCCGGACCAGCTTCGTCATCGCCCACCGGCTGTCCACCATCCGCGACGCGGACCTGATCGTCGTGCTCGACGGCGGCCGGATCGTCGAACGCGGCAGCCACGACGACCTCGTCCGCGCGGACGGCCCGTACGCCCGCCTGCACGCAGCCCAGCTGACCTGACCCCGCTACGAGAGGACGTTCCCGTGACGCTCGCCGACGACGCCACCACCGAGTGGATCCGCCGGTACCATCCCGCCACCGGCAGCACCGTACGCCTCGTGCTGTTCCCGCACGCCGGAGGCGGGGCCAGCTTCTTCCACCCGGTCTCGGCACGCTTCTCCCCCGGCGCGGACGTGGTGTCCCTGCAGTACCCGGGCCGCCAGGACCGCCACCGCGAGCCGCTGGTGCCCACGATCGATCAGCTGGCCGATCGGGTGAGCGAGCAGTTGCGGCAGTTGAGCCCCAAGCCCAGCGTGTTCTTCGGCCACAGCATGGGCGCGGTGCTCGCGTTCGAGGTCACCCGGCGGCTCGAGATCACCGGTGGTGGTCCCGAGGTGCTGATGGCGTCGGGGCGGCGCGGTCCGGCGACCCTGCGCGCCGAGTCGGTGCACACCCGCGACGACGCCGGCATCATCCGCGAGCTGAAACTGCTCAACGGCACCGATCTGCGCCTGCTGGACGACGAGATGCTGGCGGTGGCGATGCCGGCGATCCGCAACGACTACCGCGCCATCGAGACGTATGTCCCCCGGCCCGGCGCCACGGTCAGCTGCCCGATCGTGGCCCTGACCGGGGAGAGCGACCCGAAGACGACGGTGGACGAGGCCCGGGCCTGGGAGAAGCACACGACGGGTGGCTTCCGGATGGAGGTGTTCCCCGGCGGTCACTTCTTCCTGGCCTCGCAGTCGGCCGCGGTCAACCACCAGATCGAGCGTGAGCTCAAGACTCTGGCCTGAACCACCCGCCCGCGCCGGAACCGTCGTTCAGAGCGGCCGGCAGGTCGGCGCGGTTGGACACGTGGAGCTTGCGGTAGATGCGGGTCAGGTGCTGCTCGACCGTGCTCATCGTGACGAAGAGCTTGTCGGCGATCTCCCGGTTGGCGTGGCCGGTCGCGGCGAGCTCGGCGACCCGGCGCTCGGCGTCGCTGAGCAGGCGGAGCGGGCCGGCAGTTACCGGTGCGAGCGGGGCGAGCTGGGCGAGCTGGGCGGGCGGGGCATCGGGCTCCCCCGTCGCCAGGCGGGTCTCGTCGATGTCGTCGCGCCAGGCGACCAGGCCGGGCACGTCCAGCCCCCAGGCGGTCATCAGCTCGCCGCACCTGGTGAAGTCCCGCAGGGCCAGCTCGTGGTCCCCGGTCGCCAGGCTGTAGCGGCCCCGGGCCCGGAGGTAGAGCAGGCCGCTACGGGTCTGGAATATGCCGCCGGGCACGGGATGGTCCAGATGTACCTGCGCCTCGGCGTAGTCGCCCAGCGCTGTGGCGGCCAGGATGAGGCTGGACAGTGGGGCGCCGACGCCGACGCCCCAGCTGCTCGGTGGCATCGTGTCCAGGGCCGACCGGGCGTACGTGATCGCCCCGCGCGGATCGCCGAGCCGGACGGCGATCTCGGCGCGGATCGAGGCGAGCCGGGCCTGCCGGGCCGGCGCGTTGCGCTCCCGGGCCTCCCGCATGAACGTGTCGCACCAGGGCGCGGCCACGGCGGCATGCCCGCCGTAGACGAGCGCGAGAAGAGCACTCTCGACGGTGTCGAGCGACATCTCGTCCAGGTGGACGCTGCGCAGGACGCGCTGGGCGGCGGCCACCAGTCCCCTGCCCGGCCCTCGTTCGAGGACCCCCGCGAGCATGGTCACCGCGGTCATCCGGCGGCTGGCGGCGACCGTGGCGGCCAGTGGTCCGCCACCGGCCGGGGGCCGGGGCACCGCTGACCCCAGCGGCGGGTGGGTCACCCGGAGCCAGGGCTGGAAGGTGGCCAGCTCGGCCGTAAACGCCGGATCGGGGCCGGAGCCGACGGCGAGCGGGCCGAGGACGGCCCGGGCCTCGTCGAAACGGCCGTGCCAGAGCAGCGTCCTGGCGAGCGTGATCGCGTCGGCGCCGGACAACTCCCCCCGGCGCCGGCTCTCGGCCAGCTCGTCGATGAGGGTGCCGGACATCGCCGGGCTGATCCGCCAGCGGGCCCGCAGCGCCAGGGCCGTCACCGTGGCCCGGCGCGCCGGTGTGACGCACTGGTTCCGGGCGCAGTCGAGATATTGCAGGCCGCGATCGACCCGGCCGTCCCGCAACGCCGTGCGGGCCGAGTCCTCCAGGGCGGTGACGGCCCATTCCGCGGCGACCGGGGTGGCCTGGCGCAGGTGCTCCGCGACCACCTCGGGCGGGGCGCCCCGCTGATGGGCGAGTTCGGCGGTACGGGCCTGCAGCGCGGCGAGCTCATCGGCGTCCACCTGGGCCAGCAGCGCGTCGCGGGCGGCCCGGTGCCGGAATCCGCCCCGGTGCAGGATCCCCGCGGTGGTCAGCGAGCGGATGACCCGGCCGACGACCGTGGCGTCGAGGCCGAGCAGCCGGGTCGCCACCTGTTCACCGGGCGAGATGGCCAGGGCCCGGGCCACCTGCAGGACGGCGGGCTCGCCGCGGCTGACGGCCCGGAGCACGGCACGCCCGTAACCGCTGCCGGGCACGACACGCCGGCTGCCGTCGCCGGGCTCCGCGACGAAATCCTCGATCAGGCCGGCGAGCAGCAGCGGATTTCCGCCGGTGAGCCCGTGCCACTCGGCGGCGTGCCGCTCGCCCGCGGCGGCGCCGAACCGGGCGGCCACGAGTTCGCAGACGTCGTGCATGGTGAGCGGGCCCAGCCGGAGCCGGGTGTTCTGCGGCCCGTTCAGCAGGTCGTCCTGCATCGGGTCGAACTCGGAGCAGCTGATCAGGATCAACAGGTTCGAGCCGCGGACCCGCCGCGCGAGATAGGACAGGCAGGTCAGTGACGCCGCATCGGCGTGGTGCGCGTCGTCGACCACGATCGCCAGCGGGTAACGCTCGCTGAGGCCCAGCAGCATGGTGCCGACCTCGTGCAGCAGGGCCGCGCCGAGCGGCTCCGGCGCGGCACCGTCCACGAGCGGCCCGGACCTGCCCGCCCGTGCTCTCGGCAGACAGATGCGGCGGGCGCGGTCCCGGACATCGGCGGGCAGCGGCGCGTCGTGCAGCAGCTGGTGCACCACGCCGAGCGGCAGATCCCGTTCCGCGTACGAGCCGTACCCGATGACGGCCAGCGCACCGTGGTCGACGACCCGGGCCGCGAACGTGTCGAGCAGGTCGGTCTTGCCGGTCCCGACGGTGCCCGCGACCGTGGCTGTCCGCCCGTGTCCGGCCACCGCCCCCGCGAGCAGCCTGTCGAGCACGCCGATCGCGCCGTCCCGGTCCGCCGGCTCTGTCATCGCCACTCCAGCTGGTGGAAGGTGAGGGGGGCCGGGGCGGGCTGCCCGAAGCGCTGCTCCAGTCGCCGGGCAGCGTCCAGCGCGACATCGTGCGCCTCCCGCCAGGTGGCGCGGTGCGGCCCGGCGGCGGCGAGCTCGGCGGTGCTGATCGCGAGACTCAGGCTAAGGTCCGGGTAGCCGGAGCGGGCGGCCTGGCGGATGCCGGCGATGAGCGTGGAGCGCTGCCCCTCGAACCAGGACAGCGGAACGTCGACCAGCCGCCGCACCAGCGCCTCGGGCAGCCCGTCACGGGTGTCCGGCGCGGGTGGCGCCACGGGGCCGGCCAGCCGCCGGTAGGCCTCGGCGGCCAGCGATGACAGGGTGACGAGCGCCCGCCGCACCGCGGCCCGGCGCTGCTCGGGTGGCTCGTGGGTGCGTCCGCGCTCACGGGCGTACGCCCGGATCAGGGTGTGGAACCGGTACTGGCGGTCCGGGCCGGGGTTCGCCGCCACGGTGTCGAGCAACCGGGCATCGGCGAGCGTGTCGAGCAGGCCGGCCGCCTCCCGCGGTGCGGCGTCCAGCAGCGCGGCACCGGCCCAGCTCGAGAAGACCGGGAAGTCCAGCAGGCCGAGCAGGTGGAACAACCGCCGCGCCGGGGCGGGCAGCGCGTCGGCCACCGGGGCGAGACTGCCCCGCACACTGAGGCTGCCGTGGGTCAGCTCACCGATGATCCGGGTCTCGTCCGCGAGCCGGGCGGCGAACTGTACCAGCGCCCACTGCGGCCGGGCGGCCAGCCGGGCACCGGCGATCCGTACCGCGAGGGGCAGGTGCCCGCAGCGGTCGGCGAGCTCGGCCGCGGCGACGGGCTCGGCCCGCACACGCCCGGCGCCGACGATCCGGGTGAGCAGCTCCGTGGACTGCTCCCGGTCGAGCCCGTCGATGTCGATATGGACAGCGCCGGGAATCCCGGGCAGCCGGCGCCGGCTGGCGATCAGCACCGCCGCGGCCGGGACACCGGGTAGCAGCGCCCGGACCTGCTCCTCGTCGGCGGGGTCATCGAGCACGAGCAGAGTTCGCCCGGCGGGGATCCGGGGAATGCCGAACCCCGCAGGATCGACGGGTACGGCCGCCAGGCCGTGCAGGCTGCCGAAGAACCGGCCACCCGGGAACGACTCGGCGAGCCGGTGCGCGGCGTGCACCACGAGCGCGGTCTTGCCGGCACCGGGCCGGCCGACCACCACCACCGGGGCCGGATGCCGGTGCGGATCGTCCACTGTGGTGGCAGTGAGGATCCGCCGGACAGCGGCAAGCTGCTCGGCCCGCCCGACGAAGTCGGCGGTATCGGCGGGCAACGTCGACGGTCCGGGCAACGGCAACGGCAACGGCCCGGGCGACGTCGACGGTCCGGGCAAGCTCCGCGCCGGGGCCTCGACGCGGCGTCCGCAGCGGCGGAGCGCCAGCGCGAGCTGACCGCGCAGCCGTTCCCGCAGCGGATGGGCGGCGACCAGCTCGGTGAGCTCGCCGACCAGGTCCCGGTGCAGGCCGAGGCCGAGTTCGGCCTCGATACAGTCCTCGGTGACGGTGATCCGGCGCTCGTCGACGGAGCCGGCCGCGGCCCGCAGCGCCGTGCTCGGCAGTCCCTGCAACGCGGGACCACGCCAGAGCGCGAGGGCGGCCCGGTAATCCCGGGCGGCGTCGCCGGGCCGGTTCGCCTCGCCCGCGGCGCGGGCCCGCCGGACCAGCTCGTCGTGCCGGTGCAGGTCCAGCTCCGCAGGGCCGAGGTCGAACGCGTAACCCTGCGGGCAGGTCCGGATCGCGTCCGGCCGGCCGTGCGAGGCGAACAGCCGGCGCAGGGCGGAGATGCAGATCTGGGTCTGCACCCGGGCGGTCGGCGGCACCTCGGTGCCGTAGACCGCGTCGATGAGGCGCGCGACGGGCACCGGCCGGTTCGCCTCCAGCAGCAGACAGCCGAGCACGATCCGCTGGCGGGTGCCGCCGGGCCGGACCGGGGTGTCGTCCGCCAGTATTTCGAGCGGGCCGAGGACACGGAACTGCAAGCCCGAACCTCCTTGTTTCCGCGACGGGGCGGTTGTGGCTTCGGGCCGGCAACGTACTGATGCTGAATTTGCCTATATCGAATTACCCCGGACGGTTTCGATATCGGCTTCGTCGACCGCGTTACGCAGTCTGCCGGAGGCAACCAAGCGTTCGGTGAACAGCACTATTCAGTTGAACACCCCGCACGACAGTGACGCGCGTCAATTATTTGCGGTGACCTGCACCTGTTTCGGAGAGTGAATTCCGGCATCTGAAAAATGCCCGAATCCGGACAGCAAACGAATCGGGACGGCAGCCGGATGGCTGCCGCCCCGATTCCGATGATCAGCGGGAGAAATCGATACCGCGGATCTTGCTGACGAATGTCGCGAGATCGTCGACCGTGGCCTCGCCCCGGCTGGTGCTGAACCGGGTGACGAGCCGGACCAGCGCCTCGTACGCCTCGGTGTGGTCGTAGGAGACCGAATCGGCGACCTTCAGCGACCACCGCCAGTAACCGTTGAGCGTGTCGGCCAGCGGCATCCGGAAGGTACCGAGGACGTCCTTGAGGTCGGGTACCGTCGCTCCGGCGCCGTTGCGCTGGACATACTCGCCGACCAGCGAGCTGTAGAACGCGAAATGCCGCGCCTCGTCCCGGGCGAGCCGGTTGAGCAGGTCACGCAGCACCGGCTCGGTGACGACGTTCTTGAAGCGCTGATAGAACAGCTGGGTCGCCTTCTCCTGCACGAGGGTGTAGGCGAACGCCTGGATCGGATGCTCGTACGGCAGGGCGAACTGCTTGACCCCCTCCGTGGCCAGCTCGACCATCAGGCTGCTCGAGTCGGTCATCCCCGCGTCGACCTGGTAACGGGTCAGCACCGAGGCGTGCCGCTCCTCGTCGTTGGCCCAGGCGATCAGGAACCGGAAGTACTCCCGGTTGAAACAGAACTCCTCGATGCTCAACTGACGCCCGGACACCGGGAAGACGTCGAGGAAGTAGCTGAGATAGCCGGGGATGTGGTCCTCGATGAACGTGATGAAGCGGACCACGGACCGGTCGTCGGCGGTGAGCAGCTCGGGCCGCAACGCCGACCAGTCGAGCTCGTCGATCGACCACTGGCTGCGCGCGGCGCGGTCGGTGGCGTCGCCGACGAGCGTACGCATCAGGTCGGGGTCGAGAAGTCCGGCTCTGCTCGGCAGGGGGGTCGTCACGGCGTACCCTCCGGGCCGAGCCGCAGGTTGGCGGCGGTCAGGGCATAGTGCTTGGCGGTGTAACCCCAGCCCGCGTTGGCCGTGCGGAGGTAGCGGATCAGCGGTTCGAAGCCACCTGGCAGCGCCTGCTCGATGGCGTCGCGGTTGGTCTCGGCGTTGCGCTCCCAGTCGGCGATGGTCCGCTTGTAGTGCGCGGTCAGGTCGTCGAGCCCGGTCAGGCTGAAGCCGGCCGTCTCGACCGCGGCCACCAGCACGGACAGCGGGACCATGTCGGCGAACCCGAAGATGTTCTCCATGACGTGCCGGGTGCCGGGCCGGTCGTTGAACTCGCGGTAGACGGCGGCGTTACGGAAACAGCTCTCCGACAGGTACAGCCGCCCGCCGCGGGCCAGCATCGCGCGCAACCGGGTCAGGACCTGCTCCCGGTCGGGCATGTGGATGATCGAGCCGACCATCGTGGCCGCCGCGTAGTCACCGTCCGTGCTCACCTCCGCGAACCGGCCGAGCCGGATGTCGATCCGGTCCCGGACACCCATGGTCCGGGCCAGATCGTCGATGTACGCGGCCTGCGTGCGCGACGGGGTGACCCCGGTGGCGTGGCAGCCGTACTCGGTGGCCATGAACAGGATCAGGCTGCCCCACCCGCACCCCGCGTCGAGCAGCCGTTCCCCGCCGGTGAGGCCGAGGCGGCGGGCGATCAGGTGCAGCTTGGCCGTCTGCGCCTCGGCCAGCGTGGTGTCCGGACCGGCATAGATCCCGGAGCTGTACTTGAGCCGCGGGTCGAGGTACGCGGCGAACACCTGCGCCGGGAGCTCGTAGTGCTGGTTGGTGGCCGCGACGGCCAGGTCCGGGTCGACGACGTCCGCGGTGGACATCCGATCAGTCCTTCGCCCGCACGTACGACGTCACGAGCGTGACCAGGTCCGTGAGGGTGACCGAGGCGAAGATCTGCTCGTCGTCGAACTCGACGTCCCAGTGCCGTTCCAGCCGGGACACCACCCGCAGCAGGTGGACCGAGTCGACGCCCGGGATGTTCTTGAGGACCTCGTCGTCGGCGATCGTCGCCGGTTCGACCTTCATCTCCTGGGCCAGGTAGCCGCGGACGACGTCGGCGACGGCGTCGACGGTTCCGGGCGTGGCGCCGGCAGGCGTGGCAGCTGTCATGACGATCCCAATCCATGGTCGAAGTAGTGCTGGAGCCGGTCGAACTCGGCGCCGTCGAGGCCCATCAGCTCACGCGCGGTGCCGGCCCGGATGGTCTGGTAGGTGCCGCTGGCCATGACCGCGACGTCCCCGTGCTCGTCGAGGACGTCGGCCTCGGCCCTGATCAGCTCCCCGCCGTGGTCGACGAGCCGGGCCACGGTCGTGGTGACCCGCCCGGTGCGCACCGGCGCGAGCATCTTGGTGCGCAGGGTCATGCAGAAGGCGAGCACGCCGAGGTCGATCGCGATGAGATCACCCATCACCTCGTCGACCAGGACGTTGAGGATGCCGCCGTGCACCGTGCCGGGGTACGACGCGTAGTCCGCCCCCAGCGTGGTGCGGGCGGCGATGGTCCCGTCCGCCCGGCGGGTCAGGGTGAGTGCGAGCCCCACCGGGTTGCGCGGCGAACACCCGAAACACTGGAATTTCGGTTCGTCGCGCCACGGGAGCGCGATCGGCTCCTCGGCGGCGGACACCGGCCCGGCGGGCACCGGGCCGATGGACACCGGGCCGATGGACACCGGGCCGATGGACACCGGGCCGGTGGAGAGCTGGCTCATAGTGCGATCGAGACCTTTGTCGACTCCGCGGCGATGGCCCGCCGGACGTCGGCCATCTTGGTCAGCCGGTGCCCGGTCAGTTCGGAGAAGTACGCGAAGAGCTGCGTGCAGCAGCGTTCCCACTCGACGCCGTCCCGGTCCACCTCGGCGAAGTAGCTGAACACCTCGTCGATCGTCTCGTGGCCCTGCAGTTCGGGCAGGTGCCCCTTGAACCGGCTGACGGGGTGCCGGTAAAGGTCACGGGTGGTGCCCATGTAGACGTACAGGGTCTCCACCACCGACGCGCACTCCTGCGGGTGGGTCGCCAGCCGGCGCGCCGTGTAGTGGGCGAACTCGCGGGCGTGCCGGGCCTCGTCGCCGCTCGCCCGGCCCATGATCCTGCTGATCACCGGCTCCCGGACCGCCCGGCTCACCGACTTGTACATATGGTTGGTGAGCACCTCGCAGATGACGTTGGTCGCGATGCTCGCGGCCTTGGTGACGCCCGGCGGGTACGGCTCGCGCATCGCGTTGACCTTGTCGTAGCTCACCTTGTGACCGGCCATCTGCAGCCAGGTCTGGAACGCCAGGTGGTGCTGGACCTCCTGATAGCCCCAGATGCAGACGAACTGGGAGAAGTCGTAGTCGTCGGCGAACTCGTTCAGCAGGCCGTGGGTCGCGGCGACCGAGTTGGACTCGCCCATGATCGCGCCCTTGGCGAACGTGATGTAGTCCGGTTCGACCAGGTCGGGCCGGAAGTCGTCCCAGGGGATGTCCTTCAGCTCCCAGGTGGCCTGCTGATAACGGGTGAAGACACCCGCACTGTGCAGTTGGTCGTCATCGATCGTCGGAATCACCGGGACGCACCCTTCAACTCGTCGGCCAGCAGCCGGGAGGCGAGACCGCGCTGCCACTTGCCGCTGGTGGTCCGGGGCAGCCAGCGCGGCTTGACCACATAGACCCGGACGGCGCCCAGGTCGAGTTCGTTGCTGACCCGGCCGGCGACCTCCTGGCGCAGCGCATCCGCCAGCTCGGGCTTCGCCTCGACGATGACCCCGATGTGCTCGGCGCCGTCCTCGTCCACGTCGGAGAACGCCACGCAGCGGCGGCGGTAGACGCCGGGCACCTCGCGGGCGACCGCCTCGACGTCGTCCGGGAAGTAGTTCTGGCCGCGTACCACGACCATCTCCCTGAGCCGGCCGGCGACGTAGAGGTCGTCGCCCAGCAGGAAGCCGAGGTCGCCGGTGCGCAGCCAGCCGCCGTCGAACAGCCGTTCGGTGGCCGCCGGGTCCCGGTAGTAGCCGGTCGTGACCGGCGGCCCGGAGATCTGGATCTCGCCCAGCCGCCCGTCGCCTGCCACGGAGCCGTCGGGCGCGACGATGCGCAGGGTGATGCCGTGCACGGCCTGCCCGACCGAGACCACGTGCTTGGCAGCCGGATGATCGGCGGCGACCTCGTGGACCAGGCCGGTGGTGGCGAGTGCGTCCCGGTCGATGCTCAGCGACCGGGGCACCGTGCCCGGGACGGGGTAGCTGACGGAGAGGGTCGCCTCGGCCATGCCGTAGACGGGGTACATCACCGACGGGTCGAGGCCGTACGGAGCGAGGGTCGTGGTGAAGCGGTCGACCGTGGCGATCTGGACCGGTTCGGAGCCGTTGAACGCGAGCCGCCAGCGCGACAGGTCCAGCTCGGCGAGCTGCTCGGGGCCGACCGCGTCGAGCAGGTAGTCGTAGGAGAAGTTCGGCCCGGTGACCACCGACCCGCCGACGGCGGCGATGTAGGCCAGGAACTTCGCCGGCTGCCGCAGGAACGCGGTCGGGGTGAAGATGTGCACGTCGGCGCCGTTGAGCCAGTGCGACAGCAAGCCGATCAGGCCCATGTCGTGGAACACCGGCACCCATTGGACGAAGACGTCGTCGGGGCTGAACGCACCGGAGACCACGCAGGCCTTCAGGCCGGCGACCACGGCGCGGTGCGGCAGCATGACGCCCTTGGGCGAGCTGGTGCTGCCGGAGGTGAACTGGACGACCGCCAGATCCTCGGGGTCGACGACCGGCAGCGGCCCGGCACCGGGCCCGGGGTCCGCGGCGCCGTCCCGGAAGGGTTCGAGCACGACCAGTTCCGGCATCAGCTCGCGCAGCTCGTCGCCGATGGCGGCGTACTCCGGATCGAGGACGAGATGCCGCATCCCCGCGGTGTCCGCGATCCGGGCCAGGCGCTTGGCGGTGGTGCCCGCGTCACCGAACCCGGCCTGCACGGGCAGCACACTGATGGCCGCGCCGGCGCGCCACAGCCCGAACATCGTGGTGAAGAGCCTGTTCGTGGTCGGCACCAGCAACCCGACGACCTCGCCCGGCACGACGCCGGCGTCCCGTAACCCGTGGGCCGCGGCGGTCGCGGACGCGTCCAGGTCGGCGGGCGGGAGCCGTTCCCCGGAACCGGGGAAGGTGGCGGCGCTGCCGGGTGAGTGCGCCACGAGACGGGTCAGGCACGCTCCGAGCGTGTCGCCGTCGAGCAGTCCTGGTCGCAACGGATTCTCCCTCAGATGACGAGTTTTACCGGCAGGGAATCGAGGCCGCGGAAGTTGAAGTTCGGCCGCCAGACGAGCTCGTCGGTGGCCAGCTCGATCTTCTGGTAGCGGCGCAGCAGTTCGGTGAGCACGAGGCCGGTCTCGAACTTCCCGAGCAGCGCACCGATGCAGTAGTGGGGGCCGCCGCCGAAGGCGAGGGTCCGGGTGCCGCTGCGGGTGATGTCCAGCCGGTCCGGGTCGGGGTAGCGGACCGGGTCCCGGCTGGCCGCGCCGAACAGCACCATCACCTTCGCGCCGGCCGGCAGGGTGGCCTCGCCGAGGCGGACCTCGGCGGTGGTGACCCGCGCGGCGACCTGGACCGGGCAGTCGTAGCGGGCCAGTTCGTCGACGGCGCTCTCCATCAGCTCCGGCCTGTCCCGCAGCAGCTGGAGCTGATCGGGGTGGCGCAGCAGGGCGAGCACGCCGTTGCCGATCAGGTTCACGGTGGTCTCGTGGCCCGCGTTGAACAGCAGCAGCACGTTGGCGATGATCTCTTCGTCCGTGAGCCGGTCGCCGTTGCCGTCGGCCGCGGCCAGCAGCGACAGCACGTCCTCGCGCGGGTCGGCGCGGCGCAGCCGCAGTTGTTCCCGGATGTACTCGGTGAACTCCGCAGCGGAGCGGTTCATCGCCGCCGATGCCTCCGGGGTGATGGCCGGGTCGACGATGCGGCCGATCGAGTCGGTCCACTCCCGGCAGCGCGCCCGGTCCTCGGCGGGCAGGCCGACCAGCTCGCAGATGACGGTGACCGGCAGCGGCAGGGCGAGCCCCTCGATCAGGTCGACCTCGCCGTCGCCCAGCTCATCGAGCAACTCCTTGACGAGCTCGACGATCCGGGGACGCAGCCGTTCCACCGCTCCGGCGGTGAACGCGGCGTTGACCTGGCCGCGGATCCGCCGGTGCGCGGCGCCGTCGAGCATCAGCATCCAGTGCCGGGTGCTGCCGACGGCCGGGCCGCCGGCTCCGCCACGGTGCTTCACCCAGGACGGATCCTGGTGAAAGGCGCTGCTCACATGCGGGGAGCGGACGAGTTGTTCCACCTCCTCGTGCCGGGACAGGACCCAATAACCGAAAGGTGTCCGATGAATGGGCTCCGCAGCGCGTAGCCGGTGATAGTGCGGATAGGGGTCCGCGCGCATCGTCGGGTCACGGGGGTCAAAGAGAGTTTCCATGGGCACCACTTTTACAAGGGGTTCACCTGCGGATTCACGGCACGGGGCGCGCCAGAACCGGTTCACCCAGCACTGTGCCGCACCCCCCTACCCCTAGGTCAACCCCTATTAATTCATCCCCTGACCGACCGCGGCGATAATCGCGTGCAACGCATTGACATCCGCGGAAATCATAGGAGAGGCTTCGCCGGAGTGCGGCTATTGATAATCAACAGTTCCGGCGGGTGGTCATGGATATTCTTTCGAATTCTGGACGCGAGCCCCGGGTGGCGCTGCTGTTCCCCGGCGAAGGCGGCCAGCGCCCCGGGATGGCCCGCGAGCTCTACGACCGCTATCCCGTGTTCGCCGCGGCCCTCGACGAGTCCTGCGCCCGGCTCGCGGAGCACGGGCCGTGGACCGTACGGGAATTCCTGCTGGAGACCGACGACGGCGCCACCGCCTCGCCGGTCGACCGGGAACTGCAGACCCAGGACGGGCTCTTCGCGTTCCAGTACGCGCTGTTCACCCTGCTCACCCACTGGGGACTACGCCCCGGCTACGTCCTCGGGCACTCGGTGGGCGAGTTCGCCGCCGGCACCGCCGCGGGAATCTTCGAGCTGCCCGACATCGCGGTCATCATGGCCGAGCGCATCCGGCTGACCAGGGAGACGATGCCGATCGACGGGGCCATGGCGGCCCTGCGGGTGTCGGCCGCGGAGGTCGCCGATTCGCTGTCCCAGTTTCCCGGCGTCGACATAGCGGCGGACAACGGGCCGGCGTCCTGTGTCGTCTCCGGCGATCCCGCCGGGGTGAGCGCTCTGGTCGCCGACTGGACCGGCCGGGGCCGCAAGGCCAAGATGCTGCCGGTCAGCCGTGGCTTCCACTCCTGGCACATGGACACCCTGATGCCCGAGTTCGCCGGCGTCGTCGAGGGCCGGACCCACCCGCCGCGCATCCCGCTGGTCTCGACCCTTCTCGGCCGGCTCGCCTCGGCCGGGGAACTGCAGGGCGGCGGCCACTGGGCCGCGCAGGTACGCGGAACGACCAGGTGGTTCGAGGCGATCCGCTGGCTGACCGCGGACGGCGTCGACACGTTCATCGACTTCGGCGCCAACGGCATGCTCTCCGCCCTCACCGAGGACTGCCTCGACGTGGCGGCGCTGGTCCTGCCCGCCGTCCGGGGCAACGGCCGCTCCGATGCCGAGAGCCTGCTGACGATGCTCGACCAGCTCCGCACCCGAGGGGTCCCGCTCGACTGGGCCGCCGTGGCCGCCGACAACCCGGACCTTCCCGTGCCCGTGGCCGCGACGGCCCGTCCCTCCATCATGGACGAACTGACCGCCGCCGACCCGGCCGATCACCGGGAGATCCTGGAACGGGTCGTCAAACAGGAGGCCGCGGACCTGATACCCGGCGGGACCGACCCGGACCTTGCCTTCTTCGAGTCGGGTCTCGACTCGCTGGGCGCCGTCGAACTCGCCCGGCGGCTCAGCGCGCGAACCGGGCTCCGGCTCTCACCGGCCGCCATCTTCGACCACCCCGCACCCGGCCCGCTCGCCACGATGCTGGCGGGCCGGCTCTCCGCCACCGCGCCCACCGCCGAGACCTGGACGCCTCCGGCCGGCGGTGACGACGACCCGATCGCCATCGTCGCGATGAGCTGCCGCCTCCCCGGTGGGGTCACCGGCCCCGAGGACCTGTGGCAGCTCGTCGCCGAGGGCCGCGACGCGATCGGCGACTTCCCGGCCGACCGCGGCTGGGACCTCGACCGCGTCTACGACCCCGAGCCGGGCCGCTCCGGCACCACGTACGTCAAACGAGGCGGATTCCTGGCCGACGCCGCCGACTTCGACCCCGCGCTTTTCGGCATCAGCCCGCGGGAAGCCCTAGCGATGGACCCCCAGCACCGGCTGATGCTGGAGATGACCTGGGAGACGCTGGAACGGGCGGGGCTCGACCCCAGCTCGCTGACCGGTACGCCGACCGGCGTCTACCTCGGCATCATGTTCGCGGGCTACGCCGGTTTCAGCTCCGACAGCGCCGGCCCTGTCCCGACCGTGTTCGAGCCCGGCACCCCGCCCGTCGAGGGGGTGACCGATCACCTCGCGCTCGGCGGCACCGTCAGCATCGCCTCCGGGCGGATCGCCTACCGGTTCGGGTTCGAGGGACCCGCCGTCACCCTCGACACCGCCTGCTCGTCGTCGCTGGTCGCGCTGCATCTCGCGGTCCAGGGCCTGCGCCGTGGCGACTGCACCCTGGCACTGGTCGGCGGGGTGAGCGTGATGGCCACGCCGCTGCCGTTCGTGGAGTTCAGCCGGCAGCGGGCGCTGGCCCCCGACGGCCGGTGCAAGCCGTTCGCCGCCGGCGCCGACGGGACGGCCTGGTCGGAGGGCGCCGGCATGGTGCTGGTGGAGCGGCTCAGCGACGCCCGGCGGCTCGGGCACCCGGTGCTCGCCGTGGTCCGGGGCACCGCCCTCAACCAGGACGGGGCCAGCAACGGCCTCACCGCCCCCAGCGGCCTCGCCCAGCAGCGGGTCATCCGGCGCGCGCTGGCCGACGCCGGGCTCACCGCGGGGCAGATCGACGTGGTGGAGGCGCACGGCACCGGCACCTCCCTGGGCGACCCGATCGAGGCGGAGGCGTTGCTCGCCGTCCACCGCGGCGAACGTCCCGTGGACCGGCCACTGCTGCTCGGGTCGATCAAGTCGAACATCGGGCACACCCAGATCGTCGCGGGCGTCGCCGGGATCATCAAGCTGGTCATGGCGATGCGGCACGGCATCGTCCCGGCCACCCTGCACGTCGACGCCCCGTCACCGCACGTCGACTGGACCGGCGAGGTCCGGGTGGTGACCGAGCCGACGCCGTGGCCGGAGACCGGCGAGCCGCGCCGGGCGGGCCTGTCGGCGTTCGGGATCAGCGGCACCAACGGCCACGCGATCCTGGAGGAAGCACCGCAACCCGTCGCACCGAGGACCGGCGAGGTGTCGGTGGGGGCGATGCCGTTCGTACTGTCGGGTCAGAGTCCTGCCGCCCTCCGCGCCCAGGCGGCGCGGTTGTTGTCCGCTGTGGAGGGTCCGGCACGTGCTGACCTGGGATACTCGCTCGCCACCAGCCGCGCGGCGATGGAGTATCGCGCAGCCGTGGTTGCCGAGGACTCCGGCGCCCTGCTCACGGCGCTCACGGCCCTCGCCGCCGACGAGCCGGCCGCCGGGCTGATCCGCGGGCGGGGCGTACGCCGTGGGCGTACGGTCCTGCTCTTCTCCGGCCAGGGCAGCCAACGGCCCGGCGCCGGCCGCGAACTGTACGAGGGTTTCCCGGTCTTCGCCGCCGCCTTCGACGAGGTCGCCGCCGCCCTGGACCCGCTGCTCGACCGGCCGGTCCGCGAACTCGCGCTGGGCACCGGCCCGCTCGACCTGACGGGCGATCAGCAGCCGGCCCTGTTCGCCGTCCAGGTGGCCCTGGCCCGCCTGACCATCTCCCTCGGGGTCCGCCCCGACCTGCTCATCGGCCACTCCGTGGGCGAGATCGCCGCGGCACACCTCGCGGGCATCCTCGACCTCGCCGACGCATGCACCCTGGTCGCCGCGCGGGGCCGGCTCATGCAGGCCCTGCCGCCGGGCGGGGCGATGGCCGCCGTCGAGGCCGCGCCGGACGAGCTCGGCGAGCTGCCGCCCGGGGTGGAGGTCGCGGCGCACAATGCGCCGGGCAACACCGTGCTGACCGGTGACGCGGACGCCGTCGACCGGGTAGCCGCCTCGTGGCGCGACCGCGGGCGCCGGGTCACCGCCCTGAAGGTCAGCCACGCGTTCCACTCCGAGCGGATGACCCCGATGCTGGAGGCCTTCGGCGCCGTCGCGCGGGGACTCACCTACCGGCCGGCCCGGATCCGTGTCGTCTCCACGGTGACAGGTGAGCCCGACCGGGCGGCCATGCTGTCCACACCGGACTACTGGATCCGGCAGGTCCGGCAACCGGTCCTGTTCCGGGATGCCGTCGCCGCCGCCCGCGACGACGGCGCCGACACGTTCGTCGAGATCGGCCCCGGTGGCTCGCTGACCGCCCTCACCCGCGAATGCCTCGGCGACGACGTCCTGGTGGTGCCGTCGCTGCGCGGTGACCGGCCGGAACCCGTCGCGGTCATGACCGCCGTCGCCGAACTGTTCACCGGCGGTGGCACGCTCGACTGGGCGGCGGTCTTCGGCCCCGGCGCCCGGGTCGTGCCGCTACCCACGTACGCCTTCCAGCGCCGCCGTTTCTGGATGCCGCCGCAGCCCCGGGTCGCCCCCGTCGAGCAGACCCCCGCGGCCCAGCGCCGGTCCCCCGCCGAGGCCCGGTTCTGGGGAGCCGTCGAGCGGCAGGACGCCGGCACACTCGCGGCCACCCTCGGCACCGACGCCACCGCGCTGAGCACGGTACTGCCGGCCCTGTCCCGATGGCGCCGCGGCCGGGACCGGGACGCGCTGGCCGACTCTCTGCGATACCGGATCGACTGGCGGCCGGTCGCCCCCGCCACACCGGCGGGCCTGTCGGGAACCTGGCTGGTGGTCATGCCACCGGAAACGGGCGATGAGGTCGCCGAGGCTCTTGCCCGGCACGGTGCCGAGGTCCGGCCGGTGCTCGCCGGGCCGGAAACGGACCTGCGGGCCGAGATCGCCGCGGTGCCCGGCCCCGTCGCCGGCGTCGTCTCGCTGCTGGCCCTGGCCGACGGCGACGACGCGGCGCATCCGGGCATGTCGACCGGCCTGACCGCCACCCTGGCACTGCTCGACGCCCTCGACGGGACGGCCGCGCCCCTGTGGTGCCTGACCCGCGGCGCCGTCAGCACCCGGGCCTCGGACGATCCGGCGATCTCCGCCGCCCAGGCCGCCGTCTGGGGGCTCGGCCGGGTCGCCGCGCTGGAGTATCCGAACCGCTGGGGTGGCCTCGTCGACCTTCCCGGCACGCTCGACACCCGGGCGGCCACGCTGCTCGCCACGACCCTGGCGGCCACCGGCGAGGAGCGCGAGGACCAGGTCGCGATCCGGGCCACCGGCCGCCTCGGCCGCCGCCTGCTGCGCTGCCCGGACCAGCCGGACGACCGGGCCGGCTGGGTGCCGGCCGGCACCGTGCTGATCACCGGCGGGACCGGTGCGCTCGGCAGCGCGGTCGCCCGGCACCTGGCGGGCGCCGGAGCCCGCCGGCTGCTGCTGCTGAGCAGGCATGGCACCGCCGCACCCGGCGCCGCCGAGCTGCACGCCGAGCTGACCGCGCTGGGCGCCGACGTCACGATCGTGGCCTGCGACGCCGCCGACCGGGCCGCCCTGGCAGCGGTTCTCGACGCCGTACCGGACGCGCATCCCGTCACCGACGTCGTGCACACCGCCGGGATCGAGCAGCAGATCCGGCTCGGCACCGCCGGTCCGGCCGACTTCGCCGCGGTCACCGGCCCGAAGATCGCCGGGGCCGCCAACCTCGACGCGCTGCTCGGCGACCGGCCGCTCGCCAGCTTCGTCCTGTTCTCCTCCATCGCCGGGATCTGGGGCAGCGGGGGCCAGGCCGCGTACTCCGCCGCCAACGCGTACCTCGACGGGCTCGCCCTGCGCCGGCGCGGGCAGGGCCGGGCCGCCACCGCGGTCGCCTGGGGACCGTGGGCAGAGGCCGGGCTCGCCGTCCAGGACGGTGCTGCCGAATACCTGCGGCGGCGTGGTCTCAGCGCCCTCGACCCGGGGTTCGCCGTCGAGCTGCTCGCCCGCGCGGTCACCGGTGGCGAGGCCGCCCTGACCGTCGCCGACGTCGCCTGGGAGCGGTTCTCCCGCAGCTTCACCGCCGAGCGGGCCAGCCGGCTGTTCGACGAGATCCCGCAGGCGGCCCGGCCCGTCACCGCCGTGCCGGAAGCCGGGGGCGAGCGGGTGCGGCAGCTGCGCGAGCTGGGCGAGGACGCCCGGCTGGGGACCGTGACATCATTGCTTCGGGCCGAGGTCGCCGCGTGTCTCGGCCTCGACGGCCCGGGCGCGGTGGGAACGGACCGGCCGTTCCGGGACCTGGGCTTCGACTCGCTGATCGCCGTCGACTTCCGGACCCGCGCCGTCGCCGCCACGGGGGTCGCGCTGCCGGTGTCGGTCGTCTTCGACCACCCGACCGTGGACGCCCTGGCCCGCTTCGTGGTGGGCGAGATGTTGGGCGGGGCCACCCCGGACCGTACGCCCACCGCGGCAACAGCCACAGCCGGCGACCCGATCGCCATCGTCGGGATGAGCTGCCGCCTGCCGGGCGGGATCGCCGGTCCCGAGGACCTGTGGCGGACCGTCCTCGACGGCGCCGACGTGATCTCCGGTTTCCCCGCCGACCGCGGCTGGCCCCGGCAGACGCCGTACGCGCAGGCCGGCGGCTTCCTCGACGCGGTCGCCGGCTTCGACGCGGGGCTCTTCGGCATCTCCCCGCGCGAAGCCCTCGCCATGGATCCCCAGCAACGCCACCTGCTCGAGGTGTGCTGGGAACTGTTCGAACGCTCCGCCATCGACGCGGCCGACCTGCGCGGCACCGCCGTCGGCGTCTTCGTGGGCGGCTCCTGGACCGGGTACGGCACCGGCGCCGGACCCGCCACCGACGGGCACCTGCTCACCGGCGCCGCGAGCAGCATCCTGTCCGGCCGGTTGTCCTACGTCTTCGGCCTGGAGGGCCCCGCCCTCACCGTCGACACCGCGTGCTCCTCCTCGCTCGTCGCCCTGCACCTCGCCGCCGAGGCGGTCCGCCGTGGCGAATGCGACCTGGCCGTCGCGGGCGGTATCACCGTGATGCCGTCCCCGCTGGTGTTCGACCAGTTCGCCGTGCAGGGCGGGCTGGCCTCCGACGGGCGCAGCAAGGCCTTCGCCGCGGACGCGGACGGCGTCGGCTGGGCCGAAGGAGTGGGCCTGGTCCTGGTCCAGCGGCTCAGCGACGCGATCCGTGACGGCCGTACCGTCCACGCGATCATCCGAGGCTCCGCCGTCAACCAGGACGGCGCCTCCAACGGGCTAACCGCACCCAACGGGCCGTCCCAGGAACGCGTCATCCGTCAGGCCCTCGCCAACGCCGGGCTCAGCACCACGGACATCGACGCCGTCGAAGCCCACGGCACCGGCACCAGCCTCGGCGACCCGATCGAGGCAGCCGCACTCAGCGCCGTCTACGACCGGGACCGCGACCATCCACTGTGGCTCGGATCGGTGAAGTCGAACATCGGTCACACCCAGGCCGCCGCCGGTGTCGCCGGGCTCATCAAGATGGTCCAGGCCATGAACCACGGCGTCCTGCCCGCGACCCTGCACGCAGGGCGGCCCAGCCCGCACATCGACTGGAGCGGTGCCCTCACCCTGCTCACCGAGGCCCGCCCCTGGCCCGGGACCGACCGGCCCCGGCGTGCCGCGGTGTCGGCCTTCGGGATGAGCGGCACCAACGCGCACCTGATCCTCGAAGCGCCCGCGGCCCCGGACCACACCCCGGACCACGCCGCGGCGCCACTCCCCGGGAACCCCCTGCCCTGGCTGCTGTCCGGCCAGACCCCGGGCGCGCTCCGCGACCAGGCCGCCCGGCTGCGCGACCACCTCACCGATCAGCACCCCTACGACGTCGCCCATGCCCTGGCGACCACCCGGACCGTGCTGCCGCACCGGGCCGCCGTCATCGGCGCCGGCCGCGACGAGCTCCTAGCCGGTCTCGACGCCCTCGCCAGCGGCCGGCCGAGCCCCACGGTGGTCCAGGGCGACACCGCTCAGGCCGGCACCGTCGTGTTCGTCTTCCCCGGACAGGGCACCCAGTGGGCGGGCATGGCCGCAGAACTCCTCGACAGCGAGCCCGTCTTCCGCCAGGCCCTCGACGAGTGCGCCGCCGCGCTCGCGCCGTACGTCGACTGGTCGCTCATCGATCTGCTGCGGGACGCGCCCGGTGCCGCCGATCTGAACCGGGTCGACGTGGTGCAGCCCGCGCTCTGGGCCATGATGGTGTCGCTGGCCCGGCTCTGGCAGGCGTACGGCGTGACGCCCGCCGCCGTCATCGGCCACTCGCAGGGCGAGATCGCCGCGGCCTGCGTCGCCGGGGCGCTCTCCCTCGACGACGGCGCCCGCGTCGTGGCGCTGCGCTCGCAGGCCCTCACCTCGCTGTCCGGGCACGGTGGCATGCTCGCCGTCGCGCTGAACGAGTCCGAGGCCGCCGCGCTGGCCCGCGGCTGGGGCGACCGGATCTCCGTCGCCGCACTCAACGGCGACACCTCCACCGTCCTCGCGGGTCACCCGGCGGCCCTCGACGAGCTCGCGGCCGGTTGTGCCTCGGCGGGCATCCGCAGCAACCGCCTCCCGGTCGACTACGCGGCCCACTCCGCCCAGATCGAACTGCTGCGGGACCGGCTCCTCGTCGACCTCGCCGAGGTACGCCCGGCCGGCGCCACGGTCCCGTTCCACTCCACGGTCACCGGGCACCGCGTGGACCCGCTCGACCTCGACGCCCGCTACTGGTACGACAACCTGCGCGGCACCGTACGTTTCGCCCCCGTCGTCCGGGATCTGCTCGCCGCCGGGCCGGTCACGTTCCTCGAGGTGAGCCCGCACGCCGTGCTCACCGCGGGCCTGCACGAGACCATCTCCGCCACCGGCGCCACCGGTTCCGTCCTGCACACCCTGCGCCGCGACGACGGCGGACCCCGCCGGATGCTCACGGCACTGGCGGAAGCGCACAACGCGGGCGTACGCGTGAACTGGCGCCCCCTGCTCGGCGAGTCCCCGGACCACCCGGTTCCCCTGCCCACGTACGCGTTCCAGCACGAGCGCTACTGGCTCGGCGGGGACGGCCCGGCACCGGACGCCCAGCCCGTACCCGTATCCGTGCCCGTTGATTCGCTGTTCCGTATCGACTGGGTGCCCGCCCCGGAGTCCACACTCGATGATCAGCCGCTCGAGTTCTGGCGGGTGCCCGGCGGCGGAACGGCCGGGACCACCGTCGCCGCCACGCTCGATCGCGTCCGGCACTGGCTGGCCGACCCGGCGACGATCGGCACCCTGCTCGTCGTGGTCACGACCGGCGCGGTGGCCACCCGTCCCCGCGAGGACGTCATCGACCTCGGCGCCGCAGCGGCCTGGGGCCTACTACGCTCGGCGCAGACCGAGAACCCGGGCCGGTTCGCCGTCATCGACACCGATACCGACGACCCCGCTCTGCTCACCCTGGCCGCGGCCGCGGGACAGGCCGCCGTCCGGGACGGGCAGGTCCTGGTTCCCCGCCTCGCCGCCGTCCCGGTTCCGGCCGGAGCGGCGCGGACGCCGTGGGCCGGCACCGGCACCGTCCTGCTCACCGGCGGCACCGGCACCCTCGGCGGTCATGTCGCCCGGCACCTGGTCACCGCGCACGGCGTACGCCATGTCGTGCTGGCCGGCCGGCGGGGCTCCGGCACCCCCGGCATCGGCACCCTCACCGCCGAACTGACCCGCGCCGGCGCCCGTGCCGACGTGGTCACCTGCGACGCCGCCGACCGGGAAGCACTGGCCGCGCTGCTGTCCACCCTCCCCGAACTGACCGCGGTCGTGCACCTGGCCGGGGTCCTGGACGACGGCATCCTCGACTCCATCACCCCCGGGCAGCTCGACCGGGTGCTGCGGGCGAAGGCCGGCTCCGCGGGGCACCTGCACGAGCTCACCGCGGGCCGGGACCTGGCCGCGTTCGTGACGTTCTCCGGTGCCGCCGGCACGCTCGGTGCCGCGGGGCAGGCCGCCTACGCCGCCGCCAACTCCTACCTGGACGCGCTGGCCGCGCATCGCAGCGCCCACGGGCTGCCCGCGACCAGCCTCGCGTGGGGGCTGTGGGACGACGCCAGCGGCATGACGGGCCACCTCGGCGACGTCGACCGGGCCCGGGCCGGCCGGCTCGGCACACCGCTGGCCACCGGGGACGCGCTCGCCCTGCTCGACGCGGCGCTGGCGACGCCGTACGCCCACCTGGTCCCGATGCACGTCGACGCCGGACGGCTCGCCGCGATCGCCGCCGCGGAGCCCGTACCGTCGCTGCTGCATGACCTTCTGCCGCCCGGCACGACCCCCATGGCAGTCCCGTCCGTGCGCCCGGCGGTGGCCGCGACGGTCCCGGCCGGATCGCCCCGGGAACGGTTGCGGGCACTGGAGATCGTCGTCCGCGACCTGGCCGCCGCCTGCCTCGGGCACGCCGACCCGGGCACCCTCGACGTCAACCGGCCGTTCCGGGACCTGGGCTTCGATTCGCTGATCGCGGTGGAATTCCGCAACCGGCTCGCCGCTACCGCCGGGGTCGCCCTGCCGGTGTCGGTCGCCTTCGACCATCCCACCGTCGCCGCCCTGGCACGGCACGTGCTGACCGCGCTCGGCGGCGGCCCGGTCGCGGCCACCGCCACGGTGCGGGCGGCGACCACGGCTGTCGACGACGATCCCATCGCCATCGTCGGGATGAGCTGCCGGCTGCCGGGCGGCATCGACAACCCCGGCGAGCTGTGGGACGTCGTGCTCAGCGGAACCGACGTGGTCTCGCCGTTCCCCACCGACCGGGGCTGGTCGCCGACCGCCGCGTACGCGAGGGTCGGGGGTTTCCTCGAGAACGTCGCCGATTTCGACGCCGGACTGTTCGGCATCTCCCCGCGCGAGGCCCTCGCCATGGATCCCCAGCAACGCCATCTGCTCGAGGTGTGCTGGGAATTGTTCGAACGCTCCGCCATCAACGCCGCCGACCTGCGCGGCACCAGCACCGGTGTCTTCATCGGCGGCAACTGGACCGGGTACGGCTACCGGGGCAGCGTCGAACCCGGCAGTGACGGCCACATGCTCACCGGCGCCGCGGGCAGCGTCATGTCCGGCCGGCTCGCGTACGTCTTCGGCCTCGAAGGCCCCGCCCTCAGCGTCGACACCGCCTGCTCCTCCTCGCTCGTCGCGCTGCACCTCGCCTGTGAGGCCATCCGCCGCGGCGAGTGCGACCTGGCCGTCGCGGGCGGTGTGACCGTGATGCCGTCCCTGATGGTGTTCGAACAGTTCGCCGCGCAGGGCGGGCTGGCGACCGACGGGCGCAGCAAGGCCTTCAGCGCCGACGCCGACGGGGTCGGCTGGGCCGAGGGCGCCGGGCTGATCCTCGTGCAACGGCTCAGCGACGCGATCCGTGACGGACGCAACGTCCACGCCGTCATCCGAGGCTCCGCCGTCAACCAGGACGGCGCCTCCAACGGACTCACCGCACCCAACGGACCCTCACAGGAACGCGTCATCCGCCAGGCCCTCGCCAACGCCCGCCTCACCACCACCGACATCGACGCCATCGAAGCACACGGCACCGGCACCACACTCGGCGACCCGATCGAAGCAGCCGCACTCAGCGCCGTCTACGACCAGGACCGCGACCATCCACTGTGGCTCGGCTCGCTCAAATCCAACATCGGTCACACCCAGGCCGCGTCGGGTGTCGCCGGGATCATCAAGATGGTCCAGGCACTGGATCACGGCGTGCTGCCTCCCACCCTGCACGCCGAGCGGCCCAGCCCGCACTCCGACTGGAGCGGAGCGCTCACCCTGATCCAGCGGCCGACGCCGTGGCCGCGGACCGGCCGGCCCCGGCGCTTCGGAATCTCCGCCTTCGGCGTCAGCGGGACCAACGCCCACGTCATCATCGAGCAGGCACCTCCCCGCGAGGACGACGGTGTGCCCGGCGGCGACACCACCGTCGTGCCCTGGTTGCTGTCCGGGCACACCGAGGACGCCCTGCGCGACCAGATCACCAGCCTGCGCAGCCGGATGGGCGACGACCGCCCGATCGACGTCGCCCGGGCGCTGGCCGTCGACCGATTCCCGCTGCCGCACCGGGCCGCCGTCGTCGGCGCCGGCCGGGCCGAACTCCTGGCCGGCCTCGATACGCTGCTGGCGGGCCCGGCGGGCGGCATCCGCGGCACCGGGCACGGTCCGGTCCGGGTGGCGTTCCTCTTCGCCGGGCAGGGCAGCCAGCGCGCCGGGATGGGACTCGACCTGGCGCGGGCGCTGCCCGATTTCGCCGAGCCGTTCGACGAGGTCTGCCGGCACCTCGACCCGCTGCTCGGCGTACCCGTGCGGGAGAGCCTGACCACCGCCGGGGCCGGCACCGACCGGCAGCCCACCGACCAGGTCCAGGCGGCGCTGTTCGCCCTGGAGGTCGGGCTCTTCCGGCTCGCCGGACGCTGGGGTGTCGTCCCCGACCACCTCGCCGGTCACTCGATCGGCGAACTGGCCGCCGCCCACGTCGCCGGGGTGCTGTCCCTGCCCGACGCGTGCGAGCTGGTCGCGGCCCGGGGCCGGCTGATGCGGGCGCTACCCGAGGGCGGCGCGATGAGCGCGGTCCGGGCCGGCGAGGACGTGGTCCGCGCTGTCCTGAGCGGACCGGACGCACCCGAGATCGCCGCCGTGAACGGGCCCGAGTCGACCGTGATCTCCGGTGATCTCGAGGCCGTCGAGCGGGCGGAGGCGATGCTCACCGCGGCCGGGCACCGGATCAAACGGCTCCGGGTCAGCCACGCGTTCCACTCGGAGCGGATGACGCCGATGCTGGCCGAGTTCCGGGCGGTCGCCGAGCGGCTCACCTACCACCCGCCGGTCATCCCGATCGTCTCCACCGTCACCGGCGAACCGGCCGGCGCGGACGTGCTCTGCGACCCGGGCTACTGGGTCGAGCAGGTACGCCGGACCGTCCGGTTCGAGGACGCGGTCACCCGGCTCGCGGCCGAGGGCAGCACGGTGTTCCTGGAGCTGGGACCCGACGCCACGCTCACCGCGGCGGCCCGGGACATCCTCGGCACCGGCCCCGCCGTGCTGGTCAGCGCCCTGCGCGCGGGTCAGGACGAGGCTCGTACGCTCATCGGCGCGATCGCCCGCCTCGCCACCGCCGGCGTGCCGGTCGACTGGCCCGCGTTCTTCGCCGGCCACCGCACCGTGCCGGTGAACCTGCCCACCTACCCCTTCCAGCGCGACCGCTACTGGCTGGACCCCCACGCGAAGATCTCCAGCATCGACGACTGGCGGTACGCCGTCCGCTGGCGCTACCTCGCGGAGCCGCCCATCGCCGAAGACCCCGGCACCTGGCTGGTCCTCGACCCCGGCGACACCGGCGACCCCGCCCTGCTCGACCTGCTCGACGCCCGCGGGATAAGGACCGTCCGGGTACGCGTCGACGCCGCAGCCACCGGCCGTGCCGCCCTGGCAGAGCAGATCAAGGCGGCCGTCGCGGGCGGGGCACCGGACGGCGTACTGTCCCTGCTCGCCCTCGACGACCGGGTCCACCCGGACCATCCGGCGCTCACCGCGGGCCTCGCCGCGACGGTCGCCGCCGTCCAGGCACTCGGCGACCTCGACCTGAGCGCGCCGCTGTGGTGCCTGACCCGGGGCGCGATCGGCACCGGCCCCCCGGACCCCGTCACCCACGCCGCCCAGGCGACCGTCTGGGGTCTCGGCCGGGTCGCCGGGCTGGAGCACCCGGACCGCTGGGGCGGGCTCGTGGACCTGCCGCCGGTCCCGGACGCCCGCACCTGTGACCGGCTGCTCGCGGTCCTCACCGGGGACTCCGGCGAGGACGCCGTCGCGCTGCGGCCCGGTGGCATCCTCGGCCGGCGGCTCGTACCGGCCCCGGTCCCGGCCGGCGGCACGCCCTGGGCCGCCTCCGGGACCGTCCTGGTCACCGGTGGCACCGGGGCGGTCGGCGCGGCCGTCGCCCGCTGGCTGGTCCGGACCGGCGCCGAGCACGTCGTGCTCACCGGCCGCCGCGGCCTGGACGCTCCCGGCGCCGCCGAGTTGCGCGACGAACTGGCCGGGTCCGGGGCACAGGTGACCGTCGCCGCCTGCGACGTCGCCGACCGGGACCAGGTCGCCGCTCTGCTCGCCGGGCTGCCGGGCCGGCTCACCGCGGTCTTCCACGCGGCCGGCGCCCTCGACGACGGCGTCCTCGACGCCCTCGACCCGGCCCGGTTCGACACCGTACTGCGGGCGAAGGTGCTGGGTGCCGGCAATCTGCACGAGCTGACCGCCGGGCTGGACCTCTCGGCGTTCGTGCTCTTCTCCTCGGTCTCCGGTCTCTGGGGAGCACCGGGACAGGCCAACTACGCCGCCGGTAACGCCTACCTCGACGCTCTCGCCGAACGGCGGCACGCCGACGGGCTGCCGGCCACCTCGATCGCCTGGGGTGCCTGGTCCGACGGCGGGATGGCCGCCGACGGCGGGGTGGTCGCGGACCGGCTGCGCCGCGGCGGGGTGCACCCGATGCCGCCCGACCGGGCCGTCGCCGCGCTGCTGCGGGCGCTGGAGACGGGCGAGGCCACGCTCACCGTCGCCGACCTCACCTGGTCCCGTTTCCTGCCCGCCTTCACCCGGCTGCGCCCGGCCGCGTTCTTCGCCGAGCTTCCCGAGGCGATCCCCGGCGTGGACGCTGCCCCGGCCGACTCCGGCACGAGCTCCGGGGACGCTGCGGACAGCGAGCCGGAGACGCTGCTGCAGCGGCTCGCCACCGTGCCCGCCGACGGCTGGGAGCACGAGGTCCTCGGCGTGGTCCGGACCTGCGTGGCGGCGGTCCTCGGGCACGCCTCCGGGCGGCAGATCGAGGCCGCCCGCGCGTTCAAGGACCTCGGCTTCGACTCGCTGATCGTGATCGAGCTGCGCAACCTGCTCGGCAGCGTCACCGGGCTGCGGCTGTCGACGTCCACCATCTTCAGCTATCCGACACCGCTCGCGCTGGCCGGCCACCTGACCGAACTCGCCCGGGCACAGGTCCCCGCACCCGAGCAGGAACCGGCACCGGCCGGCCCCACACCGGCCGGCGCGGACTCCCTGAGCAACGTCACCCTCGACGAACTCCTCGACATCCTCGACGACGAGCTCGGCCGGGTCTGAACACCCCAGAAAGGAACCCACCGCGATGGCGACCGACGACCGCGTCCTCGACACGCTCAAACGCCTCACCCATGAACTGCGCGAGACCCGGGCTCAGCGCGACGAAGCGCGGGCCGGCCGGACCGATCAGGAACCCATCGCCATCGTCGGGATGGCCTGCCGCTATCCGGGCGGGGTCAGCACCCCCGAGCAGCTCTGGGAACTGCTCGAGACCGGCGGCGACGCGATCTCGTCGTTCCCGGGCGACCGCGGGTGGACGGCCGCGGAGGGAGCCGGCGTGTTCAGCGACGACCCGGATCACCCGCCGGTCCGCGACGGCGGGTTCATCGACGGCGCCGGCCGCTTCGACGCCGCGTTCTTCGGGATCGGCCCGCGGGAGGCGATCGCCATGGACCCCCAGCAGCGGTGGCTGCTGGAGACCTCGTGGGAGGCCCTGGAGAACGCTCGGATCGATCCGGCGTCGATCCGCGGTCAGCAGGTCGGCGTGTTCGTCGGCTGCATCACCCAGGACTACGTGCTGGTGCTGGGCGGGCCGGAGACCGATCACTGGGACTACATGGCGACCGGGAACACCGCCAGTGTCGTGTCGGGGCGGATCGCGTACTCACTGGGCCTGCACGGCCCGGCCATCACCGTCGACACCGCCTGCTCCTCGTCGCTGGTGTCGCTTCATCTCGCCGTGCAGTCGCTGCGGACCGGCGAGACCAGCCTCGCCCTCGTCGGCGGCGCCACGGTGATGTCGCTGCCCGGCTCGTTCGCCGTCTACGACCGGCAGGGCGCGCTCGCCGCCGACGGCCGGTGCAAGTCGTTCGCCGACAGCGCCGACGGCATGGGCTGGGGCGAGGGCGCCGGCATGCTCGTCGTCGAGCGGCTCTCCGACGCCCGGCGCAACGGCCACCCCGTGCTGGCGGTCCTGGCCGGCAGCGCCGTCAACCAGGACGGCGCCAGCAACGGTCTCACCGCGCCGAACGGGCTGGCCCAGCAACGGGTTCTCGAAGCCGCCCTCGCCGACGCCCGGCTCACCCCGGGGGACATCGACGCGGTCGAGGCGCACGGCACCGGCACCCGGCTCGGCGACCCGATCGAGGCCACCGCGCTGCTGGAGGTCTACAGCCCGGACCGGCCCGCCGCCCGGCCGCTGTATCTCGGCTCGGTCAAGTCGAACATCGGGCACACCCAGGCCGCCGCCGGTGTCGCCGGAGTGATCAAGATGGTGCTGGCGCTGCGGCACGGGGTGCTGCCCCGGACCCTGCACGTCGACCGGCCGACCCGGCAGGTCGACTGGTCCGCCGGCGCCGTCGAGGTGCTGACCGAGGCGCGCCCGTGGACGGCGTCCGACCGGCCCCGCCGCGCCGGGGTCTCCGCGTTCGGCGTCAGCGGCACCAACGCCCACGTCGTCCTGCAGGAGGCGCCCCCGGCCGAGGAGAGGCCGGAGGCACCCGCACCGGCGACCGCGCTCCCGTTCGTCCTGTCCGGCCGGACCCGGGCGGCGCTGCGCGCCCAGGCGGCGACCCTGCGGTCCTATCTCGACAAGAACCCCGAACTCCCGTTCGCCGACGTCGCCCACTCGCTCGCGACGACCCGCAGCGCCCTCGAACACCGCGGCGCGGTCATCGCCGCCGACCGCGCGCAGCTGAGCGCCGGGCTCGACGCCCTGACCGCCGGCCGCGAGGACCCGCACCTGGTCACCGGTGCCGCCGACCTCGACGGGCGGACCGTGTTCGTCTTCTCCGGCCAGGGCTCCCAGTGGCCCGGGATGGCCCGGGACCTGCTCGACACCGATGAGGTCTTCGCCGCGAGCCTGCGGGACTGCGCCGGCGCCCTCGCCCCGCACGTCGGCTGGTCGCTGGAGGACGTCCTGCGCGGGCTGCCCGGCGCACCCTCGCTCGACCGCGTCGACGTCGTCCAGCCGGCGCTCTGGGCGGTCATGGTCTCGCTCGCCGCCCGCTGGCGGGCCGCCGGGATCCAGCCCTCCGCCGTCGTCGGGCACAGCCAGGGCGAGATCGCGGCGGCGTACGTCGCCGGCGCGATCTCACTGGCCGACGCCGCCCTCGTCGTCGCGGCCCGCAGCAAGGTGCTGACCACCCTCGCCGGGCGCGGTGGCATGGTCTCCGTCGGGGCCGGCGCGGCGGAGGCCGAGAAGCTGGCCGCGACCATCCCCGGGCTGTCCGTGGCCGTCGTCAACAGTCCCGGCGCGGTGGTCCTGGCCGGTCCGCCCGCCGCCCTCGCCGAGCTGCGCGTCGCCGCCGACGCCGCCGGCATCCGCACCCGGGACCTCCCGGTCGACTACGCCGCGCACACCACCCAGATCGAGGAGGTACGCCCGGAGCTGCTGGCCGCCCTGACCGGTCTCACCCCGGGTACGCCCACCCTGCCGTTCTACTCCACCGTCACCGGCGAACGCTGGACCGGCGGCCCGCTGGACGCCGCCTACTGGTACGAGAACCTGCGCTGCCCCGTCCTGCTCGCCCCCGCCGTACGCCGCCTCGCCGAGGACGGCCACCGCTACCTCGTCGAGCTGAGCGCCCACCCGGTGCTCACCGCCGCGCTCACCGACTCGTTCGAGGCGGCCGGTCTCGGCGACGCCGTGGTGACCGCGTCCCTGCGCCGCGACCATGACGGCCCGGCGAGCCTCGCCGCCGGCCTCGCCGAGCTCTTCGTCCGTGGCGTGACCCCGGACTGGACCGCCGTGTTCGGCACCGGGCGCGGGCAGGTCGATCTGCCGACCTACCGCTTCCAGCGCCGGCTGTTCTGGGCCCAGCGCCCGGACAGCACCGGTGACCTCGGCGTCGCCGGTCTCGACCCGGCCTCGCACCCGCTGCTCGGCGCGAGCGTCGAGCTGGCGGACAGCGACGAGGTCGTGCACACCGGCCGGCTGAGCGTGCGCAGCCACCCCTGGCTGGCGGACCACCGCGTGCTGGGCGACGCGATCCTGCCCGGCACCGGTTTCCTCGATCTGGCGCTGCACGCCGGGCGGGGCGCCGTCGAGGAGCTGACGTTGCAGTCCCCGCTCGTGATCGACGAGAGCGACGGAACCCGGATCCAGGTCCGGGTCGGGCCGGCGGACGCGGACGGGCGCCGCACCCTGACGTTCCACTCGCGGCGCGACGACGACCGGCGCTGGATGGTCAACGCCGAGGCGACCGTCGCTCCGGTGCCCGGCACCGCCCTGCCGGACCTGGCGGAGACGTGGCCGCCGTCCGGGGCCGTCGCGGTCGACATCGGCGGCGTCCACGACCTGATGGCTGCCGGGGGCCTGCACTACGGGCCCGCGTTCCGGGGCCTGCGCGCTGCGTGGCGCCGCGACAAGGACGTCTTCGCCGAGGTCACCGCGCCGCCTGCGATCGCCGCCGAACTGGTCGGGTACGGCGTGCACCCGGCGCTGCTCGACGCCGCGCTGCACGCCATCGGGCTCGTCACCGACGATCGGGGCGGCAGCGAACCGGCCACCACCAGCCTGCCGTTCGTGTGGCGGGGCGTCACGCTGCACGGCGCGGCCACCACCGAGACCCTGCACGTCCGGCTCTCCCCCGCCGGGACCGACGCGGTGTCGGTGACCGTCGCCGACGCCGCCGGCACCCCGGTGCTCTCCGCCGATCTGCTCCAGCTGCGCGCCGTCACCCCCGGCCCGGCGAAGGCGAGCGGCGGCGACCTCTACACCGTGGACTGGGTTCCGATCGACGGTAGCGCCCGGCCCCGGCCCGGGGACCGGTGGGCGATCTTCGGCAGGGGTCTCGACGACCTCGCCGACCCGCTGCGCGAGGAGCTGTCCGGCATCGGCTGCCGGCTCGACTCGTACGTCGACTTCGAGGCACTGACCTGGTCGATCGCGAACGGCACCAGCCCACCGAGCGTGGTGCTGGTGGCCGCCGTACCCGGCGCCGAGCGCAGCGGCACGGGCCTGACCGCGGACGTCACCGACACCACGCAGCGCGTCCTGTCCGTGCTCAGGTCCTGGCTCGACGACACCGACCTCACCGCGGCCCGGCTCGTCACGGTGACCCGCGGCGCCGCCACCGGACTCGGCGGGCCGGTGCCCGATCTGGCCGGTGCGGCCGCCGCCGGGCTGGTCCGCTCGGCCGGCGCGGAGCACCCCGGCCGGTTCGCCCTGGTGGACCTCGACAACACCGGTGCGTCGCGCCGGGCCCTGATCGGCGCGGTCGCCGGTGACGAGCCCGACGTCACGGTACGCGCCGGTCACCTCCTCGCCCGGCGCCTCGTCGTCGCGCCGGCGACCGGCACCCCCGCCACGCCGTTCGTGGCGCCCGGTCGCACGGTGCTGATCACCGGCGGTACCGGCACACTCGGCGGTCTGCTCGCCCGGCACCTCGTACGCACCCAGGGGGTGCGGCATCTGGTGCTGACCAGCCGCAGCGGGCAGGCACCCGAACTGGAGGCCGACCTGATCGCCCTGGGCGCCCAGCCGACGATCGTGGCCTGCGACGCCGCCGACCGGGCCGCGCTGGAGCGGGTGCTGGCCGCGATACCGCAGGCGCATCCGCTCGGCGCGGTCATCCACGCCGCCGGGGTGCTGGACGACGGCGTCATCGGCTCGCTGACCGGTGCCCGCCTCGATGCCGTCCTGCGCCCGAAGGTCGCCGGGGCGGTCAACCTGCACGACCTGACCCGCGGCCTCGACCTGTCGGCGCTGGTGTTCTTCTCCAGCGCCGCCGGGCTGTTCGGCGCCGCGGGGCAGGGCAACTACGCGGCCGCCAACAGCTTCCTCGACGGGCTCGCCGCCGACCGCCACGCGGCCGGGCTGCCCGGAACGTCGCTCGCCTGGGGGCTGTGGGACGAGGGCAGCGCCATGACCGACCGGCTCGGTACGAGCGGGCGCGACACGATCAGCCGCGGCGGCATCCTCCCGCTGTCCTCCGCGGACGGCTGCGCCCTGTTCGACGCCGCGCACAGCAACGGCTCGGCGTTCCTCGCCCCGATGCACCTCGACGTGACCGGGCTACGGGCGCTGGCCCGCACGGAACCCGTACCGCCGCTGCTGGCCGGGCTCATCCCCAGCGAGCGCCGGCTCGGCGCACGTCCGCAGGCCGAGGCCGCCGACCCGGACGCCCTGCGGCAGAAACTCGCCGCCGCTCCCGACCCGCAGCGCGACACGATCATCACCGGTCTGATCCGCGGCCAGGCCGCCGCGGTCCTCGGGCACACCGGCGCCGACGACATCGAGGAGGGCCTGACGTTCCTCGAGCTCGGTTTCGACTCGCTCAGCTCGGTGAAGCTGCGCAACCGCCTCGCCGCCGAGACCGGGCTGCGGTTGCGCTCCACCATCGTGTTCGAGCACCCCACCATCCCGGACATGGCCGCGCACCTCGTCGAGCAGTACGTCCTCGGCCCGGCGCCCCAGCCGGAACCGGAACCCGAACCCGAACCCCGGCCGGAACCGGTCAAGCCCCGCAGCCGTCGCGGTGCTAAGGGCACGCTGACCGCGCTCTGCGGGCAGGCCATGGCGGAGAACAGGGTCAAGGAATTCCTGGAGACCGTCGACCAGCTCGCCCAGTACCGGCCGGCCTTCGACGGACCCGAGGACTTCGACGACGTACCCGCCCCGGTGCGGATCGCCCGCGGCCCGGGCGATCCCACGATCGTCGCGCTGGCCGGTGTGGTCGGCAAGTCCGAGCCCACCCAGTACGCCCGCTTCGCCGCCGACTTCCGCGGCGAACGTGACCTGTGGGTGCTGCGCCAGCCCGGGTTCATCGCCGGTGAACTGATCCCGGCCACCACCGACAGCCTGCTCGCGGTGCACGCCGCCTCGATCCGGGCACACGTGGACGGCCCGATCCTGCTTGTCGGCCAGTCCGCCGCCGGCCTGATCGCGCACCGGCTCGCCGGGCTCCTGGAGGAGCAGGGCCGGCCGTGCGAGGGGGTGGTGCTGGTCGACACGTACCCGATGGAACAGATCGAGGCCCTGATCCAGATCTTCGACGGCTCGGTCCAGCTGCTGCTCGACCGGCAGGCCGAGGCCGAGGCCGACTCGGACATGTGGGGTGACGCCTGGCTCACCGCCATGTCCCACTACACCAACCTCGACTGGAAGGTGACCGGGAACAGTACGCCCACCCTGCTCGTACGGGCCACCGTCCCGCTGGGCAAGGAGCTGGAGAACTGGCGCCCGGTGTGGAACTTCCCCCACGACTGCGTGGACGTCCCCGGCGACCATCTGTCGATGATGGAGGAGTACGGCGAGGAGACCGCCCGCGCCGTCCGCACCTGGATGCTGCGAAACCCCCGATAGGTACGCGATCAGTCCATGACATTCGTGCGATGCGCGAACAGCGCGGCCTGGACCCTGTTCTCGCAGCCGAGTTTGAGCAGGATGCGGCTGACGTGGGTCTTGACGGTGCTCTCGGAGATGACGAGGCGCTCGCTGATGCCGGTGTTGGACAGCCCCTGGGCGAGCAGTCTCAGCACGTCGCGTTCGCGGTCGCTGAGCTCGGCCAGGCGCGCGGCGGCGTCGTCGCCGGGTGGGGCCGGGCGTAACCGGCGCAGCTCGGCGACGGCGCGGCGCGTCACGGGCGGCGAGAGGAACATCTCGCCGGCCGCGACCGCGCGCAGGGCCGGCTCCAGCTCGTCGGCGGCGGAGCTCTTGAGGATGAAGCCGGCGGCGCCGGACGTGATGGCCTCGTCGATGTAGGCCTCCTCGCCGAACGTCGTCAGCATGAGGACGGCGGCCCGGGAGCTGCGGGTGATCTCGCGCAGCGCCGCCAGGCCGTCGAGGCCGGGCATCCTGATGTCCAGCAGGACGACGTCGGGGCGGTGCCGGATCGTCAGGTCCCGGGCCTGGACGCCGTCATTCGCCTCGGCGACGACCTCGACGCCGGCGACGGCGCTGAGGATGAGGCGGATGCCGCCGCGGGTCAGCTCGTCATCGTCGGCGATCACGACGCGCAGCGGTGCCGGGTCAGCCGGCATCGTCCAGCTCCTCCTTCGAGATGAGCGCCCCCGCCCGGAAGCAGAAACGGTAACCCTCGTCGCGCGGGCCCTGCACGACGGGCGCGGCGCGATAGGCCACACAATCGGCGCCGGGTGGTGCCGGGGGCGCAGTGGTGCCCGGGTCCAGCTCGGCGGTCCGGTCCGGCAATTTCTTCCGTACGACCACCGCGCTGTCGCCGACCCGCAGCTGGTCGTACGTTGCCCGGCTCACGGTCTGCCGGCTCACGCCCAGCCACAGACCACCGGCGCACAGCGCGATCACGAGCAGCACGCTGAGCGCCACCGTGACCGTCCACGCCCGGCGGCGCTGGTCGACGCGGCGCAGGTCGTCGCCGAACTCGTCGGGGGCGGCCGGTTTCACACCGAGGGTCCGAGGTGTCGTGCCGGAGAGGGGCAGGGTGGCGGCGATCCGGAACCCGCCGTCCGGCTCCGCGCCGTGGTAGAGGACACCCCCGGCGATCCGCACGCGCTCGGCGAGCCCGTACAGCCCCTGACCGCTGGTGGCACCGTCGTACGCCCGGCCCGGACCGTTGACGACCTCAACGACCAGCGCGTCGTCCTCGTACCGGACGGCTGACCGGATGACACCGCCCCGGGCGTGCCGCACCGCGTTGGTGATGCCCTCCTGCACCGTCCGGTACGCCGCCTGGTCGACCATGGCCGGAACGGTGACGGCCTCCCCGGAACGCACGAACGCGATGTCCACGCCCGCCGCCCTGGTGTCAGCGATCAGCCTCTCGGTGTCGGCGAGCGTGGCGTGCTGCCGCGGTTCGTCGTCGGGTGAGTCGACACGCAGGACGGCCAGGATGTCCCGCAGCTCGTCCATCGCGGATGTCGACGTGGCGTGCAGCAGCCGCAGTGTCTCCTCCGGACGGTCCGGTGCCGAGCGCAGGGCGCCGGTGTAGAGCGAGATCAGCGTCAGCCGGTGCCCCAGCGAGTCGTGCATCTCCCGGGCGATCCGGTTCGCCTCGCGGACCCTGGCCCGCTCGGCGACGATCTGCTGCTGCTCGCTGAGGTGGACCGTCCGCTCGTGCATCAGGGTGAGGATGCGGCGGCGCTGCGCGGACAGCCGGGCGAGGGTCGCCGGGAACACCACGGCCACGATGAACACGCCGGCCGTGAACAGCACCTGCGGCAGGCTGGTCGTACCCTCCTTCAGCCATTGACCACCGATCTGGCAGGCCAGCACCGCGGCGAGCGTCCCGGCCAGGCGCGCCGCCGCGCGGATCCGGTAGCCGGCGGAGAACCCGAGCCCGAACAGCAGCACCGTGTCGAGCCGGCCGAGCATCGTGCCGACGACCGCTGTGACGACCAGGACGGTCGCGGGAAGCCGGTGCCGCAGGCCGATCAGCACGACGTCGAGCAGAGCGAGGCCGGCGATCACCGATGGGGCCTGGTGGCGCACCAGCGCCAGACCGGCCGTCACGCCCGCGAGCGTGACGGCCAGCGCGATCTCGTACGCGAGGCGGCCCGGCCCCGCCGCCCGCGCCGCCCTCCACCATGAGGCCGGCGCGGCTGGCGTACCCCTCATGCGCCGTCGATCCTGATCTGTTTCTTCTCGGTGAGCGTGCCCCCGGCGAAGCAGAACCGGAACAGCGGCTTGTCCTTCCCGTCGGCGATCGGCTTGATCGCGTAGTAGGTGCAGGTGGCACCGTCAGGCTTGCCCTGTTTGGTGGCGTCGTCGCCGTAGATCGTCTGCTCCTCGTCCTTCAGCGGTGTCGGCAGCGCGTCCCGCACCGCGGTCTCCGCGCCGCCGACCCGCTGCGCGTCGAACTGCTGCTGCGTGATCGACGACCTGCTGATCTCGCGGCCGGTGTTCAGTGCCTGGAAGCCGAACCAGCCACCGACCCCGCACAGGACCACGACTACCCCGGCCACGATCAGAAGAACCTTGCGCATCGTCATCTCCTCGTCGGTCTGATGCATCCAGACTCGCGAGGAAACGAACGCGATACGACGGTCCATCGACGGATCTTCGAAGCCCGCCGATGGTACGAAAGTGCCACCACCGCGGCTCAGAGGACCGTGTCGTCCAGGTCCAGCAGGAGGGTGTCACCGGATGCGAGCAGGTCCAGCCAGGGGCCGACGCGGGGTAGTTCGTGGTCGAAGAAGTAGCGGGCGGCCAGGCGCTTGCCGTCGTAGAACGCGCCTTCCTTGTCACCGGCCGCGTCGAGCTGCGACAGCCACATCCACGCGATCACGATGTGCCCGGCGGCGTCCAGATAGGTCGACGCGTTCGCGAGTGCCTTGTCAGCGTCCCCGGCTGCCCACAGTGTCGTGGTGACCGAGGCCAGCCGTTCCGCGGCGGCGAGCAGGCGCGGTGCGTACGGCGAGGACGAGGATGCGGCCGTCGCGGAGATGGCCGACACCAGGACCCGCAGGCCGTCGTTCAGCAGCACCTTGCGGCCGAGCAGGTCGAGCGCCTGGATGCCGTCCGTACCCTCGTGGATGGGGTTGAGGCGGTTGTCGCGGTAGAACTGCTCGACCGGGTATTCGCGGGTGTAGCCATAACCGCCGTGGACCTGGATCGCGAGGTCGTTGGCGCGCAGGCACCACTGCGACGGCCAGGCCTTGACGATCGGGGTGAGCACGTCGAGCAGCACGGTCTCCCCGACATCGACCAGCTTGGCGGTGTAGAGGATCAGCGCCATGCCGCCCTCGACGTAGCTCTTCGACGCGAGCAGCATCCGCCGCACGTCGGGGTGCCGCACGATGGGCACGGGCGGTGCCGAGGGGTCCTTCCCGGCGGGTGGCCGGCCCTGCAGCCGTTCCCGCGCGTACGCGAGAGCGTGCAGATATCCCGTGTACCCGAGCGCCACCGCACCCGACCCGACGCCGATCCGCGCCTCGTTCATCATGTGGAACATCTGCGCCAGCCCCCGGCCCTCGGCCTGCACGAGATGACCCGTCGCGCCGTCGAAGGCGAGCACCGCGTTCGTCGTACCCCGGTAGCCCATCTTGTGGTTGAGCCCCGCCAGGGTGACGTTGTTGCGCCCGCCGGAGGGCAGATGCTTCGGCACGATGAACAGCGACAGCCCCTTCACCCCCGCCGGCGCACCCACGACCCGCGCCAGCACCAGGTGCACGATCGTCTCGCTGAGCTCGTGGTCCCCGGCCGAGATCCACATCTTCGACCCGGTGATCGAGTAGGTGCCGTCCTCCTGCCGCTCCGCGCGCGTCGTCACGTCGCTGAGCGAGGAACCCGCCTGCGGCTCGGAGAGGCACATCGTCCCGGTGTAACGCCCCTCGAGCATCGGGCGTACGTACGTGTCGATCTGCTCCGGTGTGCCGTATTCGAGCAGCAGCGCGGCATTACCCATCGTGAGCATCGCATACGCCGACGTGGCACTGTTCGCCGCCTGGAACCACGCGAAACACGCCCGCCCCACCACCTTCGGCAACTCCATGCCCCCGACGGACTCGGGGAACGTCGCCGACAACAGCCCGGAATCGGCGAACGCCCGCAGCGCCTTACCCACCTCGGGAATCACGGTCACCGCCGACCCGTCGAACGTCGGCTCCTCCAGGTCGCTGCGCCGGTTGTGCGGCGCGAACTCCCGCTCGGCGATCTGCTGCGACAGATCCAGCACGGCGTCGAACGTCTCCCGGCCATGCTCCGCGAACCGGGGATCCGCGGTCAGCGACTCGACATCAAGCCACTCGTACAGCAGGAATTCCAGGTCGCGGCGGTTCAGGATCATCGACATCCTCCCACCATAAGCCTCGTCAGAACTCGACCGGTGGGGCGTTGTACGGGGTGATCACCTGGACGGCCGAGGGGTTGGTGCGGACGGGGCCCGGGAGGGCGCCCTGGGCCTGCATGATGGCGTGGCAGGCGCGGCGGAGATCGATGCGTGATCAGCGGGACGTCGAGGCGCTGCGCCGCGGCCACGATCTCGGGGGTGTCGGGGGCCTTGAGGATCACGCCCTGGGATCCGCCGCGACGGGCCCGGGCGAGGGCCGCGACCACCTCGGGTACGGACGGCGCGTCGAGCAGGTGGAAACGCGTGCGGATCACCGCAGGTCGCAGCCCGGGCAGCCCGGCCTCCAGCGCGGCGCGGACCGCGGCGGAGAAGCGCGGCGATGCCTGCACGATCACGTCGATCATGAAGGTCCGGGTGCCGAGCCGGACCTGGGTACGCTGCCGGTCGAGGTCGGCGATGGCCTCCCCGACCGCGCGTACGGTGCTGTCGCGCACCCCGCCGCGCGCGTTCAGCACCCGGTCCACGGTGGCCTCGCTGAGCCCGGACTGGACGGCGATCTCGCGGATCTTGTAGGGGTGTCTCACGACTTCACGATGATGGCCTTTTGACGGGTTCTCAAGGGTCCATGGCCCGCGACCCGAACCTAGCGTGAGCCCATGACTACGTGGTTCACCGCCGCGGACTGCAGCCTCGACGACTTCCGGGCGATCTGCGAGCAGAAGACAGACCTGGCCGACTACCCGCACGCCACCGAGGTCGCCGACGGCGTCCTCATCTACCCGGGTACGGTGCCGTACACCCTTGAGCTGCGGGCCGAGCTGGTCCGGGCCATAATGGACGGCCCCGGCGTGGTGGTGTTCACCGGCGCTTCGCGCCCGCCGTCGTGGACCGGGCCACCGCCGTGTTCGCCGAGCTGATCAACGAGCAGAAAGCCGCGGGTACGACCACCGGTGACCACTTCGCCAAGCCCGGCGCCAACGACCGGGTGTGGGGCGCGCTGGACAAGTTCGCCGTGCGCGACCCGGCCGCGTTCGCCGCGTACTACGACAACAACACGCTCCGGCTGATCAGCGAGGCCTGGCTGGGCCACGGCTACCAGCTGACCTCCCAGGTCAACGTGGTCAACCCCGGCGACGCCGCGCAGGTCGCCCACCGTGACTACCACCTCGGCTTCATGTCGCAGGACCAGGCAATGAGATATCCCGCGCACATCCACGCGCTGTCACCCGCGCGCACACTGCAGGGCGCGGTCGCCCACGTCGACATGCCCCTCGAGAGCGGCCCGACGCTGTACCTGCCGCACTCGCAGAAGTACCCGGCCGGCTACATCGCGTTCCACCAGCCCGATTTCACGGCGTACTTCGAGCGCCATCACGTCCAGTTGCCGCTGGCCAAGGGCGACGCCGCGTTCTTCGACCCGGCCCTGTTCCACGGCGCTGGGACCAACCGGTCGAGCGGCATCCTGCGGACCTGATCGCCGCGTCGGCGGAGGGCTACGCCTTCCCGGCAAACCTCGACCGGGACCAGCCAGTCGGTGGTCTCGCCCCACAGACCCAGGCCGAGCTGGTGCATCAGGCACTTCACGAGCAATGGGATTCCGTACGCTGATCGCGGATGTGCAGCGCGAAGCCCGTACGGTCATCGGGCTCGAGGCCTGGCCTCAGGTGCAGTGAGGGGATCTCGTAGTCGCCGGAGTTCTGACGCCGGAAGGCGATCGGCTCGGTCGTGGTGAGGGTGAGCAGGCGTTCCTGCCAGGCCTTCGCGACCTGGGGGTGGTCCTCGGCGGTCAGCCGGTCGGCGCCGTGGAGCACGAACGGTGGCAGGACCTCGAGGCCCGGGTAGTAGAGGATGCCGTGCTGGATCGGCCAGAGCAGGTCGTCGATCGGGCCGTTGATCCCGCGGGCGGCGTAGTGGGACTCCGGGCCGCCCGTGGTCACCGAGAGCAATGCCCGGCGGCCCGCGAGGGTGCCTTCGCCGAAGCGTTCGCCGTATTTCGTGTCGCTGTGTTCGCCGACGCCGTACGCGAAGTTGTAGGTGAACACGCGGTCCACCCAGCCCTTGAGGATGGCGGGCATGGTGTACCACCACAGCGGGAACTGGAAGATGATCGTGTCGGCCCACAGCAGTTTCTCCTGCTCGGCGGTGACGTCGGGGGTGAGCGCCGACGCGTCGAAGGCCCGGCCGGAGTCCTCGGCGACCCGCAACGGGCTTGACGCGTACGGGCCGTAGTCCTCGGCGTCGACGACGGCTTTCCAGTTCATCGCGTACAGGTCGCTCACCCGTACCTCATGGCCGGCCTCTTCCAGGGTGGTCACGGCGAGATCCTTGAGCGAACCGTTGAGCGACCGCGGTTCGGGGTGGGCGTAAACGATCAGCGTCTTCATGTCACCGAGTCTGGGCGGCGTGGCGCCGGACTTTCAGGGGCGCGGCTTCCATCGGACCGGACTTCCTGGTAACCGCAGGGCCACCCTCGCGCGGCGCCGCCGGGGCGATACTGGAGTGATGGACGATCTGGCGGGTTTCCTGCGTACCCGGCGTGCCCGGGTCGACCCGGTGACCGCCGGCATCCCCGCCGACAGCCGCCGCCGGGTCGAAGGGCTACGCCGTGAGGAGGTCGCGCACCTGTCCGGGGTCAGCGTCGACTACTACATCCGCCTGGAACAGGGCCGCGCGACCCAGCCCTCCGATCAGGTCGTCGACGCGCTCGCCCGCGTCCTCGGCCTCGACGACACCGAGCGCGGCCACCTCTCCCGCCTCGCCCGCCAACGCCGCCGCCGCGCGAAAGCCCCCGGCGGGCGGGTCCGGCCCGAGCTGCTACGCGTGCTCGATCTCGTCGCCGGCGCCCCCGCGGTGATCGTCGACCACCGCCTGGAGGTGCTCGCCGGGAACCGCCTCGCCCGGCTCCTCTACGGCCGGCCGATCCCGGGCCTGAACACCGCCCGGCACCTCTTCCTCGAGGAGAGCGACCGCGGCCTCTACGCCAACTGGGACAACTGCACCCTCGACGTCGTCGGCCACCTGCGCCTCGCCGCCGGCAAATACCCCGACGACCCGCGCCTGGCCTCCCTCATCGGCGAGTTGTCCATGCGCAGCGACCGTTTCCGCCGCCTGTGGGCCCGCGCGGACGTCCGCGCCCGCACCCACGGCCGCAAGATCTACCGGCATCCCCTGGTCGGCCAGCTCGAGCTCCACCACGAGAACTTCGCGCTGCCCGGCGAGTCGAATATGGAACTCCTCGTCCTCTCCGCCGACCCCGGCAGCCCCACCGAGGACGCGTTGCGCCTGCTAGCCGGAATGGGTGAAAAGAGCGCGGTGCAGCATCCCGCGCACTGCGTCCGCGGCTGACTCACGGCATTCCTGTTCTCCGACCTCTCGGCATGGACCACCGGCCAGGTCTTCACCGTCGACGGCGGCACCACCATGCGGGCCTGACCGGCCCCCATCCCGGGGTCGGTCAGACGGCCGACGCCGTCCGCGACGGCGCCGAGCTGGTGTTCGCCTGCGGCGGTGACGGCACCGTGATGGCGTGCGTGACCGCTCTCGCCGGAACGGACGTCGCCCTGGCCGTGCTGCCCGCGGGCACCGGCAATCTGCTCGCCGCGAACCTGGGGCTCTCCGGTGACCTCGCGACCGGTATCGGGGTCGTGCTGCAGGGCGGACGCCGCCGGATCGACGTCGGCGCGGTCGGTGACCAGAGTTTCGCCGTGATGGCCGGCATGGGTTTCGACGCCCACATGCTCGACGCCACCAATGACACCGCGAAGAAGCACATCGGATGGCTCGCGTACGCCGCCGGGGCGGCCCGTCACCTGCGGGACCGTCCCATGCGCATCAGCATCACCCTCGACGACAAGCCGTCGTTCGCCCGCCGCCCGCGCACCGTGATCGTCGGCAACGTCGGCCGGCTGCAGGGTGGCATGCGGCTGCTCAACGACGCGCAGCCCGACGACGGGTTGCTGGACGTCGCCATCCTCAGCCCGCGAACGTTGCGCCACTGGCTCGCCCTCGGCTGGGGTGTCCTTCGCCGCAAGAGCTCGGTGCCGAGTATGGAGACCTACACCGCCACCCGGGTTGCGATCCGCGCCAAACGAGCCCAGCCCCGCCAGCTCGACGGTGACCTCATCGAACCCGGCAAGGAACTGCTGGTCACCGTACGCCCGCAGGCGCTGGTCCTGTGCGTCCCGCAACCCGCGACCGACCCCGACCTCGCCCACGACGCCGGCCTCGCCAAGACCTCCGGCGCTCAGTAACACAGCACCCGGGACAGCGCGGTGGCGTCGGTGACGACCGCCTGAGCGACGTCGACGATCTTCAGGTTGTGCTGCCGGGCGTAGCCGCGGACGATCGTGAACGCCTCATCGACGCCGATCCGCGCCGCCTGCGCGACCGCGCCCTTGGCCTGTTCGATGACGACGCGGCTGGCCAGCGCGCCCTGAAGCTGCCCGGTCAGGGCCTCGCCGTGACGGATGGCGCGTTCCTGCAGCAGGCCGATCGCGGCGACGTCCGCCACCGCCTGCATGATCGGCACCTCGGCGGCGGAGAAGTCGCCACCTTCCTTGTCCCCGAAGACGTTCATCACGCCGATCACCTGGTTGCGCAGCCGCAGCGGGAAGGCATGCACCGACCGGAACCCCTGCGAAGTGGCTCGCGGGGCGAAGCGGGGCCAGCGCGGGGTGGCCCCGTCCAGGTTCACGTTGATCACGGGCCGGCCGGCGCGGAAGGCATCCAGGCACGGGCCCTGCCGGGCGTGCAACTGGAACAGTTCCACCACCTTGACGTTCTCGTTCGAGCCGGCCATGAACTCGAGCCGGCCGTGCCGGTCGGCCAGGAGCAGGCCGACGGCGGCCGCACCGACCAGATCGGCCGCCTGGGTCGTCACCATCGTCAGGAAGTCGATCAGGTCGAAATCGTCGACGAGGGTGTCGGCGACCTTGACGAAGATCGGCGCCAGCCGCGCCACGGAAACGGTGCTCATCGGATCGTCCCTCGCTCAGGTCATCATCCATCCGGTTGTGACCGGCCAAGGACTGGGACCGACAGCAAGAGCATTGTGCATCCGCGCCGCAGGTTCGGTGAGATCCCGAAAGAGGGACAGGCAGCTCTCCACGCCCGG
>NZ_BOMN01000138.1 GCF_016862215.1 Winogradskya humida
AGAGGCGACACGATCCGCTCCGTGCAACATGTGACGAGGGCCCCGGCGCTGTGAAGCGCCGGGGCCCAAGGGTTACGGGTCAAACACCATTCACCGGCAGGTGCGCCGGGTTCTCGTTTCCGCACCAGCCCGACTCTCGGGTTTCGGGTGCGAGGATCGCATAAGCGTGACCGGAGACCACCTCTCGTTCGATGGAAACAGCGGTGTCCGCGCCCAGCCCACAGCAAGCAGCCGGTAACGGGCGATCCAACGGTGTGCAGCCCTCCCTTTCCTCTGAACTACCCACTAACTCCTCGCCGGCGCCGGAACCCCACGCGACTTCATGGCCCCGAACACGTACGGCGAATGTTCTTACCGTTCACTTCCCTACTACGAACTTCCTTGCTTCGCGACGAAGCCCTGAACTGACATCGGCCCCGCCACCTGCACTTCTCCCTGCAACTACCTATTACCTGAGCCGGGTCGTTGTCGGTCCGGCTCCTTCGCCTCAGCGGGCGGTGATCGTCTGCGTCTTTGCTGTTCCTTCGTTTCCGACAAGAGAAACATTAACCGGTCCTCGCGAGCATGTCTAGTATCCCGGACATAGATTTTCTAGGAGCCGCCATCCAGGTGGCCGGCGTCCTCCGGCTCGGGTGCGCTGGCCCGATCAAGGTCCGCGCCGGCCGCGGTGGAGCGGGTGTCGCCGTGACCGCCGTGCCAGTCGAGGACCAGCAGGCAGGCGTCGTCGGGCAGGACCGGTCCGGCGACGTCCAGGACGAGGTCACCGAGGACCCGGACGACCTCCCTGGGGTGCAGCTCGCTCAGTTCACCCAGCCGTGCGCCGAGGTCGAGCGCGGCGGCCCCGCGTTCCAGCATCCCGTCGGTGACCAGCACCAGGCGGTCGCCGGGCCGCAGCTGAAACCGGGTCGCCCGGTAAGGCCGGCGGGCCAGGACCCCGAACGGCCGGTTGACGAGCAGCGCCAGCGGCCGTACGACCCCGTCGCGGACCAGGAAGGGCGCGGGGTGCCCGGCGTTGACGGCTTCGACCGCCCCGGTGGCGAGATCGACGCGGCCGATGAGCCCGGTGGCGAACAGCGACCCGGCCGGAGCGTTGCCGAGGACCGCCTCGTTTGCGGCCTGCGCCTGGTCGAGCAGGGAGTTGCCGCGGCGGCGGGCGTTGCGCAGGCCGCCGACGCACAGGGTCGCGGTGAGCGCGCTGTTCACCCCGTGTCCCACGGCGTCGGTGATGCTCAGATGCAGAAGATCACGGGCGAGGCTGTAGTCGAACGTGTCCCCGCCGATGGTGGCCGCCGGCTCCAGCCATGCTGACAGGGTGAACGAGTCCGCCTCGCAGGTGAACGCCGACGGCAGCAGCCGCCGCTGGATCTCCGCGGCCAGGGTGAACGGCGTCGTCCGCTGACCCCACTCGAACAGGTCGGTGTGCCGGCGGTTGGCGATCACCACGAAGGCCAGGGTGTGCGCCACCCCCGACACCCGCGCCACGGCCGCGTCGCCGGGCGCCGCCGGCAATGCGATCTCCAGCAGCCCGATGGCCTCGCCACGCTGGGTGACCGGTGCCCGCACGACGAACTGCTCGCCGACCTGCTCCACCAGCACGTGCTGCCCCCGCAGGACCTGCTCCTGCGGCCCGCCGTCGAAGGGCAGCACCACCGCGACGTCCTCATCCTGCTGGCGGCCGGCGGACGCCTCCCCGATCGGCACGTGGACCAGCCGCACCAACGCACGACCGCTCATGTCCGCGACCAGGAACGACACCCACAGCGCACCCAGGCTCACCCCGACGCTGCGGGTGACAGCCTCCACCGCGTCGACCGGCGGCGCCTTCTCGACCGCGAGCAGCACATCGCTCAGATCCGCACCACTCATCGCGCTGTCAGCCACAAGCCAGCATAGGCGCGATCGATCACCACCGACGATGATCAGGCGTCGATTGCCGGCTTGAGGACCTCGACGCACCAGTCGCGGAACGTGGTGGGTGTGCTCGACGACGGCGTACGCGTGACGCCCTGGTCCAGGCCGTTGTTCTTGGCCGTGGCCATGTCGACGCGGCCGTGGGCCATCGCCTCGGAGGCGCCCTGGTCGAGGGCCATCTTCAGGTTGGCCTCGGGGGTGGTCTGCACGTAGCGGACCGGCTTGCCGAGCACGTCGGAGATGATCGCGGCCATGTCGTCGTAGCTCAGGTCCTCGGGGCCGAGTGCCGGGACCTCGCCGAAGCCGGTCCAGGTGTCGTCGAGCAGCAGCCGGGTGGAGACCGCGGCGATGTCCCGGGTCGCGATCAGCGGCACGGCCAGGTCGTGCGTGGTGGGGCCGTAGAACGTGCCCTGGTTCTTGATGGCGCCGACCTGCCGCAGGACGTTCTCCATGAAGGACGGATTGGCAACAGCCCGATACGGTACGCCCGAAGCCGCGATCAGGTCGTCCATCGCCAGCGTCGCCGTGACGTACCCCGCCTGGCCGGCCACCGCGGTGCCCCGGCCCAGCGCCGAGATGCCGACCACCCGGCCGACGCCCTGCGCGGTGAACGCCTCGATGCCCGCCCGCGCGAACTGCGAGTATGCCGTGTCCAGGCTTTCCGCCTTGGGGTTCGCGGGCACGAGCCAGAAGACAGCGTCGGCACCGGCGAACGCCTCGGTCACGACGTCCGCGTCGGCGTGCGAGCCGCGGACGACCTCGACCCGGTCGGCGACGCCCGGTGCGAGCTTGGCCGGGTCGCGGGCCACGACGCGTACGGGTGCGTCCGCGTCGAGCAGGTTCTGCAGGACCTTGCTGCCGATGGTGCTGGTGGGAGCGGTGACCACAATCATTGTTTTTCATCCCTCTTCGGTCGGAATCAACATCACCCAGTGAACGCTGTTCCGGCGCGGAGCGGAAAGACCGATGCCATCTTGATTGATACTCTCGAAGTATGAGTGACCTGGAGACCCGGCAGCTGCGCTACTTCGTGGCCGTCGCCGAGGAGCTGCATTTCGGGCGGGCCGCCGAGCGGCTGGCCATGGCGCAGCCGCCGCTGTCCCGCGCGATCCGGGACCTCGAACGCCAGCTCGGGGTCGACCTGTTCGTCCGGACCACCCGCCAGGTCGCGCTCACCCCGGCCGGCGAGACCCTGCTGATCGACGCCCGGGTGGCGCTGGACGCCGTCGCCGCGGCATCGCAGCGGGCCCGGCGCGCCGCCCGGCCGGAGCAGAGCCTGCGGCTGGCCTGCAAGGCCGACTTCGACGGCGGCCTGCTGGCCCCCATCCTGGCCGCCTACGACACGACCCCCGTCGAGCTGCTGCTGACCGGCCCGTGGGACCTGGTCCCGGCCCTGCACGACGGCCGCGCCGACGTGGCGCTGCTGGCCACGGCGTTCGACGACCCCACCCTCGACAGCGAGGCGCTGCTGACCGAGCCGCGCATGGTCGCGCTGCCCGCGGCGGATCCGCTGGCCGCGCGTACTACCCTGCGTCTGGCCGACCTGACCGGCCGCCGCCTGCCCAACGGCTCCGGAGCCGAGACCGGCAACCTCGCTCCCCCGCCGCCGGGCAGCCCGGCCATGCGGGACCTGTCGCAGATCTTCAACCTGGTCGAGACGGGCAGCCTGCTCTGGTTCCTCCCCGCCTGGGTGGCCCGCCAGTTCCCGCGTCCCCACATCGCCTACCGCCTCGTCGAGGACCTCCCGCCGGCCACCCTCGCCGTCGCCTGGCCGGCGGCGTCCCGCTCACCGGCGGTCGCGGCGCTCGTGCGGGCAGCCGTCCGCGTCGCCAAGGACGCCGTCGCCGACGAGCCCCACGTCAGTCAGGCGTTGGCATAACCCGGGATGCTGTCCCGGATCCGCTGCATCTCGGCCTCGTCGGAGATGCCCTGGAAATCGTGCCGCGGCGTGTAGGGCCGCTGCAGTGCGGCGACCTCCTCGGCGGTGAGCTCGATCTCCAGTGAGGCCACGGCGTCGTCGATCTGGGTGGTCGTGTTGGCGCCGACGAGCGGGGCGGTGACGACCGGGTTGGCACGCAGCCAGGCCAGCGCGATCTGGGCCCGGGTGACGCCGCGCCCGGCCGCGATGGCGCCGACGGTGTCGATGATCGCGTGGTTGGCGGCCTGCTCCGCGGGCGTGTAGAGCATGTCGGCGAAGCCGCCGTCGGTCGCGGCGCGGGTGGTGGTCTTCGCGTCGTCCCAGGCCCGGGCGAGCCGGCCGCGGGCGAGCGGGCTCCAGATGACGGTGCCGACGCCCTCGTCGAGGCAGAGCGGGATCATCTCGCGTTCCTCCTCGCGGGCCAGCAGGTTGTAGTGGTGCTGCATCGACACGAACCGCGCCCAGCCGTGTTGTTTCTGCAGGTTCAGGGCCTTGGCGAATTCCCAGGCGTGCATCGAGCTGGCGCCGAGATAGCGGACCTTGCCGGCTCTGACCAGGTCGTGCAGCGCTTCGAGGGTCTCCTCCCACGGCGTGGCGTGGTCGTTGCGGTGGATCTGGTAGAGGTCGATGTAGTCGGTGCCGAGCCGGCGCAGGCTGTGCTCGGCCTCGGCGATGACCGCCTTGCGGGAGAGCCCGCGGCCGTTGGGACCGGGCCGCATCGGGTGGCGCAGCTTGGTCGCGATGACCACCTCGTCACGGTCGGCGAAGTCCTTGAGCGCGCGGCCGAGGATCTCTTCACTGGAACCGTACGAATACATGTTCGCGGTGTCGAAGAAGTTGATCCCGGCGTCGAGGGCGTGCCTGATCAGCGGGCGGCTGGCCGCCTCGTCCAGCGACCAGACGGGATGCCCGCGCCCGGGGTCGCCGTAAGTCATCGCACCGATGGCGACGGGCGACACGTCGAGGCCGGTAGTGCCGAGCTTGGTGTACTGCATGGCGCTCCTCTATTGTTGTGGAGAGGTCTCCACATACGTTAACGGAGAGGTCTCCACATAGCAAGGGAGATGCCGTGGTCCGCGCAGACGCCCGGGAGAATCGCGCCCGCATCCTGGCCGCGGCCCGGGAGGCATTCGCAGGTGACGGCAACGCCTCGATGAACCAGATCGCCCAGCTCGCCGGCGTCGGGCCCGGCACGCTGTATCGCAACTACCCGTCGCGCGAGGCGCTGATCCTGGACATCTACCAGGAGGAGATCGGCCTGCTCACCGGCTCGGTGCCCGAGCTGCTCGCCGGGCTGCCACCGGTGGAGGCGCTCCGGCGCTGGACGACCGACCTGGTGGACGCCATGCGCAAGAAGCACGCCCTCGGCGCCGCCCTCAGCCCGGACGCGCACAAGTCGATGGCGGATCAGAGCTACGGCCCGGTGATCGCCGCCATCACCCAGCTGCTCGACGCCGGCAAACACGACGGCAGCATCCGGGCCGACGCCGAGCCCGCCGACTTCCTCCAGCTCACCGGCGCCCTGTGGCGGGCGGCGCCGGACCGGGCGCAGCCCATGCTGGCGCTGATCCTTGACGGCCTCGGGGCACATCGGAACGGCTGATCCGGCCCCGTCCGTTTCGAGCGGCTACGCGTTCGGTTTCTATGTCGTTAACCGGCAAGATCGAAAACCTTCACATCGATCAGAACTGTTGCTTCGTCTATAGCGTCGACGGCACTTCAGGCTTCTGATCGAGTTGAGGTATTCCGTTGAGCCTTTCGTCCCCCGGCAGGTCCGTGCCGCTGATCGTGGCGGCCGTAACGGTGCTGGCAGTGACCCCGCCATCGCCTGCCAACGCCCAAGCGACCACAGGTCACACCAGCGCCACCAACCCGGCGACAGCCACCACGATCACCCTGATCACCGGTGACAAGGTGACCGTACGGCCCGGCGTCACCACCGTGCAGGGCCCCGACGGCGAGCAGGTCGGTGCGCACATCACCACCGTCGGCCCGGACACGTACGTGTATCCCGAGAGCGCCGCGCCGTACGTCGGCACGGGCCTGCTGGACAAGCGCCTGTTCAACATCACCTACCTGCAGCGCGAGGGGTACGCCGACAGCGCGACCGGTCAGCTGCCGGTCATCCTCGGCTACCAGAGCTCCTCGTTCGCCAAGCGCAGCGCCGACACCCTGCCCGAGGCCAGCACCGAGGTCCGGGCGCTGCCCAGCATCCGGGGCCGCGCGGTGACCACGGACCGCGCGCACGCCGGGAACTTCTGGACGTCGCTGACCGGCAAGGCACCCGCGGCCCCCGAGGCGCGGAAGGCGAGCACCACCCCCGCCTTCGCGCACGGCATCACCAAGGTGTGGCTGGACGGCAAGGTCCACGCCGCCCTGTCCGACAGCGTCGCGCAGATCGGCGCCCCGGAAGTCTGGGCGGGCGGGAACACCGGCGAGGGCATCGACGTCGCCGTCCTGGACACCGGCATCGACGCGGAACACCCCGATCTGGCCGGCCAGGTCGAGTCGAGCGCCAGCTTCGTGCCGGGCGAGGACGTCAAGGACGGGCATGGCCACGGTACGCACGTAGCGTCCACAATCGCAGGAACCGGCGCGGGATCGGGCGGCCTGGAGAAGGGTGTCGCGCCCGGCGCCGACCTCGAGATCGGCAAGGTCCTCGACAACGGCGGCTCCGGTCAGGACTCCTGGATCGTGGCCGGCATGGAGTGGGCCGCCCGGGACCGCAAGGCCAAGGTCATCAGCATGAGCCTCGGTGGCGACCCGACCGACGGCACCGACCCGATGAGCGCGGCCGTCAACGAGCTCAGCGCCGAGACCGGCGCGCTGTTCGTCATCGCGGCGGGCAACAGCGGCCCGACCGAGTCGACCGTGGGTACGCCCGGTGCCGCCGACGCCGCCCTGACAGTTGGCGCCGTCGACGCCGAGGACCACATCGCCGACTTCTCCAGCCGCGGCCCGCGCCTGGTCGACGGCGCGCTCAAGCCCGAGATCACCGCACCCGGCGTCGACATCCTGGCGGCCCGGTCGCAGTACTCGACGGAGGGCGAGGGCCTCTACCGCACGATGAGCGGCACGTCGATGGCCACCCCGCACGTGGCCGGCGCCGCTGTCCTGCTCGCCGCGCAGCATCCCGCCTGGACCGGTACGCAGCTCAAGGACGCCCTGGTCAGCACGGCCAAGGAGACACCTGACTACGACGCGTACACCGGTGGCAGCGGACGGGTCGACATCGCCAAGACCTCCAAGGCGACGGTCTTCGCGACGGCGAGCGCGTACCTCGGCATCCACCCGCTCGAGGACGAGCCCAGCGGCACGACCGAGAAGCCGATCACCTACACGAACACCGGTGCGGCTGACGTGACGCTGGACCTGACTCTCGCCGCTCCGGGCGTACCCACCGGATTGATCTCTCTTTCTGCTCCGAAGGTTGTTGTGCCCGCCGGCGGCACCGCCACGGTGACGGTCTCCGCCGACCTGAGCCTCACCCAGGAGAAGGGCCGCTACACCGGCAGCGTCGTCGCCACCGGCACCGGCGGCACCCGGCTCGCCGACACGCTCGTCGGGCTCAGCACCGAGGACCAGCCCAAGCACCTGGTCATCGAGCCCACCGGCCGCAGCGGCGAGGCCATGCCCGGTGAGATCATGCTGCTCCGCGACGGCGACCCGCCCGGCGCCTACTACTACTTCCTCACCAACGACGGCCACCCCATCGACGTGCTCGTGCCGCAGGGCCGCTACTCGGTGTGGATGTGGGGCGACGTCGAGGGCACCCACGGCCCGAACTCCCGAGGCATGGCGCTCGTCACCGCACCCACGGTGGTCGTCGAGAAGGACACCACCGTCGAGCTGAAGGCCAGCACGACCCGCGAGATCCAGGCGATCACGCCGAAGACCGCGGCGAACAGCGAGATCCGCCTCGCCTACCACCGCGAGCTGGGCACGGCCGAGGCGACCGACGCGTACATCCTCGACCGCTACTACGACAGCATCTGGGTCACCCCCGGTCAGAAGGCCCGCGACGGCAAGATGTCGGTTACCGCCCGGTGGCGCAAGATCCAGCCCCCGCTGGCGATCGAGAACGGCAGCACCACCTACGACGACCTGATCGTCCTGCCCGGCTCGACCGTCCCGGCCGAAGGCACCAAACAGATCCAGGCAGTCTTCGCGGGTACGGGCACCGCGGCTGAAATGACGGCAGCAGGGGTCAGGAACAAGATCGCAGTGGTACGCCAGGACGACCTCGACGAGCAGGTCGCAGCCGCCGAGAACGCCGGGGCAGCCGTGCTCCTGGTCGTCAACGGCGGCACCGGCCGCTACTTCGACGCCACCAGCCGGACAACGCTCGCCGTCGCGTCGCTGACCAAGGACGGCGGCGACCGCCTGATCACCCAGCTCGCCAAGGGCCGCGTGACCCTTCGCCTCACCTCCCACCCGACCACCGACTACCTGTACGACCTGGCCCAGTACTGGCCGGGCGGAGCACCGAAGTCGCTCGTCTACCGCCCGTCCGAGCGTGACCTGGCCCGGGTCGACGTCGACTTCCAGAACAGCTCCGACCGGGAGCTCTCCGAACGGCGCTACGACCTCAACCCCGACCTGCCCGTCCGGGTCGGCTCCTCCTCGACGATCAAGGTCGACCGCTTCCGCACCGACTGGGTGACCGCGGACGACAACGTCCGCTGGTCGCAGGAGCTGGACGACCTGCGATCCTTCGAGCGCAGCGGCACCCGCACCTACGAGCCCGGCACCCGCACCAGCGAGAAGTGGCTGGCCGCGATCGTCCGCCCCCGCATCAACGACTTCGGCACCCTCCCCCACCGCGACGGCGACACGATCGTCGTCGAGGTCCCGGGCTGGGGCGCCTCCGGCGAGAACCACGCCGGCGACGTCGTCCCGGAAGGCTCCCTCGGCCAGACCGCGACCCTGTCGCAGGGCAAGAAGATCATCGAGGCCAACACCTGGGGCTGGATCGACTCCAACACCGGCCTGAGCCCCAAGCGCCTGCCCTACCGCCTCGTCACCACGACCGAGGGCGACCCCGCGGTCCTCCCGTACTCCATCAAGACCAAGACGACCTGGGACTTCACCTCGGACGCCACCACCACCCGGCTCCCCCTGATCCAGCTCGACTACAAGGTCGACACGGACCTCACCGACAGGGCCTCCCGCTCCACCCCGATCACCGTCGTGCCGTCCCACCTGCCCGGCGCCCCGAGCACCGCCTCCATCAAGACGGTCACCCTCGACGTCTCCTACAACGACGGTGCCACCTGGGTCACCCAACGCCTGTCCAAGACCAAGGCCGGCTGGACGGCCGACCTCAAAGCCCCGAAGAGCGCCCAGCACGTCACGCTCCGCGCCGCTGCGAAGGACACACACGGCAACAGCGTCGAACAGACGATCACCCGAGCCTTCGGCCTGAAGTAGCACCAGCACATCAAGAACGGGCCGCGGCAATCCCTGCCGCGGCCCGTTCTGCTGCACCCCGCCCCTTCCGCTCCTTCCGCGGCCCGGCCGGCCCATGGCAACAGACCTCCAACGAAAACCCCAACCGCCTGCTCCGCCAACACTTCCCCAAGAGCAGCAACCTCAGCGTGCATGATCACACTTGCTGATTTGCCGATGACAACAAGACGGCCAACGAACTCGTGGCGCGGTGAGCACGAGGATCGCCTCCCGGGATCCGTCCGCCACCACTTTATGGCTATCCGAATACTCGCTATCTGCCATTCGAACTGATGTGATCCCCCTCAACCCGATAATGGCACACCCGTCC
>NZ_BOMN01000139.1 GCF_016862215.1 Winogradskya humida
TTTCTTGATTGTTCTCAGGGATTTCCATGATCGGAAGGCGGTTTGTGCCATTGTCGGGTTGAGGGGGATCACACCAATTCGAATGGCAGATAGCGAGTATTCGGATAGCCGTGAAGTGGTGGTGGATGGATCTCGGGAGGCGATCGTCGTGCTTACCGCGCCACGAGTTCGTTGGCCGCCTTGTTGTCATCGGCAGAGGCGGATAGCTGATAGATGATCATGCTGATTGCGGACGACGCCGGTTGGGCAGTGCGGCGAGCGTTCGGATGAGCTGGCGCCCCGGTGCTCATCGGCGATGATGACGTGTTTGTCCTCGGCCAGGGGACGGGTCGCTTCGGCGCAGCGATCGACGGGAGAGCTGGACCGCCGGCTGCGCTTGTCATGGTTCTGGCGGTCGTCGCAAACACCTGGCCCCGGGCCGGGCGGCCCGAGGGTGGGCGGGCCGGGCGACCCGGGGTTTGACCGGCTGATCCGCCCGGTCTCAGCCGCCCGGTCTCAGCCGCCAGGTCTCCGCGATCCGCCCGGTCTCCGCGACCCGCCCGGTCTCAGTGGCCCGCCCGGTCTCAGCGGCCCGCCGGGTCGCCCGGACCGGGGATTGGCGGGCCGGGCGAGCCGCGAACCTCTCCTCGGCTGTTAGGTGTGCGACGGGGCCGGGTCAGACGAGGCGGCGGATTTCGCCGTAGGCGCGGTAGAAGCCGCCTCGGGTGGCTTCGCGGACGCCGGTGAGGACGTAGCGGCTGCCCTGTTCGCGGATGCCCTTGGGGAATTGGACCTGCCAGTCGTGGTGGTAGCCGGAGGAGATGACGCGGACTCGGAGGCGGCCGCTCTCTTCGATGCATTCGACGATGACGCCGTCGGAGGGGTCGTGGACGATGTCGATGGTGGTGGAGGGGGTGACGGCGGGCATGCGGGGTGGGGCCTTGACGTCGACCGCTTGGGGGACCGTGCCGGCTACTGCGGACTGGATGGCGGACTCGCTGGCGTCGATGCAGGCGAGGGAGCCATCCGTGGTGACGATGTAGAGGCGGTTGTTGCGGTACTGCATGGAGAAGGCGGAGCCGCAGCCGGTGGCGAGTTTCCAGAGGCGGGTGCCGTCGGCGGCGAAGCAGTAGATGGAGGAGGCGCTGTCGCCGGCGAAGACGTAGCGGCCGTCCTCGGCGGTGGCGCAGGAGTAGACCGCGGCGTCGCAGTGGTAGGTCTGGTGGTGGGTGCCGTCCTTGCCGAGCTCGACGACCTGGCGGTTGGCGGTGCCGGCGTAGACGGTGTCGCGTTCCTGCCAGCCGAAGAGGACCGAGCCGGTCTTCGTGTGCCAGAGCTCGCGGCCGGTGCGCCAGTCGTAGCTGGTCACGCCCTGGGTGTGGCCGTGGTGGATGGCGTTGGTGTCGCAGCGGACCATCCACGCCGACTGGCCGCGGCCGGGGCGCTGCCAGAGGAACTCGTCCTCGTGGTCGATCGCGGAGATGCCGCCGCCGGCGTCCGAGACGCCGAGGACGCCGTCGTGGATGTCGAGCCAGTAGATGTCGATCTCGGGGGCGATGCGGTAGGCCAGGCGGGGGACCTTGCCGGACAGGTCGTAGACGTTGCCGTCGTCGCAGCCGGCGTAGATCCAGCCGTCGTCGGCGACGATGCACTTGACGCCCTCGGGGAGCCGGAACTGCTGCAGCACCTCGGCTCCGTGGCTGAGCGTGGTGATCAGGCCGCTCTCGTTGCCGACCATGCACACGTCGTCGTCGACGAAGATGCCGAACGCCGGGCTGCCCGACGAGTAGCGCCACAGCACCGGTGCGCGGGTGGCCGACGAGCGGGTGCTGACGATCTGGCGCCGGGACACCGAGCGTTTCTGCCGGCCGCCGGGCTGCGCTGTGGCGTACCCCTTGCGGACCTTCTCCCCGATCTTCTTGGCCGCCTCGGCCTTGGCCTTGTCGGTGGTGGTGAACGACTTCTGGCTGGTCTGGCCGCGGTCGCCGATGCGCCCATATCGGATGGTGAGGTCGGTGCCGTCGACCGTCACCTCGTAGAACTTGTGGGCACTGCCGTTGTCCTCGGAGAGCTCGAGGTACGTGGTGTCGGCGGGCATGGGTCACCTTCCATCCAGCGGATCGATGGGTGAGAAGGTAGCGACGGGGTACGACAGTTTTTCAGCCGACCCCGTTGAGCAGGACACGCGTCTCGGCGACGTAGCGATCCTGGAACGCGGGGTCACTCACCTGGGTGGAACCGCGCATCGTCCGGCCGTTCTCGTCGTAGTAGCCGCCGGTGCCGGTCGCCGGGTCGGTCAGGACCGTGGTGATCACGCGGCCGGCGGTCTTCGGGTTGCTCCAGTACTTGATCATCGGGGCGATCGGCGACAGGACGTACTTCGACAGGACGCGCAGGGCGATGTTCGCGTCGCGGCCCAGGTCGGAGCCGGGGCTGAAGCCGGGTTCGACGGCGTTGAAGCGCAGCCGCGGGGTCTCGCGGGCGAACGCGAGGACGGTGGCGAGATTGCCCTGCTTGGACGTGGCGTACGCGTCCCCGCCCGGCAGTTTCGACCCGCCGGGCAGCCATTCGCCGCGGGCGCTCGCCTCGGCCGAGATGTAGCGGGAGCCCCGGAAGCCGGCGGTGACGGCGGGTTTACGCTCGGGGTCCTCGACGGCGGAGACGACGAACACGACGTTCGCGCCGTCGGGCAGGTGCGGGATCAGGGACTCGGTCAGCGCGAACGGCCCGAGGTGGTCGGTGGCGAAGACGCCGTCCCAGCCCTGCGCGGACGTGAACGGGCGCATCGCCATGATGCCCGCGTTGTTGACCAGCCCGGCGAGCGGCAGCCCGAGCGCGGCGATCTCCCCGGCCGCCCGGCGCGCGCTGGTGACGTCGGACAGGTCGGCCACCACCGGCACGGCGTGCCCGCCCCGGGCCCGGATCTCCTGGGCGACGTCGTCGAGTTTGGCGCGGTTGCGGCCGGCCAGCACCACCGTGCCGTGGGTGGCGAGTTCGAGGGCGGTGCGGCGGCCGATGCCGGCGGTCGGCCCGGTGATGATCCATGCTGCGGAAGGTGTCATACCAGCAGCGTGGCAGGGTTCAAGCGCTTGAACGCAAGCCCTCAGACCAGGTGCAATTGTCCCAGTTCCTGGGTGCAGCGGGTGAGGGCCACATAGAGACCGTTCCAGCCCCGGGGTTCGGCCGCGATGCCCGTCGGGTCGATCACCAGCGTGGCGTCCCACTCCAGGCCTTTGGCCTCGGTCGCAGTCAGCACGGGTACGCCACCCAGCGCGGCCCGCAACTCTTCAGCGCGCGCCACGGGGGCGACAACCCCGACCGTGCCACCCGCCCACCGCTCCTGCAGCTCCCGGACGGCCTGGGCAGCGGTCCCGACGAGCTCGTCCGCCGCGACGGTGTGCTCCCACGGCGTGATGCCGGAGGAACGGACCGCGCGCGGCGGTGCGTTGTGGCTGCCGGCCTTCGCGAGGACCGGGCCGGTGAGCTCCATGACCTCGCGCGGGGTCCGGTAGCAGATGGTCAGCTCCGCCGGGGTCCAGCGGTCGCCGAGCGTCGCCTGCACGGCCTGCGCCCAGCTGGTGTGCCGGTGTGACGCCTCGGCCTGGTCGATGTCGCCGACGGCGGTGATCGAGCGGCTGGGGCAGCGGCGCAGGACCATCTGCCACTGCATCTCGGAGAGCTCCTGCGCCTCGTCGATCACGACGTGGCCGTAGACCCAGTCGCGCCGGCTGCGGGCCCGGTCGGCCATGAACTCGCCCTGCAGTTGCGGGGACTCCTCGCCGAGCAGCTCCGCCACGGCGTCCAGCAGGGGGATGTCGCTCGGCGCCCAGGCTCCGGGCTCGGCTGCCACGAGCGCCTTTTCGTCATCGGTCAGCTCCGGCGCGTACCGATGAAGGAGATCTTGATCGTGCAGCAGTGAGCGCACCGTGACCGCGGGGTCCCGGACCGGCCAGATCGAGGCGAGGAACCGGGCGATCGTGGGGTGGGTGGCGATGCGTTCGCGCAGATCCTCGAGCTCGTCCTCGGAGAGCAGGCCGTCGACGTCGCTGGCGGAGGGCCCGGCGGGGGAGTCGGGGCCGGAGAACCGGGCGAGGATGTCCTCGAAGCCCTCCTCCATCGACTCGAGCAGGGACTCGCGCTGTTCGGCGACGGCATCGGCCAGGAGGTGGTGCAGCTGGGCGGCAAAGGCGGCACGGGCCTGGTGGTACGCGCGTCCCTGCGTCGCCGAGGCGAGCGCCTGCGCCACCGTCCCGGCCGGGATGACGTACGCGTCGCCCTCCCAGCGCAGCTCCAGATTGCGCGGTTGTGGGAGCAGCGAGCCCACGTAGCGTTCGAGGGTCTGCTGCCACATCGCGCGGCCCTTGATCTCGGAGATCCGCCTGTCCTCGCCGCGGGCGACGGTAACGCCGGGCAGCAGGGTGTCGCAGGTGGCGGAGACGACGGCGGTCTCGCCGAGCGCGGGCAGGACCTGGGCGATGTAGTCGAGGAACCGCGGCGACGGGCCGAGCACCAGGACCGCCCGCTCCGCCATGTGGCGATGGGTGAACAGCAGATATGCCACGCGGTGCAGCGCGACGACCGTCTTGCCGGTGCCGGGCCCGCCCTGCACGATCAGCGGCCCGGTCGCCCCGGCCCGGACGATGTCGTCCTGCTCACGCTGCAGTGTGGAGATCGCCGTTGACATTCTCCCGGTACGCCGTTCACCCAGCGCCGCCAGCAGAGCGCCCTCGCCGACAAGGCTGCCGTCGCTCTTCTCGTCCAGTGGTTCGTCGTCCACACCGGTGACCACCGAACCGGACGTCCTGATGTGCCTTCGCCGGGCCTGGCCCTGCGGGTCGAGCGGTGTCGCCGTGTAGAACGGCCGGGACGCAGGAGCGCGCCAGTCGAGCACGAGCGGGTCGGCGTCCTCGCGCTGGTCGCGGAGTCCTATGCGGCCGATGTGGCGGACCGTGCCGTCGAGGCCGTCGAGGCGCCCGAAGACGAGGCCGTCGCGGGCCCGGCGCAGCTCGTCGTACTGCCGTTTCAGCATGCGCCGGCGGCTGTGGTCGAGGGCGTCCTCCGCGGCCTCCTCGAGCTCGGTGCTCAGGTGCCCGGCCAGCCGGTCGCGACGGTCCAGGGCCGTGTCGAGAAACGACTGTTCCTCGGCGATCGCGGATTCGGCGGTGCGTGACCTCATGCTGCGTGACCTCGCAAGGCTCGGCGGATATCGCCGCCAAGAATAGCGACGAAAGGGGCCGGGAATGGTAATCGACGAGATCGATATCTCAGCCGCTTGCGATATCGGGGCCGTCCGTGTCCTCGAATCCGAATTTCATTCTTGACTATTCCGCACGGTCGCGTGCAGAAGCCGCACATATCGACCTACATCTATTGCCATACCAGGGATGAACCGGTTGAGTGTCAGGCATGTTACGAATCCTGGCCCTGGTGGCCGCTATCCTCATGATCCCCAGTCCCGCGCAGGCCGCCGCGGTCACCATCACCAACGGGACCCAGTTCACCGACACGAGCGGGACGGCCGTGCACGCCCACGGCGGCGGCATCCTCAAGGTGGGCGGCTACTACTACTGGTTCGGCGAGAACCGCAACGCCGACGACACGTTCCGGGCGGTCTCCGTCTACCGCTCCACCGACCTGCGCACCTGGGAATTCCGGCACGACGTGCTCACCCGCACGTCGGCCACCGAGCTGCAGAACGCCAAGATCGAGCGCCCCAAGGTCATCTACAACGCGTCCACCGGCACGTTCGTGATGTGGATGCACAAGGAGAACGGCACCGACTACGCCGAGGCGCGAGCGGCCGTCGCCACGTCGTCGACCGTGGACGGTGACTACAGCTACCGGGGGAGTTTCCGGCCGCTCGGCTCGTACATGTCGCGCGACATCACCCTCTACGACGACGGCGCCGGCGCGGCCTACATGATCTCGGCCGCCGACGAGAACCGCGACCTGCACATCTACCGGCTCACCGCCGACTATCTCAACGTGCAGACGCTCGTCGGCAACTTCTGGAACGACAACTCCCGCGAAGCCCCCGCGCTGTTCAAACGGGGAAGCACCTACTTCCTGCTGACCTCGGGCACGTCCGGCTGGAACCCCAACCAGGCCCGGTACGCGACCGCGTCGAGCATCGCCGGCCCCTGGACCGCCATGACGAATGTCGGCGACGGTACGACGTTCGGTTCGCAACCGGCGTACGTGCAACCGGTCCAGGGCACCGCGGGGACGTCGTACCTGTATCTCGGTGACCGCTGGGCGGGCGCCTGGAGCGGCCCGGTCAACGACTCGCAGTACGTCTGGCTGCCCATCACGTTCCCGACCGCCACCACCATGAGCCTGACCTGGTATCCGACCATCACCATCGACACGGCGACCGGCACGATCACCGGCAACGCCCCCGTCCGCTACCGGGTCACGAACCGCAACAGCGGCAAGGTCATGGACACGGTGAGCGCCTCCACCGCCGACAACGCCGAGGTCAAGCAGTACACCTGGAACAGCGGTACGAATCAGCGCTGGGAATTCCAGGAGACCGGCGGCGGCTACGTCAGGATCATCAACCAGAACAGCGGCAAATGCCTCGACGTCTCCTCGTCCGCCACCACCGACGGCGCCAACATCATCCAGTACACCTGCGGCAGCGGCACCAACCAGCAATGGTCCTGGCGCGCCACCGGCAGCTACTTCCAGCTCGTCGCCCGTCACAGCGGAAAATGCCTCGACGTCGTCAGTGCCAACACCGCCGACGGCGCCGACATCCAGCAGTACACCTGCGGCACCGGCACCAACCAGCAGTGGTCCCGCACCGTCGCCTGACCGGCAGGACCGATCCCGGCCGGCCCCACGTAACTCTCCGACGCGGGACAGCTGAAGCCGCAGGATGGTGCGACATCGCGGGTTTCGGCGCAACTTCGTGCCCCGTAGCTCGAGCGTCGCCACCCCGGAGCCGGTACATCCCACCGGGGTTGACCCTGTCGGATGCCACGATCGCAAGCCCGGTGGCAGCCAGAGAGCCACGGCGTATCGCCATGAGTGACCGATTCCTGCAGTGCGGGCTCGATGCCTGATCAAGGCGAGGTGAATCGCAGAGACGGAGTGATGTCCATCTCGGACAGTGGTCAGATCGTCGAACCGCCACGGACCCGTTGCCTGAGGGCTAGCGTGTGCTGTGACTTTCCGGAGGGAAGTGTGGCTCCTGACGAGGAACGTGTCGATCAACACCTGCTGAGACGGGTGCGCCGGCTGGTGCCGCTGCTCGCCGTTCTGGTGGTCTGCATGGGGCTGACGGTGCTGGCGGGCTGGATGTTCGGCGCCGGCACGCTGACCCGGGTGATCCCGGACGCGGCGTCGATGAAGCCGGTCACCGCGGCGTGCGTGACGATCCTGGGCCTGAGCCTGCTGGCCGCGATATCGCAGCGCGGCGGGATCCGGGTTGCCGGCACGGTGGGTTGCGCGGTCGTGACGCTCGCCGCGACGGTGACCCTGCTCCAGTACGCGACCGGCCTGGACCTCGGCATCGACCGGCTGCTGTTCCCGGAGTCCGTGGCCGCCGACCGGGTGGCCACCTCCTTCCCGGGCCGGATGGCGCCGAACACCGCGACGGCGATGCTCCTGCTGACCGGTGCGCAGCTCGCCGCGGTGCGCCGGCACCCGCGGGCGGTGGTGGTCTCCCAGGTGATGTGCATGGTCGCGGCGATCGTGGGTGTGCTCGGCCTCTACGGGTACGCCCTGAGCGTCTCCGCCCTGCAACGGTTCCTGGGCCTGACCGGGATGGCCGTGAACACCGCGGCGGCGGTGACCCTGCTCGCCGCCGGGACGTTCCTGATCCTGCCCGAGCAGGGCCTGGCCCGGCTGGCGGTGTCGCGGGGCTCGAGTGCGTCGCTGACCCGGGCGATGCTCACGACGGCGACCGTGGTGCCGTTCAGCCTCGGGTGGCTGTGCCTGCGCGCGCAGGACGCCGGGAGGTTCGACGCGCGACTGGGGCTGGCGTTGCTGGTGACCGCCAACGTGGTCGCCTTCGTGGCGGTCGGTGTCGCGTTCGGGTCGCGGGCGGTCCGCACCGAGCTGGAGCGGGACCACTCGGAGATTCTGCTCGGCCGCAACATCCAGACCCAGGCCGCGATGGACAACATGCCCGAGGCGGTCTTCATCAAGGATCTGACCGGGCGGTACGCCCAGGTGAACCTCGCCTTCGAGAAGCACTTCGGCGCCCCTTCCGCCCTGACGGATCGGGATCTGTTCGGCGAGGCGGACGCGACGCGGCTGCAGCGGTACACGCAGGAGGCGCTGATCTGCGACCGGGCCGTGCGCTTCGAACAGGTCATCGCGGGGCGTGACTACCAGTCGGCGCTGTTTCCGCTGCACCGGCCGGACGGGTCCGCGTACGGAATCTGCGGGGTCTTCACCGACGTCACCACCCGCAAGCGGGCTGAGATCGACCTGGCCGGCACCGCGGCGGCCCTGCGCTCGGAGCTGCTGCACCGCGCCGAGATCGAGGCCGAGCTGATGGCCCGCCAGGCCGACCTCAAGGCGTTCGCCTACGTCGTCGCCCACGACCTGAAAGGGCCGCTGACCGCGGTCACCGGCTTCGCCGAGATCGTCGAGTCCGACCTGCAAGCCGGCGTGACCGACCCGGCGATGCTCGTCCCGAACCTCGAACGCGTGCGCGGCGGGGTGGTGCGGATGCGGAGCTTCATCGACGACCTGCTCGCCTATGCGACGGCCCGGGACGCGGCGCTGCGCCTGGAAACGATCGACCTGGAAGCGCTGGTCGCCGGCATCGTCGCCGACCGCGTCGACCATCTGCCCGCCGGCCCGGCGACGCGGCCCGACATCCGCTCGGGGCCGCTCCCGGCGGTGCACGCCGACCCGGTGCTGTGCCGGCAACTGCTGGACAACCTGATCGGCAACGCGATCAAATACACACCGCCCGGGCGCCCCGCCACCGTACGCATCAGTGCCCACACCCTGCCGCAGGCTTCGGCGGTCCGGATCGAGGTCGCCGACCGCGGCATCGGCATCCCCGCCGGCCAGCACGAACGCGTCTTCGAGTCGTTCCACCGCGCGACCACCGACAGCGGCTTCGCGGGGACCGGCCTCGGCCTGGCCATCTGCCGGCGGGTCGTCGAGCGGCACGACGGCACCATCACGGTCGCGGACAATCCGGGTGGCGGCAGCATCTTCCGGTTCACCCTGCCCCTGGCCGCGGACCCGCTGGTCGGTGCCGGTTCATCCATGATTCAGATCGGCGGCCTATCGTCGTCGGCGTGGACGTCTGGTGGGTGACCGAGGCACAGGGCGCCGAGAAGCGTGACGCGGGGGAGCTGTCCGAGCTGCTGGCCCGCCCGGACGGCCTGGTGTGGGTCGACATCCCGCAGTGTTGGCCCGGCGACGAGAAGGTGCTGCGCGAGGTCTTCGGCTTCCACCCGCACGCGATCCGCGACTGCGTGCACCGCAACCAGGTGCCCAAGGTCCACGCGTACGCCGACCACGTCTTCGTCGTCCTGCACGCCCCGGAGACCGGCCGCAACGGCCACGTCCACTACATCGAGCTGGACCAGTTCATCGGCGCGAACTACCTGGTCACCGTGCACGGCCCGACGAACGAGGCGGTCCCGGCGCGGGTGGCGCTGGCCGACACCGCGGGCGTGATGGCGCGCATCGCGAGCGGCCGCTACCGCCCGGCGTCCGGCTTCGACCTGTCGTACGCCGTGGTCTCGGCCCTCGCCCGGCGCCAGGAGGCCTTCGTCGAGGTGCAGACCCGCGAGGTCTGGCAGCTCGAGCAGCGCGTCACCGGCGGCCACCTCGGCGACCCGGAGAAGTTCCTCGAGGAGATGTTCCGCACCCGCCACGGCCTGGTCGCGGTCCGCACGATGGCGGCGCTGAGCCGCGAGATCTACGGCCGCCTCGCCACGATCAACCGCGGCGTCCCGGAGCGGGCCCGGCCCCTGCTCGACGACACCGTCGACCAGTTCAACCGGGTCTACGCCATCGCGGACGGCCAGAAGGACTACCTCCAGGGCGTGATCGACTTCTACCGCACCCGCAGCGACACCAAGATGACCATCGCCGCGGAACGCCTCGCGGTCATCGCGGTGATCACCCTGCCGATCACGGCCCTCTCCTCGGTGTACGGCATGAACCTCATCGTCAACGACAGCACCCACCTCGGCATGCTCATCCCGGTCCTCGCGGTGATGCTGGTGATGTCGGTGGGCCTGCTCATCTGGGCCAAACGTCAGGGCTGGTGGTGATGGGGTCAAAGCCAGTACCCCTCTGACGACCGCCGGGCGGCCTACGGTCGAGGCATGACAGATGATCTCGTCCTCAACAACGGCGTCACGATGCCCGCGCTCGGCCTCGGCGTCTTCCAGAGCCCGCCCGAGGAGACCGCCGCCGCGGTGGAGACGGCCCTGAACCTCGGTTACCGGCACATCGACACGGCCGCGGCCTACGGCAACGAACGCGAGGTGGGCGAGGGCCTGCGCCGCGCCGGCGTCGCCCGCGACGAGGTGTTCGTCGAGACCAAGGTGTGGGTGAGCGACTACGGCTACGACGAAACCCTGCACGCCTACGACAAGGCGATCGGCAAGCTCGGCGTCGACCGCCTCGACCTGCTGATCCTGCACCAGCCGGCCACGGACCGCTTCGACCGTACGATCGCCGCGTACCAGGCCCTCGAAAAGCTCCTCGCCGACGGCAAGGTCCGCGCCATCGGCGTCAGCAACTTCATGCGCCACCACCTCGACGACCTGCTCGCCGCCACGACGGTTGTGCCCGCGGTCAACCAGATCGAGCTCCACCCGTACTTCACTCAGCCGGACGTCCAGAAAGCCGACGCCGAGCACGGCATCCTCACCCAGGCCTGGTCCCCGATCGGCGGCATCACGTTCTACCCGGGCTGGGGCGAGGAGCGCAAGAACGTCCTCCAGGACCAGGTCATCGCGGAGATCGCCAAGTCCCACGACAAGACCCCGGCCCAGGTCATGCTCCGCTGGCACCTCCAGGAAGGCCGCTCGGCCATCCCCAAGTCCACCAACCCGGGCCGCATCGCCGAGAACTTCGCCGTCTTCGACTTCGACCTCACCACCGAGCAGCTGTCCGCCATCAACGCCCTCGACCGCGGCATCCGCAACGGCCCCGACCCCGACGTCCCCCGCACGGAAATGTTCGACCGCGTCATCCCCGAGGCCTGATCTACTCTGGGCCGATGCCGCCGCCCCTGACCATCATGTCGATCGTCGGGGGCGGTTTCGAGGACAAACGCTGGACCAGAGGCATCGACGATCTCGTCCGCGCGACGCGGGGAGACTTCGGCACCGACCCGTTCACCCTGACCGTGATGTTCCTGGTTCCCGCCGAGGTGTGGGTCCCTCCGTTCTCGGGACTGCGCCTGCGTTCCTACTCCGGCGAAACGCTCTCGGTGGAGGTCCAGGTCGCCCTCGCCGAACATCCTGTCGGCAACGCCCGTTCGGAGCTGCTCGATCTTCTGGACAAGGCTGTGAGGAGAGCGGAAGCCTGGGGTCGCAGAACGAAAAGAATCACCGGACCGCTGGTGGAGGTCAGAAAGTCGGCGGCTGCTCTACGGGCGCAGGTCGTCGATCAGACGGCTGACCAAGGGGCGGAGGGCGGCTGATCGGGCGCGGCGCCGGCGGGAGATGCCGGGCATGACCGTGTCCGGGATGGTGGTGGCGCGGATGGACCACATCCCGGCCAGCGCCACGACGAAACGTGATGCGTCCGGCGGCAGCGTGTGCAACAACCGGTAGGCGCGATCGGTTCCTGATCAGACGCGTCCAGCCGTCGAAGTCGGAGATGCGATGAACGACCGCGGATACGGCCTTCACGAAAACCCGCTGTCCGTCGGCCAGTCGCAAGCCCGCGGCCGGCCCGGGTGACATGCCGCCGTGCAGATCGGTGTGACCGGCGATCGTGCTACCGAGCGCCTCAGCGACGGCTGTCCGCACCGGTTCCGGTGTGTCGGCCCACGCGGCCGGGGCGGTGAACGTCACGCCGCATCGTATGCCGGTCAGGTGAGGACCTGGACCGAGTCGAGGTCGCGGTGGGTGGCGTGGAGGGTGGCGATCTCTGCCAGGGCGTGGCGGCCGAGGGTGCGGTAGGCGCCGACGAGCAGGGGCAGGCCCTGGTCGCGGTAGGTGTCGGTGTCGAGCCAGTGGAGTTCGGCGCCGATGGCGAGGGCGAGGGCGGGTTTGCCGGCGGCGAGGTCTCGTTCGGCGTCGGTGAGCCAGCGGGCGGCTGCGGCAGGGTCGGAGCGGAAGGCCGTGAGGCGGTCCTGCGACTTGGCCAGGCGGGGGTTGCCGGTGCGGGGTGGGAGGGTGGGGAAGGGCGCGATCGCACCGTACGCACGGGAGCGCGGCGGTTCCCATCCGTCGGCCTGCAGCGCGGCAGCGTCGGCGTCGGCGAACCAGGCCAGTGCGGGGAGCAGCGGGCCGTAGCCGGTGTCGTCGCCGTAGTCGGCGATGGCCGAGTCGATGCGGGCGCGCAGGACTCCCAGCAGGGTGGGGGACTTCTCCACCCAGGTCTCCGCGGAGTCACGGGCGTAGTTGACGGTGATCATGGCCGGTAGCGCGGCGGGGTCGTCGTACCAGAGGCCGAAGTGTTCGCCGTCGGAGTTGCCGGACAGGACGGTGACGAATTCGGCCGGGTCGCGGCGGTAGCGGGCGTGGAGGCGTTCGTCGAGGCCGTCGCGGGCGACCAGGTCCAGGCCGTTGTCGGCGAAGTAGTCCGTGATGCCCCAGGGGCGGAGCATCAGGTCGCTCAGCGCGGAACGTTCCTCGCCGGCGGCGCTGGCCCAGAACGCGTGGAACACGGCGAGGTGGCGGGGGAGTCGCAGGCCGTAGACCCGGGACACCCGGTCCGCGACAGCGGGGAACCGTTCGAGGGCCGTGGCCAGTGCCGCCGTACGCCGCTGATCATCATGCATCGCAGCAGGGTAACCATAAAGCGGAGCCGGGCAGCGGGGGTGTCCCGCTGCCCGGCTCGCCTCCCCCAAGAAAGCTGTCTGCCCCGAGGGCTATTTGCTCTGCATGGTCTCGGTCAGGTACGCGCCGACCTTGGCCGCGCTCATCGCGGCGTTGGCGGCGAGGGCGAAGTCGGCCGTGACCGTCTCACCCTTCTTGATCGTGGCGATCTTCATCGCCGGGGTGTAGCCGTCCTTGGCGGCGATGATCTGGACCGGGTTGCCCGCGCTGTCGAGCCAGAGGTGCCAGGCACCCGCGGCGTCGGTCTTCAGCGTGTACGTCGTCGGGCCGCATTCGCCCGTTGCCAGGTCGTACGCCGGGCAGAGCGCCACCGTGGCGCCGCCGATGACCTTGCCGGCCTTGTCCTTGACCGTGCCGGTGAGCTGGCCCCAGCTCGCGGGCGGGGTCGTGGTCAGCGAGACCGTGACCGGCGGGACGTCGCGGTAGGGCGTGTTGGTCGTGACGTTGAGCTTGGCCTGGTACGTGCCGAGCTGGGACAGCTTCGACGAGTCCGCGGTGACCTTGACGGTGACCGTGCGGCCGGGCTGGACGGTGAAGTCCGTCTTGTTCGCGGAGAGCCAGGAGACGTCCTGGCCGCAGTCGCCGTAGCCGGCGAGGTTCTGCACCCACCACGTGGAGAACGAGCTGCCGATCGCGCCGCCGACCGTGTAGAGACCGCACGCGGCCGCGCCCCGGTAGGTGGCGTTGTTGGCGTTCGGGAGCCTGGTCCAGGCGTCGGCGGCTGGGTCGTACTCGACGGCCTGGTTGCTCAGGGCCGTACCACCGGCGACCGCGCCACCGATGATCTGGAGTTTGCCGTTCGCCGCCGTCGCGGCGCCGCCCCACACGTCACCCGGCATGGCTGCCTTCGTCACCCAGGCGGTCGCGCCGGGCTTCAGGGTGTACGTGTCGCTCAGCGTCCTGCCGCCACCCGCCGTGCCGCCGGCGCAGACGAGCTCGTCCTGAAGGCCACCGCAGGCGAGGTACGCGACCACGCTCGGGTACGCCGGGGCGGTGCTCCACACGTCGGTGGCCGGGTCGTAGCGGTAGACCTTGTCGCTCTGGGTGCACGCGCTGCCGCCGGTGGAGCAGCCGCCGACGACGTAGAGCTTGCCTGCGACCACAGCCGTGCCGGAGACCGAGGCGGGTCCGGGCAGATCCGCGACCTGGGTCCAGGCGTTCGTGGCCGGGTCGTACGCGTACGTAGCGCGGTTGAGGCCCGTGCTGCCGTCCCAGCCGCCGGTGACGTACAGCTTGTCGCCGATGAAGCCGCCGGTGAGGCCCGCGATCGGCTTGGGCAGTTCCGCGATCGCCGACCACTGCTGGGTTTCCGGGTCGAGGACGTAGGCGCTGCTGTAACGGGTGTAGCCGCTGGTGCCGCCGACCGAGTAGACCTTGCCGTCGTGGGCGGCGGCGACGTTGTCCATCACCGGCACCGGGTAGTCGGTGAGGTCCGACCAGGGCAGGGCCGCGGGGTTTGCCTGGCGCGGGGTGGCGGTGTCCTGCGCCGTGGACGTGCCCGCCACGTCGCCGGTGCTGAGTTCGGTGGGTACGCGCAGATCCGGCGCGCCGGTGCCGGTGGCGGTGCCGGCGAGCGGGGTGAAGCCGCCCGGGTCCTCACCGAGGTGGACCTTCACCGCTACGGCACCGTCGTTGCCGAACGTCAGGGTCTGGCTCGACTTGTCGCCGAGCGTCTCCTCGTACGCGAGATCGCCGCGGTTGACCGTCAGCAGCCCGGCGGTGAGCTTGACGTTGACCTGCTTGAGCGCGTTCGCCTTGACGGAGACCTTGGTCTTCGCGGCGGTGTAGAACCCGTCCGTGACGCTCAGCGGGACGCTGCCGGTCTGCGAGCTGAACAGCCAGTAGTAGCCGTCGGCGAGCGCCGGGTCCTCGGGTGTCGCGGTGGTGACGGCGAACTCCGTCGGGTGCGGGTCGCTGGTGACGACCGCGCCGGTGAGCGGCTTGCCGGTGTTGGCGTCGGAGACGAACCCGGCGACCAGCCCGCCCGCGACGGGGGCGCAGACGTTCGTGCCGATCAGGACGTTGTCTACCTGCCAGCTGCGGCTCCAGCTACCCGTGTAGTGGAACCGGAGCCGGACGTCGCTGTGCCCGGCGGCCTGCGGGACCGCGAGCTCGAAGTGGTCGATCCAGGTCCACATGTCGAAGACGGTGGTCCAGGTGGTGCCGCCGTCCAGGCTCAGGTCGACGGAGCCGGTCTGGTCGGGGAAGCCGATGTACGTGGTGTCGAAACCGATCACCGGGTTCGCGTGACCGCTGAGGTCGACGACCGGCGACACGAGGGTGGAGTCCTGCTTGCCGGTCTCGCCCCACACGTCGGAGTCGATGAGCGCGATGTCACCGTCGCTGCCCGGGGGCGTGTTGTAGCGAGCGTTGTCGAAGTTCCAGGTCTGGCCGGTTCCGGCCGCGTCGGTGACGGTCCAGCCGTCCTTGACGTCCGTGCCGGTCCAGCCGGTGAAGTCCTCGAACAGGCCGGTGTGCGTGATCGCGTACCCGGGTGCGGCACAGGACTCCGCGTCGACCGGCAGCGCGATGTTCTTCTTCACGTTGGCGTTCTTGACCGCGACGGTGAACGTCTGCGCCTGGTACCCGGTCAGGTCCGCGGCCTCGGCGTGCACGGTGTAGTCCGTGCCGACGGGCAGGTTCACCGAGTACTCACCGGAGAACGCGTCGGAGTAGAACGCGCCGTCGGGGTAGCCGTCGATGGTGAGCTTCGCGCGCATCGGCCAGCCGTGCCCCGAACCGTCGGTGACCTTGCCACTGACGACCTTGCTCGCGAGCGTGGTCAGCGTGAAGTTCGTGGTGACCTGCTCGCCGGTGGTGATGACGACGCCGGCGGCGGTGCCGGTGGCGTAGCCGAACTTCGTCGTGGTCAGCGTGTACGTGCCCGCGGTCGCGAACAGGTCGTAGGTGCCGTCGGCGTCCGTCGTCGCGGTGAAGTGGGCGCCCTCGGCGCCGGTCGCGGTTATGGTCGCCCCGGCGAGCGGCTGGCCGGCGGCGGTGACCGTGCCGGTGACCTGGCCGATGTCGCCGAGGGTCAGCGCGGTGACACCCTGCGGGCTGCCGAGCCCGGTCGGGCCGTCCCAGCCGGGACCGGCCTGGCACAAAACGTTGCCGCAGCTGCCGTTGATGCCCTCGGTGACGTCGAACAGGCCACGACCACCGGCGTACGGGTACGTGACCGGGTAGGTGCCCGGGGTGGGCTTGCCGGCCAGCGCGTACATGCCGGCGACGAGCGGCGCGGACAGCGACGTGCCACCGATCTGGGACCAGCCGTCGAGGCCGAACGTGCCGTAGACGGACAGGCCCGAGGCCGGGTCGGCGACCGCGGAGATGTCCGCGGAGGCGCGGCTGGCGCAGTTCGTGGCGATGCCGGTCTGGAAGTCGGGCTTCGGCTCGTAGTCGGAGCAGCCGGAACCGGCCTCGTCCCACGCGGTCTCGGCCCAGCCACGGGCCGAGTCGTCGCGGGCGAGGTACGTGCCGCCGATGCCGGTGACCAGCGGGCTGGTGGCCGGGTAGCTCTGCACGTTGCCGTCGTCGCCGCTGGAGACGGTGATCGCGACGCCGGGGTGGTCGTAGTACTGGTCGAACTCCTGCGCGTACGGCGTCTCGTAGTTCATGCCGTACGAGTTGGAGATCGCCGTGACACCCAGGGCGGCGGCGGTGTTCACGGCCTCGCCCAGGTCGGCCATGTTGGCGCTGTCACCCTGCACGAGCAGGATGTTGCACTTGGGGCAGGACGCGGAGACGGCGTCGAGGTCGAGGGCCGTTTCCATGGCCCAGCCGCTGTCCTGCACCGGGTAGTCCGTGCCGCCGCGCTGGTCGATCTTGCGGAAGCAGCCGTTGTCGGTGGTGCACGGGGTCAGGCCGTAGTGGTCGCGCCAGACGGCCAGGTCGGCCTCGGCGTTGTCATAGCCGTACGCGTCGACGATGGCGACGGTCAGGCCCGCGCCGGCGTCGGCGGGCAGGGCGTACGCCTGCTGGATCTCGGCCGGGCCCAGCGCGGTCGGCAGCGGGCCGGCGGCGGCGGTGCGCTTCGACAGCTTGCCCGCGGAGGTGGCGAGGGCGACCGCGAAGCACTGCGCGGTGGGCACCTCATCGGGGCCGGCGAACGGCTGCGGCTTGTTGCAGCCGGCCGGGACGAACTCGGCGGCGGGCGCCGCGGTGGCCGGAGCTGCCGGAGTGACGGAGATCAGGCCCGCGACCATGAGGGCCACAGCGGGGGCGGAGAGGAGTCGTTTGAGCCACAACTCGCGTTTCATCGATATTCCCATCACAACGCGGGGCAGGTCGGAGGGCGACCATGCAGTGTGGAGTGAACCTGACATGTTGGCGCCACGCTGGACAAGATGATCGTCGATGCGGCTTTATGACAGGTGGCACTTTTACGACAGGCCACCGATGATCATGGGGAGCGCGTATGTGGGAGACCGTCGGTATCCCCGAGGTCGAGGCGAAGGTCTACGAGGCGCTGATCGCGCCCGGGCAGGCCACGGTTGCCGGGCTCGCCGGTCGCACCGGGCTCACCCCGGCCCGGATCACCCGCGCGCTGGCCACTCTGGTCGGGCGGGGGCTTGTCACGCGTACGCCCGGCCGCCCCGCCCGCTACGCCGCCGTCGCCCCGTCCCTCGCGGGCTCGGTGCTGATCGCCAAGCGGGAGCACGAGCTGGGCCGGCTCCAGCAGCACCTCAACCGGCTCGACGAGGCGTTCCACGCGGAGCAGTCGGCCCGGCAGCGCCCCCGCAGCGTCGAGATCATCGAAGGCTCGTCCAAGGTGTACCGCGCGTTCGTCCAGATCCAGCGCTCGGCCCGCTACGAGGTGCGCTCGTTCGACAAGCCGCCGTACTTCGTCCCGCCCGGCGAGCACGGCGACGAGGGCCCCAACCTCGAGGAACGCGACCACCTGCAGGCCGGGCGGGTCGGCTACCGGGTCGTCTACGACGCGGAGTCGCTGTCGCTGCCCGGCCGGATGGACAACATCCTCGAGGGCATCCGGCGCGGCGAACGGGCCCGGGCCGGCGGCACGCTACCGGCCAAGATCGTGATCAGCGACGGCACCGCGGCGATCGTCAGCTCCGCGGCGGACCATCACGACGAGCTCGCGTACGTGCTGCATCCGTCCTCGCTCCTGGATCTGACGATCGGCCTGTTCGAGGCGACGTGGGACCGGGCCACCCCGATCACCCGGACGGAGACCCGCATCGACGACGAGACGTTCGGCCCGCAGGAACGGCAGCTGCTGACCCTGCTGGCGAGCGGTGCCACCGACGCGGTGATCGCGCGTACGTTCGGCTGGAGCGTGCGCACGGTGCAGCGCCACCTGCACGCCCTGCTGGAGCGCCTCGGCGCCCGCACCCGCTTCCAGGCCGGCATGGAGGCCGTACGCCGCGACTGGCTATGAGGTGCTCGTCACGCGCGGGGGTCGTGGCGTCACCGGCTACGGAAATCTGCCTGCAACACTGGTACGCATGAGTGATCAACAACTTGCCCTGGTGACCGGCACGTCGAGCGGCATCGGGCTGCACACCGCGGTCGGGCTCGCCGCGGCCGGGCTGCGGGTCGTGGCGACCATGCGGGACCCGGGCAGGGCGGATCGGCTGCGGGCCGTGGCGCAGGAGAACGGCGTGACCCTGGAGGTACGCGCTCTTGACGTCACCGACGAGGCGCAGGCCACCGCACTGGTCGCGGAGCTCGGGCGGGTCGACGTGCTGGTGAACAACGCGGGCCGTGGCTCGGTCGCCACGCTGGAGCAGCTCAGCACCGGCGACCTGCGCGCGCAGCTCGAGGTGAACTACGTGGGCGTCGCCGTGCTGACCCGGCTCGTGCTGCCGGGCATGCGGGCGGCCGGGCGGGGGAGGATCGTCACGGTCAGCAGTGTCGGCGGGGTGGTCGGGCAGCCGTTCTCCGACGCGTACTGCGGGGCGAAGTTCGCGGTCGAGGGGCTGATGCAGTCCCTGGCACCGGTCGTGGCGGCGTTCGGCATCGGCGTCAGCATCGTCGAACCCGGGGCCGTGGCCAGCGACTTCGTCAGCAACGTGGCGGGGAACGTGGGCGGGACGGCGGCCGGCGATCCGTATGCCGGGCTGCTGGCGGCGTACCTGAAGCGGGCCTCGGGAAGCTTCGCCAACGCACAGAGTGCGCCGGACGCCGCGCGTACCGTGATCGAAGCCTGTCTGACCCCGGCCCCGCAGTTCCGCTGGCAGACCTCGGACAACGCCCGCACCTTCGCCGGTCTGTCCCTGGCGGATCTGGACGGCTCGCGCGTCGTCGGCGCGACCAGCGCCTGGGTGGCGTAAGGTCCGGCCGTGCGATTCGCGGAGCTCGACTGGCAGGAAACCCCGATGGGGGCGATCAGCCTGCGCCGGCGCCTCGACCCGGCCCTCAAGGTCGACGTGTACGAGGTCAAGCTCGACGACGACTTCCTCATGTCGAGCCTGTTCACGGTCGCGGAGATCGAACTCGCCCGTCTCGGTCTGGCGGCTACCCCGGGAGCTGAACTCGACGTCGTCGTCGGTGGCCTGGGCCTCGGTTACACGGCGGGGGCCGCGCTCGACGATCCCCGGGTGCGCTCGCTGCGGGTCGTCGACGCGCTCGGCCAGGTGATCGAGTGGCACGAGCGCGGCCTGCTCCCGCTGTCCGAACGACTGACCGGCGACCCGCGCACCCTCCTGCAGCAGGGCGACTTCTTCGCCCTCGCCGCGTCCCCGGAAGGCTTCGACGACAGCCACGGCTTCCACGCCATCCTGCTGGACGTCGACCACTCACCCCGGCACGTGCTGCACCCCAGCCACGCGAGCTTCTACACCCCCGACGGCCTGCGCCGCCTGGCCTCCCACCTGCACCCGGGTGGCGTCTTCGCCCTGTGGTCCGACGACCCGCCGGACGACGACTTCACCGCTGTGCTCGGCGAGGTCTTCCCGGCCTGGCAGGCCCACGTCGTGGCTTTTCCCAACCCGCTCACCGGCGGCGAATCCGCCAACACGGTCTACGTCGCGAGCTGACCACCACGCGCGGTTATGATCATGATCATGACCGCCGTGCTGGAGGGCAGGCCGCCTTCGGCGTCCGAGCTGACGTTGTCCCAGATCATGGATCAACACCACACCAACCTGATGGGTACGGTCCACGGCGGCCGAATCTTGAACCTGATCGACTCGGTGGCCGGGGTGGTGGCGGCCCGGCACTCCGACGGGCCGGCGGTCACCGCGGCGATGGACGAGACCGCGTTCCTGCAGGCCGTGCGGGTCGGTGACGTGGTGCACGTGCTGGCCCGGATCACGTGGGCGGGGCGCAGCTCGATGGAGGTCGCGGTCACCGTCACCGCGGACCGCTGGGACCGGGCGGTGCCGGCCACGATGGTCGCCACATCGCACCTGGTCATGGTCGCGGTCGACGACGACGGCAAGCCCCGCCGCATCCCGCCGCTACTCCCGGAAACCGACGAGGACCGTCGCAACTTCCGCCGCGCCGAGATCCGCCGCGAGCACCGTCTCGCCCTGCGCCGCGCCCTCGCCGAACCCGAACACCTTTAACAGGACCTTATTTTCGCCCGGCCCCGGCCGGGCCTGTCGCTGGGTCGTGACGCCCATTGACGAGCGGGCCGGGGCGTCCGGAAACCGGCCGGGTCTGTCGCTGGGTCGTGACGCCCACCCACTGGCGGGCGGGGGTGTGCGGAAACCGGCCGGGTCTGTCGCTGGGTCGTGACGCCCACTTACGAGCGGGCGGGGGTGTGCGGAAACCGGCCGGGCTTGTCGCTGGGTCGTGACGCCCACTTACGAGCGGGCCGGGGTGTGCGGAAACCGGCCGAGCCCGTCGCCGGGTCTGTCGCCCGCCGACAAGCGGGCCGGGTGCGGCGGTGTCACCCCGTTACCACCCACTCATCCGCCAGTTAGGTTGTGTGCAATTAAGTTGTGCACAACTTAATTGCACACAACCTAACTGGGGTGCACGGCAGGTCCGTCCAACCACTATCGTGGCGCGGTGACTTTGCCGCCGCCGTCGTTTTCGCCCAGCCCTGCCGTCCCCGTCTTCGCTCCGCCGCCGCGTAAGCGCCGGACCTGGTTGATCGTGCTGGTCTCGGTGGCGCTGGTGTTCGCGGCGGGGTGCGCGTTCGGGATCGTTCGGCTGGTGCTCGGGGTCAAGCATGTGTCCGATGTCGAGAGCGACGTCAACGAGGCGACCAGCGTGTTTATCGAGGACAGCCGGGACGGGCTCAGTCAGCAGGGCTGGGACGGGCTGTGCGAGGACGCCCGAGGGAACTATGCGCAGGAGGATCTGGCCGGGCGCAAGCAGGACGTGAGCGGGTTCGCGATCACGGATACGAGCGTGGATTACGCGCGGGGGCAGGCGACCGTGCGCGTCGAACTGCAGCGGGCCGACGGGAGCAGGAGCGACGAGGTCTACGTCGTGCAGGAGGAGGGGGAGCGGTGGAAGGTGTGCGCTTTCCCCGTGTAGGGCACTAGGCTCCCCGTCGATCTTCGCTAGGGGAGGGAATTCCGGTCATGTTGATGGCGTTGCTGCTCGATCTCGCCAACATTCTGGGCGGGCTGCTGCTCGCCGTTCCGCTGCTCACGCGGCTGCCGTCCGTCGGGGACGGGTTCGGGAGGTTCGCCGCCAAGATCGCGCCGTGGGGGTGGATCGTCGGGATCGTCGCGCTGGTGGCGGGCGGCTACTACCTGATTGTGCACGTGTTCTCGGGGCCGCACGTGTTCCACTTCGAGATCGTCGGGATCGCGGTCGGGGTGCTGTTGCTGTGGGACCGGCTGACCGGGCGCAAGCCGCTGGGGACCGGTGAGCGGGGTGGGGTCGCGGGGGCGCAGTTGCTGCTCGCGATCTTCGGGATCATCGCGATCCTCGTCGGCATCCAGGGACTGTTCACCTCGGACTGAGCCGCGATGAAGGCTGAGCCGCGATAAAGGCTGGGCCGGGGTGAAGGCTGGGCCGGGGTGAAGGCTGGGCCGGGGTGAAGGCTGGGCCGGGGTGAAGAGGACGGTGCGTCGACTTAAGGCGTACAAAAGGAAGTTTTGCCTGGCAGTGGATCTGCGGTTTAGAGTCGGGCCGACCTGGGAGCGCTCCCAGGTCGCCGCCTTTCCCCGAGTCCCCGGAGTTCCCGCATGCGCAAGGTAAAACTCAAGCTCCTCGCGGCCGGCGCGGTGGTCGCCGCGGCCTCGGCGGTGGCACTGATCGCGATGCCGGCCTCCGCGGAGACCGCCGCGTTCACCGTAACGAATTCGTGGGGCTCCGGCTACCAGGCCAGCGTCGTCGTCGCCGCGGACAAGAAGATCACCGACTGGAAGGTGGAGCTGACGATGCCGGCCGGCACGTCGGTGATCAACGTGTGGAACGCGACGCAGGCCGTGTCGGGCAGCAACTACACGTTCACCCCGGCCGGGTGGAACGCGACGATCGCCGCGGGTGCCACGACCGAGTTCGGGATGATCGTCAACGGCACCGGGCGGCCCACGAGCTGCAAGGTGAACGGCGCCGACTGCGGTCTCACGGCGACGCCCACCTCGGCTGCGACGTCAAGTCCAGCTGCTTCGCCCGTACCGTCAAAGCCTGTGACCGTGGCCCCGACGACCTCCTCGCCGTCTCCCACCGCCTCGGTCTCCCCGTCGCGCACCACGGCACCGACCACCGCGCCCGCCACGACGACGCCCGCCGCGTCCGGCACTCCGCTGGGGATCAACGGCCTGCTGCACGTGTGCGGTGTGAACCTGTGCAACCAGTACAACAAGGCCATTCAACTGCGCGGCATGAGTACGCACGGACTGCAGTGGTTCGCCAACTGCTACACGAACGCCTCGCTGGACGCGCTCGCGAACGACTGGAACGCCGACCTGCTGCGCATCGCGATGTACGTGCAGGAGGGTGGTTACGAGACCAACCCGGCCGCGTTCACCAGCCAGGTCAACGGTCTGGTCGACAGCGCCGAGGCCCGCGGCATGTACGCGCTGATCGACTTCCACACGCTCACGCCCGGTGACCCGAACTACAACCTGGACCGGGCCAAGACGTTCTTCGCCGCGGTCAGCGCCCGCAACGCCGCCAAGAAGAATGTCATCTACGAGATCGCGAACGAGCCCAACGGTGTCAGCTGGGCCGGCATCAAGAGCTACGCCGAGCAGGTCATCCCGGTCATCCGCGCGAACGACCCGGACGCCGTGATCATCGTCGGCACCCGCGGCTGGTCCTCGCTGGGCGTCTCGGACGGCTCCTCGTCGAGCGAGATCATCGCGAACCCGGTCAAGGCCACGAACATCATGTACACGTTCCACTTCTACGCGGCGTCCCACAAGGACAACTACCGCGACGAGGTCAGCAAGGCGGCGTCCTCGCTGCCGCTGTTCGTCACCGAGTTCGGCACGGTCTCCGCCAGCGGCGGCGGCGCGGTCGACACGGCCAGCAGCACGGCCTGGCTCGACCTGCTCGACCGGCTGAAGATCAGCTACGCCAACTGGACGTTCTCCGACGCGGACGAGGGCAGCGGCGCGCTGAAGAAGGGCACCTGCGCGAGCGGCACCTTCACCGGCACGGGCGTCCTCACCGAATCGGGTGCCCTGCTGCGCAGCCGCATCCGTACGGCGGACAACTTCCCGACCAGCTGAGTACGTAGTTCCCGTCACGCCTCGCCGGCACGTTTCGCCCCGATCCGGGTGAAACGGCCGGCGAGGTGCGTGAAGGCGTCGGAGAGTTCGGCGGGGCCGGCCACCTCGATGTCGGCGTCGTAGCGGGCGATCGCCGCCGCCAGGCTGGGCCAGGACCACGACCCGAGAGTGAGCCGGCACCGATCGGCGCTGACCTCCTCGACCAGGCCGTCGCGGGTGTAGAGGGCCACGGTCGCCGCGGGCAGGTCGAGGATCACCGTGCCCTGGCAGGGCCATCGTCCCGTGGCGTCGCCCGAACCACGGAACGTGCTGGTGACATACGTGGCGACGTCGCCTCCGGGCAGTTCACGCGGCGCGAACCGAGGGCCGTTCGGGGTGCGCAGGGCGATCTTGTCGGCGCGGAACGTACGCCAGTCGTCGCGGTCGAGGTCCCAGGCGATCAGGTACCAGCGGCCGTCCCAGGTGATGACGTGGTGGGGCTCGGCGCGGCGGGTGCTGTCGCCGTAGTCGAAGCGCAGGATCTCGCGGGCGTGGACGGCGTTGCTGATGGCCAGCAGGGTGTCGCCGTCGACCGGGGTGGCCGGCTTGGTCATGGGCCGTTCGACGGCGGTTACCTGCAGTGCGTTGATGCGGTGCCGCAGCCGGGAGGGCAGGACCTGCCGGATGGTGGCCAGCGCGCGTTCGGCGGCCTCGGCGAGACCGTTGCCCGGGGTGGTCGCGGCGATCTGCAGGGCGACGGTGAGGGCGACCGCCTGCTCGTCGTCGAACAGCAGCGGGGGCAGCTCGGTGCCGGCCCGGAGCCGGTAACCGCCGTCGGGGCCTTTGATCGCGGCGATGGGGTAGCCGAGCTCGCGGAGCCGGTCGACGTCGCGGCGTACGGTGCGCAGGCTGATGTCGAGCCGGTCCGCGAGGACCGTGCCGGACCAGTCCCGGCGGGTCTGCAGCAACGACAGCAGGGCCAGCAGTCGGGCTGAGGTTTTCGGCATGAATCCGATTCTGCCTGAAGTAGGTGACACTTCCTGGCACCTACCGCTGCGAATCTTGGCCGCATGACGATCACCACCACGACCCACCTCAACTTCCGCGGCGAAGCCCGTGAGGCCCTCGAGTTCTACCAGTCGGTGTTCGGCGGCCACCTCACGGTCGTCGCGTACGCCGACTTCGGGATGCCCAAGGATCTGCCCGACGCCGGCAAGGTCGTCTTCGGCCAGGTCACGGCCGACAACGGCTTCCGGATCATGGCGTACGACGCCCCCAGCCAGTCCCCGGCGCCCGCCGCGCCGACCGCCACCACCCGGTCGCAGGGCATGACGCTGACCGGCGAGAAGTTCTTCGTCTCCGTCGCCGGGGAGACCGTCGACGAGGTCAGCCCGCTGTGGGAGGCGCTGGCCGACGGCGCCGAAGTGATCGAGAAGTTCGGCCCGTCGCCGTTCTCGCCCGGCTTCGGCATGCTGACCGACCGCTTCGGCGTCACCTGGATCCTCCAGGTCACCGCCGCCGCCTGACGTACTCCCCGGTCCGGGGCCGCCGTGCCCGGCGGCCTCGGCCCACCCCGGCCTGTGGTCGCCGTCCCCGGCGGCCTCACTCGGGCATCAACTTCATCGACACCGCCGACGTGTACGGCGGCGACGGCGAGACCGAGCGCATCGTCGGCAAGGCCCTGCGAGGCCGCCGCGACGACGTCGTGCTCGCCACCAAGTTCAACGGCGCCATGGGTGATGACCCCAACCGGCGTGGCAACTCCCGGCGCTGGATCGTCACCGCCCTCGAGGACTCCCTGCGGCGCCTCGGCGTCGACCACATCGACCTCTACCAGGTCCACCACCCCGAACCCGGCACCGACATCGAGGAGACCCTGTCAGCCCTGACCGACCTGATGCGGGCCGGCAAGGTACGCGCGATCGGCCACTCCAACCTGCCCGCCGCGGAGATCGTGGAGGCCCAGTGGGTCTCCGAACGCCGTGGGCTGGCCCGGTTCCGCACCGAGCAACCCACGTACTCGATCCTCAACCGCGGCATCGAACGCGACGTCCTGCCGGTCTGCGAACGGTACGGCCTCGGCACCCTGGTCTGGAGCCCCCTCGCGTCGGGCCTGCTCACCGGCCGTTTCCGGAAAGGCGGTGAGCAACCCTCGGCCGGGCGCATGCACTGGGTGCCGAAGCACATGACCGACCAGCGCAACCACGACGCCGTCGAGCGGCTCGTCCCGATCGCCGCCGAGGCGGGCCTGTCGCTGACCCACCTGGCGCTGGCCTTCGCCATCAGCCATCCCGCGGTCACCTCGGCCATCATCGGGCCCCGCACGATGGCCCAGCTCGACGACCTGCTCGCGGGTGCCGCCGCCACCCTCGACGACACCACCCTCGACCGGATCGACGAGGTCGTCGCGCCCGGGACGAACCCGGGCACGCTCGACATCGCCTACGTCTCACCCCCACTCAACCAGGCTGCCCTCCGCCGCCGCCGACTCGCCGACCGCCCCGCAGCAGCCTGATCAGCGCGCCAAGATGGTGACGTCACTGGTCGTCGCCGCAACTAGCGTGCTGCCCGAGGGGGAGAACCCCACGACCCGGAGCACCGGCTTGCCTGCGAGTGACCCGGGGCCGGCGCAGGTCAGCTCCTCGTCGTCGGGGTAGAGGGTCGCCGGGTCCTCGTCACGGGCGAGGAGTTCGCCGCTCGCCGGGTCGAAGAGGCCGTGGCCGTTGTGGCTGACCGCCATCAGTAGTTCGCGCCCGGTGGCCGGGTCCGGTGCGAAGCCGACCCCGACCAGGCCGCCCACCGCCGCGCACGCGACCTGGTGCCACGGCGGTGGTGCCGGCACGACCGCCGCGTCGAGGAAGCGGCGGCGTACCGGGTCGGTCATGCGTGCTGGTCCCAGCGGTTGTCCGAGGAGACGTGGACGATGTGGACCGGTTCCGACTCGGGGCCGAGGCGGATGAAGTTGTGTTCGGACCAGTTCCAGTGTTCGCCGGTGATGAGATCGTGGGCGGTGAAGGTGTCGTGCCAGCCGAGGCCGAGCTCCGGCATGGTGAGATGGATGACCGTGTCGCGGGATTGGTCGGGGGCGAGGTTGGCCACCACGAGGATGGTGTCGTCGCGGTCGTAGACGCGGCGGGACTTGGAGAAGACCAGGATGTTGTCGTCGTCCGAGTAGTGGAATCGCAGGTTGCGCAGCCAGTGCAGGGCCGGGTGGGCGCGGCGGATCTCGTTCAGGCGGGTGAGGTACGGCGCCAGGGTGTCGTTCTGCTCGTCCCAGTGACGGTTCTTGTACTCGTACTTCTCGTTGTCGATCTGCTCCTCGGCACCCGGGCGCGCGACGTGTTCCCGCAGTTCGTAGCCGGCGTAGATCCCGTACGTCGGCACCAGCGTCGCGGCGAGCGCGGCGCGCATCTTCCACGCGGCCGGGCCGCCGTGCTGCAGGAACGGGGTCAGGATGTCGTGCGTGGTGGGCCAGAAACTCGGGCGCATGTAGGCGGCGGCCGGACCGGCGAGCTCCGTCGCGTACTCCTGGATCTCGCTCTTGGTGTGCCGCCAGGTGTAATAGGTGTACGACTGCTGGAACCCGATCTTCGCCAGGGTGTGCATCATCGGCGGGCGGGTGAACGCCTCCGCGAGCCAGATGATGCCGGGGTGCTCGGCGGCGACCTCGGCGATCAGCCGCTCCCAGAAGCCCAGCGGCTTGGTGTGCGGGTTGTCGACCCGGAAGATCGTGACGCCGTGGCCGATCCAGAGCCGGACGACGCGCAGGAGCTCCTCGTACAGGCCCTCGGGGTCGTTGTCGAAGTTCAGCGGGTAGATGTCCTGGTACTTCTTGGGCGGATTCTCCGCGTACGCGATGGAGCCGTCCGCCCGCGTCGTGAACCACTCCGGATGCTCGGTGACCCAGGGGTGGTCGGGGGCGCAGTTCAGCGCCAGGTCCAGGGCCACTTCCAGGCCGAGCGCGCGGGCCCGCGCGGTGAAGTCGTCGAAGTCGGCGAACGTACCCAGGTCGGGGTGGATCGCGTCGTGGCCGCCCTGGGCGGAGCCGATCGCGTACGGTGAGCCCGGATCGTAGGGTGTTGAATGCAGTGAGTTGTTGCGGCCCTTGCGGTTGACCTCGCCGATCGGGTGGATCGGGGTCAGATAGATGACGTCGAAACCCATGGCGGCGACCGCGGTGAGGCGCTCCGCCGCCGTGGCGAACGTGCCGCTGCTCCACGTGCCGTCGGTGAACGTCGCGCCCTCGGAGCGGGGGAAGAATTCGTACCAGGCGCCGTAGAGGGCGCGGTCGCGTTCGACCAGCCACGGATGCTCCGGGGAGGCCGAGACGTGGTCCCGCAGCGGCCGGGCGGCCAGCTCGCCCCGGACGGCCGCGGAGACGCCCGCACCCAGCCGCACCTCCGGCTCGTCCCGGGTGTCGCGCAGCCCGGCGATCGCGTCGGTCAGCGCGGCGGCCTGCTCCTTGCTCCGGGGCACCTCCGCCACGGCCCGCTCGAGGACCTGCGCGCCCTCCTCGAGCATCAGCTCGACGTCCACCCCGGCACCGACCTTGATCACGGCGTCGTGGTTCCAGGTGCCGTACGGGTCGGACCAGCCCTCGACCCGGTAGGACCACGACCCCGTCCGGTCCGCGCTCACCGTGGCCGACCAGGCGTCCAGCCCGGCATTGACCCGGGTCATCGGCAGCTGGTGCACACCGCCGAGCGGGTCGGTGAGCACGACGGTGGCACTCACCGCCTCGTGTCCCTCCCGGAACACGGTCGCGGTCACCGCGAACTCCTCGCCGACCACCGATTTCGCCGGCCTGTTGCCACCGTCGACAACCGGGGCGACGTCCACCACGGGGATACGGCCGATCGGCCGCCGGGCCGCACCTGGCCAGGGCATTCTCGTCACAACGGACGACGCTAACCCATTTTTTGTCATACCGCTGTGTTGGGATGTCTTTCATGGAACGCGCCCTCTCCGAGCACTGGCAGGCCCCGATCCGCGACATCGAGGTCACTGCCGGGACCTTCACCAACTGCAGCGGGTACGCCGGAGCGACAGCTGATTTCGAACCGTCACACGATCGACTCCAACGAGCGCCGCATCGTCGAGGTGGGCGGTGTCTTGTCCAGCGCGCGCTGGAGGCAGCATGAAGTGGGAGCCGGTGGAGGTGCTCCCGGTCAGCGCGCTCGTGGGGAGCGCCACGGCCGGCTGGCTGACCGACCCGGCTGACGACGAGATGGCGCACCTGCTGCTGGTGTCGTTCGCGGGCGAGTGCCGGGGTGCCGGGGTGTGCGGGAGGGGAAGGTCGCCGCGATCGGAGAAATGTTGGATGGGTGTGTCACGGGAGTGCAGGGTCGTTGCGTCTACCGGGGTGAGGAGTGCGGGAGCGGGGAAGGACGAGGGTGACCGAGGATCTTAGGGCGCTGATGCGTTCCGAGCTGAGCGAGGAGCGCCCGCCGCCGCTGGGGGACATCGTGGCGGTGGCGATGGACGGCGGCCGGCGGATCGCGCGGCGGCGGCGGGCTGCGATGGTGGGTGCTGCGTTCGCGGTGCTGGGGGTGGTCGCGGCCGGGACGGTGGTCTCGTGGCCGGCGGGCAGCCCTCGCACCGCGCCGGGTCTGGCTGCCGGGGCCCTGCCGTCAGGGGCCCCGGCGTCTGTGGCCCTGCCGTCGGAGGCTCTGCCGTCAGAGGCCCCGGCATCGGTGGCTGACCCGTCCGAGGTCCTGCCCTCGGGTGGCAGTGCGGGCGGGACACCCTCGCCGAACGTCAGTTATCCGTACCGCACGAGTGTGGGCGCGGTTCCGGAATCCAAGATGTGGGACGTGCCGCTGCGGGGCAAGCGTGGGACGGGTAATCAGGTGGCGGCGACGGACAAGTCGGTGCTGGAGCTGCTCACGCAGTTGCTGCCGAAGGGCAAGGTCAGCAAACTCGCGGCGAATTCCGATGACGGGCTGTTCGCGCAGGTGTATCTCGACACCGGCAAGGGGCCCGGCATGCTGCGGGTATGGCTCAAGCCGTTGCGGGACACGGGTGCCACGCCGGGCATGGTGAAACTCGAGACGTTCGCGGCGGCGGACGCCAACTGCGTACAGTCCACTGTGGTTTATGCCTCTTATCCGGCCGGTGGCCATCTGGAGATGGACATCGCGACCTGCCTGGACGACGACGGCAGGCCGGCCGAGCCGGCGCTCACCCTCGACGAGGCCGTGGCGGTCATGTCGGACGCGCGCTGGGGGACCACGATGGACGCCGAGCTGGTCGTGGCCGGCGCCAAGAGGTACGCCGACGTGCCCGCCCAGGCGAGGTAGGGGCCGATGGCGAACTATGACGACGAGTTCGAGGTCTTCGCCCGGGCATCGGCGGAGCGGCTGCGTGCGACGGCGTTCATGCTGTGCCGGGACTGGCATCTGGCCCAGGACCTCACCCAGACCACGCTGACCAAGCTCTACGTCGTCTGGCGCAAGGCCGCACAAGCCGACAACCCTGTGGCGTACGCGCAGAAGATGCTGTTCCGGGCTTACCTCGACCACCGGCGCCGGCGCAGCTCCAGCGAACGGGCTGTCCCGGAGTTCGAGGACGTCGCGCATGCCGGCAGCCCGGATCTGCGCCTGACGATGCTGGACGCGCTGGCGCAGCTGCCCCCGCGGGACCGAGCGATCGTGATCCTGCGCTATTTCGAGGACTATTCGGTGGAGCAGACCGCCGAGGTCCTGAACGTGCCCGCCAGCGTGGTGAAGACGCAGACCAAGCGGTCCCTGTCGAAGCTGAAGGAGCTGCTCGCCCCGGAGCAGGTGGCGCTCTTCGCCTGAGCTTATCGCCGCGGGCCGTGGATCTCCTGGTGCAGGCGCTCCATGCGCTTGTCGAGCCGGGCGGCGTCCTCGGCGGCAGCGGCCAGCTCGTCGCGCAGGGCGGGCGGGATGTCGGGGTTGTGCTTGTAGTAGATCTTGTGCTCGAGGCTGGCCCAGAAGTCCATCGCGACCGTGCGCAGCTGCACCTCCACCGGAACGGCGACGACCTGGTCGGAGAGGAAGACCGGGATCTCCACGATCATGTGCAGGCTGCGGTAGCCGTTGTCCTTCGGCTTCGCGATGTAGTCCTTGGTCTGCACCGGGTTGACGTCCGGCTGACGGGTCAGCATGTCCGCCACGGTGTAGACGTCGGAGACGAAGCTGCACACGATGCGGATGCCGGCGATGTCGCGGATCCGGGCACGCAGGTCGTCGAACGTGAGCGGGCACTCGATCCGCCGGGCCTTCGCGGCGATGCTGGCCGCGCTCTTGAGCCGCGGGTTGACGTGCTCGATCGGGTTGCCGGTGCCCCGGTGGGCCAGCTCCTCCGCCAGGATGTCGATCTTCGTCCGGATCTCGGCGAGCCCGAACTTGTAGACCATCATGAACCGGGTCAGCTCATCGGTCGCCTCATGGAACGGCGCGGGCACCGCCGCGGTCGTGCCGGCCGCCCGCGCGGCGCCGTCGGGCCCCGCGATCGCGTGGCGCTCGACGATCTGTCCGTGAACGGTCCCGCGCTGCTCCGCGCCGGGATGCTCAGGATTCACGATGGTTCTCTCCAGTTTCGGTCTCGAACTGCCGCATGCACCGTCCTACCGTATGCGCAGTGCTCCAGAGCGGGTCACGCAGTGGGAAAGACGTCCACGGAGAGAAATGCGAGCAATTCTCACCGACTTGTCCATTCCGCGTTACCGGCTCACCGCCGCGGCCCGAAAAATTCCTCGCGGAATTCACGAAAGCGCAGGCTGGGGGCCTGTCGGGGCTGATATCGCTGCGGTCCCAGCTCCCGTCCCGGGGGTCAGCGGACCTCGAGCTCGTAGACGGAGATGCCGTACTGGCTGGAACGCTTCGTGCTGTAGAGCCGCACGTAGCGTGCGGGCACGTCCTTGACGTCGATCGTGACGTCGCCGCCGGTCCCGGTCTTCGTGCTGTAGATGCTCTTCCAGGTCGCGCTGTCGGTGGAGACCTCGATGCGGTACGCCACGGCGTACGCGTTCTCCCACCGCACCCGGACCTCGCTGATCTGCCAGCGGTTCCCGAGATCGACCCGCAGCCACTGCGTGTCGGTGAACGCGCTGCTCCACCGCGTGGTCGTGTCCCCGTCAACGGCGTAGAGCGCGTTCCACGGATCGCCCTCCGAGCCCGACGCGAGCGCGGGGTGGTCCAGGGCGAGGTTGCGGAGTGACGGGTTCGCCTGGGCGCTCACCGTCGACGGCTTCCTGCTCGCCGGGGTGGCCTTGGGTGAGCCGGCCGCGGCCTTGGACTGCTGCGTGCCCTTCGGGGACGGCGCCTTCGTCGTTTTGATGGTGACGGGCGCGGACGTCGTCGAAGGGGCCGCGGAGGTCACCGGCGGGAGGCTGGCCAGCTGCTGGTCGTCGCTGTCGTCCACCGCGTTGAGGGCGAACATGGTCGTCGCCACGCCCGACACCACGAGGAACACCGCCAGCGCGGCCAGCAGCACCCGGCTACGCCGCGACTCGCCCTGCCGCTCCGGCTCCGGCGGCAGCACGAACACCGACGTCGGCAACGCGGCGAACGCGGTGGGCCGCGGCGTCGCGAAGCTGTGGGGCTGCGGCGTCGTGGTGGAGGTGCTGGGCTGCGGCGTCGCGAAGCTGTGGGGCTGGGGCGTCGAGGTGCCGGGTGGCGGCGTCGCGAAGCCGGTGGGTGGCGGTGTCACGAATGCCGGGGGTGGCGGCGTCGGGAAGGTGCCGGGCGGCGGCGTGGCGGAGGTGGTGGGCTCGGAGGGGCGGCGCTGGGTGGGGATGGCGGTGGGGGTTTGCTGCGCCGCGGGGACGGCGAGGAGGGCGTCGAGGAGTTCGCGGGCGGTGGGGCGGTCCTGGGGGTTCTTGGCGAGGGAGCGTTCGACGATGGTGCGCAGGGGTTCGGGGAGGCCGTCGAGGCGGGGTGGCTGGGTCAGGATGCGGCCGGCGGTGGCGGCGGGGGAGTCGCCGGCGAACGGGGTGCGGCCCGTGCCGGAGTAGCAGACCACGCAGCCCCAGGCGAAGATGTCCGCCGCGGCCGTGAGGGGGGTGCCAGGATCGTCGGAGAAGCGTTCCGGCGCCATGTAGGCGACGGTCCCGACCATCTGATCGGTACGCGTGTGCTGCGTAGCCGCCTCGAACGCGCGCGCCAGGCCGAAGTCGATCACCTTGGGGCTGCCCGGCGCCAGCAGGACGTTGTCCGGTTTCAGGTCGCGGTGGATCACGCCCGCGCCGTGGATGCCGGTCAGCGCCGTGGCCACGCCGACGGCCACGGAGTGCAGGGCCGCGGCGCGCAGCGGGCCGCGCTCCTCGACGACCTCGTTCAGGCCGGGGCCGTCGACGTATTCGACCACCAGGTACGGCGGTTCGTGGTCGAGGTCGGCGTCGAGGTATTCCGCGGTGCAGAACGCCGGCACCTGCCGGGCCCGCTGGACCTCGCTGCGGAACCGGTTGCGGAACTCCGGGTCGTGCGACAGCGACGAATGCACCAGTTTGATCGCGACATAGGTGCCCTCGCGATCCTCGGCGAGATAAACGACACCCATGCCACCCGCGCCGAGCCGTCCCGTCAGAACGTATTCGCCCAGTTGCTCAGGGTCGCTGCTGTGCAATGGACTCACGCGGTACGCGGTGTCCACCTATCGGGCTCCCCACGAGACACGAAATGCACGGAAATCTGATCACGCATCATGGCAGCAGACCACTCCGGTCCGGAAGTGGGGGGCGGGTTCCCAAGGTGCGTACCCGTCCGCCTCTTGAAGCTTGTGGTACGTGCAGTTCGCCCGGGTTTGCGCTTTCCTGAGCTCCGGGAATAGCTGACGCTCGATCAAAGAATGCATCCCCGACTGTTAAGGTTGATCTTGATTTCGGCGCTGGGCCGGTGGTCGTGACCAAGGGGGAGACATGGCGGACATCGATACCGCCCTCAAGGGGGCAATGACGATCGATGGGGCCATCGGCGCCGCACTGGTCGACTATGGCAGCGGCCTGGCCCTCGGCGTCGTGGGCGGCGGCACCCAGCACGACATGAGCGTCGCCGCCGCGGGCAACACCGACGTCGTCCGGGCCCAGATGCGAACTCTCGAAATGGTCGGCGTCCGCGACTCCATCGAGGACGTCCTGATCACCCTCGACACCGAATACCACCTCATCCGCCTCATCCCGCCGACCCGCTCCGGCGACACCTTCTTCCTCTACCTCATCCTGGACAAGGCCCGCGCCAACCTGGGCCTCGCCCGCTACCACCTGCGCAAGATCGAAGCCGACCTGGTGGTCTGACCGACCGAACTGATCCTCCCGGACGTATCAACCCGGCCTGATCCACTCGGTCAACCCGGCTTGATCCACTCGGCCTGGATCCACTCGGCCTGGATCCACTCGGCCTGGGGACCTCACGATCTTGGGCGTCCCCAGGCCGAGTGGATCGGCTTTGGGTGCTCAGGCCGAGTGGATCGGCTTTGGCCGCTCACGCCGAGTGGATCGGCTTTGGCGCGCTCAGGCCGAGAGCTGTCGCACGCCGGCCCGCTGATGATGGCCGGACGCCGCATTGGTAGCCACTCGCACGATCCGCCGCGGAGCAGCCCCGGCCCGCCGTGCCGGCGTCGTCTCGTCGGCCTGGGTAGGGTCCGGCTCACGCTGAGTCTCGACCAGTTCCAGGTCCAGTGCCAGGTCCACGGACTCGACTGCGGTGTGCTCGTTGCCGCCGGGGTGCAGGTTGAGGGGCTCAAGCTCGGCGAGGTGAAGGGCGGCAGGCTCGGCGGCGTCCGGAACGACCGAGTTGAGTTGACGCCCGGTCGGTGACGTCGAGGCCGGTGAAGAGCCGGCCGAAACCGATGGCGCCTGGGTGGTCAGGGCCGGGAGTGACGCGGCCTGCGCGAGTTCGGCCGAGAGCTCGACCTCGGCGAATGAAATCTGGGCCGGCGACGCCTGCACGAGAGAGGCTTGGGCGGGTGACGCCTGCGCGAGAGGGGTCTGCGGTGTCGAGGGCCGGGCCGGTGATGTTTGGGCGCGCAGGAGGGGGCGCAGGTCGGCCGGGGCGAGGTGGGCGATGGTGGCTGGGGTGTGGGTGCGGGCGGCGGCGTTCCATTGTTCGAAGATGACCCGGGCGAGGAAGGCGGCGTCGGGTTCGTCGATCAGGAGGCGGGTGGCGAGCCGGCTGATGAAGGTGTTGCGGCCGGGTGGGACGGCGGTGGCAGGTGGCATGTGGCTGGTGGGTCGCAGGTCGTCGGGGAAATTGGCGGCCAGTTGGTCCAGGACGTGATGCGGGAGTATGTCCCCGAGGGTTTCAAGGATCGCGCTGATGGCGCGTCGGGTTTCGTTGGGCCCGTGCAGCCGGGCCCTTTTCTGGATGCGGACCAACACGTCCATCGCCACGATTTTCTCCCCCTGGGCGAACCTTGTCGCCCCGCCGCCGAATGCCGGCCCGGCCCAACCCGGGTGTCCTCACGCATACCCGTCCGCCGGGGCCCAAAACGGGGCCCAGCAACGATGTGCGTGAGGTCACCCGCGCGCTGTCAGGCGGGAGAGTAGTCGGTCGATGTGGACAGTTGATGCCAGGCGGCTACCTCGTCGGTGACATTCTTGATCTTGGCTGTGATGTCGGCCACGGTGGAGCTGCCGAGGGGGATCCGGGCGGGCATGTCGGCGACGTCGGCGATGGTGAGAATGGCTGCTGCTGCCTTGGCCGGGTCGCTTTCCTGGATTTTGTTGTTGTCGGTGGCCCGGGTTCGCGACGCTCCGCCGCTGGCTGCGTACGCATCAATGGTCTGCTCGGCGATCTCGAGTGACGTCGAGGCCAGGAAGTCGGTCCGGAACGGGCCGGGTTGCACCGCGGTGACCTGGATGCCGAGCGGGGCGACCTCCGCCCGCAGTGCCTCGGTGATGCCTTCGACCGCGAACTTGGTGGCGCTGTAGACGCCCCAGCCGGGCCAGGCGACGACCCCGCCGGTCGAGCTCAGGTTGAGGATCCTGCCGTGCCCGGCGGCCCGCATGACCGGGAGTACTGCCCGGGTGACCGTCAGCAGGCCGAAGACGTTGGTGTCGAAGACGCCGCGGGGTTCGCTGTCGCTGGTCTCCTCGGACGGCGAGCCGCGTCCGCCGAGTAGATGAGCACGGTCTGGCCCTGGCTGCCGGGCAGCAGCATTGTCTCGTAGCTGATCCGCATCTCGCCGGCCGATTCGTGGAAGAACCGCTTGACGCCGTGGGTGTGCTCGGACAGTTCGTATCCGGACCACAGCCGGGCGAATTCCGGCGAGCGCGCGGTGAGATCGTCGACCAGGGCGGTCAGCGCCGGGTCCGGCACGCCGGGCATCGCGGCCGCGCGCAGCACGGCGACCACCCCGGCGGCGATCTCGGGCCAGTCCAGGTAGACGATCCGGGCGCGCGGGTTGAGGAACATCCAGCGGGCGGTGTTGCGCTCGGTGGGTGGCATCGCGTCGAAGTCGTCGAGCAGGAGTTTGCCGGCGCGGTTGATGCCGAGGACCTCGAGGTGCGGGCCGTGGATGAGTGCCGGGGCCGGGTCGAGCGCGTGGATCATCGCCAGCAGCGCGGGCCGCACCTTGAGCGTGACGCCTGCCCGGCGGGGGAGTAGGCGGTGCCGGGGTGCAGCAGGGAGCGGAAATGCCTGCTCTGCAGGTCGTCGAGGCGCAGTGCCGCCTCGGCGACCTGGTCGGAGACGTTGCCGGCGCGGCCCTGCTCAAGCTTCACGTAGTAGTCGACGCTGACACCGGCGAGCTGCGCGACCTCTTCGCGCCGCAAGCCGCGCACCCGCCGCGTGACGTCTCCGTGCGGGAGGCCGGCCTCCTCCGGGGAGATGGCGGCGCGTCGTAAGGTGAGGAATTCGCGCAGGGGACCCGGGGCCATGCCTCGATGATCGCCTACCGGGGTGGGGGACAATGCTCGGATGTTGCAGAGCTACGACGAGCGCAATGCCGACATCGTCTACTGGGTCAACGGGGTGCTGCGGCACCGGGACGAGCCGGGGTTGTCGCCGTTCGACTCGGTGGTGCAGGGTGGGGACGCCGTGTGGGAAGGGCTGCGGCTCTACCAGGGGTCGATCTTCGGGCTGACCGAGCATCTCGATCGGTTGCGCCGGTCCGCCACGGCGCTGAACTTCGCCGGGATCCCCGGCGATGCCGACATCTACGCGGCGGTGCGGGAGACGTTGCGGGCCAATGAGATGACTGACGGCGTACACATCCGATTGACCTTGACCCGGGGGGTGAAGGTCACCAGCGGGATGGATCCGCGGCTCAACCGGGCCGGGCCGACGCTGATCGTGCTCGCTGAGCACAAGGCGCCGGTCTACGACACGTCCGGGCTGAGTCTCGCGACGACGAGCGTGCGGCGTCCCGGGCCGGACGTCCTGGACCCGAAGATCCATCATGCCAACCTGCTGAACTCGATCCTCGCGAAGATCGAGGCGACGGTGGCCGGTGCCGACGACGCGCTGATGCTCGACGGCCGCGGTTTTGTCGCCGAGACCAATGCCACGCATCTGTTCCGGGTCCGGGGCGGCGCTCTGGCCACGCCGAGCACCGCGGCCTGCCCCGAGGGCATCACCCGGCAGACCGTCCTGGAGCTGGCGGCGGCGGCCGGCATCCCGGCCGTGGTCCGTGACATCTCCCTCACCGAGATGTACACCGCTGACGAGGTGTTCTGCACCGGCACGATGGGTGAGATCGCGGGCGTCACCACCATCGACGGCCGCGCGATCGGTTCCGGCAAGCCCGGCCCGATGACGGCGCGGATCGCCGAGCTCTACCAGTCGCATGCCCGCGCGAACGGTGTAGCAGTGCTATAGGCGGTGGGCGGCCAGTTCCTCGTAGTAGGGGCGGGCCGCGTCGGCGAGCGGGCGCAGGTGTTCCGGGATGTCGGCCGGGCCCGGGGTGTGCGCCGTGAAGCCGGTGGACGCCTCGACGGCCGCATACCAGTACGGCGCCCAGACGCCGTCGGTGTCGCGGGGCCCCGCCGGCCACCGCAGCATGGCCGGGTCGAAGCCGATCCCGAGCGCCTCGCAGAGCCGGCCCAGCACGGCCGGCGGGTCGGCGAGCAGGTCGGCGGCGTCCACGACCGGGCCGCCGTACGCGCGGAAGATCTCGGCCTGTTGCGGGTAGCCGAGGTCCTCCAGGGTGGGTTCGCCGCGCACCCGGGCGTACGACGCGACGACCTGGGCCGGGTCACGCAGCAAAAACGCGTGGGTCAGGCCGTCCAGCCAGGAACGGCCGATGTCCGGCAGCAGGTGGTGGGCCATGTGTTTCTGGTAGAACACGGCGGCGCCGTCCGGTGCCGGGCCGGTGAGCTGGGCGGCCACGTCCTGCCAGCGGTTCGGCTGGCTCGCCAGCACGGCGTCGCGGCCGGGGTGGTCGAGCCCGGTGGCGGCCAGGTAGTGGGCGTAGAGCGGCTCGTCGCAGACGGCGGTGTCGGTCCGGGACCCGAAGCTGCGCAGCATGGCCGTGGAGATGTTGCGGGGCCCGGACCACATTGCCACCCGTGTCGTCATGGCTCCATGATCACACCGGTGGGCGCGCTTTTACGCGTACGTGTAGAACGGTTTGTGATCGATGAGTTCGCTCGGTTTTCTCGTCTTCCACGGCGGCATCGGATCGTTGAGTGCGATGACGTTCTTCGTGGTGGCCGCGGGCAGATAGCCGTATCCCGGGTGTTTCGCCTGCCAGTCGGCCCAGAGCTTGTCGATGTAGCAGTGGTGCAGCCAGAACACCGGGTCGTTGGGGGAGTCCCCGCCGGTCATCGTGCCGCCCACCCAGTCGTGGACGCGGTTGTGCAGGTCGGCCCCGGACCAGCCCTCCAGCCTGTTGCGGAAACCGGTCGCCGAGGAGCTGTTGTACGGCGCGGCGTCGTACGGCACCAGCCCCAGCACCAGGTTGACCTCGTCGATGGTCGGCAGGCTGGTCGCGTCCACGCCCATGACCCGGCGCAGGAACGGGCGGCTGTCGATGCGTTCGTTCAGCGGCCAGTTCTGTTTCGAGTAGGCGAACGGCCCGTTGGGCACCTCGCGGTCCCCGCCCTGCCCGTCGCCACCCATGAAGTCCGGCGTGAACGGCGGGGCGTTCTTCGCGCGCGACGCGGTCCAGTTCCAGTACGGCAGCGACACGTTCTTGTTGATCGCCTGCAGCGCCTGCTCGAACATCAGCAGGAACTGCCGGTGCCAGGGCAGGAACGACGGGGCACGGTGCGCCACCCGGGGCCCGTTGTCCTGATCGAGGCCCATGTATTCGAGGTGGGTCTTCACGAACGGGTCATAGAGGCCCTTCTTCTTGAGCGTGATGACCGCGTCGGTGAACGCCTTGCGCTGGGCGTAGGTGAGCACTTTCTGATCCTGGCGCACTGTTGCCATGAGTCGCCCCCGTCACTTGTGCCGGTGCGTGCGCATCGGCATCAGGTCGGCCTTGCCGAGCGAGTCGACCGCGGCTCGCGAGGCGGCCCGCAGCGTCGTGAACCTGCGGTAATGGTTGGTGACCGTCGTGAATGTGCCGTCCGCGTTGGACATCACGTGCAGTGGCAGGTCGTCGATGAGGACCAGGTCGTCCGGCAGGGCCTGACCGGGCAGCAGCTTGGCCGGTTTCCGGATCGTTATCAGTCGCCCCCGGTAGGTCTCCCGCGTCTCGGCGGGGGCGGCCCGGCGGGCGTCGGCGCCGCGGCTGAACACCTGCCCCGCGCCGATGGACGCGGCGACCACCGCACCCGCCGTCATCCGCAGCGCGCCGCGCCGGCTCATTCCTTTCATGGATATGTATCCCTTCGCTAATGGCCGGAAATTGTCCTGCGAGATCCACGATGACATGACCCGCCGTTTGGTTGCGGGTGATGTGCGTTGTTCCCACTTGCGGGAGTGCTAATTCCCCGTGCGGGTGAAGAGGCTGGCCGTTTGGCCCACCCCGGTGGTGTCAGGATCAGTGGAAATTATCCGGAAAGGTGTATGCGGCGCTGGTGCGCCGTGTTGAGTCCGAGGCGGTGAATACCTCTACACAGGAGGAACAGTGTTCGTCTCCGTCGTGATCCCCGCCCTCAATGAACGCGAGAACATATCGCGGACGATCGGCTCCATCCCCGTCGAGAAACTGCGGGTCGCAGGGCATGAGACCGAGATCGTCATCGTGGACAACGGGTCCACCGACGGCACCGGGGAATTGGCCCGGCAGCTCGGCGCGAAGGTTGTCGTGCAGCCGGTCCGCGGTTATGGCAACGCGTACAAGGCGGGCTTCGCGAATTGTTCGGGGGAGATCATCGCCACCGGCGACGCCGACCTCACCTATCCATTCGAAATTCTGCCCGAGGTCATCGACAACCTGGCTGCCGAAGATATCGACTTTCTTAGCACGAATCGTCTCGGCGACCTTCTCCCGGGTGCGATGACGCGGAGCCACGTCTGGGGCAACAAATGCCTGTCCGGCATTGCCCGGCAGCTGTTCCGGGTGCCGTTCGCCGATTCGCAATCGGGTATGTGGGTCTTCCGCCGCAAGGTCTGGAACGGGCTGCGGATGCGCTCCGGCGGCATGGGGTTCTCGCAGGAGCTGAAGATCGAGGCGTTCCGGCACGGCTTCAAGTGCGCGGAGATCCCGATCGTCTACCGCCCGCGTGGCGGCGAGACGAAGATCCGTACCGTCGCCGACGGCATGCGCAACCTGGCGGAGATGCTCGCGGTGCGGGCCCGGCCGGTGGCCCCGCTCACCCAGAACAGCTATGTGGCGCTGCCGAGCTGGTCCGATCTGCCGTCCGCGCGGGAGCCCGAGCGGGCCCCGGTGCCGTCGTGCACCTGCGCCGCCGGCGCGGTCGCGAACCCGGCCTGGTAGCCGCGAGATGGACGTCCTGATCGTCTCCAGCTACTTCCCGCCACACGTCGGCGGTGTCGAGGTGGTGGCGCAGCAGCAGGCACGCAGCCTGGCGGAGGCCGGTCACACGGTCGTGGTCGCCACGTCGCAGACCGGGGGTGCGCCCGGCCGGGAGCGCCAGGCGGGCTACGACGTCGTCCGGCTGCCGGTGAGCAACGTGCTGGACCGGCGTACCGGGGTGCCGTTCCCGTTGATCGGGCCGGCGTTCCTGCGCGGCCTCAAGGATCTGGTCGCCAGGTGCGACGTGGTGCACGTGCACGACGTGCTGTACCCGCCGCCGCAAGCCGCGGCCTGGTTCGCGCGGCGGGCCGGGAAGCCGATGTACGTCACCCAGCACATCGAAGGCGTGCACCACCCGAACCCGCTGGTGCTGGCCGCCGCCCGGTTGTCCGCGCGGGTGGCCGGCGGTTACCTCTGGCGTCACGCCCGCCGGGTCGTCGCACCGAGCGCGCTCGTCGCCGACTACCTGCGGGCCCGGGGGGTTCCCGCGGACAAGGTGGTCGCCGCGCCGAACGGCATCGACACGGCGGCGTTCGCTCCGGGGTCGGCGGGGCTGCGCGGCGGGGAGGTACGCGACCGGCTGGGCCTGCCGAGCGGGCGACCGATCGCGTTGTTCGCGGGCCGGATGGTGCCGCGCAAGGGTTTCGAGCAGCTCATCGCGGCGGCCGACGACGCGTACGACATCGTCCTCGCCGGCACCGGGCACCCGGGGCCGCTGCCCGCCGGGGTCCACTGGGTCGGGCCGGTGTCCCGCGCCGACCTGGCGGTGCTGTACCGCCTCGCCGACGTGTTCGTGCTGCCGTCGGTCGGGGACCTGTTCCCGCTGGTCGTGCAGGAGGCGATGGCGTGCGGCCTGCCGATCGTGACGACCGACGACGAGCGCTATGACGCGTACGGCGTGGACCGCCGCCTGTTCAGCCTGGTCGCGCCCGAACCGGAGGCGCTGCGCCGGGCGATCCGCGCCGTGGTCGCCGACGCCGGGCTCAGGCGCCGGATGGGCGAGCATTCGCGGCGTCTCGCGGTGCGGCACTTCGACTGGCGCGTCAACCAGCGGCTCCTGGTGAGCCTGTACGACCGCGACGTCCCCGGAGAACAGAGGGAGGAGAGCGCATGCCCATCAGTGTCGTCGTTCTGACCTACGACAGCGCCCGGACCATCGACCGGTGCCTCGACTCGCTCGCGGGCCAGCGTCTCGAACCCGCGGAGATCATCGTCGTGGATGACGACTCCACCGACGGTACGCTCGCCGCGGTCGAGGAGTTCCGGGCGCGCAGCATCGTGCCGGTCCGCGTGCTGCGCAACGGCAGCCACAACATCTCCCGCGGCCGCAACCTCGGGATGGCGGCGGCGCGTACCCGCCTCGTCGCGTTCCTCGACTCCGACGCCTGGGCCGACGACGGGTGGACCAGCGAACTCGTCGATGCCTTTCGCGGTGACCCCGGCGTGGCAGTGGTAGGCGGCGGTGTCGAGACGGCGCACGCGTCGGCGTTCGCGGAGGCGATCGCGGTCAACGACGCCACCATCCGGCGGCTCGCGACCTCCGGGGTGCTGCTGATCGCCGGCTGCAACATGGCCGTGCACCTGGACCGTCTCGACGGCGAGGTGTTCGACGAGCGGTGGGTGCACGCCGAGGACATCGAGTTCGTCGACCGGGTCAAGCAGCGGCACGGCTGGCGCATCGTGCCCGCCGCGGTGGTCCGGCACGAGAGCCGGGCCACCCCGCGCGGCTACCTGCGGCAGATGTACCGCTACGCGATCTGGCGGGTCCGGTATGCCGCCCACACCCGCACCGCCCGCGCGATCGACTACGTGCCCACCGCCGTCATGCTCGCCGCGGTGCTCGCCGCTGTGCTGGTGTCGCCGTGGCTGCTGCTGACCGTGCCGGGCCTCGCGGTCGCCGAGACGCTGTTCGTCGTCGGGTACTGCCGGCCCCGCCCGGTGCTGTGGCCGTTGATGCTGCTCGGCTGGCTGGTGAAGAACACCGGCTGGGGTCTCGGCGTGCTCGTCGCCCTGACCCAGCAGTCGACCGCCCGCTCCGGGGTGCCGGCCCGCCGCCCGAGCACGGCGGGCTGAGGCATGGAGATCCTCCAGGTCGCCACATTCTACCCCCCGCACCTCGGCGGCGAGGAACTCGTCGCGCAGCAGCTCGCCGGGATGCAGGCGCACCGGCACGACGTCACCGTCTACGCGTCACGGGTCGGTGCCGCCGGCGCGCCCCGGCGGGAGCAGCACGGCCGGTTGCGGGTCGTCCGCGACGGCGCCCGCAGTCTCGGGAACACGCCGGTCACCCCGCGGCTGCTGAGCCGGCTGATCCGGCACCGGCCGCGGCCCGACATCGTGCACGTGCACGCGGGGCTGGCGATGACGCCGGAGATCGTGCGGCTCGCGTCGTGGCTGCGCGGGATCCCGTACGTCGTGCATCTGCACCTGATGGTCCGCCCGTCGAGCCGCGCCGGAGCCCTGCTGCTCCCGGTGTACCAGCGGGTCTTCTACGCCGGGTTCCTGCGGCACGCCGCCCGCGTCATCTGCCTGACCGAGGCGATGCGCCAGGTGGCGATCACGACGTTCGGGCTGCGCCCGGAGCGGGTGGTGGTGGTGCCCAACGGCGTGGACATCGACGTGTTCGGCTCGGTGGCACCGCAGCGCCGGGCGGAGCGCGAGCTGCTGTTCGTCGGGCGGCTGACCGCGCAGAAGAACGTCGGGCTGCTCGTCGAGGTGATGGCGGCGCTCCCGCCGGACGTGTGCCTGCGCATCGTCGGCGACGGGGAGCTGCGGGAGGTGCTCGAGCGCCGGGTCGCGGCGCTGGGGCTGGCCAACGTCCGCTTCGAGGGGCGGCTGAGCCCGGACCAGCTGTCCCCGCTCTATCAGCGGGCGACCGCGGTGCTGATGCCGTCGACCCACGAGGGGCTGCCGCTGGTGCTGCTCGAGGCGATGGCCGCGGGCGCGCCGGTGGTCTGCTCGGCGCTGCCGGAGCTCGTCGAGGCCGGTGGTGACGCGGTGGTCGCGGTGGCTCCGCTCACCCCCGGGAAGCTGGCCGCCGTCCTGCTCGACCTGCTCGGCGATCCGGCCCGCCGGGAAAGGCTTTCGCATGCGGCCCGTACGCGCGCCGCCGGCTACGGCTGGACCGAGGTAGCGGCCCGGGTCGACGCGGTCTATGCCCAGATCACGGCGGAGCGCCGATGACGGTGCTGAACTATCTTCCCGATCTGCCCGTCGCACCCCCCCTTTCGCCGGCCCGGCTGCCCGTCCGCGACCGGCGGCTCACCATCGCGGCGTTGCTCGCGCTCCTCCTGCTGAACGCGATCGTCCTCGCCGATGTCCTCGCGCCGCTGCGCGCGGTGGTCGGCCTGCCGGTGGCGTGCGTGGTGCCGGGCGCGCTCGTCCTGCGGCTGCTGCGCAACACCCACCGCCGCGGCGCGGACTGGCTGCTGCACGCGGTGGCGCTGTCGCTGGCCGGGCTGTTCGTGATCGCGGGTGCGCTCGGTGTCCTGCCCGGCCTGGAGATCAACCCCGTCGGCGCCCTCGTCGCGCTGGATCTGCTGATCGCCGCCCTCGCGCTCGCCGATCTCCTGACGAAGATCCCTTCAAGGGACAACACCGATCCGTTGGTACGCCCCACAGCAGCCGCGACGATCACGACGACACTCGGCGTCGCCGCGGTGGTGCTCGTGGTCACGGGCGCGCACCACCTCAACGCCGGCGGATCATCGGCGCTGACGGCTGCCGGTCTGGCGGTGGCGGCGTGCGCGCTGGCCGCCGCGATCGTCGCGGGCCGCCGCCGCAACACCGGTGTCGCCGCCACCGGCGTCTACCTCGTCGCGCTCGCCGTGCTGCTGGCCACGTCGCTGCGCGGCATCGGCGTGACCGGGCACGACATCAAGATCGAGTACCGGGTGCTGCTGGACACACTCGACGGCGGGTCCTGGTATCCCGGCGGGACGTTCGTCGGCTACAACTCGTGCCTGAGCATCACGGTGCTGCCGGCGTTCCTGGCCCGGCTGCTCGGCCTCGCCGCCGTCGACGTCTTCCGGGTCTGCTTCCAGCTCCTCTTCGCGCTCGTGCCCGTCGGCGTCTACCTGCTGGCCCGGCGGCGCTTCCCCGGCGGGTGGGCGGTGGCCGCGGCCGGGCTGTTCATCGCGTTCCCGGGCTTCGTCAACGACATGCCGATGCTCAACCGCCAGGAGATCGCGCTGATCTTCTTCGTGGTGCTGACCGGAACCCTGCTCGACGCGCACGCCCCGCGCCGGCAGCGCCAGGCGCTCTTCGTCATCGGCGCGACCGGCCTGACCGTCTCGCACTACACCAGCACCTACGTCGCCGCGACGGTGCTGCTGATCGCCTGGGCGCTGCGCCGGCTGCGCAAGCGGGGCCGCACCCGGTTCGGCCGGCCGGCTCTGGTCCTCGTCGTGCTCGCGGTCTCCTGGGCCGTCGCCTCCAACAGCGCCTCCACGTTCGGCACCGGTCTCTACACGGCGGCGGCCGCGGTCGTGGACCGGGCCACCGTCAGCGCCGACGCCGCCCGGTACAGCCTGATCGGCGGGGAGAAACCGGTCAGCGACGCCGAGGCGCTGGCCCGCTACGTGACCGCGATCCGCGCGAACGTGCCGGACGCCCCACCGGTCGCCGCCGCCTGCACCCCCGTGCTGATCCCGGGCGACCACCTGCCGCCGACCGATGCCGGGACGGCGATCGCGCGCGCCGGGGTCACCCCGGAACAGCTCAACGCCACCTCCCGCGGCGCCGCGGTGCTGCTCTTCGAGGGCGGTGCAGTCCTCGGCTGTGCGCTGCTGTGGTGGCGCCGGCGGCGTACCGGCACCGAGACCCTCGCCCAGCTGACCGCCGCCGGCCTGGTCCTGCTCGCCGTCTCGGTCGTCGCACCGCAGCTGACCGACAGTTACGGGCTGCTGCGGCTCTACCAGCAGTTCCTGGTCCTGCTCGCCCCGCTCGTGCTACTCGGGCCCGCCGTCGCAGCGCGCCTGCTGCTCGGGCGGGTCACGGGCACCCAACGCGCCCACCGGGTGACCGCGGCGTTCGCCGCGGCCACCTCGGTCGCCTGCCTGCTCACCATCAGCGGGCTCATTCCGCAACTCGTCGGGGGATACGTGCCGCAGCTCAATCTCAACAACGCCGGACCCTATTACCGCGCCTACTACGCCGACGACGGCGACCTGCGGGAGGCCGCCTGGATCGGCAGGCATCTCGCACCGGACACCTGGCTGGTCACCGACAGCCGGGACACGGCCAACCTGCGCAGCATGACGCACCTCTACCCGCAGGAGGGCCTCGCGCCGGGCACGACCCCCGCCGAGGCGTACGTCGGCCTGCGGGTCGGCGCCGATCCGGACCGGGCCGTCGCGGCGGCGGTCGTCGGCGAGCGGGTCCTGCGGTACACGTTCCCGATCAGGTGCGTCTCCGCCGGGCGCCCGCTGGTCCGCCAGACCCCCGTGTACCGCGTCTACGGCCCGGTGATCAGGCCGTGAGCCTCGACGTCGGGCGCCCGGCCGCCACCGTGGAGCTGACGACCTCGCTGCGCATCCTGCACGTCGTCAACATGGGCACCACGTGCGGCGGCGCCGAGCGGCTGCTGAGCGACACGGCCGCCGCGCAGCGCGCCGCCGGGCACGAGGTGCGGGTGCTCTCCAGCGACCTGCCGGGCAGCGGCACCCGGTTCAACGACGCCGCCTGGGCGCAGACGGGCCGCGACGCGCACTGGACCGCCCGGCTGCGCGGCCAGCTGAACAATCCCGCGGCCGGCGTGGCCCTGGCCGAGCAGGTGCTGGAATTCCAGCCGGATGTCGTGCACCTGCACACCGTGGGGCTGCTCTCCCCGGCGGCGCTGCCCGTGCTCGCGACGACCCCGACGGTGCTGACCGTGCACGGCGCCGAGATCTACGTCCGCGGGACCGAGCGGTTCTGCATGCCGGACTCCTGTTACCGCCGGACCGCTGACGGCGAGCCACGGCTGACCGTACGCGGCCGCCTCGTCGCCCTCGCCACGGCGCTGCTGGCGGGCCGGGCCTGGCGCCGGGGCCTGCGCGTCGTCGACGTCGTCCTGGCCCCGAGCCGCTACCTCGCCACCCTTGCCAGCCGTGATCTCGGCCGGACCCGGGTGGTGCCCAACGGGTACACGCCGTCGCACCCGGGCGTCGTCCCGGAGCAGACCGCACCGCACCATCCGCGCCTGCTCTTCGCCGGCCGTCTGGAGCAGTTCAAGGGACCGCAGGTGGCCCTGGCCGCGATGCCGGCGATCCTGACCCGGCACCCGGACGCCCGGCTGACGATCTCGGGCTCCGGCCCGATGGAACAGACCCTCAAGGAATATGTACGCGACCACGACCTCGCCGCCCACGTCGAACTCACCGGCTGGCTCGCCCCCGGGGAGCTGCAACGCCGCTATGCCGAGGCGGATGTCGTCTTGGTCCCGTCGGTGTGGCCGGAGGCGTTCGGGCTGACCGCGCTGGAGGCCTTCGCCGTCGGTACGCCCGTCGTCGCGTCCGCGGTCGGCGGCCTGCCCGATCTGGTACGTGTGGGGGAGACCGGCGCTCTCGTGCCACCGGGCGATGCCGCCGCGCTAGCCGCCGCCGTCAGCGACCTGCTCGACGACGAGCCCCGGCGCCGTCTGCTCGGCCGGGGCGCCCGCGCCCTGCACGCCGGGCTGACGCTCGACCGGCATCTGACCACGGTGCACGAGTCCTACGGCGACGCCATCGCCGCGCATCACGCGCAGCGCCGCCCGGCCGGCGCCCACCGCGCTGTCGCCGCGGGTCAGGGCCCGGCCGCACGCCTCGCCGGTTTCGTGCGGGAAACCATGGCCGACAGCCTCCTGCGCAACTCGGCGCTGCTGCTGCTGTCCACGGTGGTCCTTGCCGGCGGCGGGTTCCTGTTCTGGCGGGTCGTGACCCACCTGCTCACCACCCCCGAGGTGGGCCGGGCCAGCGCGCTGATCTCGGCGTCGACGCTGGTGGTCAACCTGGCGCTGCTCGGGCTGAACAACTCCCTGATCCGCTATCTGGGGGAGTGGTCCGACCGGGCCCGCACCGTCAACACCGCGCTGACCGTCGTGGCCATCGCCGCGCTGCTGGGGGCGCTCGTCTTCGTCGTCGCCCTGCCGTCGCTCGCACCGGGTCTCGTCGGCGTCGAGCACCCCGGCCGGTCGCTGGCCTTCATCGCGCTCTGCGTCACCGGAGCTGTCGGCCTCTGTTATGACAATGTGTTCGTCGCCCTGCGCCGCAGCGATTACGTGCTGGTCCGCAACGTGCTCGTGGTGATCCTGCGGCTCGGCCTGCCGCTGCTGCTGGCGGGTTCCGCGGCGTTCGGCATCTTCGGCGCGTACTGGCTGGCCCCGGCGATCGCCCTGCCGCTGTACTTCGCCGCCGCGCACCGGCTCGGCCTCAGTGCCCGGGTCGCGCTCGGCGCCGAGCGGCTGCGGGCCATGTGGCGCTACTCCGCCGCCAACTACATGGCGACCGCGATCCTGATGACGCCGAGCCTGCTGATGCCGGTCATGGTCGCCCACCGGATCGGGCCCGGACCGGCGGCGAAGTACTACATCGCGTCGCTGATCGCCGGGGTGCTCGTCTTCGTGCCCCAGGCGACGGCGCGCAGCTTCTTCGCCGAGGTGTCCCACGACCGGGGCAGCCTGCGCGCGCACCTGTCCCGCGTCGTCACGGTCACCACCGCGCTGCAGGGCCCGGTGCTCGCCGTGATCATCCTCGCGGGAAAGCCCCTGCTGCGGCTGTTCGGGCCGGACTACGTCCCGGCGTACCCGGTGCTGGTCCTGCTCGCCCTCACCCTCGCGCTGAGCTCGGTCGGCTTCATCGGCAGCACGCTGCTGCTGGTCGCCGGTCGCACGAAACTGCTGTGCCAGCTGTCCGCCGCGGCGTACGCCGTCTCCCTGATCGGCGCCTACCTGCTCGCCGGGCAGGGCCTGGTCTGGATCGGCGCCGCCCTGCTCACCGGCGAGGTCGTCCTGACCATCGGCTACCTGCGGATCATCGCCGTGGAGCTGCGTACGGCGCCGATTGTGGACAACACCCCGACAACCCAGCCTGCCGTGCCCCGGCCGGCGGAAAGGACTTCGATCTCGTGACAGGTTTCAGCCAGGCGGTCCGCGCGGTCGGCCGTCCCGTGCACGCCTCCACCTCCTCGTGGTGGCGCCGGGCGCTGCGGCACCGCGCGGTGGACGCCACGGCACTGGTGACCGGGCGGCGCATCATGGTGCTGGCCCCGCACCCGGACGACGAGACGCTGGGCTGCGGCGCCGTCATCGCCCGGGCTCGCGCCGCCGGTGACCAGGTCACCGTCGTGATCGCCACCGACGGGCGGCACAGCAGCCGGTCGCAGGTGCTCGCCCCGGAGCCGCTCGCCCGGGTGCGCAGCGGCGAGTTGCGGACGGCGTGCCGCGCGCTCGGGGTCGCCGAGCAGGACGTCGTCCAGCTCGGCCGTGAGGACGGGACGCTCAGCGACTGCCTGCCCGAGGTCGCCGCCGAGCTCGCCGCGCTGCTCGCCGACCGGCGGCCGGACACCGTCTTCGTCACCTGCCGGCAGGATTCCCACCCCGACCACGAGGCGCTGCACGAGGCGCTGAGCCTGGCCCTGCGGTATCCGGTGCCGGCTCAGGAACCGCCGCAGGTGCTGGCGTACCCGATCTGGGCCTGGACCAGCGGGCCCTGGTTCCTGGCGGCAGGGCGGCTGCGGACCCGCCGGCTCACCTGGGCGCTGCGGCAGCTGTTCACGACCGGCTGGGTGGAGATTCCGGCCGGTGACCACCTCGCCGCCAAACGGTCGGCGATCGAGGCGTACGCGAGTCAGACGACCAACTTCACGGGGGAGGCGTCATGGAGCTATCTGCCGGCGGACGCGGTGTCGCTGTTCCTGCAGCCGTCGGAGATCTTCCTGGCCGTCGGCCGCCCGGAGCCGGTGCGATGACCCTCGAGGAGTTCGAGAAGCTGGGCCCGCAGTGGGAGACGCTGTACGCGAAGTCGGCGTCGGCCACCCCGTTCCTGGCGCACGGCTGGCTCAGCGCGTACTGGCGTGCGTTCAACCCCGCCGACGTCCGCATCGTGTGTGTGCACGACGGCGCCGGTCGCCTGGTCGCCGCCGCCGCCCTGCGGGTGCAGCGCCGTCGCGGGGTCCGCACCCTGATCCCGCTCGCCGCGGAGCTCACCGACTTCAGCGACGTCCTGCTCGACGACGACGTCCCGGACGCGGGGGAGGAGCTGGCGGCCTCACTGCTCGCGCTGCCGGGCTGGGATGTCATCGAGCTGCCCGAGGCCCCGCCGGGCGCGCAGGTCTGGCGGCTGCTGAACGGCTGGCCAGGGCAGGCGTTCGCGCGCCCGGCGAGCGTCTGCCTGGAGCTGCCGGTCGGCGCGACCGAGGTGGTCCTGGCCGGCCTGCCCGCCAAGCAGCGCCGCCACCTGCGCCGCAACGACCGGCTCGATCTGCGCCACGAGGCCGTTCCCGCCGATCCGGAGAGCCTGGCCACCGGCGTCGGTGAGCTGCTCGACCTGCACGCCCGCGAGTGGGACGGCCGGGGCGGCAACGCGCTGCACGGCACGGAGACGTTCCGCCGGCACCTCACGACCGCGGTGCAGAACCTGGCGCCGCAGGGCCGGGCCCGGCTCACCCGGCACACTCTGGACGGTGTGCTCGCCGCGGTGTCGCTGACGCTCTACACGGCCGGGACGGTCGCGGGCTATCTTTACGGCGCCGACCCGTCGCTGCGCAAACAGGTCGACATCAGCGCGCTGCTCATCGACTCGGGGTTGCGGCTGGGCCGCGAGCACGGCACGGCGAAGCTCTCGCTGCTGCGCGGTGAGGAGTCCGGCAAGCTGCGCTGGCAGCCCCTGGCGCGGCGCAATCAGCGGATGACGTTGCTGCGCCCGCACTTCGGCCTCGGTCACGGGTTCGCCGTCGCGGGCCTGATCTCCCAGGCGGGCCGCGCGAGCCTGCGGCGCATCCCGGCCGTGACGCGGTTCGCCACCCGACTGGGCTTCTGACGTACACGAGGGGTTTTCAGCGCACAAACGGACTGCGGCGGTACGCAGGTATCGCGTACCGCCGCAGTCATCGGGGGGTGGGTGAGGTCATCAGCGAACCATGGCCGCCTTCAGGGCCGCGTACGCCGGCTTTGCGCTGCCGTCGAACCGCAGGACGCCGAAGTGCTGCTCGCGGTCCGTGGCCGAGGTGCCGGTGTCACGGGCGGAGTAGTAGAACATCGGGCCGGCGAACGGCTTGGCGTACCAGACGTCGTACGCCTCGGTCAGGTCGCTCGCCTGGCGGGCCTCGGTGAACGAGTTCGAGCCACCGGTGGGCAGGCCGTACTCGGTCGCCCAGAGCTTGTCGGCGGCGTCGCCGTTCGCGGACATGATGTCGTAGAGCTTCTGCGAGTCCTGGTTCATGTGCGAGCTGTTGGCCGGGGTGTAGCTACCGGTGTACGGGTGCCAGCCGACCGCGTCGAGCAGGCCCTTGGCGCCGTTCGCGTACGCGTCGCTGAGGTAGGTGAACGGGTCGGCGCCGCCGGTCCAGTCGGTCGGGGCGAGCGCGCCGAACACGATGTTCGCCTTGGTGCCGAGCTCGCTGGCGGCCTTACGGACACCGGCGACACACGGGATCAGGGTGGTACGGGCGTACGCGGCACCGTTCGGGTTGCTCAGACCCGGGTGCGGCAGGTTGATCTCGTTGCCGACCTCGTAGTCCATGACGCCCATGGGGATGTAGTGCTTGGCGGTCTGGTAGCAGTAGTTGTTCAGCAGCGACGTGTCGGCGGCGGGGCCGTAGTCGCCCACGTTGCCGTTGGCCCAGCCCGGCACGGTGTGCAGGATGGCGAGGTAGCGCAGGTTGCTGGCACGCGCGTCGGTGATGACCCGGTCGAACGTGTCCCAGCGCCAGTCGCCCTTGATCGGCTCGAGGTACTGCCAGCCGAGGTCGCTGCGGATGTACGTCGCGTTCGCGGCGCTGACGGCCTGGAAGTCGGCGGCGCGGCGGTCGTTCCACGGCATGCCGGCGCCGAGCGCGACACCACCGATGTGCTTGCCGGCCGGAGTGGTGGCCGGGGGCGGTGTGACGGTGGTGGCGGGAGGGGTGACCGCACCCTTGGCGGCGGTGTAGTGGGCGGAGACGCGGGCGGCGGTCAGCACCTTCGGGTACATCGCGAGACCGTCGACGAGCAGCTTGCCGGGGTTGACCGGGTTGCCGTTCGCGGAGTTCAGCATCGCGCCGATCTCCAGCGGCAGGCTCTCGGCGTCGGTGCCGGCCAGCCCGGCGGTCGTGCCGGTCTTGTCCAGGGCGCCGTCGACGTACCAGTTCCAGCGCTTGTCGGTGCCGTTGAACGTGAAGACCAGGTGGCTGTAGTTGCTGGAGTTGAGGCCGCGGGTGGTGCCGATGTCGATGCCGTTGCGCTTGAAGTGCACGGTGTGGGCGCTGTCGGACGAGACCCACATCGCGGTGCCGAAGTGACCGGTGGTGACCTGGCCGCGGCTGAAGATGGTCGGCCAGCCCGTGGTCTGCGGCGTGGCGGGCAGCTTGGCCCACACCTCGGCGGTGAACGAGGACGCGGCGCGCATGGAGTCGGTGTACGGCACCCGGATCTGCTGGCCGATCCCGTCGAACGAGGCGGCGTTGCCGACGGCGCCCTTCGTGCCCAGCAGCGCCGTGGAGATGCTCGGCGCGGCGTGCGTACCCGTCAGATCCTTGATCTTGCCGGTGGTCTCGTCCATCGGCCAGTAGCCCTTGGGGCTGTCGGCCAGCACGGCGGCGTCGTAGGCGGTCGTGGTCGCGGCGGCCTGCGCCGGGGTGATCCCGGTCGCGATACCGGCGGTGAGGGCGGTGACTGCGACACCTACGAACGTCGAAACGGTGGACAGCGGCTTCATTGGTTGCTCCTCTACTAGGGGCGACCCGAAGGGCCGGAAGACCGGCAAGGACCGCGGCTGCGATCGGTGCTCCATCGGCGTACACATGTCTCTTCGCCCTGCCGGCAGAGGCAGCGAGTTCCGCTTCGGTGGAGTTGAGGTGCACGGAAGTTGCCGATTCTGGACAGCGAAAAGGGAGCCCCCGCCGGGTGGCGGAGGCTCCCTTTTTTGTCAGGGCCGGAGGGGTCAGCCGATCGTGATCAGCTGGGCCTCGTCGCGGCTCCTGTTGTCGTGGCTGACGACCATCAGACCCTTGGGCGGGTTGCGCAGGAACTCCGCCCGGTTCAGCGTGACCGTCTCGGCGACGCTGGCGTTCGGCGCCACCTCGGCGAACGCGCCCGTGCTGATCGCCGGGGTGAACACGTTGTAGGTGGCCGTGCCGGCGATGGTGTCGCTGGTCGGGTCCACCAGGCCGGCGCTGGCCGCGTGGTACGTGATCCGCGGGCTGGCCGCCGAGAGGCACGGCGAGCCCTCCTGGCACAGCTGCGAGATCAGCACCGGGAGCACCAGCGTGCTGCTGTCGGTCGGCGCGTCGGCGAAGAACTCGAGCGTGGCGCCGCCGGTCCGCAGGTCGAACACGGCCGTGACCAGCTCACCGGTGACGTCACCGGTGGTCAGCGCGCCGTAGTCCGCACCGACGACCACGTAGTCGTCGACCTTGTCGGCGTTGACGTCGACGTAGATGTCGAACTCGTTGCTCGCCGCGTTCGACCAGCGGTCGTGGGTGGCGACGGCGAACTGGATCGCGTCATCGGCGAGCAGGCTCTGCACGCCGACGGCCTTCAGGTCGGTCGAGCCCTGATCCTCGTCCGGGTCGGACAGGCCCCACGCGTAGAAGTCGGCGGTGCCGGTGGTGGCGCCACGGCGGTTGGTGACCGTCGCGGTGGCCGTGCCCTTGGCCCGCAGCGCACCCGTGTTCAGGTCGGTGTGCACGTTCGAGACCGCCTGCGGCACCAGGTAGTACGGCACCCGCAGTGCGACACCGGAGTTGCTCCTGCCCACCGGCGTGAACGTGACGAGCCCGGCGACGTCCTGGAACGCGCTGGAGTCCCCGGCGGTGGCGGCCGGCACCTCGAGGGTGACCGCGACCGCCGCGGTGCCCCGCGCGGGGACCGTCACCCGGGTCTTCTGCAGCTTGACCTTATGCGGGCTGCCGGCCGCCCGGGCCACCGAGACGGTGAAGGTGGCCGCGGTCCGGCCGAAGTTCTTCACCTTGACGAGCTTGTTCCTGCTGTAGTTGGCGCCCAGCTCGGCGAACCCGTAGTTCAGGGTCGCGGTGCCGCTGTCGCCGAGCGCCACGACCTGGGTGTCGACCGCGCCCGGCACCTGGATCAGGCCGGAGCCGCCCAGCCGGGTGCTGTACCCGGTGACCTTCGCCGGGTCGGCGGTGTTGACGATGGCGGCCTTCCAGTACTCGGACCTGCGCCAGTCCGGGTGGGCCTGCTTGACCAGTGCGGCCTCGCCGGCGGTGTGGGGTGCGGCCATCGAGGTGCCGGACTCCGTGGCGGAGCCGTTGCCCGTGCCCGAGCCGGCCGAGACGATGCTGACGCCCGGCGCGGTGACGTCCGGCTTGAGCCAGCTGTCGCCGGTCCGCGCGCCGCCCGAGGTGAAGCTGGCGAAGCCCAGGTAGTTCGGGTTGCTCAGGTTCTTGTTGGTGAGCGTGGTCGTGGAGCCGTCAGCGGCCACCAGCGCGGCCGCGGCGGTGTTCGGCACGCCCAGGAACGGGATGGTGACGTTCGCGGGCTCACCGGTGTCGGGGTTGCTGGTGATCGCGCCCTCGAACGGCGGGTACGCGGCGTCGGTGTTCACCATCAGGACCGCGGCGGCACCGGCGGCCTGACCGTAGACCGCCTTCGCGACCCGGCCGCAGGTGCCACGGGCGACGACGACGAGCGCCCCGGCGACCCCGGGCTGGTCGAACTCGGCGACGCTGCAGCCCAGCGCGATGCCACCGGCACCGTTGCCGAGCACCTTGACCGGCAGGGTCAGCCCGTCGGCGAAGGTCGCGCCGTTCGCGTTGATCGCGTCCAGCGACGTGCCGGTGCCCAGGGCCAGACTCGCGCCCGGGAACGACGGGACCGGGTCGCTCGCCGCGACGCTGATCACGCCGGTCGCGGTGGACGGGCTGCCCACGATGTACGGGTTGTGCCCCGAGTTGCCGGCCGACGCGACCACGATCACGCCGTCCTTCGCGGCGTTCTCGGCCGCGACGGCGTCCGGCGACTCCGCGGAGCCGAACGACGAGCCGAGCGACATGTTGATGACGTCCATGTCGTTGGCGACGGCCCACTCGATGGCGTCGACGACCATGTCCGTCGAGCCGTTGCAGCCGAAGACGCGGACGGCGTACAGGTCGGCCTTGGGGGCGGCGCCGGGGCCGACGGTCCAGGAGTTCGACCCGACGGTCTTCGTGTCGTAGGTGCCCTTGTACGTCTTGCCGTTGCTGAGCACGCCGTACCCGGCGGTGGTGCCCGCGACGTGGGAGCCGTGCCCGTTGCAGTCGAGCGGGTTCGCGTCGGGGACCGGCACCGGCTGGTACGTGGCGCTGCCCGGGTCGGCGTCGTACGTGTCACCGACGAGGTCGATGCCGCCCTTGACCTTCGGCGCCTTCGGGCCGAACAGTGCGGGGTCGGCGGCCTGCGTCTCCGCGGCGTGGGCCTTGTCGTACGCGGCCACGGTGCCCGGCCCGCCGAAGTCGGCGTGCGTGTAGTCGATACCGGTGTCGATGATCGCGACCTTGACGCCCTCGCCGCGGTACTTGTCCGGCGCGCTCCACGCCTGCGGGGCACCGATCAGCGGCACGCCGTTGGTGTTGTCCGGCTTGACGGTCTGCACCGCGTGCACGCCGACGACGTCCGGGGCGGCGGCGAGCGTGTCCAGCTCGTTCGCGTTGATCCGCACCTTCACGCCGTTGTACGCGTGCTGGTAGGTACCGAGCACCGTGCCACCGAGACCGCGCACCTTCTGCACGACCGGCGCCTGCTCCTTGCCGAGCTGGTCACGGCGCTGCTTGCGCTGCGTCGTGGTCAGCGGCGTCGCGGCGGCGGCGTCGGTCACCGCGACCGGGTCCCCGCTGAGCTGCACCATCACGGTGACCGGCCTGTTCTTCAGGGCCAGCGGTACCCCGGTCACCTTCGACCCGGCCGGGACCGGTTCGAAACCCGGCCGGTCGCCCGGCGCGGCGAACGCGCTCGTCGAGGTGCTCACCATGCCCAGGGCGGTTATCAACAGGCCCACGCCCGCCGCCCGGGTGAGCTGCGATCGAATCAACCTCACTGCGGCTGCCTCCTTGCCGTAACCGGCCGGGCACCGCCGGCAGGGTTCGCCGCACTCGGGCTGCCGGGCCGGTCGGAATGTGCATAACGGACCCGATTGATCAGGCCCATCGACCACGATGGACGTCCGCCGGGCCCCAGAAGCTTCACACGCCGACGAGCCGGGACTGAATAGCCGAATGGCCGACCCGGGCCTGGCCGAGTGGATGATCTTGAAATAGTGAATTGTGCATATGTTGCGCCGTCATTGACGGCTGATCACGAGCACCATCCCGGCAAGGGTGACCACAGTGGCCCCGGCCTGCACCGGCGTGGGCGTCGCTCCGAGGTGGACCAGGGCGGAACCCACCCCGACCAGCGGCGGCACCCCCAGCCCGAGCAGGGCCGAATAGGACGCGCCCGCGGTGACCAGAATGCGATGCTGGAGCAGATAAGCAGGGACATAGATGACAATGCCCAGAATGGCCAGCAAACCGACCGCGGTCAGACTGACGGCCGCCCCTTCCACCACCGCCCACGCGATCAGCGGAATGCTCCCGGCCGCGAAGATCGGCAGAATCCGCGGCGCCATCGCACCGTGATATCCGCGATTGACCCGGGCGAAGAACAGCCCGTAGAAAGCGATCGACAGCATCGCCGCCACGGCGCACACCGTCCCGAGCGTGACGTCGCGCCCGAACGTCCCGGCCAGCCGGGGGACCACGTAGGCGGCGGCCCCGGCCACGGCGACGGCGGTGCCCGCGACGGTCAGCAGGGGCGGCCGGGCGCGGGCCAGCACGCTCTCGGCGACCAGGACCACGGCCGGCGCCAAGCAGAGCACCAGACTCGGCAGGGCAGGCCCGGCAAGCGCGATCGCGACGGTGGAGAAGACCGTATAGGCGGTCACCCCGGTGCCGGCAAGGATCACAATCTGCCACCATCGGTACGCCCGGAGCGCCGGCGTCCCCACCGGCGCCGTCCGCCACGTCAGCGCCGCGAGCCCGAGCACGGTGAACCCGGTCCGCCCCGCGGCGACGGCCGCCGTGCTCGCATCCCGCAGCGACACGCCCACGACCAGCCACGTCGCGCCCAGCAGCAGGATCAGCGCCCCCGACCGCGCGAACAACCGGGTCCGGTCACTGACAACCGGGCGGGGCCGTTGTACGCTGCCCACGATGAATACCTCCTGGTACGGATTGGAGGTCCCGTCCGCGAAGTGTGAGTGCTGATGCGCTCCCACGCCGTGAACGGCGACTCCCGTCTTCCTGTCTGGCAGCGCGTGCGCGAGTTCGCCGTGCCGCCCCCCATGATCCATACGGCCACCACCCGGCGTCTCGCGGGTGACTGGGCCGGCGCCTGTGCCGCCGCGCGGTTCGACGTCGACATCGACCTGCGGGGTCTCGCGCGCACCCATGGTCTCGAATTCACCGGCCGGGTCCGTGACGACCTGCGCCACCTCGCCCCCGACCTGCTGCGCTGGCACCTGCCCCGGGTCGCCCCGGACGGCCTGCTGCGACCCGGCCTGACCCTGACCCTCGCCCGGTACGGCGCGGAGCACCTGGTCGCCCGGACCGCACCGGCCTGGGCGGACAGCGGCCAGCGGATCTCCCTCGCGCTGTGGAGCGGCGGCCCGCATCCCGACCGGCGCTTCCGGCTCGACCTGCACCGCCACCTCTGGGATGCCCGCCGCACGGCGGAGCTGCGGGAACGCTCCGTGCAGGACTGGGCCTACGAGGCAGCTCTGCTGCGCCACGCCGAGAACCGCCCGGACGCCCCCGTCCTGGTCCGGCAGCGCACCCGCCGCTACCTGGCCCTGACCCCCGACGCCGAGATCCAGCACACCGAGACCCAGCACACCGAGACCCCGCACGCCGAGAGCACGGTCGCGAAGCCGCGGCCGGGTGACCTGCTGCTCCCGGACGCGGCCACCAGCACGCCTCCTGACGTGCTGCTCCTGCGCGCCGGCCTGATCGACCCCGCCCACCTCCACCCCCTGGTCGCCGCAGCCCTGGCACCGGGGATCAGCGCGCCGCCCCCGTCCCCGAGCGCTGCCCCGCACGAGCGTCAGGTCGACTGCCGTGGGGTGCCGCACCGGATCGCGCTCGTCGACGGGGTTCTCGCGCCGCTCGACCACGACCCCGTGGAACTGCGCCGGGAGGAGCTGCTCGTCGCGTTCGGCGGGGTCCCGCTGCCCTGCCTGCGGGTCATCGACGAGGCGAACCGCAACCCGGCGGGCCTCGCCGACATCCAGGGCCGCCTCGCGCACGGCGACACCACCGGAGCCCTCGACGCCATCGAGGCCCTCCTCGGTCCACAAGCGACGCTGCGCGCCGGTGCCCTGCGTGACGAACTGCTGGCCGCCGCCGAACGCCGCGTCACCTACGGGCTCTACCGCGCCGGAATGGCCGGTCACTGCCCACCCGAACAGCGTGTTCCCCGTCAACGCCACTTCACAAAAAGGTGATCACACACTTGACCAGCACCCTCGACGTCGCCGCCGATCTGCTCGGCCTGCTCACCACCACGGACACCGAGCCGCACACCGATCCGCAGCTCGACGCGCTCACCCTGGCCGTCGCCGCCGACCTGCCGGTGCTGCTGTGGGGCGAGCCCGGCATCGGCAAGACCGCGGGCATCAGCCAGCTCGCCGCATCGCTCGGACTGCCCCTGACCACGGTCATCGCGAGCGTGCACGAGCCGACCGACTTCTCGGGGCTGCCCGTGATCGGGGCTGATCCGGAAGCTCACGGCGTACCCATGGCTCCTCCGGATTGGGCGGTGAAGCTTGTCAAAGCGGGTCGTGGCCTGCTGTTCCTCGACGAGCTCAGCACCGCACCACCCGCCGTGCAGGCCGCGCTGCTGCGGCTAGTCCTCGAACGCCGGGTCGGCGCCCTGAAACTCCCGCCGGGGATCCGGATCGTCGCCGCGGCGAACCCCCGCGCGTCCGCCGCTGACGGCTGGGAGCTCAGCGCGCCGCTGGCCAACCGGTTCGTGCACCTGCAATGGGCGTACAACCATGAGGTTGTCGTCCGAGGCCTGGGCGGCACCTGGCCGCACGCTGCCCTGCCGCAGCTCGACCCCGGCAACCTTCACCAAGCCGTCGGGTACGCCCGCCGCGCGGTAACCCTGCTGCTCACCGCCCGCCCGGCCCTCGTCCACCAGCTCCCGAAGAGCGAGACCCGCCGGGGCGGCGCCTGGCCGTCCCCGCGAACCTGGGAGATGGCGGTACGCCTGATCGCGTTCGCGACAGCGGCCGGCACCTCGCGTGAGGTGCTGTCCATGCTGGTCCGCGGCGTGGTCGGCGACGGGCCGGGCCTGGAACTGCTGGCCGGCCTCGACCGGATGGACCTGCCCGACCCGGAGACGCTGCTCGCCGACCCGTCCGCCGCGCTCCTGCCGGACCGGGGTGACCTGCGCCAGTCCGTGCTCGACGCCGTGGTCGCGGCCGTGCGGCAACGCCCCTCGCGGGAGCGGTGGGACGCCGCGTGGGCGCTGCTCGTGCGGGCCCTCGAAACCGGGGCGCCGGACCTGGTCGTGGTGCCGGCGAGCACGCTCGCCACGCTGCGCGAGGACGACTGGCCCGTTCCCGCGGAGATCGAAATGCTCGCCGGCGCCATCGACGTCTCCCGCCAGGCCGACCGCGTAGGTGCGGGCCGGTGACTTTCGACGAGGAGAAGCTGTACGCCGCACGCCTGCACGCCACCCGGGTGCGCCCCTACCTGGCGTCGGCGTTGTTCGCGCTCACGCCGGTGGAGTCGCAGCGCGTACCGACGATGGCAGTCGACCGGTACTGGCGCTGCTACGTCTCCCCGGCGTTCGTCGCGGCGACCCCGGTGGAGGAACTCGCCGGGGTCTGGGTCCACGAGGTGTCCCACCTGCTGCGCGACCACCACGGCCGCAGCGACCGCTACGCGAAGAAGCATGAGCTGACCGGCCGGGCGGAACGCCTGCGGATGAACATCGCCGCCGACTTCGAGATCAACGACGACGTGTACGGGCACGGCCTCACCCGCCCGTCCGGCGTCGTCGTCCCCGAGATGATCCACCTGCCACCGGGCAAACTCATGGAGGACTACCTGGGCCGGTTCCGCCTCGGCCCGTACACCGACGGCATGACCTGGCTCGACTGCGGCAGCGGCGTCGACGGCCTCGACCGCTCGTGGGACCTCGGCCCGGACGGCGGTCACGGGCTCACCGACCAGGAACGCGATGGCGTCCGCTTCCGCGTCGCGCAGGGCATCAACGGTCACCCCGGCGACGTCCCGGACACCTGGAAACGGTGGGCGGAGGACGCGTTCCATCCACCTCAGCCCTGGCGCGCGCTGCTCGGCGCCGCTGTCCGTGCTGCGGCTGCGGGCTCCGGCGCGGGCGGCGATTACACGTACGGCCGCCCGGCGCGACGTTCCTCCGCCCTCCCCGGCGTGGTTCTCCCGGCGCTGCGCCGCAGCCCGCCCCGCGTCACGATCATCATCGACACGTCCGGCTCGGTCAGCGACACCGAGCTGGGGAGCGCGCTGCTGGAGGTGGCCGCGATCGGGCGTACGGTCGGCGGCGGCCGTGGCCAGGTGCGGGTGCTCTGCTGCGACGCGGCGGCCGGGGTGGCGTACCCGTTGTGCAAGGCCGAGGGCATTCCCCTGATCGGCGGTGGGGGAACCGACCTTCGGGAGGGCTTCAGCCAGGCGCTGTCCTCGCCGCCACGGCCCGATGTCGTGGTCGCGCTGACCGACGGGCAGACCCCCTGGCCCAGCGAACAGCCCCCGTGCCGCACGGTGGTCGGCCTGTTCGCCCGGACCATCAAGGAGGACGCCGCGATCGAGGAACACGGCGAGGGCGACGGCTGGGTCGACACCCCGTCATGGGCCCGGGTCGTCACCATCGGCTGACCGTCTCGCGGATCGGTGGAGGCGGTCGGCGAGGGCGGCGACGCGGGTGCGGAGTTCGGCGGGGCGGTCGATGGCGAACGGGTGATCCAGGGCGGCGAGCAGCGGGGGTAGCCAGTCGAGGCTCTCCGCGCGGATCTCGACGTGGGCCCAGCCGGTGCCGGGCGACTCGGTGATGGTCGCGACCGAGGGCGGCAGCCGGGTGCGGATCTGGGCGGGCGTGGCCTGGATCCGCAGGGTCACCTCGTGCCGGTACGGAGCTTCGGCGAAACCGGCGAGCAACTGCTGAGCCGGGTCCACGTCCGCGGGCGGCTCGAAGGATCCGGGCAGGACCCGCGCGCCCTCGATCCGGTCGAGGCGGAACGTGCGGCCGGCGCCGGCCGCGGCCTCGGCGCCCGTCACGTACCAGCGGTTCGAGTGGACCACCAGGGCGTGCGGGTGCAGGGTGCGGGTGGTGCGACGGGCCTCGCGGTCGGCGTACCTGATGGAGATCGGGTTGTGGTGCTTGATCGCGTCCGCGATCGTCAGCAGGACCGTGCTGTCCGGGGTGGGTGCGCCGCCGGAGGCCGCCGTGGTGAAGGTGATCGTTTCCAGCAGGGCATCGAGCCGGCGGCCCAGCCGCGCGGGCAGCACCCGGCGGATCTTGGCCGCGGCTGTCTCGGCCGCGGCAGTTGTTTCGGCTCGGCGGGCGGCGGTCAGGGCGAGCAGGACGGCGAGGGCCTCGTCGTCGGCGAGCATCAGCGGTGGCATGCGGTAACCCGGAGCGAGCCGGTATCCGCCGTAGCGGCCGCGGACCGATTCCACCGGGACGTCCAGGTCGATCAGGTGGTCCACGTAGCGGCGGACGGTGCGTTCGTCGACCCCGAGACGGCCGGCGAGCTCGGCCAGGGTGCGCAGGCCGCCCGACTGGAGCAGCTCCAGCAGGGTCAGGACGCGGGCGGTGGGTCGGGCCATACGCGGAATCATCTCCCCGATACTGGGCGGAATCTGTCCAGTATTGCTTCTAGCGTCGTCCGCATGAACTTCGTCTCGATTCGCGTCATCACCGGGGACGTCACCCGGCTCGTCGACTTCTACCAGCGCGCGACCGGTGCGACCGCCGAGTGGTCAACCCCGGAATTCGCCGAGGTACGCGTGGGGTCCGCCACGATCGCCATCGCCGGCACGGCCACCCTCGCGCTCTTCGCCCCCGACTCCGCCGCGCCCGCCGCGAACCGCTCCGTGATCACCGAGTTCCTCGTCGACGACGTGGACGCCGTCTTCGCGGGGCTGACCAGCTCGGGGCCGGCCATCGTTCAGGAACCCACCACGATGCCGTGGGGCAATCGATCGCTGCTGATCCGTGACCCGGACGGGAACCTCGTCAACTTCTTCACCCCCGTCACGGAGGCGGCCAAGATGAAATTCGCTCGCTGACCATCCGTACGCTCATGGTCATGAGCTCCGTCGCGGCCCGGCCCGCTTTCACGCCGCAGGCCGCGCGCCGCCGCGCCGCGATCTTCGCCGTCATGCTCGTCGTGGGGGTCGGGATCGCGTCGTGGACCGTGCGCACCCCGGCCGTCCGCGACCTGCTGCACGCCTCCACCGCCGAGATGGGCCTCGTACTGTTCGGCATCTCGGTCGGCTCGATGACCGGGGTCCTCTCGTCCGCGGCGATCGTAAGATCCCGCGGCGCCCAGTTCACGGTCGCGGTCGGCGGCTCGGCCTTCGTCACCGGCATGGCGCTGATCGGCATCGGCGCGGCGGCGGCGCTGGACGCGGGAGTCTTCACCGGCCTGGCCTTCGTCGGCCTCGGCGCCGGCCTGATGGAGATCGCCCTCAACGTCGAGGGCGCCGCCATCGAAACCGAGTCCCGCCGCTCGGTCCTCCCCATGATGCACGGCTTCTTCAGCCTGGGCACGGTCGTCGGCGCGGTCGCGGGCATCGGCCTGACCGCGATCTCCTTCCCGGTGGTCTGGCACATGTCGGCGGTCGCGATCGGCGGCGCGGCCATCGTCTTCTGGGCGGTCCGCCGCGTCCCGGCCGAGACGGGCCGCTCGGCCGTTTCTCCCCAGGACGTTTCCGCACCGGGTGCCGAAGCCGGGCCTGCCGGCGGTGGGTTCCGGGCGCAGCTCGGGCTGTGGCGGCAGCGGCGGGTGCTCATGCTCGGGCTGATCGTGCTCGCCCTCGCGCTGGCGGAGGGCTCGGCGAACGACTGGCTGCCCCTGCTGATGGTCGACGGTCACGGCGCCTCCCCGGCGCTGGGCTCGGTGATCTTCACCGGGTTCGCACTGGCGATGACCGCCGGCCGTTTCGCCGGCGAGCCGCTGCTGGCCCGCTTCGGCAACGCGGCGGTCCTGCGGGTGAGCGCCCTCGTCTCGGCAGCCGGCATCGCCACCGTCGTCTTCGCCGACAACGTGATCATCGCCGGCCTCGCGGTGGCCCTCTGGGGTCTCGGCGCCGCCCTCGGCTTCCCGGTCACCCTGTCCGCGGCGGCGGAAAGCCCGGACCCGACCTCGACCGTCGGCGCGGTAGCCTCCGCCGGCTACGTCGCATTCCTGGTCGGCCCGCCCCTGCTCGGCTTCCTGGGCGACCACGTCGGCCTCCGCGGCGCCATGATCGTCGTCCTGGTCGTCGTGGCAGCCGCCGCCACGCTCACCTCAGCAGCCAAACCCCTCCCTGCCGGGTCACCGTCATGACCCCCTCCCGCGCCACGTTCCGCATCGCCCAGCAGACCAACCGCTCCTGCCGCTACGCCCAGGTCACCCTCGAGGTCACCGCCCGGAGCGCACTCGCCGAGGACCCCGCGGACGTCGAGGTGACCGCCGACACCTTCGATGAGTACCGCCGGGAGGCGGTGCTGGGGGTCCGGTGGGCGTTGCGCTACCTTCCGCAACCCGCGAGGGTGACGGTGACCGACATCGTGACCACCGAGATCGACACCGGCGTCGGGGACGTCTATGAGGCAGCCGCCCACGCCGTCTGGCAGGCCGTGCAAGCCGACGACCATCCGCGGTTCGTGGGCTTCACCGATCGGACGATGGTCGCCGACTGGCTGGCGAGAATGCACGGCCGGCGCCTCGAGTCCGTGACCGAAGCACGAGCCTGGTTCGAGGGCCACCGCGAGGGCGGCGACGCCGAAAGCCTGGTCCACGCGTGGCTCTTCTTCGAGCACGCCATGCCGATCGCCCTGCACTGCCTCGACGAGCACCTCATCCTCGTCCACGAAAAGCCCTACGAGCCCTACGCCATGGCCGGATTCGGCGAGACCAGAGTCGGCCCGGCCCGGAGTCCGGATCTGCTGGCCGGGTTTGCCGGCTCGCGCCTGCTCGGCAGCGACGTGCTCCCCAGCCTCGAGGGCGAGAACATCTGCGGCGGTCTGGTGCTGCACTTCGCCCATGAGGGTCGCACCCACGAGGGTCCCACCCGTGAGGACCTTGTCATCGGGGCTCGGCGTGACGAATGGGTTCTCGAGGCGAAGCGTCCATTCGCTTAACGCAGCGAAGCGCGAATCTGAACATCGTAGTAAGCGATTGACCTCAGATCCCTAGCGATCTTGGTGGCTTCTTCGTGTGCCATTCTTGCGCGATGGTGGGACGGGTTTTTCTGCATATCGGGGCGCCGAAGACCGGCAGTACGTACGTGCAGACCGTGCTGTGGCGCAACCGGGACGTGCTGAGGACCGCCGGTGTGCTGCTGCCGGGCAGTTCCCTCGCGCACGACGAGGCCATGACCGATCTGCGGCAGGTCACCTGGCGTGATCCCGCCGCCACCTGGACCTGGGACCGGCTGGTCGCCGAGACCGCGGGCTGGTCCGGCGACGTGATCATCACCAACGAGGGCCTGGGCGGCGCCACCGCGGCGCAGGCTGCCCGCGCCGTCGAGAGCCTGCAGCCCGCCGAGGTGCACATCGTCGTGGCCGGCCGCGACCTCTGGCGTACGTTTCCCTCGGTCTGGCAGCAGGGCATCCGCTCCCGCAACATCGGCAGCTTCGGCAGTTTCCTGGACACCATCGAACGGGGCGGCAACGACGCCTTCTGGGACCACATGCCCAACCGGATGCTGCGCCGCTGGGGTGACCTGGTCCCCGCCGCGCACCGCCACCTGGTGACCGTCCCCCCACCCGGATCCCCGCACGACCTGCTGTGGCGGCGGTTCGCGTACGTGATGGGCATCCCCGACGGCCTCTGCGAACTCGAGGCACCCAGCGCGAACGCGTCGCTCGGGGCAGCGGAGATCGAGGTGCTGAGGCGGGTCAACGCGGCGCTGGGGGACCGGTACCCGCACCGGAGCCCGTACCAGCGGGTGGTCCAGCGGCATCTGGTCGACGCGGTGCTGAAGCAGCGTACCGGCGGATTGCGCTTCGGGGTCGGCCTGAACCGGGCCGACTGGGTCCTGGCCCTGGCCGAGCAGCAGATCACCGAGCTCAGGAACTATCCGTGCGACATCCTGGGCGACCTCGACGAACTGCGCCCGGCCGACCTGAACCCCGCACCTACCCCCGACGAACTCGACGACACCCAGATCCTCGACGCCGCCATCGAAACCATCATCGGCATGCTGGCCCACGCCGAAACCCTCGACCAGCCCACCGAAACCCTCAAGAACAGGGTCAAACGCAGCCTGCGCCTCGACCGCTGAAACCGCTACCGGACTACTCCGCAACGGCAACCGGAACAGCGACCCCGGCACCCTAGGGTTCCCTTTTTCGGCGCTCACCCCGGAGTCCAGCCTTGTCCGACGGAACCTTCCTTGGCTACATCGCCCTGCTCGTCATCAGCGGCATCCTGCTGGTCGTGATAGCCGCCGGCGGCTTCGGCAGTTCCCCGTGGTCACGCTTCTTCAACGGCTTGTTCGGCGTGGGCTACCTGGGCTACGCCGTGTACCTGCTCTTCTTCTTCGAGGGCGGGTTCGTACACATCTACTTGTACGCGTTCCTGGTGCCGATCTTCGCGGTGGTCCGCGCGGTCAGAGCCCGCAAGGCCAACCGCCTGGAGGCCCAGCGCTACGGCCCGATCATGCCGGGCCAGCAGTTCCCGATGGCAGGCTTCCACCAGCCCACCCCACAGTTCCCGGTCACCGGCTTCAACATCCCAGCCCCCGCCCAGGTGCTCCCGGAACAGCCCACTTTCGCTCAGCCCGCGCCTGCTCAGCCCGCTTTTGCGCAGCCTGGCCTTGTTCAGCCTGCCGTCCAGCCGTTCGCTACCCAGGTTCAGCAGGCCTATCCGCAGGTGGCTCATTCGGAGGTCTGGCCTCAGCCGGCCGACGCCCATTCCCCGCAGGCTTACCCCCAGCAGGCCTATCCGGATCAGGCCGCCTACCCGGCGCAGCAGGCCGATCCCCAGCGGGCTCATGCCGAGCAGGCCGCATACTCGGCGGAGCAGGCCGAATCCCAGCAGACTTACGCCCAGCACGCTTACGCCCAGCAGGCGACTCACTCAGCGGAGCCCACCGAGCCCCAGCAGGCCTACGCCCCGCAGATGGCATACCCAGCGCAGATGGCCGATCCGCAGCCCACCTATTTCCAGCCGACGTCCCAACCGCAGCAACAGACCGCGTTCCCGCAAGCCACCTACCAGCAGTCTTTGTCCCCGCAGGACAGTTACCCACAAGCCGGCTACCTGCAGCAGGACCATTCACAGGCCGGCTTTCCACAGGCCGAGTTTCCACAGGCCGAGTTTCCACAGGCCGGCTTTCCACAAGCCGAGCTTCCACAGACCGGCTATCCACAGACCGGCTATCCACAACCCGCCTACCCGCAAACCGGCTTCCCGCAGCCGGGGCAGGGCGCGTACTAGACGCGGCGCAGGACCGACACGACCTTGCCGAGGATGACGGCCTGGTCGCCGTCGATCGCCTCGTAGGCGGGGTTGCGTGGCTCGAGCAGCACGTGACCCCGCCGCCGCTGGAAGACCTTCACCGTGGCCTCCTCGTCGATCATCGCGGCCACGATGTCGCCGTTGTAGGCGTCGGGCTGCTGACGCACCACGACGATGTCGCCGTCGCAGATCGCCGCGTCGACCATGGAATCACCCTGTACCCGCAGGCTGAACAGGGTGCCGCGACCGACGAGATCGCGGGGCAAGTTGAGGATCTCCTCGGTGGACTCCTCGGCCATGATCGGGGTGCCGGCGGCGATGGTCCCGACCAGCGGCACGCCGACCGTCGAGGAGTCGGTGTCGCGCCGCTCGACCGGTTCCAGGAACATTCGCACATCGACGGGCCGGGTGACCGACCGCCCGCGTCGCAGGAAGCCGAGCTCTTCGAGGTTGCGCAGATGCCGGCTGACCGTGGACGTGGAGGCGAGGCCGACCGCGTCGCCGATCTCGCGCGTCGACGGCGAGTAGCCGTACCGGACCGCTGATTTCTGGATGACGGTCAGGATGCTCCGCTGGCGCGGGGTGAGCATGGACGTATCGAGATCTTCAGGTAGCACCTGGAGATCCTGCCCCAGAGTGAGCGTTCCCGCAGTCAGGCGCGCCGGGCGAGCACGGCGTGGAACCGGTGCGCGCGGTCGTCGTACCCGATGAGGTCCCACCCGGCGTGCCCACCGGTGACCCGCAGCACGTCCTCGTTGAGTGGTTCGTCAGGTCGCAGTGTGTGACCGTGCCGTGCCGCGAGCGCCGCCCGCCCGGTCGGATGGAACAGCACCAGCCGCCCGCCCGGCGCGGTCACGCGGGCGAGTTCCCGCAACCCGCCCTCGGGGTCCGGCAGGTGCGTGAGCAGCCCCGCGGCGAACACCGCAGCAACTCCACCGTCCCGGAACGGCAGCCGCCGCGCATCGCCCAGCACCAGCGACGCCCCGCACTCCCGGGCCCGCACCCGCGCGGCGTCGAGCATCTCCGGCGTGTGATCGACCCCGATCACAACCCCGTCGCCCACGGCCTCCCGCAACCCCGGAAACGCCCTCCCGGTCCCGCACCCGAGATCGACAACGGTCCAGCCCGGTGCCAACCCGGCCTCAGCGACAGCCCGACCGTACGCGGGCATGTCGTCCCCGAACCTGCTGTCCCACGTGGCAGCCCTGGCCGCGAAGAACGCCCGCGACTCACTCCCGAACCACACGTCCCGGTCGAGCAGAGCGGCATCGATGTGCCGGATCACCGGCCACGCCGGATCGGACACATCAACAACCACATCAGCGTCCTCCCGCCGATCCCCACGCCCACCACTCGCCCACAGCAAGAGCCCGTCACCGTCACCCACCCGCGCGACCTCGAACCGCTCGGCCGGCCGCACCACCCGCGCAGCCCCGAACCGCGCAGCCAGCCGGTCCGCCAGCACCCGCGCTTGCTCCGGCGCCCCGCCGACCACCAGCGTCACACCGTCATCCGGCACGGCCCGCTCCACATACCCGAAAACCTGATCCCACCGTTCATCACTCACCCCGCCATCATGCCGCTCCCGCCGCGCCCTCCATCCCGGACACCTGATCAGCGCCGCCTCTACGGGGATTTCCCTGCGTGACCCACCGCGCGGAGTCGTTCCCGGGGACGGTGTGCGACGCGGAACCACGCGGAAGGCTCACCGTATGAGCCGAATCCCGCTGGCGGCCGTCCTCGCCGTCGCTCTCACCGTGTCCCCAACGGGGAGCACATCACCCTGCGTCAGCTGCTCAACCACACCAGCGGCCTGTTCAACGTGTACAACACGCTGAGCCTGCACACGGCCGATGCGCGTACACAGCTCAGTGTGGCAGTCACACCGTACGCGGGGAATCTCGGACCCTCGGCAGATGCTCTCCTCAGCCGGGTCTTCTGTGGTCAGCCGGCCTGATAGCCCGCGGCCTGCAGGCTGAACAGCTGCGAGTAGGTGCCGGCGGCGGCCATGAGCTCGGTGTGCGTGCCGGATTCGATCAGGGCGCCGCGGTCGAGCACGAAGATCTGGTTGGCGTGGGTGACGTTGGCGAGGCGGTGCGTGATCAGGATGGTGGTACGCCGTCCCTGCCGCCCGCGCAGCGCCTGGAACAGGGCGTCCTCGGCGCGCGGGTCGAGTGCCGAGGACGGCTCGTCCATGATCAGCAGGGGCGCGTCACGCAGGAACGCCCGCGCGGCGGTGATCCGCTGCCACTGTCCGCCGGAGAGGTCCTGGCCCTCCTTGAACGTACGGTCGAGCAGGGTGTCGTAGCCCTTCGGCAGCTCCTCGATCATGTCGTGGGCGGCCGCCATCGCCGCCGCGGCTGCGATCCGGTCGGGGTCCGCGACGGCGTCGACGTCACCCATCGCGATGTTCGTGGCCGCGCTGAACGGCCACTTGTGATGGTCCTGCAGGGCCACGGCGATGTTGCGGCGCAGCCCATCCGCGTTCCAGTCCGCGTACGGGCGCCCGTTCCAGCTGATCGTGCCGCCGGTGGGCGTACGCAGCCCGGCGATCATCGCGGCGAGCGTCGACTTGCCGGACCCGTTCTCGCCGACCAGGGCGATCGTCTCCCCGGGGCGGATCGTCAGCGTCACCCCGTCGACGGCGGGCTTGTCGCGGTCCGGGTACTGCAGCGTGACCCGGTCGACGGTCAGCTCCTCCAGGCCCTGCGGAACGGCATCCTTCTGCACCGGCGCGAGGAGACCTTCGGCGGTGACGAGGAACCGTACGTACTCGTTGAAGAACTGGCCGCTCGCATAGACCCGGTCCACCTGGAACGTCACCTGCGCGAGCGAGCGCTGCGCGGCCTGCACGGCGACCACGCACGTCGCCGCCGCCGCGAGCGGGATGTGCCCGTCCAGCAGCAGCACCCCGAGCAGCACGTAGACGCCGGTCAGCGCGATCCCGCCGACGGCCGCGCCGATGCTGGTGGTCGTGGTGACCTGCTGCGCGACCTTCAGCTCCACGGCGGTCTGCGCGCCCATCACCCGGTCGTACAGTCCGAGCAGGAAGCCTCGGAGCCCGTACGACCGCAGCTCGGCGGCCGACACCCGCTCGGCCATCAGCTGGTGCAGCACCCACTGCCGGCGCCGCCGCGTCGAACTGGCCAGGTAGCTCTTGAACCGCACATGCCCGGCCCGCAACGCTGCGTACGCCGTGGGCACCGTCGCGACCAGCAACGCGAGCAGCAGCAACGGGTGGATCGTGACGACCGCGGCGGTGACCGCGAGCACGCTGACCACCCCGGCGAACAGGTTCATCGTGTTCTGCACCAGCTCGACGGCGGCCTCGGTGCCCCGCGTCGCCCGCTCCATGCCCTCGGCGAACCCGTCGTCGTCGAACGCCTTCAACTCCACCGCGGTCGTGTGCTCGAACAACTCCCGCTCGACGATCAGGTAGACCCGGGGCGTCAGCCCGTTCAGCGCGTACCCGACCAGCATCCCCAGACCACCCCGGATCGCTGCGGCCGCTGCCAGCCAGGCCAATGCCGGCAGAGCGGACCGTACGCGGTCAGGTGTCGGCCCTCCCGCGAAGAGCTCGACGAGCACCCGCTGCGTGGCCAGCAACCCGAACGCCGCCATCGCCCCGGACACCAGCGTGGCCACCAGCACGGTCCCGGTCCGCAGCCGGTCCGCCTTCCACGCCACCCGCATGGCCTTGACCACCAGCCCCGGCAGCTCGGTGAAAACCCCCAGCAGCCCCGCCTCGGCCCGCGCCCGTACCCCCGTCTCCCACCAGGAGGGCCGCAACTCCGGCAGCACGGCCTCCTGCCCACCCGGCCCGGCCTGCGGCGGCACTTCACTCCCGGCGCGTGTCTCATCAGTCGTGGCGGTCATACCCATACCGTTACCGACCGGACACGTGCAGTGCTATCCACCTCGCGCGGCGTTCACCGCCGCGGGGGTTTCTGTCGCCTATCCGATGGACCCTGCCGGTAGCGGTGCTCAGGCGGGTGCGACCGCGGGCCGGCGGCGCAGGCGCAGCCGCCAGAGCCGGCCGAACCCGACGGTGATGACGACCCACAGGAGGTACGCGAGCGGCGTCCATCCTCCACCGTGACTGGTGGCGGTGCCGTCGCTGAACGTGTAGGTGGCGGCGGACTGCAGCCAGCTCACCCCGGACCAGGTGAAGACGCCGGTGGCGTGCGGGTCGGTGGCGGTCACCCCGCTCTGGAAGGCGTTGGCGGCCTCGGCCAGGAAGAAGTTGAGCAGCAGGGGCGTCAGCGCCGCCGCGTACGCGGCCCCGATCCACGTGTGGCGCGGATTGTCGCCGAACTCGGCGGTCAGGAACTGCTCGGCGAGCCGGCGGCTCCCGCCGACCCCACGCAGGGCCTCACGGGTGCCGACGTCGCGCGCGGCCTCCAGCAGGTTCGCCCGCACCTCGCGGCGGGTGGCGATCCGCTGAACCCGGGGCAGGTCGTACAGCTGCTGGTCGAGGCTCCAGACCAGGCGTTCGATGCGCAGTCTGTCGTACCAGGTGATGGTGTGTGGCATGTCAGTCCCCGTTCTCGGATGGCGGCAGCGGCCGCGACAGCACGGCGTCAACCGCGGCGATATGGCGTGACCAGGCGCCGAGCCCGCCGGCGAGCGCTTCGTGCCCGCCGGTCGTCAGCCGGTAGTACTTGCGAGCCGGTCCGCTGGCCGACGGCACGAGCCGGGTCTCCAGCCGCCCTTCGCGCTGCAGCCGGGTCAGGGCGGGATAGACGCTGCCCTCGAGCACGTCGGCGAAGCCCGCGGCCTGCAGTCGCTGCACCACCTCGTAGCCGTACGACTCGCGCTCGGCCAGCAGATGCAGCAGCAGCAACGACAGCACCCCTTTCAGCAGCTGAGGGTCGTGTGTTTCGCTCACACTCCTATACAAAGGCAGGTACTAGAGAATGTCAAGTAGTGGTCTGCCGGCGGCTTCTACAGGCGTACGACGAGTTTCTGGGCGGAGACGCCTTTGCGGAGCCGCGCGAGGGCCTCGGGGATCTTGTCGAGTCCTTCCCCGGCGACCACGGCCACCGGCGCCGCCCGGTAGGTCCCCGCGGCCAGGGCCGCGCCCAGGAAATCGACGTAGACGGCAGGGCCGACCTCGTTGTCCTTGAGGGTTCCGCCCCAGATCGCGCTCGTCCGGATGCCCTTGCGGCGGCGGCCGATCGACTGGATCCGCGTGAGCAGGGCCGGCTGTGCGGCGGCGACGCGGCCGGTGCCCTCGGTCCGGGCGGCGATCGCGAGGGCCTGGGTGAACGGATCCGGACCCGATGGCGATGGTGCCGGCCAGTGGGCCCGCACCGATCGCGGCGATGACATCGTCGACAGCGGTCGGGCTGCGATAGTCGACGGCCGCCGTGGCGCCCAGGGAGCGTACGTCATCGAAGTTGTGGGGTGAAGCAGTCGTGATCACGCGGTAGCCGGCGCAACGGGCGAGCTGGATGGCGTTGCTCCCCACGCTGGTGGAGCCGCCCCAGACGAGAACCGTCTCCGCGCGGTCCGGGGCGGCGGCCGTGGGCAGTGCCAGCCCGAGGTGGTCCTGCTGGAAGAGCCCGGTCGCTGCCGTCGACAGGGCCAGCGGCAGTACGGCGGCCTGGTCGAACGACAACTCGTCCGGGATCGGGGTCACCATGTGCTGCAGGAGCACGGCGTACCGCTGAAAGGCGCCCTCGGCCGCCCGATCGCGGTTCTCCTCGAGCCCGAGCGCGTGCCCGGCCACCCGATCGCCCGCCTTCAACCGGGTCACCTGCGCACCGACCTCCACCACCTCGCCGGAGACGTCCCCGCCGACCACGGCCGGGAAGGTGAGCCACGGCATGATCAGCCGGTACGCGAGCCCCGGGATCCCGTCAACCGTGTTGACCGCGACCGCACGCACACGCACGACGACCTCGCCGGCCGCCGGCCGGGTGTAGGGCGCGGGCCCCACCGTGAGTTTGGCTCCCCGCCGGGGCAGCCACAGGGCGATGTTCTCAGGCTCAGAAGTGGTCACCGCCTGAAAGTAGTCGGCATCGACGCCCTGTCCCTGCGGGAGCTGGCCCGGCAGACCGGCGTCAGCCACGGCGCCCCCCGCAGCCACTTCGCCGACCGCCAGGCCCTGCTGGACGCCCTCGCCGAGCGGGGCTACACCCGGATCGCCGACGACGTCCAGGCCCTGATCGCCCGGGAGAACGGCGACCTCACCCGCAGCCTCCAGGCGATCGGAGCCGGCTACCTCCGCTTCGCCGTCACCGACGCCGCCCTGCTCGACCTGATGTTCGCCGCGAAGGTCGGCGAGGGCTCCGACAGGGTCCACCAGGCGTCGATGCGCCTGTTCGGCATCCTGCAGACCCTGCTGGGGGAGTCCACCCTGCTCTTCACCGCCACCCTGCAGGGCATCGCCGCCATGGTGTCCTCCCGCCGCATCGCGGTCGACCAGGGCGACGCCCTGGTCAGCGCCGCGATCACCCGCTTCCTCCCGCCCCAGCCCTGACCCCGCCGCCCTGACCCTGCCGCCCTGACCTCGCCGGCCTGACCCCGCTGCCCTGACCTCGCCGGCCTGACCCCGCCCGCGCGTCAGGGCTTGCGGCCCACCGCGCAGTACACGTCGAGGGCGGACTGTGCCGTTCCTGGCCGCGGCCGCCACAACGACGTCGGGACCAGTCCGGGTTCGAGGAGCTCGAGGCCCTCGAAGTAGCCCGCGATCTCATCGGGCGTACGCAGGTTGTACGGATGCCCGCTCTGCTTCGCGACCCGCTGGCTCTCCACGCTCTCCTCGCTGGTGCTCGTCCCGTCGCTCACCGCCAGATAACTCCCCGACGGCACCGCATCGAGCAGCCGCCGAACGATCGCACGAGCCTGCGCGTAGTCGGCGACGTTGCCCAGAATGCCGATCATGGTCACCGCCACGGGCCGGCTGAAGTCGAGCGTACGGGCAGCCTCACCCAGAATCCGCTCCGGATCCTCCACATCGGAGTCCACGTAGGCCGTCGCACCCTCGGCCGAACTCGTCAGCAGCGCGCGAGCATGGACCAGCACGAGCGGATCGTTGTCGACGTAGACGATCCGCGACGCGGGCGCCACCCGCTGCGCGACCTCATGGGTGTTGTCGGCCGTCGGGAGCCCCGTACCGATATCCAGGAACTGCCGGATCCCGCCCTCACCGGCGAACAGCGTCACCGCCTGAATGAGAAACCGGCGCTGCGCCTGCGCAACCGCCGCGATCTGCGGATTCGCCCCCCGCAGCGCCTCGCCGAGCTCCCGGTCGACGGCAAAGTTGTCCTTCCCGTCCAGCAGGTAGTTCCACACCCGGGCACTACTGGGCCGGGTCTCGTCAATACTAGGACCGGTCATCACAATTCCTCTGCGCTGAGGTGGCGGTAGGACAGTGATCCTAGGCAATGCCACCCAGCCCCGATAACCGCGACGGAACCCGTCCTGGTGATCATTTCCCTTACAGTGACTTCATGCTGCTGGCCGTGGATGCGCCGCGTGTTCTGGGAGACCCCGTCAAGCCGCGTCTGCGATTCGTGGAGCAAACAACGTCAGAAGGTGCGTGGGCCGGGCGGCGGCTGTTGACGCTCGACGACGTGCCGGCGTTCGAACTGAGCTTCTGGTGTGGCACGTGCCAGTTCCTGTTCGAACGTCTGCCGGGCGCGACGACAACGGTTTCGCCCGGCGACGCCATCGGGCCGGCAGCCCTCGACGACGAGGTGATCTCCCGATTCGCGTCGCTGCTCCCGGAAGCCACATACCAGCCTTTGCTGATTCAGGTCGAACCCCGGCTGGTCCACCCCGCCCGGCAAGGCGACTACTTCGCCGAGGAGCAGGTCGCAACGTGGGGCCTGGAATCGTTCTGGGGCCTGCCGGTCTACCCGCGCACCCCGTACTACCGCACCTACGAGACCCCGGTGGATGCCGCCGCGCACCTGTACGAGTTCGTGGTACCCATGGTCCCGCCGTCGTGGAACAACGGCGACCAGGTGCTGTCGTACGCCACCGAACTGACCGGCGGAGCAGCACTGACGGCCGTAGCGGTCTCGGTCCTGGACATCTGCGCCCCCGCCGTCGAACAGGGACCCGACTACTACACAACACTGGGCCCTGACCCATTTTCTTCTCGACGGACACCACAGAATGCAGGCAGCCGCCGATGCCGGACGCCCCCTGCGACTGCTGTCCCTGCTCGCCGTCGACGCGGGCCTGGCAACCCGGGAACAGGTCGCCCGCCTGTCGACATTGCGCGCCGCCGCACCGGAGATCCGGTCCCGCCGCAATCATTAGTCACTCGTAGGGTGGGGCACATGCCGTACCAGCTGACCGAAATCGTACGCGGTGAAGGTGCACTCGAGGACGTCCGAGCCTACTTTCATGAGGCCCGGCCGCGCCTGTTCACGGGCCGCAGATTCGAGGCTCTGGCGGGCGGGGGCGACCGGCCCGGAACGCGCGACATCATCACCGCTGACGACATTGTGGCAGTGCAGATGTTGTCGGTCAGCGTGCCTGCCGAGGTTTCCATCGATCTCCTGGACGGAAGACTCGGCCGCGCGATGTCGGACCTGTTGCCGGAGATTCCCACGGGTGTCGAACTCGGCGCCGCCGAGGCCAGGAAACTCGTGGAGGACGGCGGCCCCGCTGATCGGGCATGGCACCTCCTGAAGAGCCAAACCGACGTCGGCTACGTGACCGCCGGGAAGCTCATGGCCCGTAAACGGCCCCACCTCATCCCCGTCTACGACGATGTGGTCTCGTGCCTTTTCGGCCGGCCTGACCATGTCTGGCTCCGGCTGCACGACCTGCTCGCCGCCGACGACGGTGAACTGCACAAGGAGCTCACCCATGTGCGCGGCCGCGCCGGGCTCTCCGCCAATGTGGGGCTGATCCGGGTGCTCGACGTCGTTCTGTGGATGAGTCACCACCAGCTTCATCGTTCCGGCCGCGATTGCGCGGGATTCGGCACCGTAGCGACGGCGGTCTGATCCAGGATGCGGTCCGCCTGTCCTGGGCGGAAGTTCCAGCGGTGCGGTGGCGCCGGCCCGCGACAGCGTCTGTGGTGTTTCTCGTCGAGCGGCCGGCTCGCGACGGCGTCTGTGGTGTTTCTCGTCGAGCGGCCGGCTCGCAACGGCGCCTGTGGTGTTTTCCGTCGAGCGGTCGGCTCGCAACGGCGACCTGGGGGTCAGCCGATTGTCGCGGGGTGCGCCCGTGGGTCGGCGGTGATAGACGCCGCGATGGACACCAGGTGGTCGATGACGGTGGTGACGGCGGCTCGGAACCGTTGCTCAGGACGGGTGAGTACGTCGATCTCGCGGGCGATGTGCAGGCCGGTGAGGGGGCGCAGCACAACATCGCGGCGGCGCGGTCCGATATAACGTGGCAGCAGGGCGAACCCGGCGCCGGCGGCGACCAGGCCGGCTGCGACGGTGAAATCGTTGATGTGGTGGCGGACGGTGAGCTGACATCCGGCGGCGGCGCCGATGGCGTGGATGGCCGCGGTCAACGGGAAGCCGTCATGAACGGAGATCCACTGCTCCCCGGCAACATCTGCGGCGCGCAACCGTGACTTGGTGGCCAGCGGATGCGTGGCCGGCACGGCCACATCGAGGGGCTCGCTCAGCAGCCGGGTCACGCTGACCGTACGCGGCCAGGCGCCCGACCCCGCCGGACGATGCGCGACGACCACGTCGTAATCCGCACAGAGCAAGGGGAACGCGTCCTGGGCGACGTCCTCGTCGGCACACTCGATGTTCGCGCTCCCGATGTTCGCGCTCCCGATGTTCGCGCTCCCGCTGTTCGCACCTCCGCTGTTCGCACCTCCGCTGTTCGCACCTCCGCTGTTCGCGCTCCCGCTGTTCGCGCCTCCGCTGTTTGCGCTCCCGCTGTTTGCGCTCCCGCTGTTCGCGCCCCCGGAGTCCGCGCCCCCGACGCCCAGCAGCCGGGGGAAGAACGCGGATGCCGCGCTGTGGAAGGCGACCACCCGCACGGTGGCGGTGGGGTCGGTGAGGTGAGCGTCGACGGCGGCGCCGGCCCGGGCCAGGGCTGCGGCGACGTCGACCGCGGCGGCGGCGAGCGACCGGCCCGCGTCGGTCAGGACCAGCACCCGCCCGTCGAGCCGGGTGAGCGGGACCTGGGCGCCGCGTTGCAGGATGGCCAGCTGCTGCGACACCGCCGAGGGAGTCAGATGCAGCGCGGCCGCCACCGCCGACACGCTGCCACGGTCGCCCAGCTCCCGAAGAATCATCAAGTGTCGCGCTTCCATGTAGCGATACTAAAACGTCGATTGCACTTTTCGTTATTGATCTACATGGTCTGCGGCGGTCATGGTGTCGAGGTGACCCGGACGCGCTCCACCCTGACCACCGATCTCCTGCTGCTGGCCGTCGCCGTCGTGTGGGGCAGCAGCTACCTGGCCGCGAAGGACGTGGCCGCGGTGACGCCCGTCGTCGTGGCGCTCGCACTGCGCTACGCGATCAGCGCGATTGCGCTCGTGCCGCTGGTCGCGGTGCGCCGCCGCCCCAGCCTGCCCGAGCTACGGTCAGGACTCGTGCTGGGCTGCACGCAGGCAGCTGTCCTGACGCTGGAAACGTTCGGCGTCGCGCACACCTCTGCCACCAACGCCGGCCTGATCATCAGCCTGACCGTGGTGTTCACCCCCGTACTCTCGAACGCATGGAGCCGCACGTGGCTCCCCGCCCCGTTCTTCGTGGCGGCGGCCCTGGCCGTGGTCGGCGTCGGCCTGCTCGTGTCGGGCCACGGGTTCCGCACCCCGAACTGGGGTGACGCTCTGATGCTGGCCGCCGCCGGCGTCCGCGCCGTGCACGTCACCCTGATCGGCGAACTGACCCGCTCGCATCAGATCGACACCCTCACCCTGACCACAATCCAGACCGTCGTCGGCGCGCTGATTCTCGGCGCGGTCGCCCTGCCACAACTGACCCGGCACGCCGAGGCGCTGTCGCCCGCATCGTGGGCCCGCCTGGCGTACCTGGCCCTGATCTGCAGCGTGTTCGCCTTCCTCGTCCAAACCTGGGCCGTGCGACGCACCTCACCCAGCCGCGCCAGCCTCCTGATGGGCACGGAACCGCTGTGGGCCGTCACCATCGGCATCTGCATCGGCGGCGAAAGACTCACCGCGCTCGCCGCCGCGGGAGCCGCACTGATCATCATCGCGACCTTCGCGGGCCAGCGAATTGAGCGCCGACACTCCAAGGGCGGTGCGAAGGTGAGCCGGGAGACCGCGGCGACGCTCGCCCAGGCCGACGAGGCATTGCCGGCCACTATGAAGAACTCTCAGGCCGACGGAAGTTCAAGCCTGATCTCCGCGCAGAAGAATTAGCCCCGGGCTTTCACTCTGGGATTCCTGCGGGGCGGGGGTTCGCCGGTCTGATACTGCGGCGCAGGTTCGTGCGACCAGCGTACGGAGTCCGATGCGTGGGGAGTCCGATGCGTGGGCAGTCCGATGCGTACGGAGCGGCGGGCTGGTGCGGTCACTGGCCAGAGCATGCCTGGTCCACCCATAACCGAACCGGCGGCTGCGGGCACGTAGGTGCGTAGGGAGTCCGGCCGGGTGGCGATGCCGACGCGGGGTTGTTATTGGCGTTGGTGGTAGAGGTTTCGTTGGGGTTGCTGGCTGGGGTCGATGTCCGGTGGCGGGATGAAGTCGGGTCGCCGGTCGGGTCCGAGACGGATCTGCCAGCCTGCGGTGGGATCGTGGATGAGCTGGTGATGCTGGCGGCAGAGTAGGGCTAGATTGTCCAGGTTTGTCGGGCCGCCGTGGGACCAATGTTGGATGTGGTGGCCATCGGTCCATCGCGGAGGCCGATCGCACCCTGGAAACGTGCAGCCGCGATCGCGGATGTGGAGGGCGCGGCGGATGGCGCCGGTCGCATTACGTCGGCGGCGGCCGGCGTTGAGGATTTGGCCTTGTCCGCCGAGGATGATGGGCAGGATCCGGGCGTCGCAGGCCAGCCGTCGGACGGTTTCGGGTGACAGGCGTTGGCCGGTGTCGGTGGTGCCTGCGCCGAGGGTTTGGGTGAGTGGGTCGTAGGCGACGGTGACTGATAGTTGGGGTGGTTCGCCGCCGTCGATGGGGAGTTCGGTGGTGCGTAGTGCCAGGCGGCAGATGTCGGTCAGGGCGTCCACGCGTTGCTGGGCCGGGGTTCGGTTGTCCTTGGGGTCGGGCTGGCACAGTGGGTGCAGGGCGGCATGCACGACGGCGGCATCTTCTGCACCGAGTAGTCCGGAGATGCGGACCATGCCGTTGAGGGGCATGGACAGGGTGAGGCCGCGTCGCTGCTGGGCGCGGGCTTCGTGCCGGGTCAGGGCGGCCTGGTCGGCGCGGTCGGCGACTTCGGGGGCGACGTGGTCGAGGATGCGTTCCCCGACCCGCCTGAGCTGGTAGGCCGGTAGCTGCCCGGCCAGGTCGATCATTGCTTGTGAGGCGTCCTGCATGATCTGGGCGCTGTCGACGGGACCGTTGAGGCCGGCGAGGTCGTCGGGGATCGCGTCGAGAGTTGAGGCGATCACGGCGGCTTGGCGGACGTCGGCCTGACCGTCCAGGACGACCTGCTGGAGGCTCGGGTCGTGTATGGCGGTGGCCTGGGTGACAAGATCCCGCGCCTGCTGCGGGTCGAGCAGTAGCAGGGAACGTAGCCATCCGGCCGTCGAGCGATGTCCCTGATGAGCGGGGATGTCACGGTCGGCGGCCTCATGAACCAGTCGTGCCTGTAGCACCAGCACGGCCTGTTCCGCGCGCCGCGCCAACCGCAGCGCATCGGTCAGCGAGGCATCGGTCAGCTGCCACAGCGGAGCTGCGGCGAGGACCGCCGCGTCATCACCGAGTTGCTGCACCTGCCCCACCATGACCACCATATTGGCACACC
>NZ_BOMN01000140.1 GCF_016862215.1 Winogradskya humida
GCGGCCGCGGCCGACGAGTGATCCAACGCTAGTCAGCACGACCAAGGAACCGGCCCGGCGCTCTCCAGCGCCGGGCCGTTCCCGTCGGTGAAGCGGTCGCCGCCGGTGGAGGGCCGGAAACTCGCTGGTCCGCTGGGACCATCAACCCCCATCATCGCGGGATGGAAGTTCCCCAGCGGCAGATCCGGGCCGTATACACCGACCGGACCATCACGGTCTACCAGGCCTACTCGCCCGAGATCGCGCTTCCGGCCGTCCGCGCCGGCCGGTTCGTGCCGCCGTTCAGGATCGGCCGGATGACCTGGATCAAGCCGTCGTTCCTGTGGATGATGTACCGCTCCGGCTGGGCCACCAAGCCCGGCCAGGAACATGTCCTCGCCGTCGAGCTCACCCGGGAAGGGTTCGACGCGGCACTCTCCCGGGCGTGCCCGAGCAGTTACGACCGGTCGAGCGACGAGACCAGGCAGGAATGGTCCCGGCGGCTCAAGCAGAGTCCCGTGCGCGTGCAGTGGGATCCCGAGCGGTCGCTGCGGCTCGCGCCGCTGGCGTACCGATCGCTGCAGCTGGGCCTGGCCGGTGAGGCCGCCCGGCAGTATGCCGAGGAATGGACCGTCGCCATCACCGACGTCACCGCGCTGGCCGCGGAGATCGCCCGCACCCGTGACCCGGCCCTGCTGCCGGCGGAGCGCCCGTACTGCTGAAAACCCCGTACTGCTGAAAACCCAGCGCGGACCGCCCGGGCAGTCGCATCATCGAGCTGTGCAGCAGACAGCAGTTCCGGTCCGACAGGTGCGCGCCGTGTATACGCCGGAGACGGTCACCGTCTATCAGGCGTACCCGGTGCAGATCGCGATGGCCGCGGCCAAGGCCGGACGGTTCGTCCCGCCCTTCAAACGGGACCGGATGAGCTGGATCCAGCTCTCCTACCTGTGGATGATGCATCGCTGCCAGTGGACCACCGCCGAGGGGCAGGAACGGGTGCTCGCGGTCGAGATCACCCGGGAAGGCTTCGAGTGGGCGCTGGCCCACGCCTGCCTGGCCCAGTACGACCACAACTTCCACGCCGAGCGCGAAGCCTGGACCCACGCCCTGAAGGAGAGTCCGGTCCGCGTCCAGTGGGAGCCCGAGCGCTCCCTGGAGCTCAAGCAGCTGCCGTACCGGACCCTGCAGGTGGGGCTCGGCGTGGACGTGATCGACAAGTACGTACAGGAATGGACCGTCGGCATCACCGACGTGACGCACAAGGCTCGCCAGATCGGTGCGCTGGTGCGCAAGGGCGACGAGTACCGCGCCGAAGCGATGCTGCCGGACGAGCGCCCTTACCCCCTGCCCGCGGCGCTCGCGGCAGCCCTGCACATCTCGACGACCTGAGACCCAGCGCTCACAGCAGCGTCGGAAAGCGCGGCGGGTGGTCGCCTGCCAGCACGAACCGGTCGGCGTCCGAGTCGAGCGGCTCCACCAGGCCGTCCTCCACCAGCCCGGCCAGGGCCCGGGCCCGTTGCACGTCGTCCACCCACACCGTGTCGAGACGCTGGCGGGGGACCGGGGCGGTCGCGTTGCGCAGCACCTCGAGGAGCAGGCCGCGGACCTGACGGTCGGTGCCCGCGTACCGCTGGGGCTTGCGGCTCGGGCCGGCCGGGATGGCCTCGCCGGACTGGCGGAAGGCACAGACCTGCTCGAACGGGCAGTCGACGCAGCGGGGCGCGCGGGCGACACAGACGATCGCCCCCAGCTCCATGAACGCGATGCTCGCCTTTGCCGCCGCTGCGGGCTCCTCGGGCAGCAGCGCCTCCATAGCCACGAGGTCGGCAGTGGTGGTGTTCGGGCCGGCGTCGGGCTTGCCCTCGACCGCTCGGCAGACCACCCGGCGCACATTGGTGTCCACGACCGGGTGACGCTGCCCGTACGCGAACGTCGCCACCGCCCGCCCGGTGTACGTGCCCACGCCGGGCAGCGCGAGCAACTGATCAAGGTCGTCGGGCACCTGGCCACCGTGGCGTTCCACGATGGCCACCGCGCAGGCGTGCAGCCGCATCGCCCGGCGCGGGTAGCCGAGCCGCCCCCACATCCGGATCGCCTCGGACGGGGGGTCGACGGCCAGGTCAGCGGGGGTGGGCCAGCGGTTCATCCAGGCGCGCCAGGCGGGCTCGACGCGGACGACCGGGGTCTGCTGCAGCATCACCTCGCTGACCAGCACCGCCCAGGCGCTTGTGTCGGGCTGCCGCCAGGGCAGGTCGCGGGCATTTTCCTCGTACCACCGGATGGCTGAGTCGGCGAGAGTCATAGGTCCGCAAGCCTAAGCTGTCCCGGTGAACGAGTTAGCCATCACCGTCATAGGCCCGGATCGCACCGGCATCGTCGCGGACGTCACCGGGGCGCTGGCCGGCGCCGGCGCGAATCTCTCCGACTCGACGATGACCCGGCTCGGCGGTCACTTCACCATGACCCTGATCTGCACAGGTGCCGCAGCCGAGGACGTCGGGAAGGCGCTCGAGCCACTGAGCGGCGTCATCACCACCGTCCGCGCGGTCGAACCCTCAGGCTCCGGCGACCAGGGCGAGCCCTACCTCGTCAGCGTGCACGGCGCGGACCGGCTGGGGATCGTCGCCGCCGTCACCCGGGTCGTCGCGGCCGCGGGTGGCAACATCACGGACCTCACGACCCGGCTCACCGGGCCGCTCTACGTGCTGGTCGCCGAGGTCGACCTGCCGCCTGGGGCGTCCGATGACCTTTCGGTACGCCTCGAGCACGCCGCCCAGGAGCTCGGTGTCGAGGTGACCCTGCGCCGCGCCGAGTCGGACGTCCTGTGAACGACCTCGCCGACTGGAAGCCGGAGCTGCTCGGCGTCGACGGCAGGGTGCTCCCGGTGGTGACCGCCCCCGCCGAGGTGCTGAGCCGGCCGGGCACCGAGGTGGACCCCGCCGACCCGTCGATCGTCCAGCTCGCCGCCGACCTGGTGGCCACGATGCGTACCTCGCCGGGCTGCGTCGGGCTCGCCGCACCGCAGGTCGGGGTCGGCGTCCAGGTGTTCGCCGTCGACGTCACCGAACACCCCAGGACCGTCACCTCGCACGGTGCGTTCGTGTTGTGCAACGCCCGCGTCGTGGAGGCCAGCCGGTGGCGGCCGGGCCGCGAGGGCTGCATGTCCGTGCCGGACCTGACCGGCGATGTGAAACGCGCCGGCCGCATCGTGGTCGAGGCCGTTCTTCCGGGTACGGGCACAGCTGTGCACCTGGTCACCGACGCCTTCGAGGCACGCGCCCTGCAACACGAGATCGACCACTGCGCCGGCAAACTTTTCCTCGACCGGGTCGCCGGTGCACACGCCGTCTACCAGCGCAAGGTCTATCTCTAACGAGCAACCCCCGGAAGGGGTGTCGCACCGTCGGCGCGTCGTGCGTGGTTCCGGGGTGTCGCGGGGATAGCGTGCAACACATCATGCGTTCGACGGTTGGTCCACTCCCCTCCGCCGTGTACTGGCGGCGCCGTGCTGTTGTGCTGGGCGCAGTCCTGCTCGGCATCATCGTGCTGTTCGTCTCCTGCAGCGGCGGTGGCGACGACGACAAGAAGAAGCCGGGCTCCAGCGCGGGTTCGCAGTTCCCGACCCCCGGCCCGGCATCCTCCACGCCCGACGACGAGCCGTCGCTCGTGGACGTGCCCCCCGGCGCGGGAAACCCGTCGCTCCCCGACCCGGAAGACCTCGAATCCGGCGCCGCGGCCGCGACCCCCACGGGCGGCGCGATCCCGAGCGGCGCGGCCACGGGCACCGGGACGACAACCGGCGGCTCCGACACCAACGTGAACGTCCCGGCCAGCGGGGACTGCACCGCCAAAGAGGTCTCGGTGACCCCGATCCCGGCGGTCACCACGCTCAAGCGCGGCGCCCAGGTCGAGATCCGCCTCAAAATCAAGAACGTCTCCGCCCGTACGTGCAACCGCGACGTCGGCGCCGACCTGCAGGAGCTCTACATCCAGTCCGGCGCCCAGAAGCTCTGGTCCTCCGACACCTGCAGCACCATCCGGGGCACCGACGTCCGCGCGTTCCCCCCGAACGGCGAACGCGAATACAACGTCACCTGGAACGGCCACCAGTCCAACAAGTGCACCGGCGAGCTCGCCACCGGCCCGGCCCCCGCCGCCGGCCAGTACCAGATCCGAGGCCGCCTCGGCGAAGTTCTCAGCGACCCGGTCACGCTCACCATCACCGACTGATCCCCGGCCGGGCTCAGCCTTCCTCGTGCGTGACTGGCTGGTCGTTGCGGCGCTCGCGGTCGGCTGCCTCGTCGCGAGCTGGCTTCTGCTCCTGGTGCTGGCCCGCCGCCTGCCACCCGGAATCCTGCGCGACCTCGCCGCCTTCATCCCCGACTGCGTCACCACCGTGCGCAGGCTCCGCCGGGACCCCCGCGTGCCGCGTCGCGCCAAGATCGCGATCATCATCGCCGGGCTCTGGGTCGCCAGCCCCATCGACCTCATCCCCGAGTTCATCCCGGTGATCGGCCCCCTCGACGACATCGTCGTCGTAGCCCTCGCCCTGCGTTATGCCGCCAGACAGATCCCCCGGGACCTCATCCTGGCCGCTTGGCCCGGCGACCCCCGCCTCATCAACCGTCTTCTCGGCCCCGCCCCGGACGCCCCACCGAGCTGAGCGCTCAGCTGAGCTCGTAGGCGGTTCGGCCTGCGGTCTCGTGCTCCGGGCGAAGTATCACCCAACCGAGCTGCTGATCGACCAGCGCGACGGCAAGTCTTCGCAGCATCTCCTGCGGCGGTGCCGTGCCAGGCTCGAGCTCCACGTCGAGATGCCATCCCGTCGATCCGGTGCCGGCTCCCGTCACCTCGCCGGCTGCTCCCAGGACCTCGGCGACCAAGTCCTCGACGTCATCCCGGTCGACGTCGCCGGGCAGCGGACGCCGGCCGACAACCTCGATGAACATGCGGCTGATACCTCTGCGGAGGAGGGGTGACGTGGCCAGGTCGACGAAGGTGGCGAACCAGCGGTCGTCGCAACGGTCAGACGTAACGCTCGAGGATGGAGGCTTCTGCCAGGCGGGAGAGGCCTTCGCGGACGCCGCGGGCACGGGCGTCGCCGACGCCTTCGACGGCCTGGAGGTCTTCGACCGTGGCGCCGAGGAGGCGTTGGAGGCTGCCGAAGTGGTCGACGAGGCGTTCGAGGATGGGTGTGGGCAGGCGGGGGACCTTGGCGAGCAGGCGGAAGCCGCGGGGGCTGACCGCTGCGTCGAGGGCGTCGGAGGCCCCCGGGTAGCCCATGGCCTTGGCGACCGCGACCAGGTCGATCATCTCGGTGGCGGAGAGCAGGTCGAGCTCGACCAGGGCCTCGTCGAGGGTGCGGGCCTTACGGCCGGTGGGGAGGTAGTCGCGGATGACCAGGGTGCGGTCGGAGTCGACGCCGGCCATGAGCTCGTCGAGCTGGAGGGCGAGCAGGCGGCCGTCGGTGCCGAGCTCGACGACGTAGCCGGAGATCTCGTCGGCGATGCGGCGGACCATCTCGGTGCGCTGGACCACGGCGACGGCGTCGCGGACGGTGACCAGGTCCTCGATCTCCAGGGCGGAGAGGGTGCCGGAGACCTCGTCGAGGCGCAGTTTGTAGCGCTCGAGGGTGGCGAGGGCCTGGTTGGCGCGGGAGAGGATGGCCGCGGAGTCGTCGAGGACGTGGCGCTGGCCGTTCACGTAGAGGCCGATGATGTGCATCGACTGGCTGACCGAGATGACCGGGAAGCCGGACTGCTTGGCGACCCGCTCGGCGGTGCGGTGGCGGGTGCCGGACTCCTCGGAGGGGATGCCGGGGTCGGGCATGAGGTGCACGTTGGCGCGGACGATGCGGGTGCCGTCGCTGGACATGACCACCGCGCCGTCCATCTTGCACAGCTCGCGCAGGCGGGTGGCGGAGAACTCCACGTCGAGCGGGAAGCCGCCGGTGCAGATCTGCTCGACGACCTCGTCGTGGCCGAGCACGATGAGGGCGCCGGTGCGGCCGCGCAGGATCCGCTCGAGACCGTCGCGCAGGGCGGTGCCGGGGGCCATCAGGGCCAGGTTGGCGCGCAGCGGGTCGCCGGTGGCTCCGCCACCGGTCAGGCCGGGCGAGGTGGGCGTCATCGGACCGGCTGCCGATCCGTTGACACCGGGGGCAGCCCCGTTGGTGTGGCGGTTGGTCGAAGCATCGCGGTCGAGCGGCACCTGCACATTCTACGGACTGTCATCCCACTCAACGAGCCGCGGTCCGCCGAGGGCTCCGCAGCGTGATGATCAATAACTGAGAGTGATCTTAGCGCGTTCATTCCGCTGAGGCCCGGGCTGCCCACTGAACCGCGCTCTGCAGATCGCCGACCTCGACGACGCGCATTCCCTTGGGTGGGGTGTCGCCTTCCGCGGGACCGCAGCCCGGTGGCACCAGAGCGAAGCGGAACCCCAGCCGGGCCGCCTCGGCGAGCCGCCGGCCGACCGCACCGACCCGGCGCACCTCGCCGGTCAGCCCGACCTCGCCGATCGCCACCAGGTGCGGTGCCATCGCGAGGTTGAGCGCGCCGGAAGCCACCGCCAGCGCCATGGCCAGGTCGGCCGAGGGCTCGGTGACGCGGATGCCGCCGACAGTCGCGGCGAAGACCTCGCGGTCGTGCAGCTTGATCTTCTCCATCCGGCGCTGGAGCACGGCCAGCACCATCGCGAGCCGGGCGCTGTCGAGGCCGGAGACCGTCCGCCGGGGCGACCCCTGCACCTGCGCCCCGATCAGGGCCTGCACCTCGGTCACCATCGCCCGGCGGCCCTCCATCGCGACCGTCACGCAGGTGCCGGGCACGGGCTCGTTGTAGCGGGTGAGGAAGAGGCCGGACGGGTCGGCGAGGCTGACGATGCCGCTCTCGTGCATCTCGAAACAGCCCACCTCGTCGGCCGGGCCGTAGCGGTTCTTGACGCCGCGCACGAGCCGCAGCGAGGAGTGTTTGTCGCCCTCGAAGTGCAGGACCACGTCGACCAGGTGCTCGAGCACGCGTGGGCCGGCCACCGAGCCGTCCTTGGTGACGTGGCCCACGAGGACGGTCGCCACGCCGCGCTCCTTGGCGACGCTGACCAGCGCCGCGGTGACCGCGCGGACCTGGGTGACACCGCCGGGGACGCCCTCGGTGCCCGGGGCGGAGATGGTCTGCACCGAGTCGATGATGAGCAGGCCGGGCTTGACCGCGTCGAGGTGGGCGATCACCGCGCCGAGATCGCTCTCGGAGGCGAGGTAGAGATTGTCGTGCAGGGCGTTGAGCCGCTCGGCGCGCAGCCGCACCTGGCTCACCGACTCCTCGCCGCTGACCACCAGCGAGGGCGTGCCCGCGTTGAGGGCCCACTGCTGGGCCACATCGAGCAGCAGGGTGGACTTGCCCACACCCGGCTCGCCGGCCAGCAGGATCACCGCGCCGGGGACCAGCCCGCCGCCGAGCACCCGGTCGAGCTCGCTGACACCGCTGGGCACCGCCTTGGCCGGGGCCGCGCTGATCGTCTTGATCGGACGGGCCGGCTCGGACGGGAGCCGGGAGCTGACCACCCGCCCGGAGATCATCGGGCCGGGTTTGGCCTCGATGATCGAACCCCACTCGTTGCACTCCGGACAGCGACCCAGCCATTTCGGGGGCTGGTGTCCGCACGCATCACATTGATAGGCGGGACGCGGTTCGCTGCGAGTCCGGGATGTCGTCACCCGCCCAACGCTAGCCCGCGGGTGTGACAAACGGGTCTCTACTCCTCGTGGCCCTCTGCGGTGTCGCCCGGAACCCGCGACGCGGGGATGAGCGGCGTGCTGACCGGAGCCTGCACGACCAGCGGGTCGGTGTTGTTGCTGAACTCGAAGACGAGGTTGACCGCGCCGCCCGGGATCAGCTTGTCGCTGAGCTCGATGAGCTGCAGCTTCTGCGCGGCGTCCGGCAGGAACGTGGCGCCGCCGAGCGGGGGCAGCACGATCCGGGCCGCGGCGACCGCGGGGCCGGCGGGGGCTTCCGAAGCCGACTCGGAAGGCGACGCCGAGGCCTTGGGCCGCTTCGACGAAGAGGGAGACGAAGACGGGCTCGGGTCAGCAGAAGGCGAGTCGGAAGGCGCTTCCGAGGCCGACGCCGCAGCACCGCCCACGAGGCCGACCTGCTTGGCCGAGATCACGTCGGTGCCCACGACCGAGCCGGTGGCGACCGGCTGGCTGCTGATCAGCACGGTGATCGCCGCATCGGTCTGGTTGTAGAGCCCGACCTCGAGCGTGGCGTTGTCACCGGCCGCGTAGCCCGCGGTGCCGTGGTACTCCACCGACAGGTTTCGCACGAAGACGGAGCGATTGGCGTTGTCCGCGTTCACGCCCGGGTTCGACGGCTTCTTGAGCGAAGTCTCGGCGACCTGGCCGGCGCTGCAGCCGGCGAGCGCGATCGCGGCCACCGCTGCGACCCCAGTGGCCAGCACCGCGCGGCGGGTTCCCAGCGAGCGCATCACAGTCCTCCAAGACAGTCGAGAAACCTCCGCCGATCAGACTAGTGGTCCTTGATCGGGCGCGTACGCCGACCCGTCCATTCACACCACCGGCCCGCTGAGCACGAGCAGCACGACGTCGATCAACGCCACCACGATCACCGAGCGGAACATCGCCACCTGACGCGTACCGCGGGCGATCGCCTTCCTTCCCGCGTACCAGCCGAAGGGCAGGACCACGACGGCGGCGGCAGCGCCCGCCAGGCCTGCCCACGACGGCGGCCCGGCCGGTCCCAGGACCAGGGTGAGCGTCGCGGCCAGCAGGAACGCTCCCGCGGCCAGTTGTGACCAGGCGGCGCCGAGCCGGTGCGGGAGGCCACGCACCCCCGTCGCGGCGTCGTCGGCGAGGTCCGGCAGCACGTTGGCGAAGTGGGCACCCCCGCCTAGCAGCGCACCGGCCGCGACCAGCCAGGCGGGCGGCCACGGGTGGCCGGGCAGGGCGATCACCACGAACGCCGGCATCAGCCCGAACGCGACCAGGTAGGGCAGCAGCGACAGCGAGGTCGACTTCAGCGGCCAGTCGTAGCTCAGCGCGAAGATCCCGACGAGGGTGATGCAGACGGTCGCCGCGGGCCCGAACGGCAACCCCAGCAGGGGCACGGCCAGAGACGCGATCAACCCCGAGATTCCGACGGTACGCCGTGACACCGCCCCCGACGCCACAGGTTTGTCCCCGCGCCCCGCAGCCCTGTCCCGATCGGCGTCCAGCCAGTCGTTGACCCAGCCGACGGAGAGCTGAGTAGCCCCGATCGCGGCAGCCACACCCGCCACACCCCAGGCGCTGTGCCCCGCCCCGATCGCGAGCAGCGTCATGGCGAACGTCACTGCGGCACCCGGCTCGATGTGCGATGCCTTGAGGAGCGCGACCGGATCGGACATGTGATCAGTGTGGTGGTTGGGACCGCCGCATGCCACGCTCGATCACATGCGGCCACTGAAGCGCAACGATCCGCGTCTGTACGACGAGCTCGCCGACCAGTGGTGGCGTCCCGGCGGCGAGTTCGAGCTGCTGCACTGGCTGGCCGCGGCGCGGGGGGCGTTGGTGCCGCGCTCCGGGCGTACCGATGCGATCCTGATCGATGCCGGTTGCGGAGGCGGCCTGCTCGCACCGCACGTGGTTGGTCTCGGTTATCGCCACATCGGCGTCGACCTGCGGAGTTCGGGTCTGGAGCATTCGGCGCGGCGCGGGATGACGGTGCTCAATGGCGATGTCACTGCGTTGCCGCTGGCCGACGGGATCGCGGACGTCGTGGTGGCCGGCGAGATTCTGGAGCACGTCACCGACCTGCCGGCGACGGTGGCCGAGCTCTGCCGGGTGCTGCGGCCCGGCGGTCTGCTGGTGCTGGACACGATCAACGACACGTGGCTGGGCCGGTTCGTGTCGATCACGCTGGGTGAACGGTTCGGAGCCGCGCCGGTGGGCATTCATGATCCGGAGCTGTTCGTCGACCCCGGAGACCTGACCACCCAGTTCGCCAAGCATGGCGTACGCCTCAAGGTGCGCGGCGTTCGCCCGAGCGTGCCCGGCCTGATCCGCTGGCTGTTTTTGCCGGTCGCAGCCCGTGGCCGCATGATCCCGACCCGTTCGACGCAGGTGCTCTACCAGGGAATCGGTCGCAAGGAGGACATGCAGTGAGCGTTGACGAAGCCAGGAGGCTGGCGCCCCGGTTCGCCGCCCGCGCCGCCGAGCACGACCGGGCCGGCGCGTTCCCCGTCGACGACTTCGCCGACCTGCGGCGCTCGGGGCTGTTCGGGCTGATGGTGCCGACGCGGCTCGGGGGAGCGGGGGCAGGCTTCGCGCAGTACGCAGCCGTCGCCTACGAGCTGGCCCGCGGCAACGGCGCCACCGCGCTGATCTTCAACATGCACGCCTCGGTCACCGGCGCCCTGAGCAGCGTCACCGACGAGCTCGCCGACGCGCTGGGCCTGCCTCCGGAGGCGCTGGCCGCCCGCGATAGATACCTGCGGGCCGCGGCGGAGGGCAGCTGGTACGCGGTCGCGATGAGCGAGCGCGGCGCCGGATCCCGCCTGTCGCAGATGACGACGATGTACGAGAAGACCGGCGACGGTTACCACATCAAGGGTGCCAAGGCGTTCTGCTCGGGGGCGGGCCACGCGGACGCGTACCTGGTGGCGGCCCGGAGCTCGGCCGACCCCACCCAGGTCTCGCAGTTCCTGGTCCCGCCCGGCGAGGGCCTGACGGTCGAGCAGACGTGGGATTCGCTCGGGATGCGCGCCACCGGCTCGAACGACGTGCACGTGGACGTCACGGTCCCCGAGGGGGCGCTGCTCGGCGGCGTCGAGGGGCTCGCCCTCGTGATCGCCCAGCTCGCTCCCCATTGGATGGTCGCGAGCTACGCGGCCGTCTACGTGGGTGTCGCGCGGGCTGCTGTCGATGCGGCCGTCGAGCATGTCAACGCTCGCAAGCTCGGGCACCTGCCCGCCGTACGGTCCAGGATCGGCCGGGCCGACGCAGCGGTCTCCGCCGCGCATCTCGCTGTTATGGAGGCCGCCCGGCGGGTAGATGACCAACCGGGCGACGCCGAGACCAACCGCTGGGTGTGGCGGGCGAAGCTGCTCGCCGGCACGACCGCGGCGGACGTCGCCGCCTCGATGCTGGAGGCGGCGGGGACTTCGGCCATGCGCCGCGGGCACCCGCTGGAACGCCTCTACCGCGACGCCCGGGCGGGCTCGCTGCAACCGGCGACCTCCGACGTCTGCGCGGACTGGCTCGGCGTGGAAGCGCTCGGCGGCGACCCCGACTCGGAGGGCACCGCACCGCGCTGGTGATCTCACAAGGCCTGGGGAGGCACAATGCAGGGAAAAGGTCGCGCGGTGATCGCCGGACTGGGGGTGGCACTGCCGCCGTCGACGGTGCAGGAAGACCTCTGGGAAGGCTATTTCTCACGGCACTACGCCAACGGCGGCAAGCGCGGCCTCGCCAAACGGATCTTCCAGAATTCCGGGGTACGCACGCGGCAGGCCGCAGTCAGCCCCCTGCTCGAAGACGTCTCCGACTGGTCCACCGAACGCCGCATGCGCCGCTACCAGGTCGAAGCCATCCCGCTGGGCAAGGAAGCGGTCGGCCGCGCGCTCACCGACGCCGGTATCGCCGCTGACGAGCTCGGCCTGCTCGCGGTCTGCTCCTGCACCGGCTACGCGACCCCCGGCCTCGACATCCACCTCGCCCGGGACATGGGCATGTCCCCGTCGCTGCAACGCCTCTTCGTGGGCCACATGGGCTGCTACGCGGCGCTGCCCGGTCTCGGCACGGTGTCCGACTTCGTCACGTCACGCGGCCTGCCGGCACTCCTGCTCTGCGCCGAGCTCACCAGCCTGCACCTCCAGCCCCCCGACACCAGAACCGACATCCAGCAGATCGTTTCCCACGCCCTCTTCTCTGACGCCGCGGCTGCCGTCGTGGTCACCCCACAACCATCCGACGGGTACGCCGTGAGCAACGTCGCCGCGCTCACCGACACCACCACGGCGGGCCACATGACGTGGGACGTCACCGACCTCGGCTTCCGGATGGGGCTCTCCCCGCAGGTGCCCGACGTGCTCTCGCTGCACGTCCGCGAACTCATGGCGGGGCTGCTCGGCCCGCACGGCCTGACGGCTGCTGACGTGGACGGCTGGGCGATCCACCCGGGCGGCCCCCGGATCCTCGACGTGGTGCAGGAGCGGCTCGAGCTCACCGACGAGGACATGGCGGCTTCCCGGGGGGTGCTCTCCGCGTACGGAAACTGCTCGTCCCCGACGGTCCTGCTCGTCCTCGACGAGCTGCGCAAGCGGGCAGCGCCCCCGCAACGCATCGTCCTGCTGGCCTTCGGGCCCGGCCTGACGCTCTATGGAGTCCTGCTGGAAAGGCTCTAACCTTGGTCCGGTGACGCCGGACCGTGCCCAGGGCGCGACCTTGTACGCCCTCGCCGCCGCCCTGCTGGTCGCGGGCGGCACCTGGTTCTTCGTCGCGGCCCCCGTCCTCGGCGAGAATCCCGCGCTGGCCGTCGGCCGGCAGACGGTCGAGCGGCTCATCCCGGACTCGCCTGACCAGGCGCAGGCGGAAACCATGGTCCTGGGCGCCGGCCGCAGCGAGGAACGCAGCGCGGCGGTCAGCAACGGCGTCTACACAGTGACGATGGCGTGCGCGGGCTCAGGGCAGATCCGGGTCCGGGTGAGCATCACGACGATCGACTCCGGTAAGGCCGTCCCGTGCTCGCCGACCCCGACACCGGTCGAACTGAACGTAAGCGTGGCCGCCATGCTCTTCCTGTCGATCACGTCCGAGTCGCCGAGCGAGTCTGTCTTCCGCTGGCGCGCGGCGCCCGCCGGTTCTTACTGACTCTCTGCGCTGATTCTCACTGACTCTCTGGAGTGCGCCCCTTTCTGGAGGTGCGCTCCTTTCTGGAGGTGCGCTTCTCCTGGAGGTGCGCACCTCCAGGAGGCCGCTCAGAGGTGCGCGCCTTCTCGGAGGTGCTCGGAGGGCGCAGCTTCTTGGACGCCGCGTTCCTTTTTCAGAGGCGCGCGAGGTCGGGCTCGTAGTCGCCCAGGGACGCCGTCCGGGGGATCTTGCGGACGATCTCGCCCGTGCGGCTGACCAGCAGGACCGCCGCCGTGCCGTCGTTCTTGGCGGGCAGCTCGAGGGTCGACCGCAGCTCGCTGGTCGGATCCCGCAGGGATCGGACTGTCTTCCCCTGTGCCTGGGGCGTATTGCTCGTCGGCGGAGTCTGCGCCGTCGGCGGGTTCGGCGCTTTTCCTGAGATGACGATCACGACCGCGATTTCGGGGCGCACCGCCGCCGTGGTCGCCTCGATCAGCGCGTCGCAGTCGCAACCGTCGGTGAGCAGCACGACGGCCGGCAGCTGGGCTCTGAGGGACACCGTGCGGTGGTCAGCGTCGACCAGATCGAGCGCCGGGAGCTTGCCGGAGCCTTCGTCGGTGGTGCTGGCGGTCCGCTGGGTGGCCGGTGAGCGGGCCGGCCCCGGCCAGGCGGACGCGAACAGGCTGGCGATCGTGACGAGGACCGCCATGGAGATGATGAGCACCGGGGCACGCAGGCTCGCGGAACCCACCCGGCGCAGGACGCGCAGGCCCGGACGGTCGGTGAAGCGCTGCCATCGGCTGCGGGTGCGCTCGCGGCGCAGCTCGGCGCGGACCACCGTGACCTCGTCGGACAGCTCCGAGAGGTCGTCCGGGATGACGATGACGCCCCACTCGGCGGGAAGATCGGGCAGGCCTTCGGGGGAGCCGCCATCGCCCGGCCAGTTGCCGCCGTTGTCGCCCAGACTGCCCATGACTCACCCCCCCCTCTGCCGCAGAGTCTCACGTGCTGCGGGGACCTGGGTCCAGCCTCCCCCAATCGGCCCTCCGACCGCCAGTGGTGGGCGGTTCCGGTCACTAGCGATAAGCTTGACCTCACAAATACATCGGGTCCGGAATATCCGACTCGCTGGGCTGAACAGTTACCGGTTCATCACTCTCGGTTACTGAGGCAGTTTCCGGCCCGCATGTCAAGCGGTAGAAAGACGCCTCACATGCCCCCTGAGCTGCACTAACAGTCACCGCCAGGGTGGGACATCGCTGCCTGGGCGTGTTACCCTAGACACAGCGAAAGGGGTTTCGAACCTATGGTTTTCAGTGTCGGCGAGACCGTTGTTTACCCCCACCACGGGGCCGCACTCATCGAGGCAATCGAGACTAGAACTATCAAGGGCGTGGAGAAGCAGTACCTCGTCCTTCGGGTTGCCCAAGGCGACCTGACGGTCCGAGTGCCCGCTGAGAACGCCGAAATCGTCGGCGTGCGCGAAGTGGTCGGCGAGGAAGGCCTGGGCAAGGTCTTCGACGTCCTCCGCGCTCCGCACACCGAGGAGCCGACCAACTGGTCGCGGCGTTACAAGGCCAACCTCGAGAAGCTTGCCTCCGGCAACCCGCTCAAGGTCGCTGAGGTTGTCCGCGACCTCTGGCGCCGCGAGCGTGAGCGCGGTCTCTCGGCCGGGGAGAAGCGCATGCTCGCCAAGGCCCGTGACATCCTCGTCGGCGAGGTGGCCCTCGCCGAGAAGAGCACCAAGGACGAGGCGGAAGTCCTCCTCGACAAGGTGCTCACCGAGGCCTGACGTTCCACCACCTCTCCTGCACCACGCTGGCCAAGGACCACGACGTGACCGCGATGCCCAACACTCGCGGTGACGTCGCGGTCCTTGTTCCGGCTAGCCCGGCCCGGACGCCTCGCTACCAGGCCCCGGACCCCCGGGCACGCACCACCACAAAGCTCGCGCCGCCACCGCACAGCCCAAACCGTGCGATGACGTCGCGAGCTTTTGTGCACCCACTCGCCGCCCCTCCACGAGCTCCGTCCTCCGCAGGGCTTGTTCCTGCGGCCTCGGCTTCTGCGAGCCTCGTCTTCTGCGGGGCCTCGTCTTCTGCGGGCCCGATTTACCGCGGCCGCGCCTCTCGTGGGCCTGGACTTCCGTGGGCATCGTTTTAACCGCGGTACCGATTCCCATCGGCTCGCTTCCGCGGGCCTCGGTTCGCTGGCCTCGGTTTCCACGAGTGCAGAGTGAACGGGGGACTTTTTCGCGGTCAGTGGATCATTTAGTTGCTGCCGGCCGGGCTGGAGAGCGCGGAATGATGACGGAGATCAATGTGAGTGGGGAATGATGGCGCAACTCAATGGGATCGGTGATGTTGCAGTTCTGGTGCCGGCTGCGGGGTCCGGGGTGCGGTTGGGGCCGGGTGCGCCCAAGGCGTTGCGGCTGCTCGGCGGGGAGCCTTTGCTGGTCCACGCCGTTCGCCGGGTTGCCGCTGCGCCCTCGGTGCGGGTGATTGTTGTCGCTGCGCCGGCTGCTGAGGTTGAGGCCGTGCGTGAGTTGCTTGCTGCTGTGGCGCCGGTGATCGTGGTTGCCGGTGGTGCGGAGCGGCAGGATTCCGTGGCGGCGGCGCTGGCTGTGGTTCCCGCTGATGTTGCGATCGTGCTGGTGCATGATGCAGCGCGGGCGTTGACGCCGCCCGAGCTGGTGGAGTCGGTTGCTGCTGCTGTCCGGGGCGGGCATCCCGCGGTGATTCCGGCGTTGCCGGTGGTCGACACGATCAAGGAGGTCGGCACGGGCGAGACGGTGCTGGGGACCGTCGACCGTTCCGTGTTGCGGAGCGTGCAGACACCGCAGGGGTTCCGCCACGACGTGCTGGCTGCCGCTCACCGGGCCTGCCTCGATGCGCATACCGACGACGCGGGGATGGTCGAGAAGGCCGGCGTACCGGTCGTCTGCGTGCCGGGTTCGGAGCTGGCGCTGAAGATCACCCGGCCGCTGGACCTGATCATCGCCGAGGCGCTCCTCCACGTACCCTGACGCGGTGGATCAGCGCATCGGTATCGGCACGGACGTGCACGCCTTCGACCCCGACCGGGTGTGCTGGGTCGCCGGCCTGATGTGGCCCGGCGAATCAGGCCTCGCCGGCCACTCCGACGCCGACGTGGCCGCGCACGCCGCCTGCGACGCAATGTTCAGCGCCGCCGGCCTCGGTGACCTCGGCAGCAACTTCGGCACGTCAGAGCCAGAATGGGCCGGAGCCCCCGGCGTCACCCTGCTCACCGAGACGGTCCGCCGCCTGCACACCGAAGGCTGGACGATCAACAACATCGCCATCCAGGTCATCGGCAACAAGCCCAAAATCGGCAAACGCCGCGAAGAAGCCCAAAAAGTCCTCTCCGAAGCAGTCGGCGCCCCCGTCACAATCTCCGGCACCACCACCGACGGCCTAGGCCTAACCGGCCGAGGCGAAGGCCTAGCCGCCATAGCCACCGCCCTAATCCACCGCCCCTAACCACCCCGCCCTCCGCGCGGCACGCCTAACGACCCGCCCTCCGCGCGGCACGCCTAACCACCCCGCACTCCGCGACGACAGCGCCGTCCGAGTCCTCGGGCCCTTTGTGCAGGTAGGGCTGGACCCCACCCGTCCACAGCAAGAAACCCACCACCACAGTCCGATTGGTCTGGGTTATCAGGGTTAAGGACGAGGCCCCGAGCATGAGGAAACGGTGGTTCTTGGCACGACCGCCTAGGCTCGGTGGGTGTCGAGCGAGCCCACTTCTCAGTCCGAGCCCGAGACCACCCCCGAGGAGTACCGCCAGCGAGCCCTGCTGCTCGCGGATCTAGGACGTTATGACGAGGCGGCGGGGGAGTTGGCCGCTGGGCTGGCGGCGGCGCCGGTGGATGCCGGGTTGCTGACCACTCTTGCGCGGGTGCATATCGCTGCTGCTCAGCCTGTTGATGCGTTGGTGGCGGCCGAGAGTGCTGCGGCTGCGGCTCCGGGGACTGTGGAGCCGATGGTGGTGCGGGCGATGGCGCTGACCGATGATCGGCGGTACGGCGAGGCCGCGCAGGTTGCCGCCGAGATTCTGGCGCGGTGGCCCCAGGACGCGGTTGCGCAGCGGACCGGGGCTGCGTTGCTCGGCGAGTCACGCAACGGGCAGGAAGCGCTCAACGCTGCTTGGAACGGTGTGCGGTTGATGCCGCGCGAGGCTGAAGCCCACCTTGTTCTTGCGGTGGTTTCCGCGCGGCTGCGGTTGTTCGATCTGGCGCAGCGGGCGTACGCGGAGGCGCTCGAGTTGGAGCCCGCGATCGCCGATGCGCAGCGTGACGTGGGCATTGTCCGGCTCGAGCGACGGCGGTGGGCGCTGGCTCTGGAGACGCTGGCGGACCAGGCGACCCTGACGCCGGAAAGCCCAGCAAGCCCAGCAAGCACGGCGAGCCCAGCGAGCCCAGCGAGCCCGGGAAGCGCGGCCCCGCCGACGGCAGCAGAGCCGAAGTTCGAGGTCAGCCGTCCGACGCGGCCTGTGCTGGACCGATCCGGTGCGGCTTTCGCAGCGGTACGCCAAGCCGTGCTCTACGCCAGCAACGGCGTGATGATCACCGCTGTGCTGAGTGCGGTGATGACGCTCGCCAGCCCGGGGGTGGCCCGCATGTGGGCCGGGGTGATCGGCGTGACGATTCTGATCGCGGTCGCCGCGTGGCTGGCCCGTCAGGTTCGTCCGGAGACGGTCGGCGCGGTGTTCGCCCGCATTCGGCGTGCCGACGGCAGGCTGGCGCTGGCCGCAGCCACGAGCGCGCTCGCGCCGTTTCTGCTGGTGCTGCACGCGGTGGTCGGCGGCCTGCCCGCTCTGATCGCGGCCATGGTGGTCGCCGCCGCCGCAGAGTTGATCATCCTGACGTCGAAGTAACCGGCGCGGCCCCCGAAAGGGCACCCCGAAGCCGAGCCTCAGCGGAAGCGGAAGCGGAAGCGGAAGCAGAAGCCGAAGCCGAAGCGGAAGCAGCACTCAGGGCGTCCATGGCGAGCAGGGCCGCGCCGACGGCGGGTGGGACGTCCAGCACGCTGATCGTGACCGCCGGCGCCTGAGCGACCGCCCCCGCCACCACCAGGTCGTGCAACACGTCGTGCCGGGCGTGCAACACCCCGCCCCCCAGCACCAGCGCGTGCGGCGACGCGAGCAGCCCGAGCCGCCCCGCCGCGACCCGGTGCTGAGCGAGGATCTCGTCGGCTTGGCGGCGTACCAGTGAGAGGGCCACCTCGTCGCCCGCCGAGGCCGCGGCGAACAGCAGGGGGGTGAGTTCCTGCACGCGCAGGGGGTTGATCTCCTGGAAGTGCAGGGCGATGCTGACCGCCTCCACAGTGGCCAGACCGAAGTGCGTGGCGACAAGGCGGGACAGCTCGGTGGGCAAACCTCGCCCGTCCTCGCCACGCGCGGCCAGTCGCAGTGTGTAGTCGGCGAGGTCGTGACCGCCGCCCCAGTCACCGGAGATCGGACCGAGGGCGACGAACCTGGATGTACGCCCGTCCGCGGCCCGGCCGACGCAGTTGGTGCCCGCGCCGCAGACGACGGCGACCGCGTCCGGCAGGGAGGTGCCCGCGCGCAGCATGGCGAAGCAGTCGTTGTCGACGATGGTGTGGCGGCTCCAGTCCTGGGCGGTGATCGCCGCGTGGAGCTGGGCGACCTCGATGGGCAGGTCCGCGCCGGCGAGGTAGTAGGCGGCCACGTCGATCGGGACGTCGGCGGGCAGCCCGGCGGTGGTGCGGACGGCGGTGATCAGGTCGCCGAGCACGGTGATCGCGGCGGGGAGGCCGATGTTGTGGGGCGAGGTCGTGGGGCCGCGGACGAAACCCAGGACGTCACCTTCGGGCGTACCCAGGATGATGTCGGTCTTGGAATTTCCGCCGTCGACGGCCAGATAGAGCGCTCTCATCGGGCCCAGGCCAGGTGCTGCGCACCCGAGGCGATCAGCTTGTCGGTCAGCGCATCCGCCCGGTCGTGCTGCCCGATCAAGGGATGGGCGAGCAGGGCGCGATAGACCCGCTGCCGCCCGCCGAGCAGGGCGGCTTCCAGAGCGATTTCCTCGTACGCCGAGACGTGCGCGACCAGCCCCGAAAGCTCAGGCGCCAGCGGGCTGACCGGCAGCGCGACCGGCCCGTCAGCGGAGGCCCGCGCCGACACCTCCACCACAGCGTTATCCGCCAAGAACGGCAATAAGCCATTATTTCGGATATTGACCGAGTGGACAGCCGACGAGTCGAACCCGTGCAGCGAAGCGATCAGCCCCACCGCAGCCTCGGAGTAGTAGGCACCCCCACGCTCCCCGAGCAACGCCGGCTTCTCGACCAGCAGCGGATCGCGATAGAGCGACATCAGCGTCGCCTCGATCTCCGCAACCCGCTGCCCCCGGGTCTGCGCGCCGCGTGACTCCGCAACGTGGCGGTCGTGCGCGTAGAAGTAGCTCAAGTAGTACGACGGCACATTACCGAGCGTGGTCAGCACGGACGGGGCAAGATCGACATCGGCGGCGAGTGACTCGAGGTGTGTCGAGAGCAGCCCGGGAAGCCTGTCCACGCCGTCCACATAGGCGGCCCGCTCCCAGGTCAGGTGGTTGAGCCCGACGTGGTCCAGCTCGACCGAAGCGGGTGGGACCCCGAGCATCGCGGCGAAGCGACGCTGGAACCCGATCGCGACGTTGCACAGCCCGACAACCCTGTGCCCGGCGTCGAGCAGGGCGCGGGTGACGATGCCGACCGGGTTCGTGAAGTCGACGATCCAGGCGCCGGGCCTGGCCCGTTCGCGGATGCGCGCAGCGACGTCGAGCACCACGGGCACCGTACGCAGAGCCTTCGCCAGCCCGCCAGCCCCGGTGGTCTCCTGACCCACGCAGCCGCACTCCAGGGGGAACGTCTCGTCCTCGATCCTGGCGGCCTGCCCGCCGACCCGCAGCTGGATCACCGCGACGTCGGCGTCGGTCACGCCGGCGTCCAGGTCGGTGGTCCAGGTGACCTTCCCGGGGTGGCCGTAGTGCTGGAAGATCCGGGCCGAGAACGCGCCCACGATCTCCAGCCGTTCCGCCGCGGGATCGATCAGGACCAGCTCGGACACCATCGAGCCGAGCCGGGCGAACCCGTCCACCAGCTCCGGCGTGTACGTCGAACCGCCGCCGACGACAGCGATCTTCACCCTTTGACCCCCGTGAGTGTGACGCCCTGGACGAATGCCTTCTGGGCGAAGAAGAACACGACGACGATCGGGATCATGGCCAGCACCGTGGCGGCGGTGACCAGGTTCCAGTCGACGTGATGGACACCGTGGAACGATGCGAGGCCCAGGGACAGGGTCCAGGAGCTCTCGTTCTCGCTCGTGTAGAGCAGCGGGCCGTAGTAGTCGTTCCAGGCGTAGAAGAACTGGAACAGCCCGGCGGCCGCGATTCCCGGGCGGGCCATCGGGAGCACGACGCGGATCAGGGTGCGCCACTCGCCGCAGCCGTCGACCCGCGCCGCGTCCAGATAGTCCGTCGGGATGGTGAGCAGGAACTGGCGCATCAGGAAGATGCAGAACGCGTCGCCGAAGAGCATCGGGACGATCAGCGGGGTGAGCGAGCCGGTCAGGCCGTAGCCGGCCCACATCAGGTAGAGCGGGACGGTCACCACCTGCGGCGGCAGCATCATCATGCAGATCACGGTCAGGAACAGGGCGTTGCGGCCGCGGAACTTCAGCTTTGCCAGCGCGTACGCCGCCGGCACGCTGGACAGGAGCATGAACCCGGTCGCCGCAACCGCGTAGATCACGGTGTTGAGCAGGTAGCGGGGCAGCGGGGTGACCTGGAAGACGCGTACGTAGTTCTCGAAGTGCCAGCTGTTGGGCCAGTAGTCGCTGGTCAGGGCCTGCTGGCTGGTCATCACCGAGAGCAGCACGAGGTAGACCACGGGCGTGAGGAACATGATCGCCAGGACGATCGCGATGCTGTGCCGGGCGATCCAGGTCAGGCGGCGCTCACGGCGTACCCGTCGATCTGTTGCCGGGATCTTGATCTGCGGTCGTTGCAGGACGGTCGTCACTGTTCCTCCCCGGAGAAGGCTTTCGAGCGGCGCAGGAGGATGACGGTCACCGCGAGGGCGACCACGAAGAGGACGACGGCCATGGCGTTGGCGTAGCCGAGGGCGTTGTAGCGGAAGCCGACGGTGTAGAGCCACAGCGGGTAGGTGAAGGTGGAGCCTTCGGGGAAGCCGAACGCCGTCGAGATGCCGCCGCCGGTGACCGCCTGCCCGCTGGCGATCGAGCCGGCGACGGCGGCCTGGTCGAAGTACTGCAGCGTGTAGATGACGCCGGTGATCGTGGCGAACAGGATCACCGGGCGGATCGTGGGCAGGGTGACGTAGCGGAAGCGGTGCCAGGCGTTCGCGCCGTCCAGCGCGGCCGCCTCGTAGAGGCTGACCGGGACGCCCAGCACCGCCGCCAGGAAAATGATCATGATGTCGCCGATGCCCCAGAGCCCGAGCAGCACGAGCGACGGCTTGGACCAGTCCGGCGAGTTGAACCAGAGCGGGCCGTCGATCCCGAGGTGGGACAGCAGCGTGTCGACCGGCCCGGTGCCGGGCTTGAGCAGATAGACGAACGCGATCGTGGCGGCCACCGGCGGCGCCAGGGCCGGCAGGTAGAAGATCGTGCGGAAGACGCCGGCACCACGTTTGAGCTGGCTGAGCAGCATCGACAGCCCGATCGCGCTGATGATGCGCACCGGGACGAAGACCGCGACCATCCACAGCGTGTTGCGCACGGACTGCAGCAGGAACGGGTCGTCGGCCATCCGCTTGTAGTTCTCGAGCCCGACCCACTGCGGCACGGTGAGCAGGTCGAACTTCGTGAACGAGAAGTAGACGGCGCTGACCAGCGGATAGAGGAAGAAGACCGCGATGCCGATCAGCAGCGGGGCTACGAACGAGAGCGTGGTGAGGTTCCGGCGCAACCGCACCCCACTGCCTTTGCGGGTTTGACTTAAGGAATGCGGCACAGTCAGCCGCCCAGGGACATGACGCTGTTCATCTGCTTGTCCGCGTCCGCGATCCCGGCGTCGAGATCCTTGACCTTGCCGGACTGCCACTTCACGGTGAAGGCCTGGAACGTCTCCTGGTACGCGGGCCCGGACGCGCTCGGCGGCGTGGTCGACGAGTTCGGGCTGGCGAAGATGTCCATGAACGTCTTGAAGTCAGGATCCGCGGCCAGCGTCGGATCGCCCATCGTGCCCGTGGTCGTGGGCAGGTTCCTGAGCGAGTTCGCGAGCTTGGTGATCGTCGCGTCGTTCGTGGTCAGGTACTTGATGAGCTCCCAGGCCGCCTCGGGGTTCTTGGCGTTTTTCGAGATGCCCATGATGTTGCCTGTGACGTACCCGCCGCCGTATTTCGCCGGGTCGCTCGTGGGCAGTGGTGCGACGCCGTACTTCAGGGTCGGCGACTGGTCCTTGAGGAACGCGAGCCGGTATTCGGCGTCGACGTTGATTGCGACCTGCCCCTTCTGGAACGCGTTGTCGGCGCTGAACTCGTCACCCAGCCCGGCGCGGAACTTCTGCAGGTTGTCGTAGCCGTACCAGTCGACGAGGTTCTTCTGCCAGGTCAGCAGCGTCTTCCAGGCGGGATCGGCGGCGACCGCGGACTTGCCGTCGTCGGTCAGCCACTTCGCGCCCACGGCGGGGGCGAGGTGCGACGGGACGTTCTCGTAGAAATCGAACAGCGGCAGGTAGCCGACCGTTTTCAGGGAACCGTCCGGATTGCGTACGGTCAGCTTCTTGGCATCTTCGGTGAGCTCGTCCAGGGTCTTCGGCGGACCGGCGATCCCGGCCTTCGCGAACAGGTCCTTGTTGTAATAGATGCCGTACGCGTCCGCGAGGAACGGCATCGCGCAACGCTTCCCGCCGAACTCCGTGTACTGCCTGGTCGTGGCGTTGAGCGTGTCGAGGTCCACATTGTCCCGCTTGATGTACGCGGACAGATCCACCCACGCCCCCGACGAGCAGAACTTGCCGACGATGTCCGTGGAGTACGACAGGCCGATGTCGGGGCCGTTGCCCGCGCCGATGGCCTGCGTGACCTTCGAGTCGTCCTGACCGGACTTCACCGTCACCTTGATCTTCGGGTGGCTGCTCTCGAAGTCCTTGATCACGGCGTCGACCGCGTCGGCCTCCCGCTCGGAGAAGAAGTGCCACAGCTCGACCGTGCCGGACACCTCCGTACCCGGATCGGCGATCTTCTGTTCCTTGGTTCCGGGCGTGCAGGCGGTGAGCAGAAGGACGGCCGTGGCGGCGGCGATGACCGATTTTTGGGCAGGAGGTATCCGCTTGTTCACTAGGGGTCCTCTCAGAAATGCGTCAGTTGTCGCGAATTTCGGCGATCAATGCCTCGCGGACGGCGCTCAGGCCGGCGTCGAGGGTGCCGAGCAGCACCGCGTCGTCGTCGATGGAGGTGACGGCGATGGTGCTCTCCAGCGGGGCGGCCCGGCGGACCGCGGCGGTGACCGCGGCCAGCAGGGTTTCGCCCCCGGCGTGCGCGACCGGACCCGCGAGGACGACGAGCGAGGGGTCGAGCACGGCGATCACGGCGGCCAGTCCGACCGAGATCCGGTCCGCGAGCTGGCCGAAGAACTCCCCGGCCGCGCCCGGATCGGCCGCGGCGGAGGTGACAACTTCGAGCGGGGTCGTGCCGGTGATGCCGTGGTCCTGGCCGAGGGCGAGGACGGCCGCGCCGCCCACCAGGTCCTGAAGGTCGATCTTGCGATGGGTGGAGTCGGGGGCGTACAGCGGCATATAGCCGATCTCGCCGGCGCCGCCGCGGGCGCCGCGCATCAGGGTGCCGCCGATGTCGATCGCGAGGCCGAGACCCTCCTGGCCGAGCCAGAGCAGGGCGAAGCCGTCCGCGTCGCGCCCCACGCCGCGGCGGCGCTCGGCGATGGCGGCGAGGTTGACGTCGTTGTCGACGCCGATCCGGGTGCCCAGGGCCGCGGCGATCTCGGGGACCAGGCCGGGGCGGGCGAAGCCGTGGACGTCGACGTGGCGGATGGTTTCCGCGCGGGAGTCGTACGAGCCGGCCACGCCGAGCTGCACGTGGTGGATGCCGTCCTCGGGGATGCCGGCCTCGTCGCGCAGGGCCGCCACGACCTCGACCAGGGCGTCCTTCGGGTCGGTGTGCAGGAAGTCGACGTTGCGCTCGATCCGGGCGCGGACCGTCCCGGTGAGGTCGCAGAGCGCGGCGACGACCGAGGGGGCGCGGCTGGCGCCTATGTCCCGCACCGAGACGGCCGCGGCGTACGCTGCGTCGGGGTTGGCCGCATAGATCTCCGCGTTGGGTCCCGGGCGTCCGCTGTTGTGGCCGACGACCGTGACCAGCCCGGCCTCGGTGAGCCGGCGCAGCACCTCGGAGATCGTCGGGGTGGAGAGCTCGGTGAGCTTGCGCAGATCCGCGCGGGTCAGCCCGCCCGGCTCCAGCAGGTGGGCGAGTGCCGCGCTCGCGTTCATGGCGCGAAGCAGCTTGGACGAACCCGCCAGCCGTGTCACCAGGGCCCCCTCGGCATTGGCAAATGATCTAACAATTAACGGAAACGTAGGGCCTGGTCAGCCCGTACGTCAAGGGTTGGGCCTCCATGGAGGTCTATTGCTTAATCAGTTTTACTATTCTAGGGTCGGCGCTCATCCCCATCGATGGCATCCCACTCCATCCCCCACGAGGAGCGCCATGACCCGCAAGAGAACGCTGGCCTATGCCCTGGGCGCGGTAGTCGTGCCCGCCGCCGCAGTCGCATATGGCCTGCTCCCGGCCAGTGCGGCAACCGCAGGATCGATCACCGGCATCGGCGGCAAGTGCGTCGAGGTCGCGTCGGCCAGCACCGCCAACGGCGCCGCGATCCAGATCAGCACGTGCACCAGCGGCTCCGGCCAGATCTGGACGACCGGCAACACCGACAATTCCCTCAAGGTGCTCGGCAAGTGCATGGACGTCACCAGCGCGTCCACGGCCAACGGCGCCAAGGTCCAGCTCTACGACTGCAACGGCACGGCGGCCCAGAAGTGGACCGCGGGCAGCACCGGCACGCTGATCAACACCGGCTCCGGCAAGTGCCTGGACGCCACCGATCAGAGCTCGGCCAACGGCACCCGCCTGCAGATCTGGACCTGCGGCACGACCGCCAACCAGAAGTGGACGCTGCCCGGTGGCGGTAGCGCGCCGACTACCTCGCCCACTACTACTCCGCCTGCCACGGGCGTCGGCCTGGACAACGCCGCGAAGAAGGACGCGGCGATGCAGATCGTCTCCGCCGCCGAGAACTCGTCGCTGGACTGGCGTGCCCAGTTCAAGTACATCGAGGACATCGACGACGGTCGCGGCTACACCGCCGGGATCATCGGCTTCTGTTCGGGTACGGGCGACATGCTCGAACTTGTCGAGGCGTACACCGCCACCAAGCCCAGCAACGTGCTCGCCAAGTACCTCCCGGCCCTGCGCAACGTCGACGGCACCGACTCGCACGCAGGCCTCGACCCGAACTTCCCCGCAGACTGGCGTACGGCCGCCGCCGACACCGTCTTCCAGGCAGCCCAGGAGTCGGAGCGCGACCGCGTCTACTTCAACCCGTCGGTCCGCGACGGCAAGAGCGACGGCATCCGCGCTCTCGGCCAGTTCATCTACTACGACGCCGCGGTCATGCACGGCTACGAGGGCATGCGCCAGATCCGCACCCGCGCGCTCGCCAAGGCCAAGCCGCCGGCCCAGGGTGGCAACGAGACCACCTGGCTCAACGCCTTCCTCGACGAGCGCGTCATCGAGATGAACAAGGAGGAAGCCCACTCGGACACCAGCCGGGTGGACACCGCCCAGCGCGTCTTCCTCCGCAACGGCAACTTCGACCTGAACACCCCCCTCGACTTCGCCGTCTACGGCGAGTCCTTCCACATCAACTGATCACTGGGTGAAGCTCGCCTCCGTTCAGGAGGCGAGCTTCGCGGCACCTGGTGTCAGAGCTGGACAAGGCGCGCCCCGCCGTCGATGGTGAGGATCGTCCCGGTCGCCGACGGGTTCGTCGCCAGCAACGCCACCGCCTCGGCGATCTCGTCAGCGATGGAGACGTGGCCGACCGGCAGCCCGGCCGCCGCGGACGCGAACCATGCGATGCGGTCCTGTTCGGGCATGCCGTTCCACCAGGGTGTGTCGACCAGTCCGGGAGAGACGGCGTTCACCCGGCGCGGCGCGAGCTCGACGGCCAGCGGTCGTACGAGCGCTTCGACGGCGGCGTTGAGGGCGCCGAGCCCCGCGGTGCCGGGCATCGCGGCGAGCATGCCGGCGCCCTCCCCGCCGGACAGCGTGACGATCAGGGAATCGATGGGCGCGAGGTCGGCGGCGAGCTTGGCCACGGCTGTCGCGTCGTTGCCGTCCAGTTGGTGCGCGATCAGATCTGGGTCGGTGCCGGCGATCGCGGCGACCTTCGCGGAGCCGCGGCTGGCAACGTGCACGGTGCCGGTATTGCTCGCGGCAAGTCGGCAGGCGGTGGCGAGGCCGACACCCGAGGTGCCGCCGACGATGAGCGTGGTGGCTACGCCGCGGCCTCGATCGAGAAGATCGCCCAGCGGGCCGGGGTCGGCAAGCGGACGATCTACCGCTGGTGGCCGTCCAAGGGTGACGTCCTGATGGAAGCGCTCGCCCGCAAGGCGGACGTGCAAATCCCGCTGCCGGATGAGGGCAGCTGGGCCGCCGACCTGCGGCGCATGCTCGCCGACAGCTACGCCCTGGCCCGGGCGCCCCAGATCGGCGAGCTGTTGCGCGCCCTCATGACCGAGGCCCAGCTCGACCCCGCGTTCGCGGAGCGCTTCCGTGCCGAGTTCCTCGACCGCCGGCGTGCTGCGCTCGGCTCTCGTGTCGAGCGTGCACGCCGGCGGGGAGACCTCCCCGCGACCCTCACCGCGGAGTTCGCGGCGGACGTGGTCTTCGGGGTGTTCTGGTACAGGTTGATCGCCGTCCCGCAGCCCTTCGACGATCAGCTGGCCGACAACCTCGTGGCGCTCCTGAACACCTAGGACCGGTTCCAGGTCCAGGCATAGCCGCTGTCCTCGACCGAGAGGCCGGCGTCGCACAGATCGAGCGGGCGGAAGGTGTCGACCATGACGGCCAGTTCGTCGAAGGCCTCGGCGCCGATCGCCCGTTCGACCGCGCCCGGCTGGGGGCCGTGGGTGAAACCGGACGGGTGGAGCGAGATCGAGCCCTGTTCGATGCCCGAGCCACGGCGGGCCTCGTAGTTGCCGCCGGTGTAGAACATCATCTCGTCGGAGTCGACGTTGTGATGGTTGTACGGCACCGGGATCGCCAGCGGGTGATAGTCGACCTTGCGGGGGACGAACGAGCAGACCACGAAGTTGGGGCCCTCGAACGTCTGGTGCACGGGCGGGGGCTGGTGGACGCGGCCGGTGATCGGTTCGAAGTCGTGGATCGAGAACGCCCACGGGTAGAGGCAGCCGTCCCAGCCGACCACGTCGAAGGGGTGGTGGGCGTACACGTGGCGGGTCCAGCCCGCGCGGTGCCGCACGTACACCTCGACGTCTTCGCCCTCGACCTGTAGAGGCGAGACCGGCGCGCGCTGATCACGTTCGCAGTAGGGGGCGTGTTCGAGGAATTGCCCGCGTACGGAGAGATAACGCTTAGGGGGTCCGATGTGCCCGGTCGCCTCGATGGTGAGTATCCGGACAAGTCCTTCGGGCACGATTCGGTGCACGACCGAGGTCGGAATGACGACATAGTCGCCGGGCCCGACGGAGAGGGCGCCGAAGGTCGTCTCGATCGTCGCCGAGCCCTCCTCGACATAGAGGCACTCGTCGCCGACAGCGTTGCGGTAGAGCGGTGACGGGCGGTCCGCGATCGCGTAACCGATCCGCACGTCACCGTTGGCGAGCAGCGGAATCCGACCCAGCACAGCGTCGGCCGGGCCGGCGCCGAGCTTGTGCGTGCGCAGGTGCCGGGGCTTGAGCGGCAGATTCGGGGTCTGTCCGCCGCCCGGGTGCTCGTACACCTCGGCCGCCGTGATCGCCGTCGGCGGATAGCGGTGATAGAGCAGCGACGAGTCGGAGGAGAAGCCCTCCTGACCCATGAGCTCCTCGGCATAGAGTCCGCCGTCCGGCCGGCGGAACTGGGTGTGCCGCTTGCGGGGGATCTCCCCGGCACTGCGGTAGTAGGGCATCGTTGCCACCACCCTTAGGAAACTGACATTACGGACGGTGTTGTCCGGCTCTCGCAGCGTCCATTAGGTTCAGTTTCGTGTCAACGCTGGTGCCGCCGCTCTTCGCAGGGCTCGTGGACGACGCTTCCGTGCTTCCGCCGGGCGTCGTCACGGTGGCTGACGCCGTCGAGGCCCACCGCAAGCACCTGACCGCCTGGTACGCGCCGATGGTCGGTGCGCTGCTCGTGCCCGCGTCGCAGGCGGCCTTCGAGGTGTCACCCCGCGGTCTCTCCGTCGGCGTGGTGAACGACGGCCCGATCGGCGCCCTCCCGCTGGCCGTCGCGAAGTTGCGGGCGAGCGGCGCGGCGGTCGGCCAGGTCGAAGCGCTGGTCGCGCGGCGCGGTGAGGACCCGCAACCCGGCCTGGTCGCGCTGCGGGAGTTCGCCGCCGGCGAGCACGACCTCGATGTGTACGCCGAGATCCCGCTGAGCTGGGGCCTGCTCGCCGCCCTCGACACCCTCGCTTCCTGGGAACCGGGTCCGGTCATCCGCCCCAAGTTCCGCATCGGCGGGCTGGCCGCGGAGCTCTTCCCCACCCCGGTCGAGCTGGCCGCCGTGATCTGCGCCTGCCGCGACCGTGACCTGCGGTTCAAGCTCGCCGCCGGGCTGCGGCACGCGCTGCGGCACACCGACCCGGAGACCGGCTTCACCCATCACGGCTTCCTCAACGTGCTGGTCGCCTCCGCGCTGGCGGCGGACGGCGGGGAGGTGGCCGATGTCGCGGAGGTGCTCGCGGCCACCCATCCGGTGCCGCTCGTCGAGCCCGCCCGTGCGCGGCGCGCCCAGCAGCGGCCGCTCTGCGTCGGCTTCGGCACCGTCAACGTGCTCGAGCCGCTGACCGAGCTGGTCCGCCTCGGCCTGGTCAACGGGGGCTACGAATGAGCCTTTTCGGACTCGACAACCTGCCTTACGGCGTTTTCTCGGATAAATCGGGCGTCAGGAGGATCGGTGTCCGCTTCGGCGACGCCGTGCTCGACCTGACCCACCTGGGTGGGGTTTTCCAGCAGCCCACGCTCAACCCCTTGATGTCGCTCGGCCGTCCACGCTGGGCCGAACTGCGCGCCCAGATCACTGAGCAGGCGCCGGACCTGCCCAGGATCCCGCTCGACGCGGTGAGCCTGCACCTGCCGTTCGAGGTCGCCGACTACACCGACTTCTACTCCTCCGAACACCACGCCACGAACGTCAGCCGGATCCTGCGCCCGAACAACCCGGGCCTGCCGCCGGCCTGGAAGCGGCTCCCGATCGGCTATCACGGCAGGTCCGCGACGGTCGTGGTCTCCGGTACGCCCGTCGAACGCCCGCACGGGCAGCTCGGCGTGGACGTCTTCGGGCCCTCCGAGCGGCTCGACATCGAGGCCGAGGTGGGCTTTGTCGTGGGCGTGCCGGGCCGGCGCATCGCCACGGGTGACTTCGCCGAGCACGTCTTCGGCGTGGTGCTGGTCAACGACTGGTCGGCCCGGGACATTCAGGCGTTCGAGAACCAGCCGCTCGGCCCGTTCCTGTCCAAGTCGTTCGCCACGTCGGTGTCGCCGTGGGTGGTGCCGCTGGCCGCGTTCGCGTCGCTGGCCGCCCCGGCGCAGGATCCGCGGCCCCAGCCGTACCTGCTGCCGCCCGGACCTGCCCTGGACGTCGAGCTGCGGGTGGAATGGAACGACACCGAGGTCAGCAATCCGCCGTACGCCCAGATGTATTGGACGGCCGCGCAGCAGCTCGCCCACCTCACGGTCAACGGCGCGGCGGTGCGCACCGGTGACCTCTACGCCTCGGGCACGGTCTCCGGCCCGGCCCGGGATCAGGCCGGCTCCTTCCTGGAGCTGACCGGCAACGGCGAGCAGCCGGTCAAGCTCGCCGACGGCGCCGAGCGTTCCTTCCTGCTGGACGGCGACACCGTCACGATCAGCGCCACGGCCGCCGGTGCGGGTGGTGCAAGAATCGGCCTCGGCGAGGTAACCGGAACTGTCTGTCCCTAGTTCGCAACTCCCCGTACGGTTATCCCATGTCCACGGTCGCGGTGACCCGCCTGATCGAGGCACCCGTCGTCACGGTCTGGCGCGTCTTCACCGACCTGCCCCGCCGCCGTGAATGGCTGTCCACGGTCACCCGGGTCGACATGCTCACCCAGGGACCCTTCGGGCGCGGCACGGTCTGGCGCGAAACCCGGACCATGGCCGACGGCGGTGAGGTCACCGAGGAATTCCGGGTACGCGAATGCGCCATCCCGGAACGTTTCGTGGTCGCCTCCCCGGGACTCGGCGCCGACTACCGCATGACGTACATGTTCACGCCGGTGATCGAGGGCCGGCACCGCGGCGGCACGATGGTCACCGTGGTCCAGGACGGCAGCCCCACGGCTCCCGCCGGACGGTTGCTGGCGTTGGTGTTCGGGGGGCTTGCCGCGCGTACGGTCGAAGGTGCTCTCCGCCGTGACCTGGACGACCTGGCCGCAGCCGCCTGAAATAGGGTCCGGGGGTGACCCGGAAACCGCTCAGCGTGCTGACTGCGATCGTCCTGCTCGCCGTCGCCGCCCTGATCGGCTGGCGGGTGCTGCGCCCGGCGGAGGTCGTGGAGGCGGCGAAGGACCCCTACCCGGTGGCCCAGATCCTGCCCGCGGGTGTCACGGGCAAGACCACGCTGGCGCCGCTGATCGTTGACGGACGCCTGCGGGTGTACGCGGGTGAGCGCTCGATCAAAGCGGACGCCCCCGTCGGCGCGCGCCTGATGATCACCCCGCGCTGGTCCTACCGGCGCTGGCCCGCGAAACTCAGCGGGCTGGTCGCGATCGGCGCCACGGTGGTCAGCCGGTGGGACGACGGGCTGCTGGTCGCGCTTGACGGGCGTACGGGAAAAGTGCTCTGGAAAGCGAACGGCCCGGTAGCGACAGCCTTCACCGGCCGCACGGGTTCCGACGCGGTCTACGCACCCCCGGGCCTGTTCACGTCGGGCAGCACGGTCCTGACGCTCGACCGCGGGCAGTTGACGGCATGGTCCGTTTCGGACGGCACCCAGCGCTGGAGCACTACTCTCCCGGCGGGCTGCATCGCCGGCTTCACCACCGTGGGCGGCAGCTTCGCGTGCGGCGTGGGCGCCTGGGACGTCACCACAGGGAAACCGCTGCGCTCCTGGCCCGTCGGCCCGTCAACCCCGGTGGGCTGCGAGGTTGCCGGCTCCGCCTGCCCCGGCCTGCGCGACGCGGCCGGCCAGGAATGGGACGTCACCGCGGCCCGGCCCACCACCGGCGGACTGCACCTCACCACGGACGGGGGCGCGGTCACCGCATCGGGCACGGCCGTCTGGCGCTGGCCTTCCCAAGCCACCATCCTGGGGGTACGCGGTGAGCACGTCATCCTGCTCGCCGACGTCGACCTGGTTGTGCTGGACGCCCGCACCGGCGCCCAGCTGTCCCGTTTCCCGCTCTACGTTCCCGATGAGCGGGTCGAGCCGTGGAAGCCCTACCGCTGGCAACTGACCGGCGCCTGGCTGGCTCTCGAGCGCTTGCGCCCGGGCGCGGGAACCGACCCGTCGGAGCCCAACCACTTCTACACGGTGGATCCGGTCATCATCGCCGCGCTCTGAAACTGTCACAGGGTCTATTTAGGATCAGAACACCGTCAGATCGGCGGATGTTGATCCCGGAGACAATAGAGCCGCCCCTTCGTCGGACGGCTTCGATTTGCTCGACCGGGTGGAGTTCGCCGTCGGCGGCGCCCGCGAGGCCGAACGCATCCGCCCGGCGGGACGAGCCTCGCTGGTGGTGATGGACCCGAGAATCGCCTCGGCAGCCGCGTCGGTCGTCTGGATACCTCTCGTCGCGAAAGCGGGCCTTGCTAAGCCCGGCCCGGCCCGGCCCGGCCCGGCCCGGCCCGGCCCGGCCCGGCCCGGCCCGGCCCGGCCCGGCCCGGCGCGTCGCGGAGCAACGACGTGGTGTCGTCGCTCCGCTTTCGCGGTCGGTCAGTCGGTGACCGGTGCGTTGATGCGGCCGGAGGCCTTCTTCTGGTGGATGACGGCGTAGGTTTCTGCGAGGTTGAGCAGCTGGGTGGCGCTCAGGTTCGCCTCCGCCCCGGCGAGGATCCGCTTCATCAGGGTCACCTTTGCTCGCAGCACGAGGTGCTTTTCCTCGTCCACCAACTTGTCCAGCTCGTCGCCGGTTGCCACAGGCGCTCCCTTCGGTCCGGCCCACCCGGGGATCGGGGCGAGCCGCAACCCCAAACGAGCGGCGGCGGCTCGGGTGACGCTTAGCCTGGCTTGATGGGTGAGGCTCGGGTGGTGCTGGACGGGTTGGTGTTCGGCGAGTCGGTGCGGTGGCATGCGGGGCGGGTCTGGTTCTGCGACTGGGGTGCCGGCCAGGTCGTCCGGGTCGTCGACGGCAGGGCTGAGGTGGTTGCCCGGGTTGATGACTTTCCGTTCTGCGTCGACTGGCTGCCGGACGGCCGGATGCTGACCATCACCGGCCGGGGCGTGCTGCTGCGCGACGGAACGCCCTTTGCCGCGCTGGAGTCGCCTTATCCGTGGAACGACATCGCGGTCGACCGGCACGGGAACGCCTTCGTGAACAACATCGGGTACGCCTTCGGGGTGGGGGAGCCGGCGCCCGGCACGATCAGCGTCGTCACCCCGGACGGCGCGAGCCGGGAGGTCGCGGCCGGCCTGGAGTTTCCCAACGGGATGGCGGTTCTCGGCGACACGCTGATCGTCGCCGAGTCCCACGCTTCGCGTCTCTCGGCTTTCACCATCGCCGCGGACGGCACCCTGAGCAGTCGTCGCATCTGGGCCACCGTCGACGAATCAGCCCCCGACGGCATCTTCCCGGACCCGTCCGGCGCCATCTGGTACGCCGACGTCCCCAACAAGGAATGCACCCTGGTCCGCGAGGGCGGCGAAGTCATCCGCCGCATCCCCTTCGACCGCGGCGCCTTCGACTGCGCCCTCGCGGGCAACACCCTCTACGCGGTAATCGCCCACTACCCCAGCGATTCCCCCTCAGGCCGGCTCGTCGCCGTCGACCTCTGAGCTCAGACCAGGGTGGTGAGCAGGGCGGTCCAGGCTTCTTCGGCGGCTCCGGCGAGGGGGCCGTCGTCGCCGAGGGTGGAGGGGAGGATGGGGGGTGGGTTTTCTCGGCGGAAGCCCATCAGGCCTGCTCGGTATGCCTGGTTGATGTGGGCCGGGGCGGCGGCGAGGAGGTCTGTGCCCAGGCCTCCCAGGGTGACCAGGTCCGGGTCGAGACCGTTGACCAGGCCGGCGATGCCTCGGCCGAGGGCGGTGGCGGCTGTTGCGGTTGCTGCTGCCGGGGCCGGGTCGGTGGAGGCGATGACGCGGCGGGCGTAGGAGATGGGGTCCCGGGGTTGGTGGTGGCCGAGGAGGCGGGCGAGGGCTGAGCCGTCGACGGCGGTGCCCCAGCAGCCGTAGGCGCCGCAGGGGCATTCGACCGTGGGGTCGCCGAAGGGCATGTGGCCGAATTCGCCGGCTGCGCCGAGGGCTCCGACCAGGACGCGGCCGCCGTCGACCACGGCGCCGCCCAGGCCGGCCTCGACTCGCAGGTGGAGGGCTACCGAGGCGCCCACCGCTGCGCCCCGGTGGGATTCTGCGCTGGCGGCCAGGGTGGCGTCGTTGCCGGCTACGAAGATCCCGGCTTTGGGCCAGATGGCGGCCAGGTCGACGTTTCGCCAGTTCAGGTTGCTGGCGTCGAGCATGAGGTCGCGGGAGACCGTGCCGGGGACCGCGATGCCGATGCCGCGGATGCGGTCGCCGTATTCCGTGCGGAGGCGGGCCACCGCGGCGCCGACGGCTGCGACCACTTCGTCGCCCGTGCGGTCGCCCAGGTCTTCGCGGATCGTGGCCAGGGCGGCGCCGCCGAGTTCGACCACGTCGACCCGCCACTGTTCGTGGGTGATGGAGGTGGCGGCGATGAGGGGGCCGCGTGGGTGCGGGATGAGTGCCGTGGTCGGGCGGCCGCGGGAGCCGCTCGGTGCTGCCGGGGCCTCGGCCAGGAGCTCGGCGTGGCCCAGGCGGCCGACGAGTTCCGTGGTCGCGCCGGTGCCGACGCCGATCAGCCGGGCCGCGTCTGCCCGGGTGACGCCGGGACGGGCATGGATCACTCGCAGCAGCTCTGTTGCGCGGGTCGTCACACCGTTCCCCCTTCTTAAGCTCGGATGTGGAGCATATTCTCGTACGGTGAAGATGAACCACCGCGGTGCAATCGTCGCCCTTGGCGCTGCCTGCTTTGCCTATGTCACGGCGGAAACCATCCCTGTGGGGCTGCTGCCGGAGATCGCGTCCGGTCTGCGGGTCAGCGAGGCGGACGTCGGCCTGCTGCTGACGAGCTACGCACTTGTCGCCGGTCTGACCACCATCCCGCTGACCGCGTTGACCATGCGGGTCCCGCGGCATGTGCTGCTCGCCGTCACCCTGGGAATCTTCGCGACAGCTCAGTTGGTGGCAGCTTTCGCCCCCACCTTCCTCATCCTCGCCCTGTCTCGGCTGATCTGTGCGGTGGCGCACGGCGTGTTCTGGTCGACGGTCGCCCCGGTGGCCGCCCGGCTGGCTCCTGCCGGGCAGGCGGGCAAGGCGACCGCCATGGTCTTCCTCGGCAATTCGCTGGCTCTGGTGCTCGGTGTGCCGCTCGGGACGGCGCTCGGGCAGTGGCTGGGCTGGCGGGTCGCGCTGCTCGTGCTGGCGGGGATCGGGGTCGCCTGTGTGGCGGCGCTGCTGCTGGTGCTGCCCAAGCTTCCACCGCTGCCGCACGACCTCGCCACCCGCGCCGGCGCGCAGTTGCGCAACTCGGTGCGGATCGCCCGCTCCGGGTCGGTCGCGGTGGTCTGCCTGCTCACCCTGGCGATCGTGGTCGGGCATTTCGCCGCTTACACGTACGTCGCGCCGCTCGTGCGCCGCGATGCCGGGCTCGAGGGCGGCGGGCTGAGCCTCGTGCTGCTCGGGTACGGCGCCGCGGGCCTGCTCGGCAACTGGCTCGTCGGCCGCTGGGTGGACCGGCGTCCGCGCCCGCTGCTCACCACGCTGATCTCGGCGATCGTGGTCTCGCTGGCGCTGCTGGTGCCGGTGCTCGGGCCGGTGCCGACGGTCGTGGCGATCCTGGTCTGGGGCGGGGCGTTCACGGCGCTGCCGGTGGTGCTCCAGACGACGATCATGCGGGTGGCGCCCAGGGCGCGGGAGTCCGCGTCGGCGGTTTACGTGGTCGCGTTCCAGGTCGGCATCGGCGGCGGCGCGTTCGTCGGCGAGCGCATGGTCAGCAACGGCCTTCTCGCGTGGCTCCCCGTGCTGGCGGCGCTGCTCGCCCTGAGCGCCGGCGTGGTCGTGCTTCTCGCACGCCAGACGTTCCCGTCACACGCCCCCCACCACGACGAAACCGACGACCACGTTCTCGCGCACGCCTGATTTTGTTCTTGAAGCCGGTAGTCAGCGGCTCACCGGTGAAGCTGCCTCCATCGCCTCGCTGAAGAGCCTGATTTTGATCTTGAAAGAGAGACCACGCACGCAGAAAGAAGGGCCCGGGGATCCGTTCTCGGAGCGCCAGCTCCTGGATCCTCGGGCCCGGCCTCGACGGGAGTTGCGGTCAGCACCACCCACCGAGCTACGACATCTTGATCTTTTTAGATTGCGGCTTTCTCGGCCACTGCCAGGAACGTGTCGTTCTCTTCGGGCGTGCCGATCGTGACCCGGACGCCATCACCCTGGAAGGGCCGGACGATCACACCGCGCTGCTCACAGGCCGCACCGAAAGCCGCAGCTCGGTCACCCAGCGGGAGCCAGACGAAGTTGGACTGGCTCGCCGGGACGTCCGGGAAGATCTTGCGGATCGCCTCGGTGACCCGGGCCCGCTCGTCGACGACGATGGCGCAGCGCCGCCTGACCTCGGCCTCCTGGTCGAGGGCCGCGAGTGCGGCGGCCTGGGCGACCATGCTGGTCGAGAACGGCGTGAGCACCTTGCGGATGGCACCGGCCACCTCGGGCTGCGCCACCAGATAACCGACCCGCAGGCCCGCCAGACCCCAGGCCTTGCTCAAGGTCCGGAGAACAACAACATTCGGTCGATCACCGTACGCGCGGAGCCCGTCAGGCACGTCCGCATCGGTGACGAATTCCCTGTACGCCTCGTCGAGCACCACGAGCGTGTCGTCGGGGACGGCGTCGAGGAACCGGTCGAGCTCGTCCTTGCGGGAGCTGGTGCCGGTCGGGTTGTTCGGGTTGCAGACGATCACGAGCCTGGTCCGGTCGGTGATCGCGTCGGCCATCGCGGGGAGGTCGTGCCCGTGCGCCGCGGTGTTCGGCACGCGGACGCTGGTGGCACCCACCCCGGCGGCGATGATCGGGTACGCCTCGAACGAGCGCCACGAGTACACGACCTCGTCGCCCGGCAGGCACGTCGCCTTGACCAGGTGCTCGGCGAGCGCCACCGAGCCGCCACCGGTGACGATGCGGTCGGCGTCGACGTCCAGCCAGCCGGCGAGCTTGTCTCGCAGCGCCACCGAGCCGGCGTCCGGGTAGCGGTGCGACTGGGTGACCGCCTCCGCGATCGCCTCGGCCACGCCGGGCAGCGGCCCGAACGGCACCTCGTTGCTGGCCAGCTTGATCGCCTCGGCGAGGCCGAGCTCGCGGGCCACATCCGCGACGTTCCGGCCGGCCACGTACGCGGGCAGCGCGTCCAGGTCCGCGCGCGTCAACCTGGTCATCGTCGTCCTCCGGTCGGGTCGTTCTCGTTCTCGGGCTTGATCTGCGCCGGCGGCTGGGCGTGCGCCGGCGGGGCCATGACCACCACGGTCCCGGCCGACTTGTCATGCAGTGCCTGGTGCAGCTTCTGGTCGAACAGCACCGACCCGGAGTCGATCAGCTGGGCCAGGAAGCCGACGCCGTAACAACTCCACAGCGGCGTCCACATGCCGAGCCGCCCCCAGCGCCGGAACGCCCGCCCGAAGCCGAGCGCGGTGGTGTCCTCCAGCTTGACCACCTTCACCCCGAGCAGCCGTTTGCCCAGCGTCTGCCCGCTGTTCGCGAGCGCCGGGACTTCGTAGGCGAACCAGAGCGCTGTGGTCACCACCAGGATGGTCAGCATGATGTAGCTCGACCGGGCCGAGGCCGCTTCGGGAGTCGCCAGCGGGTCTTCCATCGTCGCGCGGAAGATCGGTTCCACTTCCTGCCACCACTGGTACGCGAGCCAGCCGTTCACCAGCACGTTCAGCACGAGGACAGCGACGATGTCGATCAGGCGCGCTACGAGGCGACGGCCGAGCCCGGCCAGCGGGAGGCCGTGCGGGCGGGCCTGGACCTGGTAGGGGAACGGGTACGCCTGCATCGGGAAGCCGGGCGGCGGCGTCCAGCCTGCGGGGGGCGTCCATCCGGGCGGGGGCTGCCAGCCGGGCTGAGGTTGCCAACCCGGCTGGGGCTGCCAGCCGGGTTGGGGCTGCCAGCCGGGGGGTGTCCAGCCCGGGGGCGGGGTCCAGCCGGGTGGCGGGGTCCAGCCCTGCGGGGGCGCCCAGCCCTGCGGCGGCGTGTTGCCTGCTGCCGGGTATTGCTGGCCGGGCGGAGTCTGCTGCGGGGCCTGCCCGGTCTGGCCGGCCTGCCCGGTCTGGCCGGCCTGCCCGGTCTGGCCGGCCTGCCCGGTCTGGGCGGCCTCACCGATCTGGGAGGCGGGTGCGGTGTGATCGGGGGCAGCGGCCGGGGGTTCCTCGGCGGGCGGGGGGCCGTCGGGCGGGGTCTGATCCGCCGGGATCGCCTTGCCGAGCCAGCCCTCGCCGTCCCACCAGCGCTGGGTCTCGGGGTCGGCCGGGTCCTTGTACCAACCGGCGGAAAGCGAACTCATGGCGCAACCTTTATCACGACTGTCCCTGCGGCCTTGTCGTGCAGGGTCTGCTGGTAGGGCTTGTCCGACAGTTGCCAGAGGCCGTCCACGAAGCTGAAGAACGGGACGAGACCGCCGACGAACTCCACGAGGTAGCGCTTGGCGGCGCGGCCCCGGGTGAGTTTGGTGCCGGGTTCGATGGGGATCACCTGGAGCTTGAGCCACTTCTTGCCGAACGTCTGGCCGCCCCGGTACATCATCTCTACGTAGTAGACGTAGTACGCGATCAGGACGAACAGGACGAGACCCAGCTCCAGCAGCAGGAACGGGACGAAGAGGTCGTCGATGAAGGCGCTCGGGTCCGGCGTTGCGTACGGGTCGCTGTAGGTCGTTGCCATGTTGTCGAACGTGCTGGTGAGCAGCCAGATGTAGATCGGCAGGAACAGTACGGTCGCCACGGCCGACAGGAGCGCGCTGTCGATCATGTACGCCAGCAGGCGAGTCCCGAAGTCGGCCAGCGGCCGCCCGTCGGGGCTCAGCGGCACCGGCATCGGCCGATAGCCCTGCGGCCCCAATCCGGGAGGCGGCGGCCAGTAACCGCCGGGCGGGGGCGGGCCATACCCGGGCGGGGGCGGGCC
>NZ_BOMN01000141.1 GCF_016862215.1 Winogradskya humida
GTACCCGCCGGGCTGGGGTGGCACGTGGCCGGTCGGCGGGGGCGGGCCGTAGCCCGGCTGGGGTGGGGGGAGGGCGCCGGGCGGCGCCGGGGCGCTGACCGGCCCGGTGCCGGGCCGGCCCGCGTCCGGGGCGTCGTCTTGTGCTGCGGTCACGCAGACAGTGTTACAGGTTTCCGCGAAGCTCTTGTTCCCGCTCGATGGCCTCGAAGAGCGCCTTGAAGTTGCCCTTGCCGAAGCCGAGTGACCCATGTCGCTCGATCAGCTCGAAGAAGACCGTCGGCCGGTCCTGGACGGGCCGCGTGAAGATCTGCAGCAGGTAGCCGTCCTCGTCCCGGTCGACCAGGATCGAGCGCTTCTTCAGCTCCTCGATCGGCGCCCGCACCTCGCCGATGCGCGCCCGCAGTTCCGGGTCGTCGTAGTACGAGTCGGGGGTGTCCAGGAACTCACATCCGGCGGCCCGCATCGCGTCGACGCTGGCGATGATGTCGTTGGTCGCGACCGCGACGTGCTGGGCGCCCGGGCCGCCGTAGAACTCGAGGTACTCGTCGATCTGCGACTTGCGCTGGGAGACGGCGGGCTCGTTGAGCGGGAACTTGACCTTGCGGGTGCCGTCCGCGACGACCTTGCTCATCAGCGCCGAGTAGTCCGTGGCGATGTCGTCGCCGATGAACTCGGCCATGTTGGTGAAGCCCATCACCCGGCGGTAGAACTCCACCCACTCGTCCATCTTGCCGAGTTCGACGTTGCCGACCACGTGGTCGACCGCCTGGAAGTAGCGCTTGGGCTGCAGGCCGGCGTCGATGGCGGGCTGCCGGTCGACGATCGGGCCGCGCGCCACGAAGCCGGGCAGGAACGGGCCCTCGTAGCCGGACCGGTCGATCAGGGTGTGCAGGGTGTCGCCGTACGTCGAGATCGCCGCGACCCGGATCGTGCCGTGCTCGTCCTTGACGTCGTGCGGCTCGGTGACCCCGCGGGCGCCGGCCGAGACGGCGTGGGCGTACGCCTTGTCGACGTCCGGGACGGCCAGGGCGATGTCCCGGATGCCGTCGCTGTGCTTGGCGACGTGGTCGCTGCCCGGGGCCCCGGCATGCACCGCGCCCGTGATCAGGAACCGGGCATTGCCGCTGACCAGGACGTACTCGGCGTGGTCGCGGTAGCCCTGCTCGGGCCCGCGGTACGCCACGCAGGTCATCCCGAACGCGGTCGAGTAGTAGTGGGCCGCCTGCTTCGCGTTGCCCACGAGGAACTGGAGGTGGTCGACGCCCTTGACGGGAAAGACGTCGTCGGTCGATGTGGCGTTTTCCAGCGTCTGCGTCATGAGGTGACGTTGACGCAGGTCACAGCGCTGGGCAACAGTGGGAATTTCCGTTGGTCAGTCTGCACATTCGGTAGGGTCTGAGGTCACTATGGCTGTACAAGATGTCCACCTCGACGCCCTCGATGGTCAACTCCTGGGCCTGCTCACCGAGGAGCCGCGCATCGGCGTGCTCGAGATGTCGCGTCGCCTCGCCGTTGCCCGCGGCACGGTGCAGGCCCGGCTGGACAAGCTGCTCGCCCGCGGGGCGATCCGCGGCTTCGGCCCGGAGGTGTCACCGGCCGCGATCGGGTTCGGGGTGATGAGCTTCGTGACCCTGGAGATCTCCCAGCGCTACGGGCACGCCGCGGTCACCGCCCACCTGGCGGAGATCCCCGAGGTGCTGGAAGCGCACACGATCACGGGCAGCGGCGACCTGATGTGCCGGATCGTGGCCCGGTCCAACGCCGACCTGCAGCGGGTGATCGATCAGATCGTCGGATACGCCGGAATCGTCCGCGCCTCCACGATCGTCGCGCTCGCCGAGCAGATTCCGTACCGCACGATGCCCCTGGTCAGAGCCGCCAGCGGGGCATAAGGCTCCGACACGGGCTTATCGGGCTGATTCCCCCGCGCAGTGGATCTCGTTACCGTGTCGGGCGTGGCATCTACCGGCGCGAAGGGCGCGGCTCTCATCGGCGTCGTGGCCGTCGTCGTGCTGGCCGTCACCGGGGTGTGGAACCCCTGGCCGAACGTCTGGTCCTGGGTGACCCAGAGCGACCCGATCGCCGAGGGGGTCGCGAGCTGGCAGGCCCCGATCGGCGGTTCCCCGCACAGCATCACGATCACGGGCGGCTCGGTGATCGTCGAATACCGCACGTCCGTCGAGGCGTACGGCCTGACCGCAGGCGTGAAGCTCTGGAAGTCCGACGCCGACTGGGCCGGTGTCGCCGGCGGCGGCGGTGACGCCGTGGTCGTCGTCGGCCGGCTGCTCACCAAGGGTTACGAGGTGCTCGACCCGGCCACGGGCGCTGTCCGGCGTCGCGACACCGATGCGACGGCGGTCTGGACGTATTCGGACATGATCCTGGACATGCGCTGCCTGAAGGCCGGGGCGTGTGAGCTGAGCGCGTGGGAGCCGCACGGCAGCAAGCCGGAATGGACGGTGTCGACGCCCGGCATCGGCTTCGTGCTCAACGCGTCGAACCCGGATCTGCCCGACACCCAGCCGATCAGCGCCGCGCAGATCGACTCGCACGCCGCCGGGCCGCAGGCGCTGCCCGACCTGATCGGGCTCCCCGGCGACGGCAAGATCCAGGTCATCGACACCGCGCGGGGACGGGTGTCGCAGACCCGCACACCCGCCCGCGACCAGCGCGTCGCCGTTGTCGGCAGCCGGGTGCTCACGGTCACGGGGGAGGCGCGCGACGGCACTTGCTACTACGACGTGACCGCGCACGATCCACCGAACGGGCGGACGGTGTGGCAGCGCGACGGGCTCAACCTGCGTACGGCGGACAACGGCTCGGACTGCAAGCAGGAACGGGACCCGGCGGGCGGCTCCGATGTGGTGCTCGGCGTCGACCCGTACGGGCGGCAGGAGCTGATCGCCGCGCACGACGGGCGCAATCTGTGGCGCGGTGAGGACGGGCAGAACGTGCTCGCCGTCAACAACTCGTACGCGCTCATCCGCAGCGCCGACAAGAAGACGCTGACCGCGCGGTCGTTCGGCCGGGGTTCGGTGGCGTGGCGGCGCCCCGTCACCGCGGAATCCTCGGCGGGGATCACCACGTATGCCGCGATCATCTCCGACCCCAAGGCCGGGCGGCTGGTGGCGGTGAGCCCGCGTAACGGGGAAGTGCTGATCGAAGCGCGTACCGATGCCAAGGTCTTCGCGGCCGGTCCGGCGGGCCTGATCCTGGTGTCCGGCCGGGACATGGCATACCTCCCATACCGGGCAACTCCCGCGAAGTGACCCAGCTGGTTGGCACCCGTGGCGGGCGCTGGCCTAGGCTTTCCGGTCATGAGCAGAGCCGCCGCTTTCTCGTACTCGCCGTTGCTACCCATCGGTGACGACACGACTGAATATCGCCTGCTCGCGGACGAGGGCGTCGACGTCGTCGAGGGCCCCGGGGGCCGGCGGTTCCTCACCGTGGAGCCCGAGCTGCTGACGCTGCTCACCGCCGAGGCCATGCACGACATCGCGCACTTCCTGCGCCCCGCGCACCTCGCCCAGCTGCGGTCCATCATCGACGACCCGAAGGCCTCGCCGAACGACCGGTTCGTCGCGCTCGACCTGCTGCGCAACGCGAACATCGCAGCCGGCGGCGTGCTGCCGATGTGCCAGGACACGGGCACGGCGATCGTCATGGGCAAGCGCGGCCGGCACGTGCTGACCGACGGCTCCGACGAGGAAGCCATCGCGCGCGGGGTCTACGAGGCGTACACCCGGCTCAACCTGCGGTATTCACAGCTCGCCCCGCTGACGATGTGGGACGAGAAGAACACCGGGAGCAACCTTCCGGCGCAGATCGAGCTGTACGCGGAGGACCCGGGCGGCCAGCCCGACGCGTACAAATTCCTGTTCATGGCCAAGGGCGGCGGCTCGGCGAACAAGTCGTACCTCTATCAGGAGACCAAGGCGCTGCTGAACCCGGCGCGGATGATGGAGTTCCTCGACGAGAAGCTGCGGCTGATCGGCACGTCGGCCTGCCCGCCGTACCATCTCGCCGTTGTCATCGGTGGCACCAGCGGCGAGCACGCCCTCAAGACGGCGAAGCTCGCGAGCGCGAAATACCTGGACAACCTGCCGCGCTCGGGCTCGATGACCGGCCACGGCTTCCGCGACGTCGAGCTGGAGGCGGCGGTCCTCGAGCTGACCCGCGACTTCGGCATCGGCGCCCAGTTCGGCGGCCGCTACTTCTGCCACGACGTACGGGTGATCCGGCTGCCCCGGCACGGTGCGTCCTGCCCGGTGGCGATCGCCGTCTCCTGTTCCGCCGACCGTCAGGCGCTCGCCAAGATCACCCCTTCGGGTGTCTGGCTGGAGCGGCTCGAGCCCGACCCGGCCCGGTTCATGCCCGACGTCACCGACGATGGCCTCGAGACCGACGACGTGGTCCGGGTCGACCTGCGCCGCCCGATGGACGAGATCCGCGCGGAGCTGTCGAAATACCCCGTGAAGACCCGGCTGTCGCTGACCGGACCGCTGGTCGTGGCCCGCGACATCGCCCACGCCAAGATCGCCGAGCGGCTGGACGCGGGCGAGCCGATGCCGCAGTACCTGCGCGATCACGCGGTCTACTACGCGGGGCCCGCCAAGACCCCCGAGGGGTACGCCTCCGGCTCCTTCGGACCCACCACGGCCGGCCGCATGGACGCGTACGTCGAGAAGTTCCAGGCCGCGGGCGGTTCCCTGGTCATGCTGGCGAAGGGCAACCGGTCGGGCCAGGTGACCCGGGCCTGCCAGTCGTACGGCGGCTTCTACCTGGGCTCGATCGGCGGCCCGGCCGCGCGGCTCGCCCAGGACTGCATCCGCCACGTCGAGGTGCTGGAATACCCCGAGCTCGGCATGGAGGCCGTGTGGCGCATCGAGGTGGAGGACTTCCCGGCCTTCATCGTGATGGACGACAAGGGCAACGACTTCTTCTCCGAGGTCACCAAGCCGGTCCTGAGCATCGGCCGCCGATAGAGCCGAGGCCGCTGAGCCACCGCTGAGCCGCCCTAGCCGGGCCGCCGCCGGGGCCGGTGCTGAGGCCGATCAGGTCGCGCAGAAGCCGGTCACCGGGGTCATCCACTCCGTGATCTGAGCCTCGATGGTCTTCTCGAAGTCCTTCTCGGTTTTGATCTTGTCGAAGAACTTGGTGTCCGAGGCGCTGGCGGTGAGCTTGGTCGCCGAGGCGGCGCCGGCGTCCTGGATCTTCGGATCCTGGGCCGCGGCGGTCTCCTTCTTCAGCTGGGCACCGGCATCCTTGAGCTGCTTGCCCGCTGCCTTCTCGGCGGCGTCGGCTTCCTCGGTCTGCTTCTTCTCCTTGTACGCGATCATCTTGCCGATCTCCGTACCGAAGTCCTCGAGCTCGGTGTTGTAGATCTTCGTGACCTTGGCGCAGACCGCCCTGGTGTTCGCCGTGTAGTCCGGCGGCGGGGTCGTCGACGCCGGCGCCGACGAGGGGGTGACGATGGTCGGGGCCTCGGTCGCGGAGTCCGTGTCGCCGTCGCTGCTGCAGGCCGCTCCGCTGAGAAGCAGTCCACCGAACGTCACGGCGATGAGGGCGCGTCGCATAAAGATCCTGTTCGTCGGGGAAGTCCAAAAACCCCGCCGACGATACTTCCGCAGCTAGTCGCCGTCCAACTCCGCACAGCGATGAACAGCGACGCCCCCACGATGAACAGCTCGCCCACCATCGCAGTGGACGAGCTGAACACCCCCGTTACGACCGCCCCGCCCCGTAGGGGGTGTTGGGGTTTGCAGGAGCGGAGCGGCCGTTGCTCCATCAGCGTGCCTCCCCGCTCTCTCGTTCCACTGTCGTTGCGCTCTCACCGGCTAAGGTCAGGAATTGATGAGTCTCGGAGGTGGCGCGGTGCGGTTCGGCATTCTGGGGCCGCTCGTGGTGACCGACGACGGGCGCGAGATCGCGATCACCGCGGGGCGGGACCGGACGGTTCTGGCGTTGCTGTTGCTGCAGCCCGGCCGGATCGTCGGTGTCGAGGAGCTGATCGACGCGGTGTGGGGCGACGACTCACCCGTCACCGCCCGCGGCCAGTTGCAGACCTGTGTGTCCCGCCTGCGAAAGGCGCTGCCGTGGGACGTGATCCGCACCGACCCTGCGGGGTATGGCATCGCGGTGTCGCCGGACGACCTGGACGCCGGCCTGTTCACCCGGCTCACCACGAGGGCCGGCACCGACCCGGAGCGATATCGGCAGGCCCTGGCTCTGTGGCGAGGCCCTGCGCTCGCCGGGATCGAGGCCCGTGCCGTGCGCCGGCTCGCCGCCGTCCTCGACGAGCAGCGCGGTAACGCGGTCGAGGAGTGGATCGATCTCGAGCTGACAGCGGGGCGGGAGCGGGAGCTCGTCGCCGAGCTGACCGGCCTGGTCGAGGCATATCCGCTGAGGGAGCGGCTGCGCGCGCAGTTGATGGCTGCCCTGCACCGACTGGGCCGGCGCGCGGAGGCCCTTGCCGAATACCGCCGGGCACGGAAGATCCTCCAGGAGCGGCTGGGCATCCAACCGGGCCCGGAGCTGCAGGATCTGCACCGCCGCGTGCTGACCGGGGCCGACGAACCGGCCCCGGGCCAGGCCGGCGGCAAGACGGTCCGCAGCCTGCCCCGGACCGTCGGCGACTTCACCGGCCGGGACGAGACAGTGGACCGGCTGGTGCGCGCCGCGGCGCAGACGACGCTGCTGACCGTCGACGGGATGGCCGGGAGCGGCAAGACGACGCTGGCGTTGCGGGTCGCGGAGCTGCTCGCGGACGCGTACCCGGATGCTCAGCTCTTTCTTGATCTGCAGGGGCACAGCGAGGGCCGGCCGCTCGACCCGGCCGCGGCGGTGCTCGCCCTGCTGCGCCAGCTCGGCGTCGAGATGGACAGGGTGCCGCCCGGACTGGACGCCCAGGCGGGTCTGTGGCGCTCCGAGCTGGCCCGCCGCCGGGCGCTGGTGATCCTCGACAACGCCGCGTCCAGCGCCCAGGTGCTCCCGCTGCTGCCGGCCTCGCCGTCGAACCTCGTCGTGGTGACCAGCCGGCGCCGACTGCTCGGCCTCGACGGTGGCCACCCCGAGTCACTGCCGGTGCTCGAAGAGGCGGAAGCCGTCGCGCTGCTCGGCCGGATCGTCGGTGAGCGGGTCGCCGCCGAACCGGAGGCCGCCCTGGACCTCGTCCGGCGCTGCGGTTGCCTGCCGCTCGCGATCCGGCTCGCCGGGTCCCGGCTCGCCCACCGGCCACGGTGGGCGGTGCACGATCTCGTCGGGCGGCTGGGGGAGTCGGCGCTTCCTGAGCTGGCGGCCGAGGACCGCAGCGTCGTGAACGCGTTCGCCCTGTCGTACGGTCAGCTGCCGGAGCCCGATCAGCAGTTGTTCCGGTTGCTCGGCCTGCATCCCGCCGACCGGTTCGGCGCCGTGTCGGTGGCCGCGCTCGCCGGCCTGTCCCTGACCCGGGCGCAGGAGGTCCTGGACGACCTGGTCGACGTGAACCTGATCGAGGAGCCGGCCCCGAACGTCTACCGGCTGCACGACCTGGTCCGCCAGTACGCCGTCCAGCTCGCCGAGACGATCCCCTTGGAGCGGCGTAGGGTCGCGCTGGCCCAGCTGATCGGCCTGCATCTGGAGGCCAGCACCGAGCTCAACCGGCGCATCGAGCTGGGCGTCGGCTTCACCGGTGGCCCGCAGCCGAGGGACCGCCCCGAGCTGGTGGCGCGAGCCGTCGACGATCCCGGCTGGATGGAGGATCAGCGCCCCGCCCTGCTGCCGTTGATCCGGGCGGCGGCGGAGATCGGGGCGATCACCGACGGGTGGATGCTGGCCCGGGTCACGTGGCGCTTCCTGTACGAGCGCAACTACCACGACGACATGATCGCGGTGCAGGAGCTGGGCCTGTCGCTGGCTCGCGAGGACGGGGACGAGCGCGGGATCGCGACCCTGAACAACTCCCTGGCGTCGGGCTACTACCGCGCCGGTCAGTACGCCCAGGCCGTGGAGCGGTTGACGGAGACGCTCACCCACGAGGTCCGGCTGGGGAACGCGACCGGGGAAGCGCGGGCGCGCTACAACCTTGGCGGGGTGCTGCAGCGGATGGGCCGGCCGCACGAGGCACTGGCGGAGATCCAGCGCGCGTACGACCTGATGCGCGCCCGCCAGGACCTGTTCGGCCTTGCCCGGTGCAACTCCGGGCTGGCCGCGACCCGGCTCCTGCTCGGCCGGTGGCCGGAAGCCCTGCGCTCCGCCCGCCACACGCTGCAGGCCGCTGTCGAGACGGGGGACCGGGCGCTGGCCGCGTCCTCGCTGGTCGCGATCTCCGAGGCCCGGTTGGGGCTCGGCCAGACGGCGCAGGTCGAACGCGTGCTGATGTCCGTGCTGTGGTTCTCCCGGGCGATCGGGTTCGCCTCCGCCCGGCCCGAGGCGCTGCATCTGCTCGGCCTTGTCGAGCTGCAGCGGGACCATCCGCAGGCAGCCACCGAATGGTTCCTCGCCGCGCTGGACGACGCGCGGGGATCCGGCGACTGGCTGACCGTGGCCCACGCGGAGACCGGGCTCGGCCGGGCGGCATGGGCGCGGGGCGACAACGAGGACGCGGTGCAGCGGCTGGGGCAGGCGCTGACGACGAGCCGCCGGATCCGCGCCGAGCTCGAGGAGGGCCGGGCCCTGCAGTGGCTGGGCGCCTGCACGGCGGCGAGCGACCCGGAGGCCGCGCGCCGTTACCTGTGGCGCGCGCTCGCGATCTTCGATCGGATGGGCGTGCCGGGAAGGGGCGAGGTCGAACGCGTGCTGGCCGGGCTCGACCGGTGACCGAGGTACGCCTGGGCATCCTGGGGCCGCTGGTGGTGACCTACGGCGGCGTCGAGGTGGCGATCACCGCGGGCCGGGATCGCACCGTTCTCGCCATGCTGATCCTGCGCGCGGGCCGGATCGTCGGCGTCGAGGAACTGATCAGCGCGGTGTGGGAGGACGGCCCGCCCGCCACCGCCCGGGCGCAACTGCAGACCTGTGTGTCGCGGCTGCGCCGGGTGCTGCCCGCCGGGATCATCCGCACCGACCCCGCGGGGTACGCCGTCGTGACGGCTCCGGAGGACCTGGACGCGGCGCGGTTCACCCGGCTGACCGAGCGGGCCCGCGCCGAGGGGAACACCCCGGACGAGGCTGCGAAGCTGTTCCGGGAAGCGCTGGCACTGTGGCGCGGGCCCGCCCTGGTCGGTCTCGACGCGCGGGGTGTCCGCCGTCTCGCCGCGGTGCTCGACGAACAGCGCGCGGCGGCGGTCGAGGACTGGATCGACGTGCAGCTGGCGGCCGGCCACGAGCGGGAGCTGGTCGCCGAGCTCACCGGGCTGGTCGACAGCTTCCCGTTGCGCGAGCGGCTGCGCGCCCAGCTGATGCTCGTCCTGCACCGGCTAGGGCGAAGAGCAGACGCCCTCGCGGAGTACGCCAGAACCGTCGACCTGCTCCGCGAGGAACTGGGCATCGAGCCGGGCCCCGCGCTGCGGGACCTGCACGATCGCATCGTGGCCGGGGAGGTGGCGCCCGCGCCGGCCGTCCGCCCCCGGTTCGCGCCGGTCCGGAACCTGCCCCGCGCGGTCGGCGACTTCACCGGGCGCGATGCGACGGTGGAGCGGCTGGTGCGGGCCGCCGCCGTGACGACGGTGCTGACCGTGGACGGCATGGCGGGCAGCGGCAAGACAGCCGTGGCGCTGCAGGTGGCGGAGCTGCTCAGAGGGGCGTACCCGGATGCTCAGCTCTTCATCGACCTGCGGGGATTCAGCGAGGGTGAACCGCTCGCCCCGGCCGCGGCCCTGCTGGACCTGTTGCGGCAACTGGGCATCGCCGCCGAGCGGATCCCGCCGGACCTCGACGGGCGGGCCGAACTGTGGCGATCGGAGCTGGCCGACCGCCGGGCCCTCGTGATCCTCGACAACGCGGAGTCCAGCGCCCACGTCGCCCGCCTGCTGCCGTCCTCGTCAGCGGGCCTCGTCGTGGTGACCAGCCGGCACCGGTTGCTGGGTCTCGACGGCGGCCACCCCGAGTCGTTGCCGATGCTCGACGAGCCGGAGGCGGTCGCTCTGCTCGGCAGGATCGCCGGCGCACGGGTGACCGCCGAGCCCGAGGCTGCGCTGGAGGTCGTTCGGCACTGCGGTCTCCTGCCCCTGGCCATCCGGCTCGCCGGTGCCCGGCTCGCGCACCGTCCCCGATGGGCGGTCGGTGACCTCGCCGCCCGGTTGAGCGGGTCGGCGCTGGCCGAACTCGCGGCCGAGGACCGGACGGTGGCCGGTGCGATCGCGTTGTCGTACCGCCGGTTGCCGGAGCCGGCGCGGCGCTTGTTCCGGCTGCTGGGCCTGCATCCGGCCGAGCGCTTCGGTGCGGTGTCGGTCGCGGCGCTCGGTGGGCTGCCGCTGCCCGAGGCGCAGGATCTGATCGATGACCTGGTGGACGTACATCTGATGGAGGAACCGGACCCGCACCGCTACCGGCTGCACGAGCTTGTCCGGCAGTACGCTGCCGGCCTGGCGGAGACCGACGGTCAGGCCCTTTCCCAGCTCCTCGACCTGCACCTGTACGCGACCGCGCAACTGACCCGGGCCACGGTGGACCTGCCGCCCGCCGCCCGCCCCGATCTGGTCGCGCGGGCGGTCACCGAGCCCGATTGGCTGGAGGAGCAGCGAACGAGCCTCGCTCCCCTGATCCGGGCCGGCGAACCCCGCGCCGCCTGGCAGCTGGCCCATGTCAGTGGGAGCTACCTCTATCACCGCGGGCATCCGGACGAACTCATCACCGTGCAGACCGAGGGGCTGGCCGCCGCGCAGCGCACCGGTGACCGGCGAGCGGTGACGCTGATCAGCAACCACCTGGCCGCCGCGCTGGCCGGGGCCGGTCGGCTCGCCGAGGCCCTCGAGCGGCTGGACACCGGCCGGGCCGGGATCTTGCTGGAACTCGGGCGGCAGCAGGAGGCGTACGCCGAGGTCGATCGCGCTTTCCAAGACCTCCTGCAGCAGGGGGAAAGCCCCGGCACGGCCGCTCGGGCATCCGGCCTTGCCCGCGTGCTGAACGAGCTCGGCCGCCACCGGGAGGCCCTCGGGTACGCCCGTTCCGGCCTGCAGGACGCCGTCGAACGCAGGCTCACCGGGCCGCTCGGTGTCTGCCTGTCGGATGTCGCCCGCGCCAGGATCGAGCTCGGCGACCTGGAACCCGCCGGGCTGCTGCTGGACGCCGCCGGCGCGGTGCTGCGCAGGTCCGGTTTCCTGGTGGAACGGATCGAGGTGCTGCGGCTGCTTGGCCTGCTCGAAGTCCGGCGGGGGCGGGCTACGCGGGGCGCTGTGGCGTACGGTGCGGCCCTCGATCTTGCCCAGGAGCTCGGCTGGAGCGTCGCAGTGCCGCTCGTCGCCAACGACCTCGGGGTGGTCCTGCTCGCGATGGGTGACCACGAGCGGGCCGGGGAGCAGCACGAACACGCCCTGAGCAGTGCGCAGCACACGGGCGCGCAGCTGCAGGAGGGGCGCGCGTTCGACGGTCTCGGCGCCTGCGCCGCCGCCCGGGGCGACCCGGTCGCGGCACGTCGTCACTGGTGGCATGCGCGGGGGGTCTTCGACCGGATCGGCTCCTCCCGGCGGGACGAGGTCGACCGCCGGCTCGGGGAGCTGGACGCCTGAAGAGTGGCACGGATCAACTGCGTCCCGCCCGTCGCGGAGGGAGGATGGAGGCGTGACGACGACTGACGAGAGCGGATTCCGGATCGAACGCGACACGATGGGCGAGGTCCGGGTCCCGGCCGATGCCCTCTGGCGCGCGCAGACGCAGCGGGCGGTGGAGAATTTCCCCATCTCAGGGCGGGGGCTGGAGTCCTCGCACATCCGGGCGCTGGCCCGGATCAAGGGCGCGGCCGCCCAGGTGAACGCGAGCCTCGGCGTGCTTGAGGACGACCTGGCCAAGGCGATCGTGACCGCTGCGACGCAGGTCGCCGAGGGCGGTTACGACGACCAGTTCCCGATCGACGTCTTCCAGACCGGCTCCGGCACGTCGTCCAACATGAACACCAACGAGGTCATCGCGACGCTCGCCTCCCGCGAGCTGGGCCGCCCGGTGCACCCCAACGACCACGTCAACGCGTCGCAGTCCAGCAACGACGTCTTCCCCTCCTCGATCCACCTCGCCGCGACCGAGGCGGTGACCAGCGACCTGATCCCGGCCCTGGAGCATCTCGAGCGCGCGCTGAGCGACAAGGCCGCGGCCTGGGCGGAGGTCGTCAAATCAGGCCGCACGCACCTCATGGACGCGACTCCGGTCACCCTGGGTCAGGAATTCTCCGGGTACGCAGCTCAGGTGCGCTACGGCGTCGAAAGGCTCGGCGCCACCCTGCCGAGGCTCGGCGAGCTCCCGCTCGGTGGCACCGCCGTCGGCACCGGGGTGAACACGCCGCCCGGGTTCGCCCCGGCCGTGATCGAGCGGCTGCGCGAGCTGACCGGGCTGCCGCTGAGCGAGGCCCGCAACCACTTCGAGGCACAGGGCGCCCGGGACGCGCTGGTCGAGGCGTCGGGGCAGCTGCGCGTCATCGCCGTCGGCCTCTACAAGATCGTCAACGACATCCGCTGGATGGGTTCCGGCCCGCGCGCGGGGCTGCGCGAGCTGCGCCTGCCCGATCTGCAGCCCGGTTCGTCGATCATGCCGGGCAAGGTGAACCCGGTGGTGCCCGAGTCGGTGCGCCAGGTCGCGGCCCAGGTCATCGGCAACGACGCGGCCGTCGCGTTCGCCGGCAGCCAGGGCGACTTCGAGCTCAACGTGATGCTGCCGGTGATGGCCCGCAACCTGCTCGAGTCGATCAAGCTAATCGCGGCCGCCGCACTGATGCTCGCCGACCGCTGCGTCGCCGGGCTGGAGGTCAACGAGGAGATCACCCGGGGCTACGCGGAGGGATCGCCGTCCATCGTCACCCCGCTGAACCGCGTCCTCGGTTATGACGAGGCCGCCGCGATCGCGAAACAAGCCCTGAAGGAAGACAAGACCATCCGGGCGGTAGTCCTCGAACGTGGACATGTCGCCAACGGCACTTTGACCGAGGATCAGCTGGATTCGGCGCTTGATGTGCTGCGAATGACGCGTCCCTGATCAACCACAGGCGAGCGGGGGGTGACGACCCTTGTGGATCATCGCGTTCTTCGATGGAATGCGGTGATGAGAAGACGCCTGACGGCAGGGGCCGTCGCCACCGCGACGGGTCTTGCCCTCCTCGCCGGTCTGCCGATCTCGTCGGCAAACGCCGCACCGTCCACCGCTTCCACGGGCACCAGCGAATACACGGTGGTCGCCGGTGACGGGGTTTCCGCCGCCGATGCCCTCGCCGCGATCACCGCCGCCGGTGGCACGGTCGTGAGCAGCAACGCGGCCGTCGGGACCTACCGGGTCTCGTCGGCCGCCGCCGACTTCAAGGCCAAGGCCGCGAAGTCGGGCGCGCTGATCGGTGCCGCTGCCCGCAAGCCCATCGGGTACGCCCCCAACCCGTCGCCGGTCGAGAAGCCGATCACCGAGGGCCGGGGTGGCGCGTCGTCGCCCGGGGTCCCCAAGGCCGACCCGCTCGACGACAAGCTCTGGGGCCTCAAGATGGTCAAGGCCGACAAGGCCCACGCCATCGAGAAGGGCGAGCGCGGTGTCACCGTCGGCGTCCTCGACACCGGCCTGGACGCGAGCAACCCCGACCTCGCGCCCAACTACAGCAGCAAACTGTCCCGCAACTTCGCACCCGACATCCCGGAGATCGACGGCGCCTGCGAGGTCGCGAGCTGTGTCGACCCGGCCGGCACCGACGACGGCGGGCACGGCACCCACGTGGCCGGCACCATCGCCGCGGCGGCCAACGGCTCCGGCGTCACCGGTGTCGCGCCCAACGTGACGCTGGTCGAGCTCAAGGGCGGCCAGGATTCGGGCTACTTCTTCCTCGACCCGGTGGTCAACGCCCTGACGTACGCGGGTGACGCCGGCATCGACGTGGTCAACATGTCCTTCTACGTCGACCCGTGGCTCTACAACTGCAAGGCCAACCCGGCCGACGCCCCCGACGCGCAGGCCGAACAGCGCGCCATCATCGCGGGCATCAACCGGGCGCTGAACTACGCGCACAAGCGGGGCGTCACGCTGGTCGCCGCCGCCGGCAACCAGTACGACAACCTGAACGACCCGCAGGAGGACACGACCAGCCCCGACTACGGGACCGACCCGTACTACCGGCCGATCGACAACTCCACGTGCTTCACGCTGCCGGCCGAGGGCCCGAACGTCATCGCCGTCTCCGCGCTCGGCCCGTCGAAGTCGAAGTCGCACTACTCCAACTACGGCACCGAGCAGGTCACGGTCGCCGCGCCGGGTGGCTTCACCCGGGACTTCTTCGGCACCCCGCAGTACAACCAGACGGCGAACAACATCCTGTCGTCGTACCCGCTGAGCGTGCTCCAGGCGACCGGCCGGGTGGACGCCGACGGCAACGTCATCGCCGCCAACGTGTTCAAGGACTGCACGGCGGCCGGCAAGTGCGGCTACTACGTGTATCTCGCCGGTACCTCGATGGCCTCGCCGCACGCGGCCGGTGTCGCGGCGCTGATCATCAGCAGGTACGGCCACCGCGACTTCTGGCGCGGCGGGCTGACGATGAACCCCGACCTGGTTCAGGCGCGGCTCGTGAAGACCGCGGCGGAGACGGCGTGCCCGGAGCCCCGGCTGCGCAGCTACGCCAACGAGGGCTATCCGGTGGCGTACGACGCGTACTGCGCCGGGCCGAAGTCCTTCAACAGCTTCTACGGGCACGGCATCGTTGACGCGTACGCCGCTGTCGGAGGTCGTTGATCTTCGCCTGCGGACCCTGTGGATAACTCTGTGGATGACCGCCCCGCCCGTCCTTCGGGCGGGGCGGCATCGCGTTGATGGGGTCGGTACCCTTATGCGGTGACGATGAGGCTGCATGACACCGCGACCCGATCCGTCCGCGACTTCGTTCCGAAGACGCCGGGGCAGATCGGCATCTACGTGTGTGGGCTCACCGTCCAGTCGGTGCCGCACATCGGCCATCTGCGCAGCGGTGTCAACTACGACATGCTGCGGCGCTGGCTGACCCACACCGGCAACGAGGTCACGTTCATCCGCAACGTCACCGACATCGACGACAAGCTCCTGATCAAGTCCCTGCAGAGCGGCCAGCCGTTCTGGGCGATCGCCTACGCGAACAGACTCGTCCTCGACGCCGACTACGGCGCGCTCAACGTGCAGCCGCCGACCTACGAGCCGCTCGCGACCGGGCACATCCCCGAGATCCACGAGCTGATCGGCGAGCTGATCGCGGGCGGCCATGCGTACGTGTCGGCCGAAGGCACCGGTGACGTCTACTTCGACGTGCGCACCTACCCGGGATACGGCTCGCTCTCCGGTCAGAAGCCGGAGGACATGCTCTCCGCCGGCGAGGCCCCCGAGCGCGGCAAACGCAACGCCGAGGACTTCGCGCTCTGGAAGGGCGTCAAGGCCGACGAGCCCACCGACGCCTCGTGGCCCTCGCCCTGGGGCCGCGGCCGCCCCGGCTGGCACATCGAGTGCTCCGCGATGGCCCGGCGTTACCTCGGCGCCGAGTTCGACATCCACGGCGGCGGCCTCGACCTCACGTTCCCGCACCACGAGAACGAGATCGCCCAGTCCCACGCGGCCGGGCTGCCGTTCGCCCACTACTGGGTGCACAACGCGCTGCTCAATCTCGGCGACGCCAAGATGAGCAAGTCCCTGGGCAACGTCATCGACGTCGAAGCGGTCCGCGAGATGGGCATCCGCCCGGTGGAGCTGCGCTACTACCTGGGCGCGCCGCACTACCGCTCGCGCATCGACTACTCCGACGACGCGCTGCGTGAGGGCGCCACGGCCTACCGGCGGATCGAAGGCTTCGTGCAGCGCGCCGTCGAGGTGGTCGGCCCCGGCCGCCCCAAGGCGGTGCCGCCGGCCTTCGCCGCCGCGATGAACGACGACCTCAACACCTCGGCGGCGCTCGCCGTCGTGCACGACACGATCCGCGTGGGCAACACCGCCCTCGCGGAATCGGACGAGACCGGGGTCCGGGCAGCGCTCACCGAGGTGCGTGCCATGCTCGGAGTGCTCGGCCTCGACCCTCTCGACGAGGCCTGGGGCGGCGGCGACACCGGCGGTGACCTCAAACCGGTGGTCGACTCGCTGGTGGCGCTCGCGCTGGAACAGCGCACGCAGGCCCGGGCACGCAAGGACTGGGGCGCGGCCGACTCGGTCCGCGACCAGCTCAAGAACGCGGGTATTCAGGTGGAGGACACTCCGGCCGGGCCGCGATGGACGGTAGGAGAACAGCACTGATGCCGGGCAATTCAAGCAACGCGAGCAAGCGGGCGACCAACAAGAAGGGCGCGGCGGCCGGCTCCGGCGGTAAGAACCGCACGGGCAGCCTCAAGCCCCGTGGCAAGACGCTGCCCGCCGACGAGCGGCCGTGGCACAAGGGCTACTCCGGCACGGAGAAGCTCCCCAATAAGACCGCCCGAAAGCAGGACAAAGAGCGCAAGGCGGCAGCCGCCGAGGGGCGCGTCCCCAAGATCGGCCTGCCCGGCTCGAAGGACACCACCTGGGGCCGCGGCGGCGGCCGCGGCACCTCCGGGCGCCCCGCCCAGCAGCGTGGCAACCGCCCCCAGACCCGGGGCGGCCCCCGCATCGCCCCCGGACGCCGCTCCAACCCCACCAAGGAAGGCCCCGAGCTCCTGCTCGGCCGCAACCCGGTGGTCGAAGCACTGCGCGCCAACATCCCGTCCACCGCGCTCTACATGGCGCAGGGCATCGACATCGACGACCGCATCACCGAGATCGTCCGCACGGCGGGCGACCGCGGCATCCCGATCCTCGAGATCAGCCGGCTCGAGCTCGACCGGATGACCGGCGGCGTCATGCACCAGGGCGTCGGCCTGCAGGTGCCCCCGTTCGCCTACGAGGACTTCAACGACCTGGTAGCAGCCGCCCTCGAACAGACGGCCCCCCTCCTGGTCGCCCTCGACGGCGTCACCGACCCCCGCAACCTCGGCGCGGTCATCCGCTCCGTCGCGGCCTTCGGCGCCCACGGCGTCTTCATCACCGAACGCCGCGCCGCCGGCATCACCCCCACCGCCTGGCGCACCAGCGCGGGCGCGGCAGCCCGCGTCCCGGTCTCCCAGGTCGTCAACCTCACCCGCGCCATCAAGGCCGCCCAGCAGGCCGGCTTCACCGCCATCGGCCTCGACGCCGACGGCGAAGTCGACCTCTACCAGCTCGAGGCAGCCTCCGGGCCCCTCCTCGTGGTGGTGGGCTCCGAAGGCCGCGGCATCTCCCGCCTCGTCGGCGAAACCTGCGACATGCTGGTCAGCATCCCCATGGCCTCCGAAGTGGAATCCCTCAACGCCAGCGTCGCCGCCGCGGTCACCCTGGCCGAGGTAAGCCGCCGCCGCACGTACAAGTAGCCAGCCCGGTCCTTGTTCGGGTAATTGCCGTGTTCCGCCGACAGCGGAACACGGCAATTACCCGAACGGGCTCCTCACGCCACGGCCTGAACGGATCTGAGAACGTCCCCGTTTGGGTGGGTCCTGGGCGGATGTTCCGGGGGATTCGGGGCTGACCAGCGGGCGTGGCTGGGGGTGGTCGTGGGCTACAGGTAACGTGACGGGCCGGGTGGTCACGTTGGTGGAGGGGACCTGCATGCTCGGTGTTGATCTGGGCACGTCCCATACGATCGCGATGCTTCGGCAGGCTGATGGGCGGGTGCGGCCGCTGCTGTTCGATGGGCAGCCGTTGCTGCCGTCGGCGGTTTATCTTGATACGACCGGGCGGCTGCATGTCGGGCGGGACGCCGTGCGGCTCGGGTATGCGGAGCCGGATCGGCTGGAGCCCAATCCGAAGCGGCACGTTGATGCGGCGAGTGTGTTGCTGGGCGGGGCCGAGGTGCCGGTGGCCGACATGCTGGCGGCGCTGCTGGGGGCGGTGGCGCGGGAGGCTGTCGCTACGGTGGGTTATCTTCCGCCTGCGGTGGTGACCTATCCCGCCGCTTGGGGTGCGCAGCGGCAGGAAGTGCTGATCGCGGCGATTGCCAGGGCCGGGTGGCCGCCAACCACGGGAGTTCTTCGGACCACGCCCGCTCAAGCAGGTGCGAACGCAACGCTGATCGATATCGCGTGGACGCCGCCGGTTGCTGCGGGGGCGTTGCCTGGGCGGCTGGTGGCTACGCAGTTGGTGGCGGAGCCGGTCGCGGCGGCGCGGTATTTCGCTGACGTGTTGCGGCAGCCGGTGCCGGTCGGGTCGGCCATCGGGGTTTTCGACTTCGGCGGTGGGACGCTGGACATCGCTGTGGTGCGCAACGTCAGGGCCGGTGCCGATGGGCGGGGGCGGTTCGAGGTCGCGGCTTCTGGTGGGCTGGACGACCTCGGTGGGCTGGATCTGGACGCGGCGCTGGTGGAACATCTGGGCACCACTTTGCGGGCCGAGGAGCCTGCGGCCTGGGCGGCGTTGTCCGAGCCGGTGACGCTTGCGCAGTGGCGGGCGCGGCGGCGGTTCTGGGACGACGTACGCGGGGCGAAGGAGATGCTGTCCCGCGCCAGCCAGGCGCCGGTGCCGGTGCCCGGCGTTGAGAACGCGCTCCAGGTCACCCGCGAGGAGTTGGAGCTGGTTGCCGGGCGGCTGGTGCGGCGGGGCGTGGCCGAGGCCGGCGAGGTCATCCGGGCCGCGGGGCTGGCTCCGGCCGATCTTGCCGGATTGTTCCTGGTCGGGGGCTCGTCGCGGGTGCCGCTGGTCGCCCGCCTCCTGCACAGCGAGCTGGGTATCGCCCCGACCGTCCTCGAACAGCCCGAGCTGCCCGTCGCCGAGGGTTCCATCCTGGCCGCCGATCTGACAGAGGAGAAGCCCGCGGAGGGGAAGCCCGCGGAGGGCAAGCCCGCAGACGGAGAGCCCGCCGAGGGCAAGCTCGCAGACGGCAAGCCCGCCGACGGAGAGCCCGCGGACGGGAAGCCCGCCGAGGGCAAGCCCGCAGACGGAGAGCCCGCGGAGGGGGAACTCGCCGAAGGGAAGCCCGCCGAAGGGAAGCCCGCCGACGAAACGGTCGCCGGGGGAGGGCCCGCCGAACGTGAGCCCGCCGTGGAAACGCTTGCCGATGGAAAGCCCGCCGAGGACACGGTTGCCGGGGCCGGGGCCGCTGAGGAAGGGCGGGGGCTAGGAGAAGGCGCGCCGACCGCGACCGTTGACGCCGTCGCCGCCGTGGTCGCGCCCGTTCCCGACACGCAGCCCAGCGTCGAGCCCGTGGCACTGACCAGGGCCGAGCCCGCGCTGAGCAACGGGTCGCTGAGCAACGGGTCGCAGGGCAACGGGTCGCAGGGCAATGTGTCGCAGGGCAACTGGGTGCAGGGCAGCGGGTCGCAGGGCAGCGGGTCGCAGGGCAATGGGGTGCAGGGCAACGGGGTTTTGGGTGCGCCCGGGGAAGGGGCCGCGCCGCAGTATGCCGATCCGGTCGATCCGTGGGCGACCGGTGAAGCGGCGCATCTGGCGGCTGGTGGGGCGGCCTATCCGACGTCGGGGGCGCCGGCTGAGACGTGGCTGGCGTCGGCGGATGGGGAAAAGGGGCGGCTTCCTGCGTACCGAAGGAAGTGGGTCTGGGTTGTCGCGGCCTTGACCGTTGTGGTGCTGGGCGTGGGCGGTGGGCTTGTTGTCTGGGCCTGGCCGGATTATCCGGCTCTGGACTATCAGCCGTTGAGCGAGCCCGTCAGGGTGAAGCCGGTTGCGCCCGTGACGTCAGGTTTCTCCGCGACCGCGCTGCGGGACGGGACGGCATATTTCGCCGCCGATGACGGTGAGGGGCAGCTCGGGGTTGTAGCCGCGGATGCCGGGACGGGCAAGGTTGCGTGGAGCAACGTCGAGGCCGGCTCGGCGACCGGGTGGGAGTCGTTCTTCGGTGTGCCGGATGCGATTGTCGCGGTGACCGCGGTCGAGTCCGCGTCGAGTGACCGGCGGGTGGTTCTGCTGGATCCGAAGAGCGGGCACAAGATGTGGGAGCGGCGGATCAACTCCGATGATGAGCTGCTGTTCGCCGGTGACACCGCGGTGCTGGTCGACCGGACCGAGAACAGGCTGGTGGGGCTCCAGATCCGGAAGCAGGGTTCGGCCGGGTGGGAGTTGAAGAGCCCGACCACCGAGTACGGCCAGAGCACCACAAAAGTCGTCACCGTGACCGCCGTCGAGGACCTGACCGGGGTTGCGCAGACCGCCGGCAGCGACTCGCGGATCGTGCAGATCGGCGCCGACCGTTCCGTGCGGGTGATCGACGCCGACAAGGGCACGATCGTGGCGGGACCGCAGCCGAACGTCGCGCAGCCTGATGAGGACGTCGTCGCTTACAACGGGCGGCTGATCGTGTCCGAGTCGAGTGACGCGCACCGGATGCTGGCGTATGACCTGGACAAGCTTGGTGAGCCGCGGGTGCTCTACACGCCGCCGGGTACGAACGACCGGGTGCAGACGCTGAGCCCGTGCGGGGCCGACCGGATCTGCGGGGTGCAGAAGACGTCGTACGACAGCGAGACCGCGCAGGTCGTGGGGATCGACGCGGCCAAGGGCGGGGAGGTGTGGCATCGCAGCGCGCCGCACGTCGCCACGCTGCTGCCGGTCGGCGATGCCGTGGTCGCGACTCAGGAGACGTCGCCGGGGCAGGTGATGCTGCTCGACGCCGCCGGGAAGGTCACGTGGACCAAGCCGGAGATCGTGGTGGGGCGCATCGATGCCGCGAACATGCTGGTGTTCTCGAAGGCGCTGAGCACGTCGCCCGATGACCCTTCGATGTCGGGCGAGCACCTCGGTGACAAACCTGTGCCGTTGGGATCGCTGAAGGGCGTACGGTCGCAGACCTGCTCCTGGGACAGCGAGCATCTCGCGTGCGTGGCCGACGAGGACTTTGTCCTGCAGACCTTCACGAAATAGAAGAAGGGCGGCCCCGAGGGGTCGCCCTTCTCCATGAAGCGGTGAAGCGTGATCAGATGCGCTCGCCGCTCGTGGCGTTGAACAGGTGAACGGACTCGACCTGCGGCTTGATGTAGACCGTCTCGCCCATGCTGGGCATGTTGCGCCGGTCGGTGCGGACCGTGAAGCGCTCCTGGGTGCCCTCGAGGTCGGCGTGGCCGTAGACGTTGGCGTCCGAGCCGAGGTCCTCGACGAGGTCGACGATGATCGGCAGGCCACCCTCGCTCGGGGCGACCAGGTCGGTCGCCTCGGGGCGGAAGCCCACGGTGACCTTGCTGCCACCGGTGCGGGCGGTCTCGATCTGCTCGCGGGTCAGCGGCACGGCCAGGGCGCCGAACTCAGCGCCGGTCTCGGTGAGGGACACGGTCTTGATGTTCATGGCGGGGGAGCCGATGAAGCCGGCGACGAAGACGTTGCCCGGGTTGTCGTACAGCGCCCGCGGGGTGTCGCACTGCTGCAGGTTGCCGTCGAGCATGACCGCTACCCGGTGACCCATCGTCATGGCCTCGACCTGGTCGTGGGTCACGTAGACGGTGGTGATGCCGAGCTTGGCCTGCAGGGTGGCGATCTGCGAGCGGGTCTGGACGCGGAGCTTGGCGTCGAGGTTCGACAGCGGCTCGTCCATGAGGAAGACCTGCGGCTCACGCACGATCGCGCGGCCCATGGCGACGCGCTGGCGCTGGCCACCGGAGAGCGCCTTCGGCTTGCGGGAGAGGTACTCGTCGAGCTGCAGGAGCTGGGCGGCCTCCTTGACCCGGCGGTCGATCTCCGACTTCGGGGTCTTGCGCAGCTTGAGCGCGAACGCCATGTTCTCGTACACCGACATGTGCGGGTAGAGGGCGTAGTTCTGGAAGACCATCGCGATGTCGCGCGACTTCGGGGGCAGGTTGGTGACGTCCCTGCCCTCGATCAGGATGCGGCCGCTGTCGACGTCCTCGAGGCCGGCGAGCATGCGCAGGCTGGTCGACTTGCCACAACCGGAGGGGCCGACGAGGACGAGGAACTCTCCGTCGCCGATCTCGAGGTTGAGCTCGTTGACCGCGGGGCGCTCGGAGCCCGGGTAGATCCGGGAGGCCTTGTCATAGGTAACTGTAGCCATGGTGGTGCTACTTCCTTTCCACCGGCAGGAACGTGCCGGACGATCCGAGTGGGAGGAACATGCGTGTGGAAGACCACATGCAGCGCAACCGTAAGTCTTTTTTCACGTTCTGCCAAGGACGGGGCCGAGGTCGCGCCGCTGGTACGGCCGTTCGGCGGGTGTCATCGGGTTACCGGTATGCTGTGGCACGCGCCCCTGTAGCTCAGTTGGCTAGAGCACCTGTCTTGTAAACAGGATGTCGTCGGTTCGATTCCGACCGGGGGCTCCAATACGATTTTCTGCCGCTTTATTGTGGCGCTATGCGCATTGAGCGGGTAACCGACGCTGCCGCCGTTCACGCAGCGGCCGATCTCTTCGATGCCCCGCCGCTGGCGGACGCGACCGCGAAGTTTCTCGCCCACCCGGATCATCACCTGCTGCTGGCATACGTGGACGACCGGGCCGTCGGGATGGTCACCGGGGTGGAGATGACCCACCCGGACAAGGGCACCGAGATGTTTCTGTACGAGCTGGGCGTAGCCCCGCACGCCCGGCTCACCGGTGTCGGCACGGCGCTGGTCAAGGCGCTCGCCGGGATCGCCCGGGAGCGCGGCTGCTACGGCATGTGGGTCGGCACCGAGGTCGACAACGAAGCCGCGCAGAAGACCTATCGCAGGGCCGGGGCGAACGAGGAAGAGCGTTTTCTCCTGCTGTCCTGGGACACCACCCAGGGGGAATCATGACAAGTCGTAGCTGGCTGGCGCCGATGCGGGCCCGCGACGCGACCGAGAACCATCGGGTGGCGACACCGCTCGAGCTCTTCTTCGATCTGTGTTTCGTGGTGGCGGTCGCGCAGGCGGCCACCCCGCTGCACCACGCGATCGCCGAGGGGCACATCTGGCACGGCGTCGAGGGCTATCTGCAGGTCTTCTTCGCGGTGTGGTGGGCATGGATGAACTTCACCTGGTTCGCGTCCGCGTACGACACCGACGACGACGTCTACCGGATCACCACGCTGGTGCAGATCGGCGGCGCGCTCGTGCTCGCCGCGGGCGTGGCCGACGCGTTCGACGGCAACAATTACACCGCCATCACCATCGGGTACGTCATCATGCGGCTGGCGATGGTCGCGCAGTGGATCCGGGCCGCCCGCGGTGACCGGGAGCGCCGGACAACCGCGATCTACTACGCCGTCGGCATCGTTGTCGTGCAGATCCTGTGGCTGCTCCGGCTCGCGCTGCCGGAGGACCTGCTGACCCCGGCGTTCGCCGTGCTGGTGGTCTGCGAGCTGCTCGTGCCGGTGCTCGCCGAGCGCTCCCCGGGCGGGTCGACCGCCCCGCACCCGCATCACATCGCCGAGCGGTACGGCCTCTTCACGATCATCATGCTGGGCGAGTCGGTCTCCGCGGCCACGATCGCCATCCGGACCGGGCTGGACACCGGGGAACACGAGGTGGGCCTGGTCTCGGTCGCTGCTGCCGGGCTGGTCATCGTTTTCGCGTTGTGGTGGCTCTACTTCGACCGGTCGGCGCAGAGTCTGATCCGGACGCTGCACAACTCGGAGCTGTGGGGTTACGGCCACTACTTCATCTTCGCCGCGGCGGCTGCGGTCGGCGCCGGGATCGCCGTGGAGGTGGAGTACGAGAGCCACCACGCGGAGATCTCCGGGACCGTGGCGGCGTACGCGGTCGCCGTACCCGTAGCGGTCTATCTCTTTGTCGTCTGGCTGCTGCACATCCGGCCGCATCAGCGCGGGCCGTTCATGGCGGCGTACCCGTTCGCCGCGGTGCTGACGTTGCTGGCCCCGCTGGGACCGGCCCCGGTGTTCGTGATCGCCGCGCTGATGGTGTTGCTCGTCACTGCCACGGTCGTGGTGGGCCGCCGGATCCCCGACGCGATCGCTCAGTAGTCGGGGTCCTCGCCGGCCACCGGACGGCTCGGCGAGAACGTCCGCTCGGAGTGCGGCTTGATGGGTGTTCCTCCCGGTGGCATGGCCGGTACGCCCTCGGTGACCACCGCCCGGCCATCGGGAAGCAGGCCGCCGGTCGTCGGGACCGGCAGCGCGAGACCACCGATGAGAACCCAAGCGCTGAGCCACTTCCGCATGACGCCTCCGGGGAAACCTGGGACAAAACGCACCGCAGAGGGGAACGAGCGGCGACACGACCGGGTATCGGGTGACTACGATGCGGCAATGTCCGTCGATCCCGCTCGCCGCTCCCTGGTCTCGCGGTTGCGGCAGACGCTGCCGGGCAACGGCGACAACCGCCCGCACTTCGTGGTCTGCGGTGCCGACGCGCTCGTCTACACGCTCGCCGAGGAGCTGGCCAACGCCGGCCACCGCATCCGGCTGACCGTCATCGTGCCGACCGTCCTGCGGCGTGACGTCCCCGACCTGACCGCACTGCGAGGCGTACGGGTCATCCGCGCCGACCGTCTCGACGAGCGCACCTTCCGCGCCGCCGGCCTCGACGGCGCCGCAGCCCTGGCCCTGGTGATGCCGGACGATGTGGTCAACCTGCACGCCGCCCTCTGCGCCCAGGCCGTCGAGCCGGATCTGCGGCTCGTGATCCGGATGTTCAACACCGGTCTCGGCTACGGCGTCCGGCGGCTCTTCGAGGACTGCGCGGTGCTGTCCGACGCGTCCATGGTGGCCCCTGCGTTCGTGGCAGCGTCCCTCGGCGACCTGGCGCCCACCCACGTACGCCTGCCCGGCCGCACCGTCCACGTGGCCCGTCGCGAGAACGTCCGCCCCGACCAGGTCGTCTGCACCCTGACCGCGTCCGACGGTAACGGCCGGGTGGACCTGCTGCCCGACGAACCGGCGACGCCCGCGCAGCAACCCGGCGACCTGGTCCTGGCCGAGGCGCGCGGGCAGGCACCCGCCCCGGCCCGCCGCAGACGCCGGCCGCTCACGTCCCTCGGCCGGGCGCTGCGGGCCGCGCTGAACCGCAAACTGGGCATCGCGGTGCTGGTCACGCTCGTGATCACGGCGCTCTCCGGTGGCGTGCTGGCCCACTCCCTGCACTACGCCGGCTTCTGGAAACCCGTCTACGTCACGCTGCTCACCGCGGTCGGCTCGTCCGACGTGGAGGAGAACCGCAACGCCGTCGGGCAGGCAGCCCAGCTGATCCTCACCATCGCCGGGCTGGCGCTGCTGCCGCTGATCACCGCCGCGGTGGTCGAGGGCATGGTCAACGCCCGGCTCGCCCTCGCCGGTGGGCGCTTCACCGGCCGCCGCGAGGACCACGTGGTCGTCGTCGGGCTCGGCAACGTGGGCACCAGGGTGCTGCGCCAGCTGGTCGACCTCGGCGTCGACGTGGTGGCGGTCGACATCAGCCGCGAGGCCCGCGGGGTGAAGGTCGCCGAGGAGCTCCGGGTGCCGCTGATCATCGGGGATGCGGCGTCCGAGGAGGTGCTGCGGCAGGCGTCCATCGCGACGAGCCGGGCACTGGTGGTCGTCTCCACCGACGACGTGACGAACCTGCAGGCGGCGCTGAACGCCCGGGCGGTGAATCCGGACCTGCGGGTCGTCCTGCGCCTGTTCGACGACGACTTCGCCCAGCGGGTGGACACGGCGTTCAACATCGCTGTCTCGCGCAGTGTCTCCCGGCTGGCCGCTCCCGCGTTCGCGGCGGCGATGCTGGAACGCGACGTGATCGCGACGATTCCGGTGGACCGGCACGCGGTGCTGCTCGCGAACGTGCGGGTGGCCGGCGGCTCGCCCCTCGACGGTGCGCCGCTCAGCCAGATCGAGCGCGCGGGGAGCGTACGCGTCATCGGCCTGGCCGCCGCGGGCCAGGAGTGGGTCGACTGGGCCCCCGACCCCCGCCGCGTCCTCGCCACCGACGACCGCGTGGTCGTGGCGGCCCGCCGGGCCGGCCTGCGCGCCCTCGTCGAGCAGGCCAGCCCCCCGCCCGTTGACCTGCTTGACGAGCTAGGGGAGAGCGCCGACCTCGACGCCTAGCACGGCCTGCTCGTCGGGCTTGTGAGCGAGCACGTCGGTCAGGTAGGACTGCACCGCCGGTGCCATGCCCACGTCGCGCCCGGCTCGCTCGGAGAGCAGCCACTTGTGCTGGATGATCTGCGAGAAGATCTCCTGCGGCTCGAGTTTCTGCCGCAGGTTGGCCGGCACCGCGCGGACCACCGGCTCGAAGACCTCGGTCAGCCAGCGGTGCGCGGCCTGCTGCTCGTCGGTGAGGTCGCTCTCGGCCTTGTACGTGTCGAGATCGTTGAGCAGCTGCCGGGCCTGGTTCTCCTCGGCGTCCAGACCGGTGAGCCGCATCAGCCGCCGCGTGTGATAGCCCGCGTCGACGACCTTCGGCCGCACCCGGACCCCGCCGTCCACGGTGGACATCGCCACCTCGGCCACGTCGAAGCCGAGCTCGTTGAGCCGCCGGATGCGCCCCTCGATGTCGTGCCGGGCGTCGCGCCGCTGGATCTCCTGCTCGTAGGTGACCTCGTGCCACAGCCGGTCGTAGCGCGCCACGATGTCGTCGACGACCGACTCGGGGTCGATCGACTCGTGCAGCAGCTCGGCGGCCTGCAGGTCGAGGCACTCACCGAAGATGTTGAGCCGCAGGATCTCGATGTCCTCGCTGCGCTGGCCCTCGGAGAGCTTCGGGTAGATGTTGCCGGTCTCCGCGTCGACGAGGTATGCGGCGAACGCGCCCGCGTCGCGGCGGAAGAGGGTGTTGGACAGCGAGCAGTCACCCCAGGAGAAGCCGGTGAGGTGCATGCGCACGACCAGCGCGGCGAGCGCGTCGAGCAGCCTGTTCATCGTCTCCGGCCGCAGCGTGTGCGAGAACAGCGCGCGGTAGGGCAGCGAGAACTTCAGGTGCCGGGTGACCAGCACGGTCTCCAGCGGCTCGCCCCGCTCGTCGACGCGGTCGGTGACGATTGCGACCGCCTCGACGGCCGGGAAGTCGATCCGCTCCAGCGCCCGGAGCAGGTCGTATTCCTTCTCGGCGATTTTCTCGCGGGTCTCCTTCAGGGCGTAGACGGTGTCGTTGAGCTTGACGAACCGGACGATGTGTCGCGAGATGCCCTGCGGCAGTGCGACCAGGTGGTCGGCGGGCCACTCCTCAAGCGGCACGCTCCACGGCAGGTCCAGCAGCGCCGGGTCGATGAGGGCTGAAGTGAGTCGCACGCAGACCAGTGTGCCCCCTCGCATCGGCGCGTCGCTGCCGCACGTGGCTCGTTACACACAAGCGAGACACGAGGGGTAGGAGTGAATGTGCGACGCTCGGTGAGCATTATCGCCGGGGTCTGCGCCGCCGTGACCCTGATCGGCATGGCGGGCGTCCTGGCATGGACGCGCAGCGGCGACACGGGCCGCGCTGTCGGCATCTGGCACGACCCCCTGATCAACCCTGTCGTCACCCCCGCCGAGGACGGCCGGCAACACGTCGGTGAGGTGCTCGCGCTCGACAGGCTCCTCGGCTACGGCGCCCCGGAACGCGAGGTGTTCCGCTATCCGGCCGCTTCCTACGTGAAACTGCACTTCAGCCGCATGGTGCTGGTCCCCGGTGACTACCTGACCGTCGCCGACGCCACGGGCGTCGAGTCCTACCGCTACGACGGGCTCAAGTCCGGCAGGTGGGCGATGTCGGTGACCGGCGACACCGCGGTGCTGGAGCTGCACCGCGGCACCCGCCCCGGCCGCGACGCGGCGCGGGTCCGCCCGCCCGGTCTCAAGGCGGCGCGGATCCACCTGGACAAGGTCGCCAAGGGTTACAGCCGGCAGGACCAGGTGACGAAGCCCACGGGCCAGCTGCTGCGGCCGGGGCTGACCGGGCGCGAGGAGTCGGTCTGCGGCTCGGACGAGAGCAAGGACGCGGTCTGTTACCGGTCGGCTGATCCGGTCGCGTACACCCGGTCCAAGGCCATCGCCCGGCTCCTGATCAACGGCACCGAGCTCTGCACCGGCTGGCGGGTCGGCGCCAGGAACCGCATGATCACCAACAACCACTGCTTCGACAACTCGGACGACGCCTACGAGACCGAAGTCTGGTTCAACTACCAGTGCGCGAAGTGTGGCGGCTACGACGTCTTCCGTCCGACCAAGGTCTGGGGCGAAAAAGTCCTCACCACCGACCATGTGTACGACTACACGTTGTTCACCGTCGAGAACTTCGCCTCGGTCCGCAAATTCGGCTACCTGACGCTCGACACCGGCCGCCCCGCTCGCGGCCAGGAGCTCTACGTGCCCCAGCACCCGGCCGGCGAACCCACCCGCATCGCCGGGCGCCTCGGCGACAAGGCCGGCACCTGTGCGGTGGTCAGCAACGCCTTCGACGGCTACGTGAAAAATTCCGACGTCTCCTACAACTGCGACACCGAGGGTGGCTCGAGCGGCAGCCCGGTCCTCTCCCGCAGGACCGACAAGGTGGTCGCGCTCCATCACTTCGGCGGCTGCCCCAATTCCGGCGTACGCGCGGACCTGCTCTACAAGAAACTCAAGTACTACCTTTGAGCTTGTAACGTGACGCTCATGCAGCGGATACGTGGTTGGGTGCCGGAGATCGTGTCGCTGCTGCTGTTCGTCGTGCTGACGGTCGCGCTGGCCAACGGCCATCTGCTGGCGCTGGATCTCCGGGTGGCGGACTGGGTCGACACCCACCGGCCCGCGCCTTTCTACTGGACCTTGCGCGTGTTCAACTACCTCGGCCAGGGCGGTCAGGTGCTGACGCCAGTGGCGATCATCCTGACGGCCTTCGCGACCTGGCGACTGCGTTCCGTACGCCCGGTGCTGCTGTTCGGCTCGGCATATGCCCTGTTCTATCTGACGATCGGCCCGTTGAAGATCTGGTTCGACCGCGCAGCACCGCACTTCGAGGGCGCGAACCGCGAGATCCTCTTCAATCCCGATCCGCTGGCTACGGGTTCCCTCTCGATGAGCTACCCCTCAGGTCACGTCGCCAACGCCCTGGCCTGGTACGGCGTCATCGCCGTCCTCATCAACGCCCTGCTCGCCCAGCCGATGCCGGACAAGGCGTACCTCGCGCTGCGGATCCTGCCCCCGGCGATCGTGTTCGTGACCACGACGTACCTCGCGTTCCACTGGATCACCGACTCGGTGGCCGGGCTGCTGCTCGGCCTGATCCTGACCCGGATCCTCGCGCGGGTGGCCGTGCTGCTGGGCTTCAGACCCAGGACCCGGACCGCAGCACCTGTTTCACCTTGAGATCCGCGGAGAGCACCACGAGGTCCGCGCGCAACCCGGCTTCCAGTGCCCCGACCTGATCGCTCAGCCCCAGCACCCGGGCCGGCGTCGTCGAGGCCATCGCCGACGCCGTGACCAGGTCGAGCCCCGCGCCGACGGCCTGCCGGAACGCCGCGTCCATGGTCAGGGTGCTGCCGGCGATCGAGCCGTTGCGGGCCAGCCGGGCGACCCGCCCGGTCACGGTGACGGCCTGGCCGCCGAGCTCGTAGTCGCCGTCGGGCATGCCGGCGGCGTCCATCGCATCGGTGATCAGGGCCGCGCGGTCCGGGCCGGTGGCGTGCGCCGCGAACCGCAGCGTGCCGTCGTGCAGGTGGATGCCATCCGCGACCAGCTCGCACACGATCGCGGGGGAGTCGAGCAGCGCCACGACCGGGCCCGGCTCACGGTGGTGGGCCGGGGGCATGCCGTTGAAGACGTGGGTGCCGACCGTCGCGCCGGCGGCCACCCCGGCAAGGGTCTGCTCGTACGAGGCATCGGTGTGCCCGATCGCGGCCGCCACCCCGTTCTCCGCCAGGAAGCGGATCGCGTCCAGGGCACCGGGCAGTTCGGGGGCGATCGTGACCATGCGGATCGCCTGCCCGGAGAGCTCGATGAGCGCGGTCAGCTCCTCCAGTGAAGGGTCGCGAAGGAAGTCCGGGTTCTGCGCGCCGCACCGCACGCTGCTCAGATAGGGCCCCTCGAAGTGGATGCCCGCGATGGCACCGCTCTCGACCAACGGCCGGTACGCGGCGGTGGCGTCGCGCATCAGCTCGTACGGCGAACTCACCAGGCTGGCCAGCATCGTGGTGGTGCCGTGCGCGAGATGAAATGCCGCAGCCTGCGCCGCTTCTTCAAAAACACCCTGGGTGAAGGTGTGCCCGCCACCGCCGTGGCAGTGCAGGTCCACGAAGCCCGGCACGATGATGTCGTCGCCGGTGTGCGCGGATTCGCCGACGGACAGGATCGCGGGGCCGTCCACCTCGACATACCCGGGCACGACCGCGCCGGGCCGGACGATGCGGCCGTGGATCTTCACTGGGTGACCTCCAGGTGGTCGAGAGCCAGCAGGGCCGCACCGAGGCAGCCTGCGGTGTCGCCGAGCGCCGCGCGCACGATCTGCGGCATCCGGTGGAACGTGATGCGGGCCTGCAACGCGGTCCGCAACGGCGCGAGCAGCGCTTCCCCGGCCTCCGCGAGCCCGCCGCCGAGCACGATGATCCCGGCGTCGTAGAGCGCCTGCGCGGTGAGCAGCCCGTCGGCGAACGCCTCGACGGCCTCGGTCCACACCCGGTTGGCCAACTCCTCGCCGGCCGCCGCGCGGGTCGCCACGTCGTACGCCGTCACCCCGGCCTCGCCGGACAGCTCGACATAGCGCCGCCCGACCGCGGACGCCGACGCCACCGCCTCCAGACAGCCCCGCCCGCCGCAGAGGCAGGCCGGCCCGCCTGGGCGTACGACGATGTGCCCGACCTCGCCCGCGGCGCCGTGCGCACCCGCCTCCGCCTTGCCGTCGACGACGTGAGCCGCGGCGATGCCGGTGCCGATCGCGATGAACAGCACGTGCCGCTCGCTGACTCCGGCGCCCAGCCGTGCCTCGGCGAGCCCTCCGGCGCGGACATCGTGGCCGACCGCGGTGGGCAGTCCGAGCCGTTCCTGCATGAGCTCCCGCATCGGTACGTCCCGGAAGCCCACGTTGCTCGACCAGACCGCGACGCCGTTCTCCTCGTCGATCACGCCCGGGACGACCAGCCCGACGGCGACCGGCTCGAGGCCCTCGGCGCGGGCCCGGCCGGCCAGTCCGTCGGCGATGTCGAGGATGTTCGCGGTGACCGCCTCCGGGCCGCGCTGGGCCAGGGTCGGATGCCGTTCGGCGTGCACCACGGTGCCGTCCGGCTTCACCAGGGCGCACTTCATACCGGTGCCGCCGACGTCCAGCGCCACCACCACGTCGTTACTCACGATCGTGCCTTCCTCGCGGGGGTGAGAACGACGCCGCGTTGCGTCATGGCAGTACTACAGAACGGGTGACCCCTCGGGGGTGGTCGGGATCGAAGCCCTGGCTGGTCGCGAACAGCACGGCGACCCGCTGCGCCACGATCAGGTCCGCCATCGGGTCGAAGTCCTCGCCGGCGCCCCAGTAACCGCCGTTGTGCTTGCTGTGCACGAAGCTTGCACCGGTCTCCTCGACCTCGGCCGCGAGCCCGTCGGGAACCTCACCGAAGGCCCAGACGACCCGCCGGGACCGCGCGATCGCGATCGGGCCGTGCCGGTATTCGAAGGCCGGGTAGGCCTCGGCCCACCAGCCGGCCGCCTCGCGGCACTTCAGAGCCGCCTCCTCGGCGAGCCCCACGGTCCAGCCGCGGCCCAGGAAGGTGATCTGTTCGGCCAGGGCGGGGTGTACGGGCAGAGGTAGCCGAACGGCAGCCTCACCGTCGCGGGCCACCGCCTCGATGTCGGTGCCGAGGTGGGCCCGGAGCAGCGCGAGCGTGCTCGTGGCGAACCGCGTCTGCACCACCGAGAGCTCGTCGGCGAAGTCGAGCACGATCGCCTCGCCGGCCATCGCCACGGCCGGGGCTTCCGGGTCGGCGGTGATCACCGTGGTCGGCGTGCGGCCGTCGAGCGCGGCGAGCAGGTCGATGACCTCGGTGGTGGTGCCGGAGCGGGTGATCGTGACGACCCGGTCGTAGTGGCGCCCGAGCGGGAACTCCGATGCCTGGAACGCGTCGGTCTCGCCGTGGCCCGCCTGCTCGCGCAGGGCGGCGTACGCCTTGGCGATGAACCACGACGTGCCGCACCCGGCGACCGCCACCCGTTCACCCGGCGCGGGCAACCCCGCCGAGTCGGCCATCTTGGCGGCCTGCCGCCAGCAGTCGGGCTGGCTGGCGATCTCCACCTTGACGTGACTCATCCAGTCCCTCTGCTGTGCTGCGCATATCCGCTCAGTAGGCGGGTCTTTCGAGCGTCATTCTGCGTGGAACAGCGGCGGCGACGCAACCTCCGCGCAGGTGCCGTCTTTGCTACGGGGCCTTTCGAGCACTAATGTGCACAGACCTGACACGAAACGAGCAGGGAGAACCGGTGGACCGGTACGCGCGGTGGAATGCCCTGCTGGAGCTCCTGGCCGAGAGCGGCCGCGTCACGGTGGAGGACGCGGCGGACCGCCTGGAGGTCTCGCAGGCCACCATCCGGCGCGACTTCGACCAGCTCGCCCAGCAGCAGATGATCACCAGGACCCGGGGCGGCGCGGTCGCCAACGGCGTCTCCTACGACCTCCCACTGCGCTACAAGAGCGCCAAACACTCCGCCGAGAAGCAGCGCATCGGCGAGGCAGCCGCGATCCTGGTCACCCCCGGCACGGTCGTCGGCCTCAACGGCGGCACCACCATGACCGAGGTCGCCCGGGCCCTGGCCGTCCGCCCCGACCTCAACACCAGCGGCGAAGGCGCCCAGCTCACGGTCGTCACCAACGCGCTCAACATCGCCAACGAGCTCCTCGTCCGCTCCCGCATGAAGATCGTCGTGGCCGGCGGCGTCGTCCGGCCCCAATCCTTCGAGCTGGTCGGCCCCCTGGGCGGCGCCCTGCTCAAGGAGGTGACCCTCGACATCGTGCTTCTCGGCGTCGACGCCCTGGACGTGGAGCTGGGGGCTGCGGCCCACCACGAGGGCGAGGCCGCGATGAACAGCCTGATGGTGGCCCGCGCCAAGAAGGTCGTCGTGATCGCCGACTCCTCGAAGCTGGGCGGCCACGCCTTCGCCCGCATCTGCCCCATCGGCAAGGTCGAAACCCTGGTCACGGATCTCAGCGCCCCCCAGCAGGTCGTCGACCGTTTCCGTGACGCCGGCGTCGAGGTCATCTGCGCATGAAAATGCACAAGGACCAGCTCGACATCCCGGTCCCCACGGTCGCTGCCCTGGTCGCGGCCCAGTTCCCGGCCTGGCAGACCCTGCCCGTACGCCCATTGCCCTCAACCGGCACCGTCAACGCCCTCTTCCGCCTCGGCGACGACATCGTCCTGCGCTTCCCGCTCCTACCCGCCGACGTCACCGAGCTGCGAACCGAGCAGGAAAACGCCCGGCACCTCGCTCCGCACCTCACCCTGCAGGTCCCGGAGCCCCTCGCCCTCGGCGAACCAGGCTTCGGCTACCCGGGGCCGTGGACGGCGTACCGATGGATCCCGGGCGACCCCGTCACCACCCTGACCGGCCCGCAGACCTTCGCCACCGACCTGGCGGCTTTCGTCTCCGAGCTGCACGTCATCCCCACCGGCGGCCGCAGCTGGCCGGGCGAAGGCCGCGGCGGCCCATTGCACACCGAGGACGCCTACGTCCGCCGGATGCTCGCCGAATGCGCCACCCTGACCGACACCACCGCCCTGGCCCGCATCTGGTCCGACTGCCTGGCCGCCCCCGCCCATCCCGGCCCGGACGTCTGGCTCCACGCCGACCTCATGCCCGGCAACCTCCTCACCCGCGACGGCTCCCTGGCAGCGGTGATCGATCTCGGCGCAGCCAACATCGGCGACCCCGCCGTAGACCTGATGCCGGCCTGGAACCTCCTCCCGCCGGAGGCCCGCACGACCTACCGGAAGGCGCTGGCGGCCGATGAGGCCCTCTGGCAACGCGGTAAGGGCTGGGCCCTCGTCCAGGCCATCGGCGCCCTCCCCTACTACCAGGTCACGAACCCGGCCATGGCCGCCACCGCCCGGCACACCCTCAACGCCCTCCTCGAGCGCTAAACGGCCGCTACCTCCCGGACCGCCGCGGTCACGGCCGCGTGATCCTTGCGCAGGATCATGCTGTGGTTGCTGGGGACCTTGGCGCTGATCCGGATGTGCGGGTTGCGGGCCACCACCTTGTCCAGACTCGCGCGGATCTCCTCCTGCTCGTCGCCCTTGCTGCCGAGTGACGTGCCGGAGGCCAGGACGTAGCGGGTGGGGACGGTGATGCTGTCCATGACCGGGCCGAGTTCGCGTTCCAGGGAGATCTTCCCGAGTTCGATGTTGCTGGTGGCCTGCTGTTCGGCGCTCAGGCGCGGGACCAGGCCGGTCGGGCGAAGCAGCGGCATGAACCAGGCCATCCGCTTGAACATCTTCCGGATCCGTTCCTCCATGGCGTCGTCGAGCCAGTCGTGCGGCATCGCGCCGTCGACCAGGACCGCGCCGATCGCCCGGTCCGGGTTGCGGCCGGCCCAGTGCGCCCCGAGGAACGCGCCGTAGGACCATCCGACGACCAGCGCCCGGTCCACCCCGCGGGCGGCGAGGACGGCGTCGATGTCGCGGATGGCGGCCTCGAACGAGTAGTCGGCCGACGTTTTCGACTTCCGGCCGCGAGCGCGTTCGTCGTAGGTGATGTGCCGCCAGCCGGGGCCGAGGTCTGCGATGACTCGCTTCCAGTAACCCTGGGTCGCGAACTGCCCGTTCAGGTAGACGACCGGGATGCCGGTGCCGCCGGTGTCGGTGCAGGCGAGGGCGGTGTCGTCGATCTGGATCATGCCGGTCCACGGGGTGACGGTGCTGGTCATGGTGTTCTCCGATGTTCGCGGTTCGTTTCTGATATGAGAAACGCTACGTTGCTTTCGACTTGATGGCAACGCAATAGTTGCAATCGATAGGCAAAATGGCAGCTCAGTGTGGCAAAGACGTTGCAACTGGCTGGAAGTTAATGCAATTCTCGACCGGAATGCCTTTGCAATGATCAGAAGTGAACGCTATGCTGGGCCGAGTCGCGACCGACTATCGAGGAGACCGTGATGCCGGGAGGCAGACTCACCCAGCAGGAACGTCAGCAGATCGCGCTGGGCCTGGCCGACGATCTGCCCTACGCCGAGATCGCCCGGCGCCTCGACCGGCCGACCTCCACGGTCACCCGTGAGGTGATGCGCAACGGCGGCCCCAACGGCTACCGCGCCGACCTGGCCCACCGGGCCACCGAGCGCCGCGCGCAGCGCAGTCGTGCGGCCGCCGCCCGTGGTTCCGCATCGGGCGGCGGTCCTGAGGGGCGCGACACCGACGCCGTCACCGACTATG
>NZ_BOMN01000142.1 GCF_016862215.1 Winogradskya humida
AGGGGCGGGCCAAGACCCAGCCGCGGCGGCCGTGCGGGAACGTGGTGCGGATCGGGGTGGAAACCCAGTCGTAGACGCGGGGTCCGTGGGCGCCGTCGCCGCAGGAGATCCGCCGCCAGGCCCCGGCCCGGATCGTGTCGATGAGGGCGTCGACGCGGGTGGTGGTGTGCAGTCCAGAGGGCACTTCGTGGTCTTTGCGGGTGGCCATCACGTAGTGGATGTCCTGTTCTTCGCACCAGTCGCGCAGGCCGCGGTTCTGGCCGTAGGCCTCGTCGGCGGTGAACCAGGCGAACGGCACCTTCGCGTTGACGGCGCGTTCCAGCATGGCTTTCGCCTGCTGTGGTTTGGTCGCGAACGCGACTTCGTCCGCGATGTTCGCCGTGCGGCACCGGTCTCGGTCGTCGGTCCACGATGCCGGCAGGTACAACTCCCGGTCGATCAACGCCCGCCCGGCCGGGGTGTGATAGGCCAGGAACACTCCGATCTGGCAGTTGTCGACCTTGCCGGTGGTCCCGGTGTACTGCCTTTGGACACCGGCGGAGCGTTTGCCCTTCTTGATGAACCCGGTCTCGTCAGCGATCAGCACCCCACCCGGATCGCCGATCTCCGCGACGATCCGGGCCCGGACGGCGTCACGAACCGCGTCCCGGTCGAAACACGGGCTGCACAGCAACGCCTGCATCGAGTCCGGAGTGGCATCGCCGGCATGCTCGGCCAGGGTCCACCCGTTGCGCCGCTCGATCGGGGTCATCAACCCACGCAGATACTTCCTCGCCTGCCAGCGGGTCTCCACCCGGCCGAAATGGTGCGAGAACTCCAGGAAGAACTCCTGGAACGCCTCGTCCCATCCCCGCACCTGCTCAACCGTCACCACGTCCGGCAAACGATCCAGAACTACTCGAAGTAGTGATCCGCCGTAGCAGTACTAGGCCGACTGGCCGTGCTGAGCATGCCCGAGTTCCGGGGCCGGGTGGTCGATATCGAGAGCCTGCCGCCGGAGACGCTGCCGCTCGAGAACTCGATCGCCATGCCTATCTACGCGCGCGGCATGACCTCCGAACAGCTACTCGACGCCGTCTGCGCGGCCGTCCGGGTGCCGCCCTCATCGGTCGGCGAACTGGCCCGGCGGCTGCAGAGCGACCGCGAGAGGCGCGCCGTCGTGATCGACGGGATCGACGAGGCGGCCGACCCGCACGCCGTGGTCGACCAAGTCCTCGTACCGCTGGTGCGGATGGCGGCCACGGTCGGGCTGAAGCTCCTGCTCGGCATGCGCCCGTACCTGGTCGATCGCTTTGAAATGCGCACTTTCACCCGGCTCGATGCCGAAGAGCCAGCCTACGCTGACCCGGCCAGCATGCTCATCTACGCGAGGCGCTGCCTGGTGGAGCTGTCACCGGATTCCCCTTATCGGGGACGGCCTGAGATCGCGGCGAAGGTCGCCCGCCTGATATCCGAGGCGGCAAAGAACTCGTTTCTGGTAGCGCTGATCAACAGTCGGAGCCTTGCCAACCGGAAGACCGCCATCGAGGGCGTCGACACCGACCGGCTCAAACTGCCCACCGATGCCGCCGTCGCGATGCGGGTTGACCTAGAGTACCGGCTCGGTGACTCCGCCCAGAAGGCCCGCCTCCTGATGACTCCCCTAGCCTTCGCTCAAGGTGACGGCCTGCCCTGGGAGAACATCTGGGCGCCGCTGGCCGCGGAGATGACGGGCGCCGCGGCCAACGACGACGACGTGGACTGGGTCATGCAGGCGGCCGGCGGCTACATCGTCGAGACCAGGGTCGGCGACCGGTCGGCCTACCGGCTCTATCACGAGGCCCTAGCCGAACACCTTCGACGGGACCACGATGAGGCGTCGGCTCACCGGGCCGCATTCTCGGTCCTGTACAAGCGGGTTCCCCTCGACGTGCACGGCAAGGCCGCGTGGGCGGCGGCCGGCGGCTACACGCGGTACTACCTGTCGGTGCACGCCGCCCGCGGTGGTGTCCTCGACTCCCTGCTGATCGACCCGGCTTATCTGCTCGCGGCTGAGCGGACCAACCTGTTGACCGCGCTCTCCGCGGTCTGCACCTCGGAGGGCCGCGCGTCAGCGGCGGCCTACCGCGAGGCTGCCCACCGGCTGACTGTCCAGGTGGGGACGGACGCCCTCTCTTACCTCGAACTGGCCGCGCACAAGCAGGGCGCCCGCCAGCTCGGCGCGGCGATCGCGAATCTGCGGGCGGACCGACTGTGGGCCGTTGACTGGGCGCGATGGCGACCGCAGACGCCCCACCGCGACCTCGGCAAGGCGTCGGAGTCGATCAACGCGCTCACCCTCGGCCGGCTCAACGCGCGGCGGGTTGTTGTCACCGCCAACTCCGACCGGCACGTCAACATCTGGGACTTTGCCACCGGCAACCTCGTGCTCGACAGCGAGCTGACGGCCGGGCACCCACCGGCCCGGGTCGCCGTGCTCAGCGCGGGACCGTCGATGTATCTAGCCATCGGCGGCTCGACTGGCCGGGCCGGCAAGGACTGGATGGGCCACGTCACCACCTACGCGTTCCCAGCCGGGCAGCTCGTCGGTACCTTCTCCTCGGCCGACGTCGATCCCAGCTCCGGCGTCGGCCTGCTGCCCATCGAGGGGCGGCTGATGGTGCTGGCTCCACGCCCTTCGGGCGCGTTGTGGGCCTGGGATGCGGAGACCGGAGATCCAGCCGACCGGCCTCCGATCCGGCAGTACATCGACGACCGTTTCTGGTCGCTCGGGCACCTCGACGACCGGTCCGTCGCGGTGACCAGAAGCGCCACCCATGTCGTTCGCGTTCACGACATCGAGCAGCGGACCCTGCTGGCGGAGTTCCAGGCGTTCAGCGACACCCCGAACCGATCGTGTGCCGTGGGCCGGAGCGGAGGCACCTTGTACTTCGTCGCCTACAGCCCCCGCAGCCTCGAAGTATGGGACACCGAGACCGGCAAGCTGTCACTGTCCATCGGCGGATTCGGCCGTGCGTTGACCATCAACGGCGATCCGAAACATCACGACGCGGGCATGGCCCGAACCACTTCTCACCCGCGTCGCGACGTCATGGCGGGCCGCCTGCGCCCGTCCGACCGGATGCTGTTCCCCGGTGCTCGACCGGCCACGTCGGACCGGTCCATCGTCAGCGCGACCGTCGTCGAGCGGGACAAGACGCCGGTCCTGGTCCTCGCCTACGACGACGGGCAGATCCTGTGCAGGCCGCTGGCCGTGGGCGCACGTGCAGAGCCCCCGATGCAGGGACACCGCGGCGGCGTCCTCTTCATGCTGCCGACTGAGTTCGACGGACGGCCGATGCTGGTGACCGCGGGCGAGGACCGGAGCCTGCGGGTCTGGGACGTGCTGCCCGGCACCGTCCAGCACGCCAGCTGGGAGGCAGCCGAGCTCGGCGTCCAGTGCCTATCCAGCGCCACCCGCGACGGCGAGCCGGTCACCGTTGTGGCTACTGCCGACGCGAAGCTGCGGATATGGGACAGCCGCGGGGCAGAGGTGCTGTCCCAGCGCGTCGCGGGCCAGGTGTGGGACCTGTGCTCGCTGCCCGCCGACGAGACGGCGATCGTCTACGGCCCGGGCATCGACCGTTCGCTGCGGGGTTGGAGCCTGGGTCGGACGGCCGTCATGGTGGCCGACCTATGGACCGGCCGAACCGGCTGGATCAGCGCGGTAGCGGCTCACCAAGGCACCGACCGTCCTTTGATCTTCGTAGCGGCCGAGAACGGCGACGTGCGGCTCTTCGACACGCGAGAGGGGACGGATCGGACAGTGGGCCGGGTCGGCAAGACCAGCAACCCGGTCGTCGCCTTGCTGGCTTCGACCGGCGCCGGCCCCGTCTATCTCGGCGTGGTGCAGCGCGACGGCACCCTCGGCCTATGGAACCTCCATCACCGGGGCCTCAGTCCGGTAGCGCGGTTCATCACCCGCGGCCCGGCATCGTGGATCCTGATCGACGCGGCTGAGCGGAGGGCGGTGGCCACCGTCGGTGGTCACCTGCTGCTGTTCCGCATTCCGGCTGGCTTCACCGAACGTCTATCCGCCCGCTCCCGCGGCTTGGAGCTCATCCGGACAATTACCCTGGACTCGGCGGTGACGGCCGCCTGCTACGACGACCACCTTCGCCTCATCTTCGTCGGCCAGGCCAGCTCGGTGAAGATCTACGACCGCTCGTTCGTGCTTGTCCAGGTGATCAGCTTGGGTGCCGGCGTGCGGAAGCTGGCCAGCCTGGGCCACGGCCGCATCGTCGCCGCCACTGACGCCGGCTCGGTCGGCCTAGCGGTGCTACGGCCCCCGTCGTCCAGCGCCGTCATCGACGGCGTCGTCGTGCCGGAGAACGGGCAGCCAATATCGCTGCCGGGGGGAGCGCCATTACGGGGCGTGACGCAGACCGGTCGGACTGACGCTTGATTGCGCCGCGATCACCAACCTCAAGGGGCCTTGATGCCGTAGAGCGCGTGCACGCGGCGATCGGTCTGCACAACCTGACTAGCGCCTTTGAGGTGGTTCTGACCCATTAAAGGTGTTTCGACAGCGATGACCAGGATCGCGGTTTGTCGACACGGACGTAAAAATATTCCATGTGACCCCCCTCGGGTAGCCACTTCGCTCAACCGTGGCCCCCAGTCGGTGTCCGAGGCCGACCTGGACGCCGACCTCGCTGCGCTCGGGTTCGGGTCGGACACCGGCGACGACGGCCCGGCTCCGCCAGAACACGGATTCACCCGTCCGTGACTTTCGCCGACGCGGGGTCGTCGGGCAGAATTTGCCGGGCGATCTCGCGACCGTGAGTGCGGCGGCGACTAACAATTAATGCGCAGGTGGGGTTTGCGGGCTGATGACGAGTGTGCCTCGGCGGCCGAGCTCGTTTTCCTCGTCTCGTCCCGGGATGATGTCGGCGCGCGCACGGCAGATCAGTTCGAGTGGCAGGCTGCGATGGCAGCAGCCGACTGTCTCCGTCTCTATTGGGAGGAGCTCGGCGCCGACAGCGCATTCCGGGAAACAATCAAGATCCGAATAGTGTGTGAGCACCACGAGGACTGGACCGTCGTCTACTACGCGGACGCGACGCTCGTGTCTGCGAAACACTACGGCGAGAACTTCAGTCCATACTCCACGATCAACTCCTTAATGGACGAAGGCGGCGTCGCACACCTTTTCAGCAGCTGGCTCGCACTACGCGAAAAGCCCACCACCCGCCTGGTTACCGCCACGGGTGCGTCCGGCGATACGGCAAAGCTCCTGGAGCTGGCTAGAGTCGCAATGGAAAGGCGACTTGACAGCGTGGGTCTCGATCCGACTCCGGAGCAAGTTGATACCCTCGAGAGGTTTCACCAAGCTCTCCTGAAGCATAGTGCTGGTTACCGCGATCACTGGGCAAAGGTCGACGGCTTCCGACCCGGGGAGTCGGCCACGGGAACGCAGCAGCGTCAGCTGATTCGTTTCCTGTCTGGTTTCATGTTTCAGTACAACCCGGTGAACCGGCATGTCATCGCCGACGCGGCGCCGACGCGGTTCGTTCTACCCCTACTCAACCGGCTCGGGATCATGGCGGACCCTGGCCCGGTCTGGGTCGCCGTTCTTGGGCTCGTTCGGCAGCGCATGCGGTCCCGAGGCCCCACACCATCCGGCGGGCTCCTGCCGGTCCGGCCCCTTGGATCCGGTGGCGGAACGGTTACGCCGGCCGAGGCAGAGGCAATGTTGGTCGCCCGAATCGTGACGCTGACCGATATTGACCAGGTAATCCAGCAAGCGATCACGCGGCCGACCGGGTTCGCTAACCTGCGGCGTTTGGTGAGATTCAGCCGGTTGGCGATCAAGATGGAGGCGGGAAGCTGCCCCGACACCATGATCGAGCTGGCCGAGCGGCTCCACCGCGAGTGGTTGAACTACTGGCGTGATCACGACCTGGACCCGACCGCACGCAGCCGCAAGCGGCGGTTGGAGCGTGACCTGCTTAGGATCAGTGTCAAGGCAACGGTACTGGTGAGACAGCGCGACGCGGCGTGGGGACCGACACTGTGGCAGCAGCTCGAGACCGAGCTGGAACGCAGCCAAGACATTCTGCCGCCCGGTATAGACGTCAGCCTTGCGCTCGGCGGGTTATGCGACCTCGCCAGCAATGGCGAGGTGTGGTTCAGCGAAAGCTTCGACGTCGATCACGAACAGGCACGCCGGCGTTCCGCGAGAGGAGGAGACGACTCATGACGGCGCCCGACGCTGATGAGCTCGCGTTGCTACGCGAGGATCTCGCCTACCACCAGGCACGAGTACTGCTCCTCGTCACCGCGGTCTCCGCCGAGCCGGGACATGCCCGCAAGCTCGACGGTCTGACGAAACTCGCCAAGCTTGACTTCCTCCTGCGCTACCCGGCACTGGCAAGCGTTGTACTCGACCCGCTCGATCCTCGTGACCCACGCTTGCAGCTCGATGACGAAGACCACCGAGAACCGACAGCGGTGGAGGCCCCCATGACCCGGTACAAATACGGTCCCTGGGATGACCGGTATTACATGATCATCGGTGCTCTTGTCGGTCGCGGATTACTTAAATACGCCCGCGGGCGGCAGGGCAGCGTCGCCCTGGCACCCACAGCGGCCGGCCGCAAGACGGCAGCCGAGATGGCCGGGACCACACAATGGTCGGAGATCGCCGGGCGCAGCCAGGCCATCGCCCAGGCATCGACCGGGTTAACAGGTAATGCATTGAAGGAACTGATCTACCAGAGGCTGGCTGACCTAATGGACCGACCGCACCGGCAGGTGATCCGGTGACCACTACGTTCCGGCTCAACACCGTCACCCTTGATACCGTCGAAGGCCAGGTGGAGTACTCCTTCGCAGCGGATCTCACCATCCTCGCCGGGCCCACTGCCGTCGGCAAGACCACCCTCCTCGAAGCGATCAAGTACGGCTTCGGTGGGGACGGAATGTTGGCTCCCGTGGTCGTCTCGAGCGTGACCGCGGTAAGCATCGACGTCACCCTTGGGCAGGGCCGCTACCTTCTCACCCGCAGCGTGGACCCGGGTAAGCGCCGGACGGTACGTGTGACCGATTTGAAGAGCGGCGAACGGTTACCCGACCACAGTACCGAGCTCAACGACACCCCGAGCCTGTCCGGGCTGCTCATGGGTGCCCTAGGCTTCGCCGACGATATGCGCGCCGCCGCCCGCGCAAGCGGCAGCACAAGAGCCGGCGCACGGATCACATTTAGCGACATCTACTCCTACCTCTACGTCCCCCAGGCCGACATCAACCGCGACATCGCCAGAAGCCACGACCAGTACCTTGCACCAAAACGCAAAGCCGTCTTCGAGTTGCTATTCGGACTCACCGATCAGTCCCTTCTAGCACTGCGGTCGAGAGCCACCCAGCTGAACGGCGAAGTCGACGAGGCCAAAAAAGAAACGACGACTATTCGCAACTTCCTCGCGACGACCCGCACCACGAGCAAGGAAGAGGCACTCAACGCCCACGGCGACGCCCGCAACGACCAGATAGCAACAGAAGCCGCCCTGCGAGTTCTGCGGGAAGAAATCACACCCGCGGTCGACCACGAAACCCAGGTGTTGCGTGATCTATTAACCGACGGCGAACGTCGGCTCGCTGAAGCCAGGTCTGCGACCACGGCCTTGATTCGCCAGAGTACAGAGCTGACCGCAGAGAAACGGCGTGTCGAGGGCGACATCGCCCGACTCCGCCGCATGCGTGACGCCGGCGCCCGCATCGCCAACATCGAGTTCGTAGCATGCCCGCGATGCATGCAATCACTCACCAACCGGCCCGTCGCAGACGGAACATGCCGCGTATGCCTGCAACCGGATCCCGTCGCTGGCCATACGGACACCGACCAATACGAGGAACGGCAGCTCGCTAGCCAGCTTCGCGAAATGGACGATCAACTTGCAGCCATCGCCGGGCAGCTTCACGTCACCAACGACGCAGTCACCGACCGCGAGAAACTCGTCAGAGAACTGACGATCGATATCGAACATCGCACGGCAGCCCGGGTCACCCCTCGCCTACAGGCATTCGCCGATGCATCCGGCCGACTGGCGACAGCTTTGGCTCGGCAGCGCGAGCTCGATGGCGTGCTCCGGCAATGGGACCGCGTCGACGACCTAATCGCGGCTGAGGAACGGCTGGCCGCAGACAGAGACGCGATTCGTTCCGAGATCGCCCGGCGGGAGGAAGCCATCGATGAGCGGCGCGGCGAAATCCTCACCGAGCTTAACGCCGAATTCAACCGCGCACTGCGCAGCATCGGCGTCCCCGGCATTAAGACAGCACACATCCACCCCACCAACTATTTGCCTATCTTGAATGGCGAGCCTTTCTTCAAGATGAGTCGCGGCGGCGGCATCATCACCGCCACGCAAATCGCCTACTGGACGACAATGCTGTATGTCGTGGTCAGCCGCGGCGACACCTACTACCCCTCGTTCCTACTCATTGACAGCCCGCGCATGGCCTTGAACTCCGCCACCGACATCTCCACAGCCCTGTACCGTCGCCTGCGTGCCCTTTCCGGCGCGCTGCCGGGGAAGCTGCAAATGATCGTCGCGGACAATGAGCTGCCCGACGCGGTCCAACGAGACTTCGCCGAGCTGGACTTCGATTACGAGCATCCCACCGTTGGCACTATCGCCCACCCGGGGCCGAACGCCGTGCAGCCCGTCAGCCAGGACGACGCCCAGTAAGCACCTTTCGCCGGAATGGGCGAAAGCGGTAACAGCTCGCCCCGTTGTGGCCCAGCCTCGGGGCCCTAAACGCTGCGGAGGGCTGAGTGGCTTCGGAGCTAGTCGGCCTACAATGGTGATTAAGTCTTTAACGGATTGGACGAGCCGGTCGAGCGGGACGGCGGTGAGCGCGTCGCCAGGCCGGATCTATCGAGCAACTTCGACAGCTCGTGCCAGTCGGCGTCTTGCCGCGGCGTACCAGCTAGTAGAGCGGTTACCACCGTGTCGCTACTTCGAGGGTCCCGCAGAGCTGCAAGCAGGATCGCCGTGAAGGAAGCCTCGTTGAGCCAACCCTTAATTACCGGCCCGGGCGGGCGGATCCAGGCTGGATCGATCCCAACGGCCTCACCGGCCCTTGGAATCGTGTAGACGGAGTTCAGCCCTGGCCCGGCATACCGGCTTCCTTCAAGAGCCGGAAGAAGTTGTATCTGCCCCTGAAGTTAGGGTTGCCGAGGACGACGAGCTTTTCTCTCTCCAGTAGGGCCAAGGCCCGGACGAGCTGGCGTCGCATGCCGGCCGAGCGTTGCCCGGTACTCGTGGCAGCAGGTAATAGGTCGACCCAGGCGGCCAGCTGCTCGGTTCGGTGCAGCAGCGGTCGCGTGTTGTCGACGCCGACCCCTGGCGGACGACGTGCTTGGGCCTCGAACAGCGCGATCAAGTACAGCTGCAGCGCCCATCCCTTTAACGGGGCTAGCGCTGCGGCTGGTGACGCCACCACGGCAGCCTCCGGCCCCGGAGTCCGCGCCCGGATGAGGTCTCGGCGGATCTCATATGACGCCCGGTTCTGCCCGCCGCCTTCGTGAATCTTGCGCAGCTCCTGCCGGGCACGCTCGTACGACCGACGATGCGCGTGCATAGCGCCGGCCCGATCATGATGGCGCTGTTGTTCGCGAACGTTCACGACCGCCAAGAGTATTGTGACCGATCAGCCGAACCAAGAAGTTCCTTCGCTCGAAGGCCAACGAGGACGCTGAGCCAATCCGCTCTCCGACCTGCCAGGACGGCCACCTGGCATACGCGGCTGATCGGTCATGGTGCTGTTTGGCCTGCGACTTGTACCGGTGCCATCGTTGCCCAGACATCGAGAAGCGGTGCTGGCGGATTGCCCGACCGGCAAACTCGGCGAAGGGATTACTGTGCAAAATCTGGTATTGGTCGGGTTGTACGCCGTGGTGGCTCTGCTCGCGGCAGCGCTCGTCGGCGCGTTCTCTGGATGGTTGTCGTGGCTCGATGACCGCCGGGTCCCGCGAGCCGTGCTTGTTGGCGGCTCGGCCTCTGGCGCTGCTCTCGTGCTTGCTGTCGCCGTCGCGGCCCTGCTGACCTGACACGTCCACAGACTGCCCAGTGTCGTTGTCGCCCAGCGCATCCTCGACGACACTCGTATCGATGTGACCGACCTGCACGACGATCAAAGTTATACATGGTCCGGCGATGGACGCACACCACGGAGCGAAAGCCGACTGTCTCCACTTACCGTGTAACCGTGAGATCGGCAAGGCCTACAGCGGTCGAAATGAAGGACCGGGCGTTGCCGGCTCCGTCCTCCACCATGGCGGACACAAGTAAGCGAGGGGACCTTGACCAAGGTGACGATCAACAAGCGAGCGATCGCCAAACTCACGCGCGAGATCCAAAAGGAATCGACAAGCACCCGATCCGAGTGCCGGTCGAGGCAGACCCCCATATCCATCCCGCCGACCACCATGCCGCCAGCACCACCGTCCACAACAACTTCGGGGTAGTCTTCCACGCCAGCGCCGAAGGTGCGCAGGTGGCGACGAACAACAGCGGACAGATCAACCAGCAACAAACTCACGGCGACCAGTTGGCTCCCTGGTTCGAGCCCCTCGCCCAAACCGTCGCCCTCGTCATGCAAGGCCTCGCCCTGGTGAAGCTCACGGATGACGACCGCCGCGACGCCGAAGAGGCTGCCGCTGAGGTGACCACCGACCACCCCAACTCGAGCAAGATCCGCCGCGCGGTCAACGTTCTCAAAGGGGTGCTCGCACCGATCGGCGCCGGCTTGGCGACCGCTACGAACGCCGAGGTCCAGGAGTGGGCGCGTACCGCCATCGACCAGCTCGGCGCGGCCCTCTACCTACGCGGCCCGTACGAGGGCTGGTTCCGCGCCTCGGCCTCGACGCACGTCCATATCGCCGAATTCACCCAGTCCAGTGATGAAGCCTGTCACTCCCGTGCTGACCAGCGGCCTTTGGCTCCCTGCGGTTCCGTACTCTCGGACACCCCTCGTCCCTGGTCAGCAAGTTGTCAGACGTCGAGCCAAGGGATCCGCTGTGCGGGCGACGATCCGAACGACCCCGGCTGGGTGGGCCACAAGCTGCTCCCATGAATATCACGAGCCTGGCCAATGCGCTTTCGCGAGCTGGGCGCTGTAGGAAACAGCTGCCAGCACTGGCGGTGCCGGCGGGCCGCGCCCGTGCAGGGAACGGACCGACGCCGGTGCCGGTGCCGATCAGGGAACCTGCGGCCTTGCAGCGCGGCCCGCTCCCGTCATTCACTCGGTCGGCGGGTGAGCACCTCGTCGAGGTACTCGCGCCAACGGTGGCTACATTGGCAAACCACGTCGGGGCTGTTGTGCACCTCGCAGTGCTGTTCCGTTTTATGGTGTTGTCCCGGGCAGCGATGGCCAGCAGCCGGCCACCTGAGGAGAGCGCCAGTGCGGTCACTCCGCCGGCACGACCGTGGTCGCGGACGGCGGATATGTTGCTCAGGTCCGTGATCGGCGGGCCGCGCGAGTCGAAGAGTCGTACGGATTTGTCCGATGATCCGATGGCGATCCGGCTGCCGTCCCCAGCCCAGGTTGTCCGGGCCGCGAATGTCGGCCAGCTGTGCTGGCACGCGATCCGGGAGCTTAGGGCATGATCTCCGCCCAGGCGCCGCGCTCGTCCAGGTGGAGGACATTTTGGCCACTACCTGCAAGTGCAGATGAAGGAAGTCAGACTCACTTCCAACAGGACGTCATGCTCGCGCAAATTCAATCAGCTTGGGCATGCGGGCACGATCCGCAGCGTCACCGCTTGACTATGACAACCGCGCGTCGATGACGTAGCGCTCTCCCCTAACCTTGGCTGGTAACGGGGGAAGAGGAGAACATGCGCTGGTGGGAACGACTACAGGCTTGGTGGGCCGACCCGTCGGAGTCTGCCGACGGTGATGTCGCGCTTCTTCCGCTGACGCCGCAGTTCGAGCCGGGGCAGCATGAGGACTATGTCGTACGGCTGGCCTCCGCCCTAAAGGCCCCGGACATCCGCAACATCGCCCTGACTGGTCGTTACGGTGCGGGTAAGTCGAGCGTCCTGAAGGCGTTCACCGACCAACACACAGGACGCGTTCTCAACCTCTCCTTGTCGACCCTCGGGCCTTCCGAGGAGGAGAAGTCGACCACCAACCGGATCGAGAAGGAACTCGTCAAACAACTGCTGCACAGCCAGCCCCAGCGTTTGCTGCCCCGCTCGCATTTCCGACGCATCGACAAGCCGGACTTCCGCCGGGCTATCGCCTTCGCCACGACGCAGGTCGTGGTAGTCGCGCTGATCCTGTTCTTTGTCGGCCGCTTCCCGCGCCTGACCGGCGCCACCAAGGACCATCCGTGGCCGGTGCGGGCCGGGGCAGTCCTTCTGTTCGGGCTACTGACGGTGGCCGTGCTGACGTGGATCCGGCAGGTCGTCCACAACCGGGTCGTCTCCTCCGTGTCTGCCGCCGGGGCCACCGTCGCGCTCGGGGCGAAAGAGGTCAGCTACTTCGACAAGTATCTCGACGAGATCGTCTACTTCTTCGAGTCGATGAAATTCGACGTCGTTGTCTTCGAGGACCTCGACCGGTTCGACGATCCGCACATCTTCGAGGCGCTGCGTGAGCTGAACACTCTGCTCAACGCCTCGCATGCGGCCCAGGGCCGGACGATACGGTTCGTTTACGCGCTCAAGGACAGTATTTTCGAGCGGCTGGGCAACGACACCAAGCAGCTCGACGACTCTGCTACGGCCGAGTCGGTGCGGGCGAACCGCACGAAGTTCTTCGACCTGGTCGTGCCGGTGGTTCCGTTCATAACTCACCGCACGTCTCGCGACCTGCTCACCACTCTGCTGGCTAACCCGGCGCTCGTCCCGGTGACACCCGACCTGGTCGACCTGGTTGCGCGGCACATCAGCGACATGCGGCTGCTGAAAAACATTCGCAACGAATACGCCGTATTCGCCGCCCGCTTGATCACGGCGAAGCACGGCGTTCCTCAACTACGCGCCGATTCGGTCTTCGCGATGATGGTCTACAAGAACGTCCACCTAGCCGACTTTGAGCAGGTCTCGCTGGGCCGCAGCGACCTCGACAAGCTTTACAAATTCAGCCGTGACCTGGTGAATCAGTCCATTGCAAGGCGACGCGACCGCCTCAGAGAGCTCGCCGATTCCGAGGCGCTGGCCTACGTTCTTCGGGAGAAGCCCGAACGGTTCGGCCGACGCCTGAACTGGTATGCCGATGTCATCCGGCGCTCCGTCAACCGTCATCAGTACACCCTCATGAGCTACACGGTCGGCGCCCAAACGTTCACTCCCGCGGAGGCCGAAACCGCGCAGTTCTGGCGAACGCTGATCGCAGACGGAAACGGACCAATCGCAAACTTCCATCAGTACAGCTCGCCCTGGGCAGTGTCCATCCCGTTGGCCGATATCCGCGAGCTCTTCCGGGCCGAACTGGACCTGGACGACTGGGACGCCCGCGAACGTCAGGCACGGGACGCCGAACGTGAAGAGGTGAGCGCGGAGATCCCGGCGCTGCGGAAGGCCGACTTTGCCGACCTGGCCGCGAAGCCCGCCTTCACTCTCACCCGCGAGATCGCGGAGGACACCTTCGAGACGCTCCTCAAGGAGACAATTCGCTCCGAGGTTGCCCGCGATCTGATCCGCCGCGGCTTCATCGATCAGAACTTCGCCCTCTACGTAGCCCAGTATTACGGCGAGCGGGTCTCCCTCCGCGCCATGAACTTCATCGTGCAGCACGTGCAGCCCAACATCCCCGATACGTACTACGCCTTCGACGGCCCGGACGACATCGCCGGGGTCCTGCGGGAAACCAAGGCAGAATTCCTCGACCTGAACAGCGCCTACAACATCGAAATCCTGGACCACCTGCTAGCAAGTCAGCACCCTGGCGCCCGGACCGTCCTCAACCGCCTTGCCGAGATCGATGGCCCGACCGAGCAGGCCTTCCTCCAGGCCTACCTGAGCGGCGGAGCGCAGGCCGTGGAGGCTGTCCGGCGGCTGTCCGGCCCGTGGCCGCCGATCCTGAGCCGGATTCTGCGGGTCCCCGACCTCCTGCCGGAACGCCGGCTCGACCTGGTCGACGTGGGAGTCGCGCATGCTGATCCGAATCTCGATCGGCAGACTGAGGAGCAGGTGACCACCTACCTCCAGGACAACTACGCTCGCCTGACCTGCCTGACCCAACCAGCCGACGAGCCATCGGCGCGCAACGCGGTCGCGCTACTGAGGCAGGTTCGGGTGATGATCGACGACCTGAGCGTTCTCGATCACGGAGTACGTGCCCTGGTCGTCGCCGACAGCATGTACACCCTCACCGCCGGGAACCTGCACAGCGCGCTGCACAATCCGCCGACCCTGAGCCTGGACACCATCCAGGCGATCGAACCGACCGTCTATAGCTACTGCATCAACAATCCCGCCGACTACCTGACCGCGGTCGAAAACGACAAGCCCACGACGATGACGGTCGCGGATCCCGGCACCTTCGCGGACATCGTCACGGATATCTCCGGTTGGGAGACCGGACTGGCCGAGCGAGTCTGCCGCGCCGCGTCGACGCAGTGCCGGATCGAGCATCTCGCGGAGGTACCCACGGAGGTATGGCCCGCGCTGGCTCGCTCCCGGCGATTCCCGGCGACGGTGACCAACACTGCCGCATACATCGAGTTGGTCAGCGGGGTCGACGCGGATCTGGCCGGCCTGCTCGTCGACGCAGGCACAACTATCACTCCCGCCGGTGAGCCCGATCCGCTCGCCGAGCAGAAGACGCTGGTCGCCGTAACGATCCTTCGCAGCCGAGCGACGATCCCCGCCCCCAAGACCCGCGCCGCGTTGGTCACCACGCTCGCCCTGACCGAGTCGATCGCCGCGAGCAACGTCGAGCCCGAGGACGGCCCCCTGCTCGGCGAGCTGCTCCGCCACCAGATCTGCGACGACACCGCCGAACTGTTCCAACGGTTCGCAACCAGCGACTGGGAGACTCTGCAGTACGGCATCGAAAACTCGGCGAAGTTCGTCGACTTCGCCGCGCCCGCCCTGCTCGATGAGGACATGACGGCCCGGCTACTGGGCAGCGCCTCGATTAGCCAAATCGTCCGGCAAGCCGTCCTATCTCGGCTGGACGAGTTCGTTCCGACCGACCATCGCGATGCGCTGCTGGCCGCCGGGAGCTTCGCCGCGACGGCCCAGTTGCCGCTAGGCCCCGCCCAACTGGAACGGATCGCCCACGCAACCCGCCACGCGGCGGTGGTGGTCCCGCTGGTCAACCAGCTCGGGAACGCCATCTCGACGAACCAGATCATCGCTATCCTTACGAACCTCGGGAACCAGTACGCCGATCTGGGCACCCCGGCCGCATCGTTAGCCTTCCCGAACGACCCCCATCACCTCCGGGTTCTCACCCGGCTCAAGGAGGAGGGACTGCTGTCAAAGTTGACCAGACGCCCCGCCAAATCCCAGATCAGCGTCACGGTCGCCTGAACTTTGGCCCAAAGGTTCTCTCGGGAGACCTTGAGGTTATGGGAGGTGCCTCGCTGGGCTATGAATAGGGGTTCCACCGGCGGCGCAGGACGCACTTGATGAGCTGGTTGGCGACTCGGGCGAGGCCCTACCGGTAGGCCGGGACGAAGGGGCGGGCACGGTGGAGGACACGGAGTTGGTCATTGCGCGATTGACCTCGGTTTGGCGGGCAGCAGTGGCTGGCACAGACGGTCGACGATTCGTCGTTGGATTAGCCCTGGGTGACGAGGTGGAGAACGTGGTGTAGCTGAGCTCTGCCAGCGGGCCGACTGCCGGGCGCAGTGAATCCGGGGACACCTCATATTCGGACGTTGTCGGTGTCTGTGATCCATCATCGGTATTGTCGACCAGCAAGCCACTTTCTAACGCCGCATGAAGCTAACCCGCTCGGGTCCCGATGCAACGGCTGCGGTTCAGCGCGAAGTGGCAGGCATGGCGCTTGATGGCGTGCGGTAGGTCGTCTCAACATGTCTCGTCGAGGTCGATGGCCCCGGTCGAGTGACGGTCATCCGTGGCTGGCGGCCGGGTCGGCGGTCGTTGGACCAGCCGCCGACCCGGGCGGCGCATGATTTACAGGAGCAGGTGCCAGCTGATCACCGCGATCAGCATCAGGACTGTCAGACGGGCAGTCCGGGCGTTGCTACTCAGAGAGTAACGGATGGTCTTACCTGTTTCAGTGACGGCAGCCAAACTGTTGATCATGATGTCCTCCTATGGCGAGTCGAGAGCGGGCTGCTCTCTCTGCTGAGGATGGTGGGGAGGCGTAGCCGGTCGCTAACTGCTCTGCAGCGAATTCGATGTAATCTCTAAGTGTGGAGGCCGAGGAACAGTGCACCATCGACAGCGTGCTCTCAGCGGCCTCTCTCCGAGGCCATGATGTAGGCCCGCGCCTATTGACTGACTGGGTAGCACGCGGGCTGCTCGATCATCCCCAGAAGCGGCCCTTGGGTCATGCCCGGGGCTCCTTGCCAGCCATATACACCCCGCAACAGCGGGACCTCTTCCTGGCCTTGCTCGACAAGAGGCGCGACGGTGCAAAGCACATCAAAACCCTGGCCAAGATCCCGATTTGGTTCTGGCTTTACTACGGTGATGATTGGGTACCGACCCGGCAGGTCTCCCGCGCCTTGAAGTCCTGGCTAGGTGATTATTCCGTGAGCACTAAGGCGGCGGCCCGCGACGCTACCGCGATGATTAAACAGTTCGATCATCCGGATGCCACTCTGGTTGCCAGACGAAGACTTCACCTAGTTCTGACCGAAGTGGCCAAGAAGAGGCGAATCGTCGACAGAGCCGGCCTGGAGCGAGCCGTCCGCGACGTCTTCGAGCCCGCGAATGTCTTCGGCGCGGTACGCAGAGGCGCTGGTCCATCGGCGATGCCAGTAAGTGCCGATGGCGTTGTTCCACTCATCGAGGCCCGCCTGTCCAGCGCCCACGCAATCAGAGGTGCTTGCCTTGACGAAGTATTTCTGAATCGCGCTCGCGACGAATTTAGACTCGGTCGGGCTGAATACGTCAGGATGCTTCCTCATCTGAGGGCGCAAGCCGGTGAGCAGCACGCCTCGATGTTTTACGCCGATACCCCCGAGAGCCAGCTAAGGGACTGCGCGAACGACTTCCAAACGCTTCTTGGATTTATGCTGCTCGCTGCGAAGCGAGAGGCACGCGCGGCGAGTTCAGCCCCGTGACGGAGGGCGAGCTACTCGTCCGAGCCCTCAATTCCTACCTGGATCTGGCCCAAGCCGTGAGCATGTTCTTCGCCGCCGATCGGAAGCTCTGCCAGTGGCAGGACGGTGTAACCACCCAAGCGGTCCATTTGCTGGCCGAAGCGCAACTGGCACTCTCGCGGCATCCCGACGAGGCACGGCGAGCTGTCGAGCGGGCAGTTGTGGCCGTGATCGGCTGCCCGTCGATGCCATGACGTGTGGGCCATTATCGATCTGCACAGCAGGGCCGTCACTTGGGTGGCCTACGAATGATCACCACGGAGGTCTGCTAGGTCATCTGTGTTGTCAGTATCGGAAGGTGGCGACCAGGGCGGTCAGCTGGGTGGACATGCGGGCCAGTTCGGCGGTGGCGACCTGGGTTTCGGTGACGCCTTCGCTGGTGGTGCGGGCTGATTCGGCGACGCCGGTGATGGTGTGGGAGATGTCGCCGGTGCCCATGGCCGCTTCGGAGACGCTGCGGTTCATCTCGGCGGTGGTGGCGGTCTGTTCTTCGACGGCGGAAGCGATGGTGGTCTGGAAGTCGCTGATGCGGGTGATCACGCCGGTGATCTCTTCGATGGCGGTGACCGCGCCGCCCGCGTCGGCTTGAATGGCCTCGACCCGGCGGGAGATCTCCTCGGTGGCCTTCGCGGTCTCCTGGGCCAGATCCTTGACCTCGGAGGCAACGACAGCGAAGCCTTTACCGGCCTCGCCGGCGCGGGCGGCTTCGATGGTCGCGTTGAGGGCCAGGAGGTTGGTCTGCTCGGCGATCGAGGTGATGACCTTGATGACGTTGCCGATCTCGGCTGACGAGTCACCGAGCTTGTTCATGGTGACCGAGGTCTGGGTGGCCGCGGCGACCGCTTCAGCGGCGACGCGGGCGGCCTCGGTGGCGTTCTGCGAGATCTCCCGGATGGACGCGGCCATCTCTTCGCCGCCGGCGGAGACGGTGCCGACGCTGGCCGAGACCTGTTCGGCGGCGGAGGCCACGCTCTGGGCCTGGACGGAGGTTTCCTCGGCTGAGCCGGCGATCTGGCGGGCGGTCGCGGAGATTTCCTCGGTGGCGCTGGCGAGGGAGACCGCGGAGGTGTCGATGGTGCCCACGGTGGCACGAAGTTTTTCGACGGCGGTGTCGAGGGCGCGGCCCATTCGTCCAGGTTCGTCGCGGCTGGTCAGGCCGCTGCTGCGGGTCAGGTCGCCGCCGGCGAGGGCGTTGCAGACCTCTTCGACGCGGGCCAGGGGGCGCACGATCGAGCGGGACACGAACAGGCCGGTGAACCCGGCGACGATCAGGCCACCCAGCAGCAGGGCAACCGACAGGGTACGGCTTGACGTGTACGCGTCCTGCGCTGATCTGGCGGCGGTGGCGGCGTCGGTGGTTTCGGCGGCGGTGAGCTGGTCGACGGCCGTAGTGATCGTGTTCATGATGGGTAGCACGTCGGTGTCGCGGACCCTCGTCCAGGCGGTGATGTCGTGGGTGGCGCCCGCGGGTAGCAGTTGGCCGGTGACCATCGTGGTGTAGGCCGCCCATTGCGTTTTCAGGGTGGCGATGACGGTGGTGTCTCCGGCGGACTGGCTGGCCGAGTAGGCGGCGAGGTCGGTGTCGAAGTCGCTGCTGTCGGTGGTGAAGGCGTCATCGTATTTGGTGGCCGTTGCCGGGGTCAGGGCGAGGGCCTGGTTCGATACGTCGAGGCGGGCCTTGAGTACCGCCCCGCGGACCTGTTCGATCGCGGCGACCGCGAGCAGGTTGCGGCGGTAGATTCGTTGGGCGGAGCCACTGGCCCGCGACAGTGCCACCAGGCCGGAAATCCCGACAGTGAGGGCGACCAGGGCGGCCAGCCCGACCGCGGTGAGGATTTTGACGCTGGTGGGCAGGTCGCCGAATCGACGTGTGGTGGCCATGGCAGGGGTGCCTTCCTCCGGGGCGCGGCCGGTGGCCGCTCGTGCTTGCCCACCATCGGCGTCGGCTAGGGGCCTCTGCAGTGATACTTTCTGTGAAGTTGCTGTAGCGCATGGTGCAATCTGGGTGCGCCGAACTCCGGGCCGTCAGGCTGGCGCCAGCGCTCCTCTGGCGGGAAAGCGGCTCGCCCGTTGTCCGGCGGATCGGGTCGGCGTCGCTTCTCAGCAGTGATGTGTCTGCCCAGAAACGCCGGGTTGCCGGACGGGAATGCTGCCCGGTGCAATCCGGGTGGGGTGGTGGCGAGACCTGCGGTGTCCCGGGTGGCCGCCGCGCTGACCTTGATCCTCGTCGCCGGTCTGCTTCTTACGGTCTTCAGCAGGCCTGCCCGGACGCGCCTGCCTCCGACGGAGCCGTCGAGGGCAGGCGCATTGTCATGTGCTCAGACCCGGAAAGCACCGACCAGCACGCGTAGTTGTTCGGCGGTGCGAGCTACGTCGGCGCTGGCCTGGTTGCTTTGGTGAACGCCCTCTACGGAGGCGTTGCTGGCCCGCGATACATCCGCGATGCTGCCGGCGATGCGTTCGGCGCCGGCAGCTACTTCGGCGATGCTGCGTGACATCTCCGCGGTAGTGGCGGTCTGTTCCTCGACGGCGCTGGCGATGGTGGTCTGGTAGTCGTTGATCTTCGCGATGACCTCGCTGATCCGGTTGATGACCTCGACAGCGCCGCCGGTGTCGGACTGGATCGCTGCGACCCGGCTGCTGATGTCCTCGGTGGCCTTCGCGGTCTCCTGTGCCAGGTCTTTGACCTCGGAGGCGACCACGGCGAAGCCTTTACCCAGCTCACCCGCGCGGGCGGCCTCGATAGTGGCGTTGAGGGCGAGCAGGTTGGTTTGCTCCGCGATGGCGGTGATCAGCTTGATGACGTTACCGATTTCCGCGGAGGACTCACCGAGGCGTTCGATGCTCTGGGTGGCCAGGGTGGCTTCGGTGACGGCCTGACCGGCGATCTGCGCCGCCTGGTTGGTGTTCTCGGCGATCTCCCGGATGGACAGACTCATTTCCTCGCCACCGGCGGCGACGGTCTGCACATTACGGGAGATCTCGTCGGCTTCGGTTGACGCCGCCGCGGTCTGCGCGTTGGTCTGTTGGGTGGCCCCGGCGATCTCCGAGCTCGTCGCGGCCAGCTCGGTGGCTGCACCGGCGAGGGTGTCGGCGTTGGCGGCCATCGCCTGCATCGCTTCCCGCATCGTGTTCACCGCCTGGTCCAGTCCGGCGGCCATGACGCCGAGCTCATCGCGGGAGTCGACGTCGGTGCGCTGGGTCAAGTCACCGGTGGCGAGCGCGGCGACGACTTCACCGACCCGCCGCACCGGGCGCAGGATCGACCGCAGCAACGGCACCGACAACACGGCTAGGGCGAGCAGGCCGAGTCCGGCGACCAGCAGCATCCAAAGACGCGCCGCGCTTTTCGTGGCGGCCATCGACTGCTGATGCGACGTGACTTCGGCGTCCAGCTGGTCGTGGACCGCGCTGATGGCGTCGTCGACGGCGTTGTTCTGCTCGGCGATCGAGTCGTAGCGGCCCTCGATGGCCGCCACATCGGCTTTGGCGTCGGCGGTGAACGTCGTGACAAAGGTATTGAACGCCGCCACTTTGGTACCGAGGTCATCGATGTTGTCGTCGACGGTTCCCGGCAGGACGTACTGCGACGCCGCGTCCAGGGCCTCATTGGCGGAGGTCACGTCATCAGCGGCGTCACCGGTGGTGTCGTCACCGTGCGCGGCCCGATACGCGTCGACCTTCAGCTCGCTCTCGCGGGTATCGAGGTGATTCAGCGCGGACTTGGCGGAAACGTAGTCCCGCAACGTCTGGGCATGATCGTTGAGGTCTTCCTGCGACCAGATGCCGATACCCGTGACCGTGGCGGTGACCACCACCCCGATCGCCACAATCGATGACAACCGCACGCCGATACGGACATCAGCAAGACGAGGCATGCGTGTTCCCCCCGGGTGTCACCGTTGATGTGGGCCTGTATGGCTCCGTCACCTGTGCATGTCGGCATCACCTGATATCTGCTGAGCGATCCGTTGAGCAGTTTCCTAAGACCCCGCCGGCGTATAAGGCCAGCTCCTACCATGAGGGGGTGCCCCCTGGCCTGGAGCAGCACTCCGACGTCACCGACAACGAACCAGTCACCGGCCTTATCGATGCGATGACCGCGATAATGGCGGACTCCGTCCTGCTGGCCCGGCAGCTGCACCACGCAGGACTGCTGTCGGACCAGGCTCTGACCGCTCTGCTCGCCCAAGAAGACCAGATCAGCGCAGGGATCACCCAGCTGGGCGCTGGCCACAAGTAAGTCGACGGCGTTGCCCAGCAAGCGCGGCTTGCCATCCACCGGCTGCAAGCGGTACGTAGCTGTGGGAGTCGCTACAACACACGGCGCAACCGGGGTACGCCACGTCTCGGGCCGCCCGGCTGGCGACCGGCGCTACGACATCGGATGTCGCGCTCAGAAAAGCGCCGGGGTTGCCGAACGGGAACGCTGTGACCGGTGCGACCAGGGTGGGGCGGCGGCGAGACCTAAGGGTGTCCTGGATCGCCGTCGCCCTGACGGCGATCGTCGTGGCAGCACAGATCGTCGCGCTGCTGGTCGACGGGGCGAGGTTGGCGATCACGTCCTACTCGCTTACGGTGCTCGACGTGCTGGGCCTGGTCTACAGCCTGCGGGCAACCCGGCGGGGTATGAACCGGTTCACCTGGCAGTCGCTGAGTACGGCCCGGGTGATGTCGATGGTGTCGACGGCGTGCCTGATCACCGCGCTGCACTCCAGCCAGGCCCGGTGGTGGTGGATCGGGGTGATAACCGGGCTGATCACGTACGTGTGCCTGGCGCTGGCCGCGGTGGCAGTTCCCGCCCAGCGGCTGCAAGGATCGCAGTGGGCCGCGTTCGCCGCCGAGGTACTCACCGTCACGGGCTGCGGGTTCATGTTCATCTGGCATTTTGTGCTGTCCCCGATCGTCGAGTCCGGCACCCGGGGTCATCTGCTCGTCCTCGCCCTCGGGTTCCCGCTGGGTGACCTGCTGCTACTGGTAGCGGTCACCGCGTTCCTGCTGCGCAGCGGGTTCCTGTCCATCTCGCGGCCGGTGGTCCTGCTCGTGGCCGGCATCGGGCTGTATCTCGTGGCCGACCTGCTGCTCGATGGTGTCGGCAACGACGGCGTCCGCAGCATGGGTTCACGACCAGCAACGGTGAGCATGGTCGCGGCCTCACTGCTGCTGACCCTCGCCGCGCGATGGCAGGCCAGCACCCCCACGACCACCACGACCACTGCGGGAGCGAGTCCGGTGCCGCCGGTCTGGGCCACCTACTTCCCGTACGCCGCCACCGCAGCCGGTTTCACGTTGATGATCGTTGTCACTGTGCTCGACAACGCCCTGATGTCCTGGGGTGGCCTGGTCCTCGGCATGATCGTCATGACCGGTGCCGTCGTCGCCCGCCAGTTGCTGTCCCTGCGCGCTAGTCGCAGCCAGACCGTGACCGACATGCTGACCGGGCTCGCGAACCGCACCGGCCTGCACCACGCCCTGGACCGTGCCGTACGCCGCCAGGCCCCGGTCGCGCTTTTCGCCATCCACCTCGACGGCTTCGACCAGATCAACACCCTGCACGGCCGCAGCGTCGGCAAAGCCCTGCTGACCGAGTTCGCTCACCTGCTGCGCTCCACCACCCGCAGCACCGACATCGCCGCCCGCGCCGGCGGCGACGAGTTCACCCTGCTCGCCCACGACATCCGCACACCCGGCGAAGCGACCGCCGTGGCCCACCGCCTGCTCACCACCGTCACAGCCTCCCCCGTGACGATCGGCGAGCTCACCCTTACCCTGCAGCTCAGCATCGGTATTAGCCTCACACAGCCCGACACCAGCGTGGAAGAACTCACCCAGCGGGCCGCCGTCGCCCTGTACCAGGCCGAACGAGCCGGCAAACACAGCTATGCCCTGTACGACCCGTCGATGATCGACCGCCGCACCGAGGACGCCCTGCTCGCCCGCGACCTCGACCACGCCGTCCCCGACGGCCAGCTACTGGTCCTGTACCAGCCCATGGTCGACCTTGCCACCGGCCAGCCGCGCGGTGTCGAGGCCCTGGTCCGCTGGCAGCACCCGCACCGCGGCCTCATCTCCCCGCTGGACTTCATCCCGATCGCCGAACGCACCGGCGCCATCACCATCATCGGCCTGCACGTCCTGGAGCAGGCCTGTCACCAGATCCAGGACTGGCGCCGGCAACTACCCGCCGACCGGCCGTTCTACGTCAGTGTCAACGTCTCACCCCGGCAACTACAGGAACCCACCCTGGTCGACGACATCCTCGCCGTCCTGGCCCGCACCGGCATGAAACCCGCAGATCTGGTCCTCGAAGTCACCGAATCCGCCGTCGTCGACGAACAGATCGCCATCCCAGCCCTGCGCACCCTGCGCGAACACGGCATCCGCGTCGCCATCGACGACTTCGGCACCGGCTACTCGTCACTGCACTACCTGACCCGGCTACCCGTCGACATCCTCAAAATCGACCGCAGCTTCGTCAACGAGCTCAACGGCACCGCCGAAGGCGCCGCCGTCGCCCAGGCCATCATCCATCTCAGCAAGGCCCTGCATCTGAGCACCGTCGCCGAGGGCATCGAAACCACCAGGCAGGCCACCGAGTTGCAACACCTGGGCTGCGACATCGGCCAGGGCTACCTGTACGCCCGGCCACTGGTCCCGGACGACGTCACCGCCATGCTGCTGCACCACGTTGAGCAGCAGGCGTAAGTCGCGTTCCCGCTGTTTCGTCCGGCCGTGGTGCCGAACAAGAAGGGGTGAGCATCGTGCAGAACCGGTCACCGCGGCGCCGCCTGACCTCTCTGGTAGCGGTGGTACTGGTGCTGGCGGCGGGATGCGCGGTGACAGTGGCGGCGTACGTGGCGGTCCGCGACGGTGAGACCCGCTATGCGGGACAGGTGATGGACCGCTACATCGACGACATCACCGAGACCGTCGCGGATCGGGTCGCCAGGTACGGCTCCACCCTGTCCGACCTCGCCTACGCCATCGGCGCCCAGACAGACCTGGAAGCCGATGACTTCACCCGCATCAGTACCGGCCTGGACGCCACCCGGCTACCCGGCGCCAGCGGTATCGGCTTCGTCGTCACCGCATCCACCACCCAGATACCGTCCGTGCAACGCACCTGGCGTACGCACGGAGCGCCCGGCCTGACCCTGAAACCCGCAGCCGGCATCTCGGCCCATAATTTCGTCATCTTCGAGAAGGCGTTCGACGACCGTGAGGACATGCAGGGCACCGACCTGAGCATCAGCGCTCCTCTGGCCTCCGCGCTGGACACCGCCCGCCACAGCGGCACCCTCGCCATCAGCCCGGCCTACCAGCTCCTGCGCGACCGGTGGATGACACCCGAGCAACGGCAGACCTCCGTAGTTCTGGCTGCCCCGGTTTACACCGGGCTCGGGTCGTCCGCCCCGGACGAGTTCATCGGCTGGGTCGTCATGGGCCTGCGCGGGCAGGACTTCCTGGGCCAGACATTGCTCGGCCGCAGCCAGAAAGTCGTCCAGATCAGCATCACGGACACCACCGCAGGTGACGCCCTGATCGCCGCCATCGCACCCGGGCGCCGGGTGAGCACCGCGAACCTGGAACGCCAGCAGAGTACCGCTGTCGCTCAGCGACGCTGGCACGTCACGGTATGGCCGACCACCCGGCTGCTCGCCAGCACCGACCGCGGCATGAGCCGGCTCACCCTGGCCGCCGGCATAGCCCTGTCAGTCCTGCTGGCCATGCTGGCCGGGGTCCTCACCGGCAGCCGCAACCGCGCCCTGGAACAGGTCGAGCGGGCCACCACCGAACTACGCCGCGACATCGACCGCCGCGAACAGGTCGAAGCCCGCCTACACGAACGCGAGCAACAGTTGCAGCAACTCGCGTTCCATGACCCCCTCACCGGCCTGGCGAACCGGCTGCTGTTCTACGACCGCCTCACCCACGCCCTGGCCACCCACGCCCGCGGCAACCGCGTCTTCGCCGTGCTGTTCATCGACCTCGACGGCTTCAAACAAGTCAACGACCAACGCGGCCACAACGCCGGCGACACCGTCCTGCAAGTCGTCGCCGACCGCCTGCGCACCGGGCTACGCGCCAGCGACACCGTCGCACGCTTCGGCGGCGACGAATTCGCCATCATCATCGAAAGCCTCACCGGCATCGCCGACGCCCGCCCCACCGCCGAACGCATCATCGGCGTCGTCCAGGAACCCATCGACATCGACGGCACCCCCGCCCAGGTATCCGCCAGCGTCGGCATCGCCGTCAACCACCCCGGCGTCAGCGCCGACGACCTGATCCGGGAAGCCGACGCCGCCATGTACACGGCGAAGACCAGCGGCAAGAACCGCTACGCCGAAGCCGGCACCGCACCCCACTGACCCGGCGGCGGGTACACCCGGACCTGACATCCACACGCCGCTGACCTGCCGGCTGCCAATGTCTTATGCGGTCTGAGGTGGACGGGCTGCGGCAGCCGCCTCTATCCTCAGCGCTACGCCGCTGCGCGTTCTCCCCCCGTGGAATTCGCAGCGGCGCCTCGACGCCACGTTTCCCCGTGATGGCATACCCGGGGACGCCAAGACCGGCACGCTGCAGAGAGCCGGCCCGGCTATCTGACGGCACAGCCCGCCATCGACGCTGAACTTCCAGCACGCTCAGGGCGTGACCGGATTACGGCCGCCGCCGCGCTACGACGCCTGTATCGCGCTGTGGGCCTGGTCGGGGCGGTGCACACCGAGCCACTTTTCAACGTCTACGGTGCGCCACACCTTGCCCTGGGCGAGGTCGGCAACCGGTTCGGGGAAGTCTCGGCGGCTGGTGATCTGGTAGGCCCGCTGTCTGCTGACCCCGCCCAGCCGGACACGAATTTCATGGGCACCGAGAAGACTGTCTTGCTCCGTTGACATGACCCCCATCATAGTCTCGTGACAACTTGTCGCCAAGCCTTAGGCTGGAACCCTTTTCACTGCCACCGAACCTCGTGCCACGCAGGCACCTAACTACCAGCGACGGCACGGCGTGAGCGACTCGGGCGTAGCCCCCGCCCACGAACTGCCGCAGCATCTCCATGTCCGGCGGCGCGTCCCGTCGTTCAGCTAGCCCGCACACCCACTAGGCTACGACAACTACCTCATGTGGTGCCTATAAGCTTGTCTAACCACTACTGATTGTGATTTGTCTAGTCGTGACTGACGTTCCCGCAGCCCGCCACATCACTCCCCTCGCCACCGACCAAGGGTCGCGTCGCTGGTCAGGTCACACCACGTCGTTTCGCATCGAGGACCTCGCCGGAACCGTGACCACCCACCGCACCGGCGACGGCACCACGGCCGGCTTCGACCTGCGCGTCGGCACGCACGGCTCCACCATGGCCGGGCTCACCGACGCCCTCGCCGCCGCCGCGTCCCTCGCCCTGCAACACGGCGCACCCCTGGCATCGATCACCGATGCCTGGCAGCAGACGTGGTTCGTGCCGAACGGCGTCACCGACGACCCCGACATCCCCCACACCACCTCGCTCGCCGACTACGTCGCCCGCCGGGTGAGCATCGACCAGCCACCCACCGGCTCCGACACTTCGCCGGCGGTATCGCGTGCCGGGCAGTTCCCCGGCGATGACACCACCGATCCCCCGGCCCCGCGAACAGCTCATCGCGCTGCTCGAGGCATCACCGTGGATGATGCAGGTCCTCGCCACGGTGCATGACAGCGGACTGCCCGACGCCTGGGTCGGGGCCGGCGCCGTCCGGGACCTGGTCTGGGGTCAGCTGTACGGGCACGGCTTCGACCCGGCCGACGTCCACGACATCGACGTCGCCTTCTACGACCCCGACCGCCTGGACTGGGACCGCAATGAACACGCGACCGCCCTGCTCGCCGCGGCGTGGCCGGGCCAACCGTGGGAAGCCCGCAACCAGGCCGCCATCCATACCTGGTTCCACCACCGCTTCGGCGGCGACCCGGTGGCGCCGTTCGCCTCGATCCAGGAAGCGGTCGCGTCGTGGCCCGAAACCGCCACTGCCGTCGCCGCCCGCCTCGACCACGACGGCACCGTGGATCTGTGCGCGCCGTACGGCCTGGACGACCTGCTCGCTGGGATCTGGCGGCGTAACCCCGCCCGCGTCACACTCGCCGAATCCCGTGCCAGGCTCGCCCGTCATCAACCGCGGCAGCGGTGGCCCGGCGTCAATGTCATCACGCCGTCCTGACCCCGGCTCTAAAGCGGACCCGGGGTCAGCCGCCTAGCGCGAACCACATCAGCCGTCTCCCGAAAGCAAGCCGGGCGCGGCTGCCAGTTCGTCAGCAAGCGTCATCAGACCGACGCTGTCGGAGGCTTTCAGCAGCACGACATCACCCGCCGTCAGCCGCCCCGCCAGCGCGTCGGCGGCGGCCTCGCGGTCGGTGACATGTATCGCCTCGACACCACCGTGCGCTGCGGCGAACGCGAGCTGCCGGGCGCCGTCGTTGCCGACTGCCAGCAGGAACGCCAGCCCGCTGGACGCCGCGGCGGCGACCTCAGCGACAGTCCACGGCAACATCCCCGGCACGCTACGACCTCGGTGGCCCGTTCAGCCCACGACCCTCCGCCGCCGCCAAACGAATCCCTCGTCCGTGCCCGCCATGCCCGGGTACCACCACAGCCATTCGGCAGGGTGATGCCGCGCTTCCGATACCATGATTCGCAGTTCAAGGACTATCGGGATTGGCGGATAGGACGTGAAAGGCACTCCCCGTTTCGCCGTCTACATCATCGACAAGATCCTCAAAACCTACTGGCAAACATTCAAGCCGAAGACCTACGGTGTCAAGGCCCTGATACTGCACCCGTCCGACCCTGATGTGTGTGTACTGATCAGACAGTCCTACGGCGATCAAGAACGCTGGGGGCTGCCAGGAGGTGGCTACCGGCCCCGCAAAGAGTCGCCCGAGAGTGCCATCCGACGCGAGTGCCGAGAAGAGCTGGGGCTGATGTTCGAGCCAGCCGTCGATGTACTCGAAAACCTCGTGACGACAGCCGAAGGCAAGCGGGACCATCTCACCCTTTTCCGGGTCACCGCACAATCGACGCGGCTTCGCCCAAACCCAGAAGTCGCGGAAGCCCTATGGACGCCCCTTGACTATTCTGGCCTTCCAGCAGGAACACGAATTTCCCGGTTCGCCGACATTGCTATATCTGCCCACCGCGAAGCCGGAGCGGCGCCGGGTCAAGGCCCTGACGCCTAGCTGGGCAGGCCGTCGCGGAGCAGCGGGAACAACCGGTCAGGTTCGGTGAGTACTCCCCCGCCGTCGTGCGGCCACATCCGTCGATCGCTGAAGGCGATGCCGAAGTAGATCCTGCGGGGCTCATAGTCCCAGGTTGGATCAACCACGACACCGTCCGCGGTGACGCACCAGCCGTGTGCCAACGGCAGCAGCTGTCCCCGGACGTCTGTGGTGGCGAAGCCTTCGGCATACGTCAGGCCGTCGTCGGCGTAGGTGACTGCGGTGGAGGCGGCGTTGCCGTAGCACAGCCGATCCGGCAGCTTCGGCACCGCAACAGGCGGCGGCGCCGTGACGAAGAAGGCGCCGTGCGCGTCGAGCAGGTGGTAGACGGAACCGAACACCCAGCCGGGTGGGCAGGCGTTGACTTCCATGACGGTGGCGCAGCCGCGAACATAGTCGAGCAGCACACGGTGAGCCGGGCTCAGGCCGGCGGCGCGTAGCTGTTCCAACGTCATTGCCGTCGTGTCCCTCCCGAACGTCTCAGTGCATGGTAGAACGCAGCACACCGTTGCCGTGCCCCTTCTCGGGGCCGCCCAGCTGTGGTGACATCAGGGCCGAGCTCCTGGGCCAGGTCCGGAGTTCGGTTGACGCGGAGGGCGACGAATGGCTCAGCTGGAAAGCGTTACCGAACGCCCTGGCGCGGGAGTTCCTGCGGCGAGCCGGTGGATCCAGGATCATTCCGGCCGTTGCTGGCGATCATGGTGGGCTGGCGGTGACCATCGCCGGGCCGCGGGGCCCGGTCTTCGTCAAAGGCTCCTCGTCGCAGCCGGGTGACGGGTGCTTCGCTACGAGTTGCAGGCGAGCCGGGCCGCCAACCAGCGATACGCACCGGCGGCGTTGGGGGACCTTGAGGCGGACGGCTGGCTGGTGGTGGCATTCGAGCGTTACGACGGCCGCACGCGGATCTGTCACCAGGTAGTCCCGATCTCGACCTGCTCGGCGAGCCCTGCACGAGCGGTCCGGCACACTCGCGGCCGCCGGGTCGTGGTTCAGCCCGCACGCCCGGCTCGGATTCGACCATCCGGCGATGCACAGTGACACCCTTGTGCCTAGCGTCCTCGATGCGGCCAGGCTGATCGTGACCGCCGCCTGGCTGCGCATCGTGGACTGAGCGTCTTGACGGTGTCGGTGCTCAACACCAGCATGCGGCAAGCCCCCTCGTCGTCGAAGCCGTCGGCGAGGAATACGAGGACTTCGTGTTTCGCCGCCTAGATGCCTGCCGTAGCGATATTCACATCGGGTATTCGAGTTGCCCTGCGGGTGAGTGCGACGATCTGGTATCCGCTGTGTTCGCGTTCGCGGACGACGTGCCAGCCTTGGACGTCGCGGTAGTAGCGGACGAGGTCGGGTACGAAGGTGCCTCGGCGTACCCATGTCCTGCCGGTTCGTGCTGCGTGGTCGAGTACCCACCAGGCCAGCCGGCAGCCCAGCTGCTGTCGGGCGAATCGGGGGTCGGTGACGGTTCCGGTCATGAACAGTGCGGGCTCGGCGCGTTCGGCTGCGGTCCACAGCCATTCGGGGGACTCGGTGAGCAGGGTGGTGCAGCCGATGACTTCGTCGCCGCCGGTGAGTACCCATACGGGTATGTCGGGGTGCGCGGCTTGACCGGCGAGGTCGTCAGCCACCTCTTCCCAGTCAGGTTGATCATGTTCTCGCATCCATACGGAGCGAGCGCGGATCAGAGCTGCGATCGCTGGCACGTCATCGCGCCCGGCGGGTCGCATCAAGAGTGGAGGCGCAGGCTGTTTCACCTGGGAATTCGTTGCGGTTAGGTCAGCCACTCAATCCACCTTAGACCGGGGCCGCCGTGCTGGCAGCTACCGTCGCGGGTGATCTCGCATGGCCGTAGCTGCGCAGGGTGGCCTCGAGGGACGAGACCCGGCAGATCTCGTGGTCATCGGGTACTGCGGTGCCGGCGTCGATGCCGGCCATGGTGGTGGCGAGCCCGTCGGGGTCGAGGTATCCGTCTGCGATGAGCGGGGATCCCTCGTCCAGGATTTCCCGTAGGTAGGCCACTCCGTAGCGCCGCAGGCCGAGCCCCATGACCTGTTCGAAGTTTTCTCGCAGGGGCGGGTCGGTCAGGTACGGGTCGCAGCCGAGTGAGGCGAGACGTGCCCTGTGCAATTGTTTGCGGTGCCGCCACTGGTAGGGCAGCCAGTCCCCGAATCGGATCAGCGTCGGGTCGGCCAGCGGGTGTATCGGCCACATCCCTGCTCGCAGCAGTGGTGGGGCGACGCAGGCCATCGCCATCAGGGTCATCTCGTTGACCACGGACGCGGATGCGATGGCCGTGTCGGTGTCGTCGAGCAGGTGCAGGGTGCGCGGGCCGAACCAGGTCGCAGCGGGGGTGTCCATGCCGAGGGCGGGCCGGGACAGTTCGTCGAGGGTGAGCGCGACCATCTCGTCGCCGCCGATCCCGGTGACGACCGTGCGGATGCCGCGCTCGCCCAGGAGAGCGACCAGGCTGCTCTTGCCCTCGTCGTAGAGTTCGTCGTACGGGGTGATCAGGGCACGGGAGGCGCGCCGGCCGCCGGGCCGCAACGGCAGGTTGTCGATCATGCGGGTGGTGACGTTCTCGCCGAGGCCGAACAGGTTGATCATGCGTCGGCGCCGGTCCTGCTGCTGCTCGCCGGCGTCACCGACGATCAGCATCGCGGCTGCCGTGATCTGACCTGGGTGGCGGGCGCCGAGGGTGGCAGCGACGTTCGCCGAGTCCAGGCCGCCGGACAACTCGACCGCGGTGGTGGCCGGATCGTAGGCGTGCCGGTCGAGGACCTCGTCGAGTAGCCGCTGGTAGGCGGCTACCGGGTCGGCGTCGGGGTGCAGCTGTCGGGGGCGGCCGTGTGCGGCGGCCAGCGGGTAACACAGCCGCAGTCCGTGCCGGCTGTACACCGCCCGGGACCGCTCGGTCAGCCAGTTCAGGCCCTCCCACAGGGTCTCGTGGGTGTAGCGGAATCGGCCGGTCAGCTGCCGGACGAGCTCACGTTCCTGCAACGGCGCCTCACGGACCTGGTCGGCCAGGTCGGCGACGTCCCACGAGCCGTGCAGCACGTTGCCGTGTTCGATCAGGTAGATCGGGGCGATCCCGTGGGTGCCGGCTTCGAGCCACATGCTGTCGCCGGCGAACTGCACCACGACGAAGTCTCCGGCCCATTGCGGATGGTGTGGTTGTGCATCCCGGCCGGGGATCCGTTCCCGGACGACCATTGCTGGACTGTCGGGGGTCTGATCGAGCACCTCGAGGGCAGGATGGTCGTAAGGCTCGATCCATGACGCGCCGCTCTGCCATTGGCGGCCGGTCCATGTCCACCGGCCGGGGACGTCCTTGGCACGGATGTGCAGCTTCAACATCGATTACTCCCGGCGGATTCGTTGAAGAGACAAAGGCGGGGCCGGGGACGCCCTCGACAACGGACGCCCCCGGCCGGCGTGGATCAGGTGATGATCTCGTCCCGCTGGTTGGCGGTGTCGGAACTGCCCGACTTCTTCTTGTAGCCACTGCGTTCCGCCGCCGATGGAATCTCCAGCGTCTCCGGGCTGGCGAACAGCGGGGCGGGCTGCTGCGACAGGTCGTGCTCGATGTCGTCGGTCATGGCCTTCTCCTTCGGTTCGAATGTCTACCAAGCGGCTCCGCGGGCCGATTCCCACTAAAGCCCTGCGATGCAGAGGAGGCCATGTCATGTGGTCGGTGTCTGTTTGTCACCGGTTGTCCATGACCATCTCGGCAGCCCGGCGCTACCCCAGGTGTAGCCCCCGCGTGGCCGAGCGCCTCGAACGCCGTCGACGACCGGTGATTCAGCGACTACTCTTTGCTTTCGCTGAGGAGGGGGAGGAAGCTGTGGCTCCCAGCCGGAGACTCCTGGTGTCACCACTTCGTATGGCCCGGCGGACTATCCCCGCCACCCTCGAAGCTGTATGCGCCGACCTGGACCACGCCGCACTCACCGGTTCCAGCGGAGTCACCCCGGCCATGCTCTCCGGCTGGGAACTCGGCCGGCACGTCACCAGCATCAAATACCGCAAGATGCTCAGCGACTACTACGGCCGACCTATCGACGATCTGTTCAGCCACCAGGACCACGCGCTGACCTCGGTCGCAGAAACACCTCGGCTCCTGGCCGGTCCACGGCAACTGTGGAACGCCATGATCGACGTCGTCGAGTCCGCTCAAGTCTGCCTGGCCGTCGTCGGCTCCCGCTCCCGGCACAACGACTACCTCACAAAAATTGAGAAGTCGCTCGCCGGTAACCCCGAGCTGGTGCATTACCGCATCCTGTTCGGCCCGCCCCGCAACCAAATCCTCAAGGACCACCTGCTGCGACTCACCCAGATCCGCGACCCGGCCGACCGCAGCACCGGCATCCAAACCCTGCACATCGGCATCATCGACGACCCCGCCGTCCCGGAACGGTTCTACTGCGCCGGCGACACCGGCGCGGTCACCCCGATCCCCTCGTTGACGTCATCGGAAGCCTTCGACTCCGGCGTATTGTTCGAGTCCGAGGTTTCCGCCCGCCTGGTAGACCACACCCGGCAGCTGTACGCCGCCGCCCGCAAGATCGAAGATCCCCATCAGCTGGCCGAGTTGCCGGTGCTGCGCCATCACGGCCGGGCCCGGCTTGACCCAGAAGGGACCCGCCCGTGGCCACCGCGGAGATAGGCAACCGGTCCGCTGTTCTCGCCGCCGCCCGTCACGATGCCGCAGGGGTACTCGAGCTCACTCGTGGACTCGTGGCCGTGCCCAGTCGCGGCGGCATCGACGACTACGGCCCGATTGTGGACCTGCTGACCGGGTGGCTACGGTCGCGCCAACTCGACCCGCGTGTGCTGTATGCCGACGACGGCACCGCGATCGCCGTGGTCTGCGAGATCACCGGCGAGCACCCCGGCCCGCGTCTCGTCCTCGACGCCTGCCTCGACACCGCCCCGTTCGGCGACCTCACCGCCTGGACCCATCCGCCCACTACTCCCGTCGAACATGACGGATGGCTCTACGGCCGCGGCACCGCCGACTCCAAAGTCGCCGTCGCGACCTTCTGCCACCTCGTAGCCCAGATAGCCGCCACCCAGCGTCACCTGATCCATGGCCGTCTGGTGCTTCTTTTCGACCTGGACGAGCACACCGGAACGTTCGGCGGAGCGAAGAGCTACTTCGAGGGCTCGGACGCCCCCACCGATGTAGCCGGCGTGATGATCGGTTACCCAGGCGTTACGAAACTCGTCGTCGGCGGGCGCGGTGTCCACCGTGTCCAGCTATACGTGCACGGCGTGAGCTCTCACTCCGGCGGCCGTCACCGCACCCCGAACGCCATCGCCAAGGCCGCCCAACTCGTCCAGGCACTGACCGGCGAACGACTCGAGGGAACCGACGAGCGTTTCCCGATGGGACCCGCCATCACGGTCACCGCTATCGACGGAGGACAGGGCTACTCCGTCACCCCCGACCTGTGCACCGTCAACGTCGACATCCGCACCACCGGCACCTTCAGCGACCACGACGCCCGCCAGCTGCTCAAACGGGTCATCGCCGGCATCGATGGAGACTGGCCGGCCACCCGGGCCACCACCATCAACACCGTGACCAGCTGGCCGCCGTACGCCCTGCCCGACAATCACCCGCTGCCCACAGCCCTGCTTAGCGCCACCTCCGACCTCGGCCTGACCGTGCAAACCAAGGTCGCCGGACCATCCAACATCGGCTGCTACCTCGCAGGACACGGCGTACCAGCCACCGCCGGCTTCGGCGTCAACTACACCGGCCTGCACAGCACCGACGAACGCATCGAAATCGCCGGAATCCCCCTGGTACAAGCCGCCTACCACACCGCCGTCCTCACATTCCTAACCTCCACGTAGCCCTGTTCCGGCGGACTGCACTGCAACTCATTTGGTCGGATGGCAGCCGACGGTGGATCGAGTGGGTACCTCCCAGCCGAGCGCTGCGCCAGACGCTCCGCGCTAGAACGGCTACGTCTACATCAGGGTGGCCGAGGAGCGCGCGGCAGCCGTCGTGTCCGCCGAACTGCGGATTCGAGCACTCCCGCGGCAGATGAAGATGCCGTTAACGTGTTGGCTGGCTCATGCGGTTTGCTGCTGGCTACGGTTCGTAGATGATTGTATGGGTAGCGTCGTTTCCTCGTTCCGGTAACACCTTTCTGCGGATCGTTCTTCACCGGCTGTATGGCGTCAGAACCTCGACTGTCTATGACGTCGACGGTGTTGCTGAGCGTCTCGGGAAGGATCTGATCGGGTTCACTGATCGCCCGGGAAGCCTTCCTGAAATGCGTGCCGCCGACGAGCCGCACTTCGTCAAGACCCACCGGCTGCGGGATGTCGAGGTCGACGAGGAAGATCGTGCGATATGCCTGGTGCGAGACGGCCGCGACGCTCTGGTCTCGTGGGCTCGCCAAGCGAGCGAGGAAGACCCGAACACCTATGAGGACGAACTACGGTCAAAGATCCGGCGAGTGAGTACGGGCGGGACCGGCAGTTGGGGAACCAACGTTCTCAGCTGGCTACGGCCGTCGGTGCCGCATCGTGTCGTCCTGCGATACGAGGACCTGATCCGGGACCCGCATGCGACGGTAACTCCGATCATCGCCACGGTGGCCCCCGCGCTTGGTCTGCGGCCGGAGGCTGCCATTCCCTCTCTCGACGAGCTACGAGGGCACGACGACCTGTTCTTCCGCCGAGGTCGTACCGGCAGCCATCAGGACGAAATGCGCACCGAGTTGCACCAGCTCTTCTGGTCGCGGATCGACAACCAGGCGGCGATGGCCCTACTCGGGTACCCCAAGCCCCACGATGATCAAGTCCCGCAATCCTGACGGTGCAAGCGAATCGCGGCAGAGCAGTGCGTCATGATACAGATCGATATCGCGTCATTCTTTGGGGTGACTAGGCGCCAAACGCGTCGAGATCAACTGTGCTAAGTGTCGAAGGAGACGGCACCGTTTCAAACGCCGTCCACCAGGAGAAGCGACCCACATCCAGGTAGTGCTTGTAGCAACTTGGCACCTCACAGCATGGGTCAGCGGCAGCAAACGGGAACATCGCGAGAGGCGGAGATGTCGTACGTCGCGGATAGTCTGCCGCTATGAAACGTCAATCAAGAATTCCGCGCGTGCCGCGGCGAGGCGTCGCTCAAGCGGTAACCACCGGGCCCTCCTGGCGTGACCGGCGTTACCCGGCTTGCTGGGACTGGTCGCATACCCTTGCCATACCGCGCCTTGCTGGCGAGCCGTATGACGATGCTCTATGGCGCCAAACACGCTTCCTGGAACGCTGGCAAGATGGGCGGTGCGCGATTTGCGGCCTAAAGGCAGGCGGATCTGCATTTCGTCACGGGCTTGTCGAGGACCACGATCATGACTCTGGCTACGTCCGAGGCCTTCTTTGCTCGCGTTGCAACCTAGCCGAAGGGTCTTCACACCGTCCGATCTTCGAGGGATACCGGCAGCGGCATCCAACCAAGATTCTTAGACTACAACTTCCCTATTTCGCCCTCTTCTCTCGCGAGGGGATATTCGGAAGGGGCGAGGTCCGGGAAGCATGGGCGAAGATCGTGATCGAATCTGGTTTCCATGCCGACGTGGGCGAGTTCGATGAATATGCCCTTGGCACTCTGAGTGAGACTCGCGTGGCTCCGCCAGAGGGCGCCAGGCCGTGGATCCATCTACTGGAATGTCTTGCTGACCGGCTTAATCACGGCGAGGTGGGCCGCATGCACCTGCACACCGAAGCCTTGTGGCTTGCACTGCGCGATGCGACGTCAGCCGTGGAACAGCATCTCCAGAAAGATCCGCCGGACTGGGTGCCCAGACGCACGATCGGTCCGTGGGACTACCTCCGGTAACGGGCAAGACTGCACCGTCGGAGATGTGATGGCATTAGCCCGTCAACTCGGTGACGGCAAGCGGGATCTCGGGCCGGGCGGCGCTCTAGTTCGCCGGGCCAGGCGGAGCGATCGGGTCCGGTGACCTGGTTCTGGTCGAGCTCCCCGCCTGCCGGTGCAGACCGGCGGCTTGTTCGCGGCAGATCAGTGCGTTCGGCAGCTAACCGTTCTCCCTGCCTGGTAGCGAAGCGCCTGCTTAGAACGCCTCATACGCTTCGCGCGCGTCGTCACCGATCAGAGGCTTTTGGTTCGAGTAGCGGCCGTCGGTTCCATCGAGTTTCGGGCTCGAGACCCAGCACTCTTCCCCGGTGTTGACGTCGTAAAAATTCGCGTCGAAGTCCGCGTCGGCGGTACCAGAGACCCGGCGCAGAGTTCTCCTATGGACTTAAGCCGCCCGCCAGGTTCGAGTGAACTGCACGCAAGCGATCCAGGCCGGGCCACGGTCAGTGTCGTGCCCGGTCTTGCGCTGGACACACATGATCCGCGGGCACGGGCACGGGCACCGGGCGGCGACCCGTCCAGCGACCTCGAGCGCACCGACACCGTAGGCAGAAAGCCGGTACACCTCAACATCGTCGTCGGAAACCTGCCGCACCAACCATCCCGCCTGCACCCACTGTCGGCAAAGATCACGCGTGTTTCCTGTAGGCAGCGGCTGGCTGTCGTCCTCGCCGTACCCCGCAGCACGCAACTGTTCGAGGGCCTCATTGATCTCCGTATGCGCATCCGCCACCGCAACCGTCGGGCGGTCTGCGGTAAAACCATCGCCAACACCGTCACCACGAACGGCGCGTGAGTCTGATGAAGCAAGGAAAGCATCGGATTTTGAAACGTCCGAAGCGCCCCCTGGTAAGCACCTTCAACATCTCGCGTAACCATCAGCACACAGCGTACGGCGTAGGTACGACATGGAAGAGCTCGCAACTGTCGCCGCTGTGCGGTCCTCGCGTGCGGAGGCGGCCCCGTAGCCCTCCGCCTACGGACCACCGCAGCGCCGGCGCCGTCGTAGGAGCCGAGCAGCTCCAGCGTCGGCGAATGGCGCGTGGAGGTCGTCCGCCGCGGTCGGTCGCGCTTACACCGAGTCGTGCGCGGCGAAGTGGTGCACGACTGGCTGTCCATCAGCGCGTTGGAGCGGCTCCTCGACGAAAACGGCGTGGACTGGCGCGAGCTGGTGGCTGTCTGATTCCCGAGGGTGTCAGGATCCGTCCGGCGGCCCCTGGTCTGAATTCGTCTCGTCTGCTGCGGCGCGCTCGTCGGCCTTGGCCCGCCGCGCTGCCCGGCGGCTAGGGGGCTGATCGGCAGGGTCGGGCTCCGGATCGCGGGCGGGCTTGTGCACCTTCAGGCCATGCCGGCTGGCTTCGAGACCCATGCCGGTGTCCATGGTGAGCAGGCGTACCTTCTCTCCGGACATCACCTGCACTGCCAGCGCCCGGTCGATGATTTCCGCGTCGTCGTTGTGCAGTGGGACGTGCATCTCGTTGTCGTAGAGGACCTCGATCGTCACGGTGCCGCGCGGCATCTCACCGCGGTCGGCCATCTCGTGCGGGTTGGGGTCGGCAGGGCGCAGCACGGTGCGGCCGTCTGGGTTGCGGAGCAGCCTGTCGACGACCGCCAGGGTCAGGCCGGCACGCCAGCGAACCTGCGGCTGCGAATGCTCCTTGAGCCTGTCCAGCTCCTTGATCACCGCATACGGGACGACGACGCGGATCTCCTCGAACCCCTGGCCGATCTCTTCGGCCCAGGGAATGTCCTCGATCTTCATCGGGTGCTTGATGAACACGCTCGTATCCACCACCACGAAGACCTCGCCGTTTGAGCCCCACCGGACGAACTCTTTGCGCAGCGCCGCGTGCGCGGCCTCGTACGCGTCCTTGCGGTCGGCGATCTCCACCGCAAGCGCGTCGCGTGCCCATGGGGTGACCTGACCGCCTGCCTCCATGAACACGCCTGGCCGCTCAGTCTGCTGCAACGTGGCGGCGGCGCCGGGCAGCAGACTGAGCAGCCGGGTGAATCCTGGGGTGAACAGCAGCCGGTCCACGTCAGAGGTCCGGATCTGACCGCGGAACATGCGCGCCATCTCGAATACCCAGCGTACATAGCGGATAGGGTCGCCGGAGTAGTTGTCCGGTTCGCTGCGGCAGCGATCGAGCAGTGAGATTACATGGAGCAGGTTGGCGCCGAGAGTCGGTGTGACGAGCATGGACAGCATCCTGGCAGGTGCGCAGATCCGATGTGTACTGGGTTACGTCGCTGGTAGTCGCCCTTGGCCGGCGGGATAGTTCTGCCGTTCACCCCGGGCAGCACTTCGAAGACGCGGAGCGCGGCGACCACGCGATCGGCTTCCTCGGCCGTGAACTACTCCCAGGAGTACACGAATCTCACCTCGGGTTCCTCGGCAGGTCAGTCCACCGCGCTACCCGGTTATCGTCCACCGCGTCGCGCGCCAGAGCCGGGCGTCGATGTCGACGCGCACGGGCATGAGATATTTCATCGGCAGGTCGTCCGATTCCGACGAGAGCAGGACTATCTGACAGGTCACGGCCCGATCGACGGCTTGATTATCAAACAGTAGGGTCATGCACCACGTCGCCCCAAGGGTGCAGGTCGAGCCCGACTCCGCGGATCGACGGCAGGTACGCAGCAAGTCTGCACGCAGCTCAGCGGCCGGGAAGAGCATTGTCCGCCAGCGCTGCGGCCCGACCGTCCCCGCGCGGCAAGCGCTCGTTGCGGCAGAAGAGTGCATTTGCTTGGTGCGGTACTTGCGCCATCCGAGTAGGTCGAAACGCCTCCTGAAGCGCTCCTTGACTACGTCAAGCTAAGAAATATAGACCTATTGTCATGCCCGCATGCGGTTTCACGCCCGGCCTTGGACCGCACGGATGCAAAGCCTCGGATTGCATTTGAAGCGTTGCCTTATTGTCGAGTGAAGCCTTGAGGGTTATTCAGCAGGGCTTTGATAATCCACAGTAGAACCCAATGAAAAAGACGGTCCGCTCATCAGTAGGATGGAGTTACCACACAACACCCAAAGAAGAGCGAACCGTCGAAGATGTATCATACCACCGGCTTCTCCAAGGACCAGATCCTGGATCTTTGCAGCCGCGCCCATTCCCACACCGCAGATATGCAGAAGCCGCCATGGCCACCAGTCCTTGACCTCTACCGCGCTGTCGTCGTCACACTTACCTACCTTCGACGCAACCGCGTCCAAGCAGCACTCGCCGAAACCTACGACGTCTCGCAATCCACCATTTCACGAGCCGTCTCCGGACTCACTCCCGTTCTCAAGAACATGCTGACGGAATTTGTGCCAACAGCCGACGAACTCGACCCGCGAACCCTGTACATCGTCGACGGCAGCCTGCTGCCGTGCTGGTCATGGGCCGGACACCGGGAGCTGTACTCCGGCAAGCACAAGACCACGGGCCTCAACGTCCAGCTCGCCTGCCGGCTCGACGGAAGCCTCGCGGGGGTCTCAGACCCGATCAACGGATCACGCCACGACACCTTCGCCCTCAACGAGTCCAGCGCCCTGATCTCGATGAACCCGAGCCTGTGGATCGGCGACAAGGGCTACATCAGCAACGACATGCTCACCCCGATCAGAAAACCCACCCACCGAGCACTCCTGGACTGGGAGAAAGAATTCAACACACAGGTCAACAAGGTTCGTTACGTCATCGAACAGGCCATCGCCAACTTCAAGACCTGGCGAATCATGCACACCGACTACCGGCGACCCCTCAAATCGTTCCGTCAAACCATCAGTGCCGTAGTCGCTCTGCACTTTTACAAGATCGCCTGTGAATAACCCTCCTTGTGTCGGCCGTAGATAACGTCGATTAATTGAGGGCGAGTCTAGCGCGGCATGATCGCCCAGACCGATCTGCCTATTCGGCCAACGGTCACCATCGAGTTCTTAAGTGCGCTCTTCCGGCGAGAGCCGACAAAGATATTTAGACGGGATGAATCAGGCGATTCGCGCTCAGGTTCCCACCTTCTTGCCCGAATCTGTTAGCCAGTCAGCCCCCATGCGGTCGTTTTCTTACATGCTCGTCGAAGATGCGGGATTCTGTCTGGGCTGCCAACCAGGAGGGCTCACGAATGAAAGAAAAGCAGTTTGTCTTCGGGGTGGACCTTGACGGAGTATGCGCGGATTTCTACAAGAAAATGCGAGAGGTGTACTCGGACTGGAAGGGTGTACCCCAGGAGGCTCTGACGAAAGAGGTCAGCTATGGCCTGCCCGAATGGGGAACCCTGCCGGACGAGTATTCCAGAGTTCACAGGTTCGCCGTAACGCAACGTGAACTTTTTAGTTCGATGGATCCAATCAAGGGTGCTGCCCAGTCAATACGTAGACTAGGCAGCGAAGGGGTGCGAATTAGGATCATCACCCATCGGCTTTTCATAAGACACTTCCACGAAACCGCCGTCAGTCAAACGGTTAGATGGCTTGACCATCATGCGATTCCCTACTGGGACTTGTGCTTCATGCGCGATAAAGATCTTGTCGACGCTGATATTTACATCGAGGACACCGAAGCAAATATTAGATGCCTTCAAGACGCGGATAAGGAGGTCATAGCCTTCACCAACTCCACTAACAGGAATATGAGTCCACCTCCAAAGCTTAGAGCCAATGACTGGAACGAGGCAGAGGAAATGGTTCGCCAGAGGTATTACGCGTTCCTTGACTCTCATGGAATGCCCAAGCCTGAAGCCCCGGGGCACGTTCCTTCGCAAACCCTATGAGACTTCTGCGAAATTTACGCGGTTGCACGCATTTACCCCTTGTTGTGGCGGCAATCGGCGAATAGCTACTGACTCGCGTGTCCTCATCTCGGCAGATCCGGACCCCGCCAGGAGCCGGAGAAAGTCACTTCGTGTAGCCGATGGTTTCTGTTTGCCAGCGTCGGCTCGGCCGTCAGCTCGCTGCGGAGCGCGCGGACGTCGACGGCCCCTTCGCACTCGTCGGCGTACGTGGACCTGCACTGCGAACTTCAGCTTCCTGCGCCGACAAGATCTTGAACAGAAACACTTGACAGGGAACACCACGGCGACCACCGTCCGTACCGAACTGAGGCGCTCTTCGATAAGCGGACGAGCGAAGGCCACATTCTCCACAGAGGTACGCGAACGCCGTTCGACAATCATCTGACCTGGTGCGATTCCCAGCGATCGGAGCAGCTGGGCGTGCACATCACTTTCGACATGAGCAGGTTCACGGCGGTTGGGACCTCCCGTCAGAGCGATCAGCGGTGCCAGCCCCGATCGAAATGCATCCGCCGCCGGCAACACGGCGTCAGGCAGAGTTGATCCGAACACGAAGATCAGGTCAGCTTGGCCCGTTCCTGGCGCGGACGCATCGACGAAATCCGCAACGTCGTCAATTGACTACCGACATGTCGGGCACTCCGAACCTCGCGTGTGAATTCCGTCGCACCGCGCGGTGATCTTGCTACAGAGGTTGAAAGGCTGACGGTCGTCGGCGTGTCTACGTGACCTACGTCGATGGATTCGGTAGGCCAGAGGTATGAGGTATCCGGCTGGTGGTGGCATGAACGCGGCAGCCCGGATCCGGCGTGAGAAGGTCAGGATCCAGGCCGCGACCATGTTCGAGGCATTGGAAACGACCGCGCAGATTGCATCTGAGCTGCGGGTTTCTGAGAAGTCTGTCCGTGAGTGGCGGCGTCGGTGGGCTGCTGGCGGAGCCCAGGCCCTAGCGTCGTCCGGGCCGGGCGGTTCGGACTGCAAACTCTCCGATGACCAGCTCAAACAGCTTGCCGAGGTGCTCGATGAAGGACCCGTCGCGCAGGGCTGGGTCGACGCACGCTGGACCCTCGCTCGGGTCGCCGAGGTGACCGAACGCTGCTTCGGCGTCTCGTACACGCTGCGCGGAGTGTCGTATCTGCTGCACCGCATCGGTTACAGCCAACAGGTCCCGACCCGTCGGGCGATCGAACGCGATCCCGAGGCGATCGCTTCCTGGCACCGTCGGCGGTGGCCGTCGGTAAGAGGTTAGCCGCAGCCCAGGGTGCGTGGATCTGCTTCCAGGACGAGGCCGGTCAGGTCCTGCGCCCGCCGGTGAGCAAGACCTGGGCCCGCCGTGGCCGCACGCCGGTGATCTCGGTGTCGGGTAAAGGCTCCGGCCGGATCTCGATCGCCGGCCTGGTCTGTCTCAAGCCCGGTGAACGCGGCCGGCTGATGTGGCGCACCCGCTTGCACCGCGGCCGCAAAGACGAACGCGGTAGCTTCAGCGAGGACGACTACATCGCTTTACTCGACCAGGCCCACCAACGTTTGCAGGCGCCGATCGTGCTGATCTGGGACAACCTCAACACCCACGTCAGCCGCCGTATGCAGGCGCTGATCGCCGCCCGGTGCTGGCTGACGGTGATCCGGCTTCCCGCTTACGCCCCGGACCTCAACCCGACCGAGGGCGTCTGGTCCTGGATGAAACGCGGCCTGACGAACATCGCCGCCCGCGGCATCGACCACCTCGCCGACCTGGTCAGACGCCGGTTACGCGCCTGCCAGCAGCAGTCCGATCTCCTCGCCGGCTTCTTCGCCAGCACCGAAATGACCCTCGACCCCGAACTACCGCAATGAGGCAGACCTCAGCCTTTCAACCTCTGTAGCAGACTCGCGGACGAGGACTTGAGCGGTGTGAAGCTCAGGACCGTGATCGAAGGTTTCGGTGAGAGCGGCCATGTCGCTGTTGGCCGGTTTGGCGCTCCAGGGCAGGGCGAAATCCTCGAAGCGGGCCGGCGACCCCGGCATCGGCGGGACTATCGTGCGGGCGAGCGGACGGGGCACCGTTCGGCGCGGTCAGTCATACGTGACGCCGCCCGCGCCGCTGTGCACGATGGTCATCTCCCGCTGTGGCGATCCGGCGGTGAAGCCGTCATAAATCGCCGCCAGCGGCGAACCGGCGTCGATGACGGTGTACCCGCGCGGTTGCGACAGGTTAGGGATCTGCTGACGCAGGACGTGCAGGGGCATGACGGGGTATTCACGCACACGGGTGATGGGCATGGCGTAGCCGTGGGGCAGGTCGTGCAGGTAGGCGCGGACCGATGCACCGTTCCCGGACTCGGCCTGCTCGGCAAGGCCAGCGATGCGGTCAGGAGGGTCCACGATCGCGGAGGCGAGGTCAATGACCGCGGCCAGCGCCGAGGTTGGCGCGTTGAGGTAGACCAGCCAGCTCACCGCGGTGCCGGTGAGGAAACGGCGCCGGAACTCGTGCCGCTTCGCTCGTTCTCTCCGTAGTCTGGGAATGTCTCACCTCCAGGTCATCTGCGCGCAGCCTTCTGTTATCAAGTCTGCCGGAGGTATGGGTGGAGATCTTTTATGTGGACCGGCGGTCGCGCGGTCTCTGGCCGGGGCCGGAGGGGTTTGACGTCCGTTCGACGTTGGACTACCGATCGCTGCCGGATGGCATGCCGATCCTGGTTGATGAGGCGATGCAGCCGGTCGAGCCCGTGTCCGGCTGGTTCCGGGTGTTGGCCTACGACGGCAAGCAGGCGACAACTTTGCGGGTGTATGCGTACATCGTGCGCCGGCTCATCGCGTTCCTCGACGGCCGCGGCGCGGACTTGCTTTCGGCGACGGAGAGCGACTTGGTCGCCTACCGCCGGTCGCGGACGGAGTTGCAAGACAAGCCCATCGACGAGGTGACGTGGGACCGCGAAGCGACGGTGATCAACGCCTTGTATGGGTATCTGCTCGATCAAGGTTTGGTCCGTCGCCGGCCGTTCCGGATGACGCGTCGGGGTGCTCGGCGTGGTTCTGAGCACAATTAGCGGTCCCGTTTGGGCGGGAGTTTGGGTCCCGGTGGCGGCCCGCGGGTTTCGTTGGGCGTGAGTTCGGGACCCGCCCTGGTCGTGTAGTTCAGGCGAGGGCACCCCGCATCGCTTCTATTACCGCCGTACGTACGGGTTCGTGGGTGAGCGGAGGCAGCTCCTCTGGCCGGAACCAGCGGATCTCGTCGTGTTCTTCGGGGGCGGCATTTGTCGGTGTCCCCTGCCACTCCTTGACAATCCAGGCGCTGAAGTGCACGGATTCCTCTCCGCGGCCCACCTGCAGCCGGCACAGATGGATCACCGAGCCCGGCTCGATCTGCACGCCCAGTTCCTCGTCCAGCTCCCTGGCAAGCGCAGCCAGTTCTGTCTCGCCCGGCTCCATGTGCCCGCCGCCCAGGCCCCACACGTCCGGGTACACAGGACGGTTCGGACTTCGGTGGACGAGCAGGATCTGACCTTCGCAGATCAACGCCCCCATGACGATCTGAATCATGGGCGGATTGTGGCATGACCATCCGACAAGAACGTCCGCGACAGCCACGATGAACGTTCGCTCTCAGGCTCGGGTTCAGGGTGTTGGCCTGCGGTTTGGTCGCGATTTCAGGACCCACCTCGATCGGGTGGTTTCGATGTTCACGAGTTTCGGACCCACCGAGAGCGGTGGGAGCATCAGCGGGTCTGGACGGGAGTCTTGCCGATGCCGTTGATGTCGAAGGTTGACCTGTTCGCGGCGATCCGCCGCGACTCCCGTGCGGGGATGTCGGTGCGGGCGATGGCCGGCAAATATCAGGTGAGCCGCCGCACGGTCCGTGCTGCTCTGGCGTCGGCGTGGCCCCAGCCGCGCAAGGCGATGCCGCCTCGGGCCTCGAAGCTGGACGGCTTCAAGCCGATCATCGACGCCATCTTGCGCGCAGATCTGGACGCCCCCCCGCAAGCAGCGGCACACGGCTACCCGGATCTACGACCGGTTGCTGGCCGAGCACGACATGCAGGGCGTGTCCTACTCGGTGGTGCGCCGCTACGTCGCCGACCGCAAGCCGCAGATCCGGGTCGAGGCCGGCCGCGGACCGGTCAACGTGTTCTTCCCGCAGACGCATCGCCCGGGCGAGGAAGCGGAGGTCGACTTCGGCGAGGTCACGATCAACCTGCGCGGTGAGCCGGTGACATGCATGCTGTTCGCACTCCGGTTGTCGTTTAGCGGCAAGGCCGTCCACCGGATCTTCGCGTCCGGCGGGACCGAGGCGTTCCTCGAAGGCCATGCCCACGCGTTCACCGCGCTCGACGGTGTTCCCACCGGCAAGATCCGCTATGACAACTTGCGGGCCGCGGTCGCGCAGGTCCTCGGGTTCTCCCGGCAGCGGGTCGAAACGATCCGGTGGACGGCGTTCCGATCGCATTTCTCAGTCGATGCTTTCTACTGCCAACCGGGATTGCAAGGCGCTCACGAGAAAGGCGGGGTCGAGGGGCAGATCGGCTGGTTCCGGCGTAATCACCTGGTCCCCGTTCCCGAAGTCGACTCGTTCGAGCAGCTCAACGCCATGGTCGACGCCTGGGACGCGGCCGACGAAGCCAGGCGCATCGGCTCCCGGGCCCAGACGATCGGGGAGATGTTCGCGATAGAGCAGCCGCTGCTGGTGCCGCTGCCAGGCGAGCCGTTCGAGACCGGCACGTGGCTCGGGCCGCGGGTCGATCGCTACAGCCAGGTCACCGTCCGCACGAACCGCTACTCGGTGCCGGTCCGGCTGGTCGGCCGGCACGTCCGCGTCCACCTGCACGCCTCCCACCTCGTCGTCTACGACGACCGCACCGAAGTTGCCCGGCACGAACGGTTGATGGCCAAAGGCCGCACCCGCCTCGACCTGGACCACTACCTGGAGGCCCTGCTGCGCAAACCGGGTGCGCTGCCCGGCTCGACCGCGCTCGAGCAGGCCCGCTCCGCCGGCCGGTTCACCCCGGTCCACGACGCCTGGTGGGAAGCCGTCCGCAAGACTCACGGCGACGCTACCGGCACCCGCGCCCTGGTCGAAGTTCTGCTGCTGCACCGGCACATGTCCCACGAGCACGTCGTTGCCGGGCTGGCCACAGCGCTACAGGCCGGGGCACTCACCGCGGACGCTGTCGCGTTGCAGGCCCGCAAGTTCGCCGAGACCGACGACCACCGGCATCCCGTCGACCGGCAGGTCTGGCCGGTCAGCAACGTCATCTCACTGACCGAACGGCGCCTCGCGCAGCTGCCGGCCGACACCCGGCCGCTGCCCACCGTCACCGCCTACGACCAGTTGCTCCGCCTGCCCCCGCGCACTGCAGAAGGGAACCGGCCATGACCCGCCACAGAGGCCTCACTGAACAAGCCGCCGACGCCGCGATCGACTCCGCCTGCCGGCTGCTGCGCCTGCCCACCATCCGCAGCCAGTTCGGTGACCTCGCCGAGGCCGCCGCCCGCGACCAGCAGACCTACCGCGGTTTCCTGGCCGAACTACTCATGGCCGAATGCGACGATCGGGCCCGGCGCCGCTCCGAACGCCGGATCAAAGCGGCGGCGTTTCCCCGGGATAAGAGCTTGCGCGTCTTCGACTTCGACGCCAACCCGTATGTCGATCCCGCGGTCGTTCACAACCTCGCCAAATGCGACTGGGTCCGCAAAGGGCTCCCGCTCTGCCTGATCGGCGACTCCGGCACCGGCAAGAGCCACCTGCTCATCGCGCTAGGCACCGAGGCCGCCATGGCCGGCTTCCGCGTCCGCTACGTCCTGGCCACCAAGCTGGTCAACGAGCTCGTCGAAGCCGCCGACGAGAAGGTTCTCGCCAAGACCATCGCCCGCTACGGCCGCGTCGATCTGCTCTGCATCGACGAGCTGGGCTACATGGAACTCGACAAACGCGGCGCTGAACTGCTGTTCCAAGTCCTCACCGAGCGCGAGGAGAAAGCCTCCGTCGCGATCGCCTCCAACGAAGCCTTCTCGGGCTGGACCAAGACGTTCACCGACCCGCGGCTCTGCGCCGCGATCGTGGACCGGCTCACCTTCGGCGGCAACATCATCGAAACCGGCACCGACTCCTACCGCCTCGCGCAGACACGCGCCCGCACCGAGCAACCGGCACGACCGCGCGCCTGACCCCCGGCGTCCACGCTGAGTGATCCAGGAGGACAGGAGTGCAGCCCGAAGAGCCCGACGATCTGTTACCGCTACTGCTCGAGATCTGCGAGGACTACTTCGCTCACGCCGGGCCGATCGGCCACCGCGAAGTCGATGCTCTTCTCCGCGCTCGGGACATCACCGGCGGCCCCGGCTGGCTGATCGACATGCTCGCGCTCACCCGCCGACGTCTGCAGGATGGGACCCAAACTCTCGCACATTGATCATGCCGAAACGCCGATCCCTGGGCCCAACACAAGCGCCCATCCGGGTCCCATTCCCACGACCGAAGCCAGCTCGGCGTGAAGCCGCGAACTCGCTGCAGACCGGCAGGCAGCGGGAAATGAAGGTCCGTCACATGACGCTCGAGCAGTATCTGTACTTCCGGGATGTGGGGTTCGGCGGGCAACGCCCTGACGGCGAGGTGAGCGAAGCCTTCCGCGGCCGGGCTCCGCATCGCGGCCGGGCCGGCTTGGAGCTGGCGTTGCTGACGGGGATGCGGTTGCAGGAGTGGTCGACGCTGTTGCTCCCGGAGTTGCAGCAGGGGCACAGGCCGGGAGAACCGGTGGAGTTCGAGTTGCAGAAGTGCGCGAAGTTCGGGCTTCGCCGCGATGTCTATGTGCCGGTGACGGCTCGTGAAATGGTGGCGCACTACCTGCTGCTGGAACGTGGGGAGTTCGCGGCTGCCTCGGCCGAGTCGCTGGCGCGACGCCGCGAGGAGCTGTTCGTGGTGACCGCGATGGACGCCGGGCAGCGCCGGCTTTCGGGAATCTTGGAAGGCCGTCGCCGGTCGTTCGTGATGTCGGCAATGAGTCCGCAGTTGCGTCGGATCACCGTTCGCGAGACTGAGCGCGGGTTGGAGCCACTGGCGGTGTTCATTGGTCACGGCGGGCTGATGTTGGGGCCTTCGTCGTGGGACCGGATCCGGAAGGACGCCTGGCGGCGGATGTTGCTGCACGCAGCCGCTCCGGGAACTCCTGTGCTGCCGGCGCACCCTTGGCGCTTCCACGACGCTCGCCACACGTTTGCACTGCAGCTGCTGCGGTTCTTGCAGCGTCGGCGTGTGCAACAGGAGATCGATGACAACCGGGAGCGCGGGATGCCGACGCCGGCGGAGCATATTTCCGTTCATCCGGTGCTGACTGTGCAGCGCCGGTTGGGTCATAAGCGGCCAGCCAGCACTTACGCCTACCTGCGGTACCTGGAGGATCCCCGGACTTACATCGACGCCGCGTTCGCGCAGTGGTCGGAGCACGACGGCGCAACGTACGCCGCGATCGGCCTGCACGCGTTGGCGGAGGACTGGAAGGCGGCGCTCGATGCCTCGGCGGGGTGAATACGCGGTTCCCGCCGCTGCACCTCGGGAACTCGGCGGCCGGCTTACCCGTATCGGGATGCGGCAGGTGGTCCGGGAGAACGGAAGGCGCTCGCCGGTGGTGTTCGATCCGAGCCGGTATCGATGTATGACGTTGGCGGCGGAACTCGCCGACGAGTGGGTCGCCTACGCGGAGCTGACCCGTTTGTCGACGCCGTCCGTGGTCACCTACCGGAACACCCTACGACGCTTTACCGCCTATGCCGACCTGCACAGTGACGACGCCTCGGCGTTGTCGTTGGCCAAGGACACTGCTGAGCTGGCGGGGTTGATCCACCAGTGGAGTCGGTCGCTGATCACCGAGTTCGCCGAGGGATCGACGAGCCCGGCGAACTACTGCAACGTGCTGCGGACACTGATCCGGTTTCGCGCCGAACGCGATGACGCGCCCGTCGCTTCATCAGTGCAGCGGCTGGTCTCAAGCCCGATACCCGTTCCGTTCGGCCGGACCGACGAACTTGATGAGTTCACCAGGCAGGAGAAGCAGGCACTGATTCGACTCGCATGGGAGCAGGTCCGCGTGATGGAGGGGCGGCTTGGCCGTGGCCGCGCCCTGATCGCCTCTGCCCAGGGTCACCCGGCGGATCATGGCTGGTTCGACCCGGCCAATCTCTTATGGGCACTGGACAACGGCACGACGTCCTTCCAGGAGATCCGGCCCTGGCTGCCCAGGCTCAACGAGGCCCCGCCCGTGCTCATTGAGATCGTTAGAAGGGGTGGTGGCCGGCCGAGCGGCCGTATGTTCCGCTTTCAACTCATGGTGGCTCTGGCTGCCTTGCTCTATCCGCGGCGTGAGGATCTGCAGGCGTTCCGGCTGCTGCTGGTAGCGGCAACGGGTCACGCTCCGGAGGAACTCACCGGTGTGCGGGTCGGGGATGTGGAGTTCACCCCCTCGGGCGTGCGCCTGACGATGGACAAGCGGCGCGCCGGATGGGTTCGGCACCGCCAGTTCGACGGACCCGGGCCGGCTTCACATCCGGCGAAGGGATCGTTGAACGCTCCTGAACTGTTGCGACGCTTGCTGGCGGCCACCGAGAAGGCCCGGGCAGCCCTCGCAGACACCGCCTCGGGATCGGTGTTCCTGAGCGGATCGGTCACGATCGACGGCAAGTTCACCGTCGCGCCGTTCGCGTCCAACTCCTCGTCGTCCTCGTCGTTCGGCCGGTGGGTCGCCGGGCGCGGGCTCAGCGTCTCCCAGCCGGTGGATATCCGGCGGATGCGCAAGTCAGTCAAGGTGGAGAAGGCGATCGCTCGGCGCGGAGTCGTTGCCGACATCGCCGACGACCACACCTACCAGACGTTCATGGGCCACTACGCGCATGGCACGACCCTGCACGTCATCTCCGGCAGCGTGGTGAACCGTGCTCAGCACCGGTGGCTGAACACCGCTTTACATGGCCCTGTGGTCGTGGATGATGAGGCTGTCGCCGGCCTGGACGACCCGGCCGCGCAAGCGGCGCTTGGTATCTCCCTGGACCAGGCGCAGCAGATCATCACAGGTCAGTTGGACATGGGAGTGACCAGTTGCCGTGACCCCTTCGACTCGCCGTACAGCAAGGCTGGCGAGTTGTGCGCGGTCGCTCCGTTGCGGTGCCTTGAATGCACCCACGCGTTCATCCTGCCGTCCAACCTGCCGCAGCTGCTGCTGTTCGCCCAGTACCTGGAGCGCCTACGGCTGCGGCTGTCGCCGCAGCACTTCCACACGCTGTGGGGGCAGGGCCACGCCAACCTCAAAGCCGTGCTCGATGCACGCAAGGACAACGAGATCGCTCTCGCCCGACGCCAGATCAAGGACCAGGGGTTGACGCTGCAACTGCCCCTCGCCGCCCATGCGGAGTTCGATCAATGACCCAGCACGCCACCTGGGCGGTCTCGCCGAGTAAATCGGTGTTCGCCACCGACGAGCCGGTCCTGCAATCTCAGTCCCTGATCAGCGGTGCGGCGGTTCCTCGCTTCGGCGATACCGTCGAATGGCCGATGCACGCCGTCGTGAAGCCTGCGAACAAGCCTCGTTCGGCCTGGCGGGTGTCCTTCTCGGGGTTGGAAGATTCCGTCTGGAACCTGCGGGCCCGCGAGATCGCGATGGCGATGCTCAACCCGCAGCACCCTGCCGTTCTGCGTGCCGGGCTCTACCTGGGCACCCGGCCCGCCGCAGTCACCACGGTGAACGCAGGCATGTATCGGCTTGCCGCCCTTGCCCGATGGGCGAAAGAACGGGCCTTGCCGGCCTTCCTGGGACAGTGGCAGACGAGCGACCTGACCGCGTTCATCGACGGGCGGGCAGCCGACCTAACACCAGGCAGCCTCGCTGCCTACGTGGTCACGGTTCGTGGGCTGCATCAGTTCAGCCCCTTGCTGACCGGCGGCGGGATCACCAGCGATCCGTGGCCCGGCAAGACCGCCGCGCAGTCGGCCAGGAACCGCAGCGGCGACGAACTCGCCACCGCAAACATCGCCCCGGAGACATGGTTCGCCCTGATCCGCGCTGCCTGGGCATACGTCCACGACTTCGCCCCGGACATCCTCGCGGCCCGCGACCGCTACCGTCGGCTCCTGGTCGAGAGCCTGCGGGACTGGGAGCCGATCGACGAGCGCCTGGAGATCTACCTGGCAGACCCAGACAATCGGATACCCGTGCACTCGTCCCGCTCTCCGACCGGCACTCCGGGAATGATCAACTGGAGTCTGCTGTCCGCGCTGATCGGCGTTCACCCTGAGTACGGGCCCAAGAAGATGCGTCGTTCTTCGCCTATCCGGCGGAGGTTCGAGGCCGCGGCGCGGGCGGCGGTTGATGCCGGCAGGGGTATCAGCGGAGGGTTGATCGCCGAGCACGCCGTCGTCGCCGGGCCCGACGGCGGCCAACGCCCCTGGCACCCGGGCTTGTGTCCTCGCACCACCGACAGTGAGTGCATCGCACTGAGGGGTGCCTCTTACGTGTTCGTGGCAGCGCTCAGCATGATGCGCGACTCCGAGATCCGAGAGATCGTTCGAGGCTCCGTCGGCGAGCACTACGGAGCCCCCGCGCTCACGTCGATCAAACGCAAGCACGACCCCAACCGCCCGCGGGAAGCGTGGTGGATCATCGAGCCGGTCGCCGAAGCGATCGCTGTTGCCGAAGCCTTGTCGGGCCACCCTGAGCTGATCTTCACCTCCAGTGACTCGAAACACGGCTCGGAGTTCAAGAGTCCCGACATCGTTCGCAGCTTCATCCGGCAGGTCAACGCCGCGACGGCTGACCACGGTCTGCACATTCCCGCAGGTACGGTGCGACCGCACATGCTGCGCAAGACGATGGCGATGCTGACTGCCACCGAGCCCGGCGCGGAGATCGCCTTAGGCATGCAACTCAAGCACGTCACGACCCGCCTGCTCGCCAACCGCGTCACAGAGGGCTACGCAGCGTCCGACGTCCAGTGGGACAAACTGCTGGACACCGCAGTGGACCAAGCCCGGTTCGTTACCCTGCGCGAGTTGTACGACGAGCATCATTCAGGCAAGACCGTCGGCTTCGGCCCGGCCGCCGGCAAGATCGCTGCGATGTTCGACGCGGTCAGGCAAAGCGCGCAGCAGATGGTTGCCACCGGCCAGGCGCGCCAAGGCGATGCCCGGGTCGAATATGACCTGCTCCGCAAGGCGCGAATCTTCATCCGGTTCGGAAAACTGAACCACTGCGCCGCGGACCCCAGCAATCCCGTCGCCGCAAAATGTCTCGACGGGCACGTCGAAATCCCACCAGGGCACCAGGGTCCTTTGATCGATCGTTGCCAGCCCGGCCGGTGCGCGAACAGCGTCATCGGTGTCGAGCATGTCCCGATCTGGACGGCCGAGAAGCGTAGCCTGCTCAAACTCGCCGAGGCGCGCAAACTACCGCCGGCCCGCCGGGCGCTCATCCAGAGGCAGATCGATGACGTCCAAGCCGTCATCGATCGAGCCGACAGCGGCACCAGCGACCAAGGCGAAGACCAGGAGAAGTGACCAGGCGATGAATGTGTCCGAAGCTGCGCGGCAGGCGCTGCGGGAGGCAATGGATCGCCTGAAAGCAGGCAATCCGCTACGCACCGACGGGGCGTTCACCAAGGAGAACCTCTACAAGGAGGCAGGCATCAGTAGGGCCACCATGAACCGCGCCACCGACATCCGAGCCGAATGGGACCAGTACGTCGCCGAACACGGCCGGCGAACTGAAGGCGAGGCCCGCCGCGACACCGACATCGATTCACTCCGGAAGAGACTGAGGGACAAGACCGAGGAGTGTGCCGCACTTCGCCGCAAACTCCATGCCGCCGCAACCGTGATCGCAGCGCTGCACCACGACAACCAGGCGTTACGGGAACACCTGGACAGCCACTCCGGAAAGGTCATCAATCTGGACAGCCAACGGGCAAAATAGCGGCTTCCCCATCGCGTTCGGTGGCCTGCTGGTCGTCGAGGTTCTCCGGGAGAGTCATGTAAAGATTCGTCATGGCCAGAGCAACTCGCGAACCCATCCATCCGCGCTGTGGGCGTATCGAAGTCTGGTGTGTTTTCGTTCTTTGTCGCCTTGCCAGAACTCGACCGTGTTGGCGGTCAGTGTGTAGAGCGTCCAGTTTGGGTCGACGAAGTTCGGGGCGTCGGTGATCCGTTCGCGGGCTTGCCTGACGGCGAGGTCCAGGGTGTGGCGATCGGCCAGGGGTTGGCTTTGCCGGCCGATGGAGGCTTCGGCGCGGGAGCCGGTGGGGCGGGCGAGGAAGTCTGCTGCGCTGCGTTCGGCCGGCTCCGGGCGCACAGGGCCTTGGACCCGGACCTGGCGGGCCAGTGCCGGCCAGTAGAAGGTCAGGGCGGCGGCGGGGTTCCGGGTCAGGTCCTGGCCTTTCGGGCTGGCCGCGTGCACGGCGAATTGCCAGCCGTGGTCGTCGATGTTCTTGAGGATGAGGACCCTCGCGGACGGTCTGCCGTCAGCGTCGACGGTGGACAAGGTCATGGCGTGTGGTTCCCGTACGCCCGCGTCGACCGCCGTGGTGAGCCAGTCGACGAACAGGGTGTCGGGCTGTTGCGGTGCTTGGGCCGGGTCGAAGGCGGGTAGCTCGCCGGCGAAGACGGGCAGGCCGCGCAGGTATTGCCGAAGGTCGGTCATGGTCGGCCCACAATCAGTCGTAGCGATCCGGTGAATTGCGGCTGGGTGCGTAGGTGGCCGTGGCGGGTCTCCCAGGCGCCGGAGTCGAGATCGGCGCGCAGCCGTTCGACGGCCTGGGCGGTGGCGGCGTCGTCGATGAAACCCCAGGCGGATTGCGCTGCCCGGACCTGCGGGTCGAGGAAGCGTTCGGGGCGGGCGTAGTAGGCCTCGGTGAAGCCGTCGACGCAGTCGATCGGGATCGGTACTTCGATTGCCTCGACGCGGGAGCCGATCGCGGATGCGATGGCGTCGATCGAGGGGTAGCGGCGGCGTTCCGCGGCGATGAGTTCCGGGGCGTACTCGGCCAGCCAGAGCCGGTCGAGGGCGTCGCCGTCGAAGGTCAGTACCACCACCGGGCCGCGGGCGACCCGGCGCAACTCTGCCAGGCCGCGAGCCGGGTCGGGCCACTGGTGGACGGTGACGGTGGCCATGACCGCGTCGAAGCTGTCGTCGTCGAACGGCAGGTGCTCGGCGGTGGCGTCGAGGGCGGGGACCGCGGTCGCGGGGCGTTGGGCGCGCATCCGGGCAGACGGTTCGACCGCGACGACGTACCGGTCGGCGGGTTCGTACGAGCCGGCGCCGGCCCCGACGTTGAGCACGGTCCGGGACTCACCCAGCGCCGTGTGGATCATCGCCGCGATGCGTGGATCGGGGCGCCGCTGCAGCGCGTACCCGTCGCCGGTGCTGTCGTAGTCGACGTCGCCGCCCGCTGATGTGATCATGGCGCGACCCTAAACCCGCACCCCGGGGTGCAGGTCAAGGCCGGAGCCGTTCGCCGAGTGCGGCTTTCGCCGCCGTCCAGTCGTCGTCGACCATCGCGTACAGCACGGTGTCGCGCCACGACCCGTCGGCGCGGCGGCGGTGCTTGCGGAGAACGCCCTCGCGTGCCGCGCCCAGCCGTTCGATTGCGGCCTGGGCCCGGAGGTTGAGGATGTCGGTGACCCAGGCGACGCGGACCGCGCCGAGTGTCTCGAAGGCGTAGGTCATCATGAGGAGTTTGGCTTCAGTGTTGACGCCGCTGCGCCACCACCGTCGGCCGAGCCAGGTGTAGCCGATGACCAGACTTCGCTGCCGGGGATCCGGGTCGGCGAGCGAGGTCGTGCCCGCGAACTCTCCCGTGGCGGCGTCGATCTGCGCGTACGGGAGCCGGGATCCTTGGGCCCGCGCACCGAGCGCCGCCGCAATGTGAGCTGCGGCGTCGTCGACGGTGACGGGCACGCTCAGGGCGCCGCCGGGCGGGCTCTGCCACCGGAAGATCTCGGCGCTCTGCTGCGGAGTTCCGGTCGCGGCGAGGTAGCCGGCGGCGTGCTCGACGGTGAGTGGTTCCAGCCGGACCGTGCGGCCGGCCAGGCCTGGCATCGCGTACCAGGAGTCGGCGTCGGTCACTGCGTTCCGGATCAGCGGGCCAGGTGCAGGCGCACGAGGCCGGAGACGTACCGGCCGCCCTTGATGTCGCCGGGCACCACGAGCCGGGGGCGTCCGTCGGCGGTCGGCTGGCCGTCCTCGGTGAGCGCGACCAGGACGGTCTTGGCGCCGAAGTCGGGGTCGAACTCGGCCCAGGCAACCAGGGCCTGGTAGCCGTCGCTGCCGGTCGCGGTGACGGCGTAGCGCAGCTTGTCGTTCTTGACGGCCGGGTCGAAACTCGGCCGCGCCAGGTTCAGCACGTCGAACAGCAGCGGGCCGGTGTAGGTGTGGGTCTGCGCACCCGAGCCGCTCTGGAACGTCACCGTGATCGTTTGCTGAGGCAGCGCCGCCAGTTGCGCGTTGCTGAGCCGCAGCCGATCCTGCACCGCCCCGTTGACCTGAGTGGTGATCCGGTGCCCGACCGCGGTCGGAGCCTGTACCGGCGTGGTGGGTGCTGCCGCCCCGGCGGCTGCGCCGCTGACGGCGATCAGCGCGGTGATCGAGACGGCAAGGCCGGTCAGGCGGCGGATCATGGTCCGGGGCACGGCAACTCCATTCGAGGCGGGTCGATGTCCATCGATCCTATGGTCATGGGCGAAGGTCGAGGAGTTCCTCGTGGAAGCCGCCGAAGCCGCGCTCGCGGTCAACGAGATGGATCTCGAGGATCCAATGGCACTGCCGGCCGGCCCGGTCGTGGCGGCGCATCGGCTGGTCGCTGCCGGTGGTGATGTAGTACTCGATCTCGTCGCCGTTGATCCGTTCGTGCGGGAACTCGCCGACCAGGTGCCCGGCGTGCGTGCCGCCGAACTCCCAGCCGGCCTGCGCGGTCAGCCGCCGGACCTCAGCGAACAGTTGCTCGCCGGTGATCTCGGGGTGGGCGTCGAAGTAGCGGCGCCCGGCGTCGAACACTGTGGGCAGGTCGTCACGCAGGTGGTGCTTGACCGGGTCGTCGCCGAGCACATAGGTGCGCCCGAAGTCCGCTTCCCACTGCTCGAACAGGGGCCCGAAGTCGCAGAACACGATGTCGTCGTCGGTGATCAACCGGTCCGGTGGGTTCTCCCGGTACGGGTGCAGCGTGTTCGGCCCGGCGCGCACAATCCGCTTGTGCCAGAACTTAGCGACCCCGAACATCTCGTTCGCCAGGTCCCGGATCTGATCGCTGACCGCCCGCTCGCCGCGACCAGCGGCGATCAGGCCGCGCCGGTCGATCTCGTCGAACAACTCGACCGCTTTGGTCTGCGCATCGATCAGCCGTTCGGCGCGCGTCGTCTCGTCATCCACGACCCCACGCTAGCCGGGCCCACCTTGCCCAGGCCTGCCGTTTCCACCCGGAGCAGGCTCTGACGAAGGACTACGCCTGTATGGGTCGCCGATCACGTGGGTGCGTGTCGGCGTTGGGAGAGAGCGGCCGGCCGTCAGCGTGGGTTGCGCGGGGCTGGCATCAGCCGGGGGATGTGCTTCGGGCAGCGCATGTACGCCTCTGCCACGTGGGTGACCACCCACACCCGGGGGCGCCGTCCTGGGGCCGGATCCACCGGCACGCCCGGGAACGCGACCCGGAACGTCGCGTCGTTGAGGATCTCGGCGGTCCCGTTCACATGCAGACCGGCAGGCTGGCCGGTGAAATCGACGAACAGCAGACCCACGTGTGGATTGGCGACGATGTTGCCGAGGGTCGCCATCACCCCGTTACCGCGGTAGTCCGGCCAGGCCACCCGGTGCGGTTCGAGGACCTGCACGAAACCCTGCGGGCCGCCGCGTAGTGAATTGTCGCAGTTACCGGAGGCGTCGCTGGTGGCCACGAACAGCAGTTCCTGGCGGCTGATGAACGTTCGCATCGCCTCGTCGAGGTGGTCCAGCACCTCCCGGCCGGCGCCGGGAGATCTCGGCGCGGCGCCGTCGCCGTGGTGGGTGTCGACATCGGATGGCAGGCTGAGCTGATCCATGAGTGCTACCTCCGTCGGGATCACCAGCCCCCGCGAAGCACCAACGGCCCTTCAGTGTCACACAGTAAGCGCACGACTCCAATCGGTCATAGGTTGGTTTTCCCTGCGCGTAGTCCTTCTTTGATGGCGTCGGTGGTCATCAGGATGGTGCCGATGCCGGTGACCTCGGCCAGTCCTTGCTCGGAGGTGCGTGAGGTGGCGTCGGTGGCGAGGACCAGGCGGTAGTCGCGTTCGCTGGCCTCGATCAGGCTGGCCCGCGGGCAGTTCGGCAGGTTGCACCCGGCGAACACGATCGTGTCGATGCCGTGGCTGGTCAGGAGCTCGTGCAGAGGTGTGCGGTAGAAGGCGCCCCAGCGTGGCTTGTAGATCACGAACTCGTCCGGGCCGAGTTGCTGCGGGTCGCCGCGCAGCAGGGCGTCGTCGTCGAGGCCGGGAGCGGTGTCGGGTAGCAGCTCCGGTGGGATGTCGCGTCCGGGGGTGCCCGGGGCGACGACGTGGGCGCCGCCGGCGATGAGGGTGCGGCGGACCCGGTCGGCGTTGCTGCCGTCGGGCTCGTAGAGCCGGATGACGTGCACGATCGGTTTGCCGGCGGCCCGGAACGCGGCCGACAACTGGGCCAGCCGGGGCAGCACCTCGGTGGTGCCGGGGATGCCGTACGGGCTGTCGGACAGGAAGTCGTGTTGCACGTCGATCAGGACGAGCGCGGCGGTGTCGAGGTGGGGGATCAGGTGCGGGTCGCTCATCGTGCGACTGCCACGATGAGGCCGCTGCCAACTGACAACTCAGTGGTCACGAGGCCGTGGTGCTCGGTGAGGGTGCGGCGGATCCGGTCCACGGTGTCTCGGTGGTCCGGTTCGGTGTACCGGCCCGGGTCCATGTCATCGACAAGCAGCACACCTGCGGCGGCGAGAGCGGCGATCGTGAGATGCAGACCGGTCCACTTGCCGGCGGGAGCGTCGGCGAAGATCAGGTCGAACGTGCCGAGGCCGGCCAGCAGTTTTTCGGCGTCGCCGACGCGGACGTCGAATCCGGGGGGAAGACCGGAGCGCCGCACGGCGGCGGCGAGTGCTTCGTCGAATTCCACGGAGATGACCTGCACGTCGCTGCGGCCGCCCAGCCCGTACTCGATCCAGGCGAGCCCGACCCCGGCGCCGGTGCCCAGTTCGAGGACGCGGCCGCCGGGACGCACAGCCGCGCTCAACGTCGCGAGTAACCGGCCGGTGAGCGGCTCACGTGAGTAGCCGAAGCCCACCGACTCGGCCCTGCGGTGGGCGGCGGTCACCACCGCGGGCAGCCCGGTCGCTCCGGCATCCCGGTCGACATCAGTGTCCATCCCGTGTCCTTTCCGGTCGGCCACAAACCTAGGACCGTGAACCGCAGCGCTCAGTCGGGTTTCCACCGACCGGGACAGCAGTCGCCACTGCCCCACGCGCAGGCCCGCCACCCCGGCCGACGATAAACGCCCGCGTGCCTCGCAGCCGCCCCCACTAAGGTTTGATCATGGCTTTGCTGTTCTCTTATGGGACTTTGCGTGACCCGGCCGTGCAACGGGCCACCTTCGGCCGGGAGTTGTCGGGGCGCCACGATGATCTGCTCGGTTATCAGGTGTCGATGCTGGAGATCACCGATCCGCAGGTCCTCGCCGTCAGCGGGCAGACCCATCACCCGATCCTGCAGGCCACCGGCGATCCGGATGACCATGTGCAGGGCATGGTGTTCGAGGTCACCGACGCTGAACTCTTACTGGCCGACGACTACGAAGTTGACGACTACCGGCGGCTCCTGGCGCCGCTCGGGTCCGGGGAATCGGCGTGGGTGTACGTGAGCGCTGACGACGCCGCGGGCCTGCCGGAAGCCTGAACGAGGTCGCGGTCGCTGGCTGAAGGTGCGCGGCCGGCGTCGTGCTCACATACTTGGCCGGGTGGACGAGAGGTTGTCGTCGCAAGCCGGAATCGTCGTCGGCATCCGGGCGTGATGCGGTTCAGGTGTGCTTGCCGGCATGGCTCATCTCCGTTTCGGACGCACCACGGTCTCGTCCTGTGTGCCAGCGCATCGGTGGAGGCCCCCGGCAGAAAGCGAGTCGTTCAGTGGCAACGGTCGCCGTACGCCATCGTCATCGCGGTCGTCGTCGTGCCGGTGACCTTGGCTCGCGATGAGCCGGGCGCCCGCCAGCGGACACTGATGCCGTGGCGAGCCGCGGTGCAGACCGCCCGGGCCGCAGCCGTTCCACTTGCCGGGGAGCAGGTTGCCCTGGAGGCGGCAGTCGGCCGGGTCCTCGCGGCGCCGGTATGCGCGGGTACCTCGCTGCCCCGCTTCGACACCGCGGCGATGGACGGGTACGCCGTCACCGGGCCGGGGCCGTGGCGGCTGATCGGCCAGGTACTCGCCGGCGGCCCACCGTGGGCGGGCGCGATACGCGCCGGCGAAGCCGTGGAGATCATGACCGGGGCTGTCGTGCCGGGCGCCGCGATGGCGGTGGTCCCGTACGAGGACGTCCGCCGCGACGGCGGGTTCGTGCATGCCGACCTCGGTGCCAAGCCGCACATCCGGCGGGCCGGGGAAGACGCGAAAGCCGGTGACGAGTTGCTCGCTTCCGGTCGGCTGGTGACTCCCGCCGTGGCGGGCCTGCTCGCGGAGTGCGGTACTGACCGGGTCGCGGTGCGCCGCCGCCCGCGTATCCGGCTGGTGGTCACCGGGGACGAAGTGGTGCCCGCTGGCACGCCCGGGCCGGGGCAGGTTCGTGACGTGTTCGGGCCGATGCTGTCCGCGCTGATCGCAGCCTGCGGCGCAACGGTGGCCGGGCGGGTGCTGCTGGATGACGACCCGGACCTGCTCGCCGACCAGGTCCGCGGACAGGGCGTCGACGTGGTGGTGGTGACCGGCTCCTCGTCAGCCGGGGCGGCCGATCATCTCCGCGGGGTGCTCACCACGCTCGGTGCCCGATACCTCGTCGATCAGGTGGCCTGCCGGCCCGGCCGCCCGCAGACCCTGGCCGCGCTACCCGACGGGCGGTGGGTCGTCGGGCTCCCCGGTAACCCATTCGCCGGCCTGGTCGCTTCCATCACGTTGTTGCGGCCTCTGCTGCAGGCGCTCACCGGCTGGATCCCACCGGCGCCGGTGCGGCTGCCGGTGACCGGCGACGCGCGGGTTACCGACCCGTTCACCCGGCTCGTGCCGGTCACCCTGGCCGGCGATCACGCGGTGATCGTCGCCGGGAGCCGGCCCGCGAGCCTCGGCGGTGCCGCCACCGCCGACGCCCTGGCCGTTCTCGAACCCGGATGGGTCACCGGTCGTCCTGTAGATCTGCTGCCGCTTCCGTAAGGCGAACGTGAAGGGTCACCGGCGGTGTCGAGTGCTCGCGGGGCACCGGCCGTTTCGCCATGCCCCGAGGCACGCCAAGGTGCGACGCACCGTGACCGCCTGCCTGAGTAGGTGACCCGCCCAGGTCGGCGACGCAACAGCCTGGCCGCGACCTACGCCACCGCCAAGCATCTCTGCTGGGGTGCACTCGGGGCGGCCTGACTCGAGCAGCTGGTTCTACCGGCGCACCGCTACCGCGTGGAAGCGGTGTGCGTCGTCGTCGTAGCTGGTGAGTTCCCATCCGGTGCGGGCGGCGCCGGCCCGCAGGACGGGTTCGGCGAGGGGTTCGTCGGGGCGCAGGGCCCGGCCGTGGCGGGCGGCGAGGGCAGCGCGACCGGACGGGTGAAACAGGATCAGTGAGCCCCCGGTGCGGGTGATGCGGGCGAGTTCGGCCAGCCCGCTGTCGAGGTCAGGCAGATGGTTGATGAGGCCGGCGGCGAACACCGCGTCGATGCTGGCGTCGGGCAGCGGCAAGCGCTGGGCGTCGGCCAGCAGCAGTAAGGCGCCGCAGTGGCGGGCACGCTGCCGGGCGGCGGTGAGCATCTGCGGGGTGAGGTCTACGCCGAGCAGGGTGGCCTGCGGGCCGATCGCGTCGCGTAGAGCGGGCAGGGCGCGGCCGGTGCCGCAGCCGAGGTCGAGAGTCGTTGCCCCGGCCGGGAGGCGGGCCTGGGCGACGGCTTGGGCGTACGCAGGCTGGTCGTCGCCGAACTTGGTGTCCCAGGTGGCGGCGCGGGCGGCGAAGAACGCCTGCGACTCGGTGCGGTACCAGAGTTCGTGGGCGGCCAGCCGCCCGTCGATGTGGCGGATCACCGGCCACGTCGGGTCGTGCAGGTCGATCACGATGTCGGCGTCGTCACCGCGGTAGCCGTTGCCGAGGTCACCGGACGGCGGGGTGCGGACCCACACCACGGCATCCCAGCCTCCGGTGGGTGGCCGGTGACGCCAGCGGTGCCCATCGGCGACGGTGCCTGGTAGTCGCTCGGCGCGCCAAGTGTCTTCGTCGCGTAGCAAGGCGGCGTCGGTGAGCCGGGCACAGAGCCGCCCCTGCTCCCGCAGCGTGGCGGCCAGAAGGTCAGCGAGCTGGACCGTGGCGGTGTCGTTGCCGTCGACGACGACCGCAGCCGCGTGAGCGGGAAGGGCGGCGGTGACGTGGCCGAGCACGGTCGCCCACCGTCGCTGTTGATCATCGGTCAATGATTGCCAACCTGCCCAGCCTCGGTCCATGCTCCCATCTTGCAGTTGCCGTCCCGAACACGCCACCAGCCCCGAGGATGCTGGGGTGATCGGCGACATAGGCTCGCAGATACGTACCCGGTAGAGTTTGCTGCGTGACCGTTTATCGGATCGGTGAGGCGGCCGAGCTGCTGGGAGTCAGCGCCGACACCATGCGGCGCTGGGTCGACGGCGGCCGGGTGACCGCGACCCGCGACGAGCACGGTCACCGGGTCATCGACGGGCCGGACCTGGCCGACTTCGTCCGCTCCCAGAGAAGCGAGCCGGACCGTTCCGACGTGTCGTCAGCGCGCAACCGGCTGCGCGGCATCGTCACCGCGGTCGTGAAAGACACGGTGATGGCGCAGGTCGACGTGCAGGCCGGCCCGTTCCGGATCGTGTCGCTGATGAGCCGTGAAGCGGTCGAGGAACTCGACCTTCAGGTCGGCTCGGTCGCCGTTGCAGTGATCAAATCAACCACGGTCGTGGTGGAGCGATCCGCTCCGGCCGTTGGCCATAAAGGGAGGAACAGCTCGTGAGATCACGTTGGATCCGTACGACGTTGGCCGGGCTCATGGCAGTCGCCGTGGTGGGCCTCAGCGGCTGCGGCAATGACAGCACCGACACCCCCAGCCCGCCGTCGGCGGGCGGCAGCAGTGCCGCCGTGACCGGGAACGTCACCGTGTTCGCCGCGGCGTCGCTGACCGAGTCGTTCACCGAGATCGGCAAGGACTTCGAGGCCGCCAACCCCGGCACGAAGGTCATCTTCAACTTCGCCGGCAGCTCGGCGCTGGCCACCCAGATCAACCAGGGTGCACCTGCCGACGTGTTCGCCTCGGCGGCGCCGAAGAACATGGCAACGGTCACCGACGCCGGCAACGGCACCGGCACGGCCACCACGTTCGTCAAGAACCAGCTGGTCATCGCGGTCGCCAAGGGCAACCCGAAGGGCATCAAAGGCCTGTCGGACCTGACCAAGCCCGGCCTGAAGGTGGCGCTCTGCGCCGAGCAGGTGCCCTGTGGCGCCGCCGCGAAGAAGGCCATCGACGCGGCCAAGGTCAAGATCACCCCGGTCACCCTCGAGCAGGACGTCAAGGGTGCGCTGTCCAAGGTGAAGCTGGGCGAGGTCGACGCGTCGCTGGTCTACCGAACCGACGCCAAAGCCGCGACGGCCGACGTCGACGCGGTCGAGTTCCCGGAATCCGCTCAAGCGATCAACGACTACCCGATCATCGTGCTGAAGAAGGCACCCAACGCGGCCGGCGCGCAGGCGTTCGTCGACTACGTGCTGTCGGACAAGGCCACGTCGTTGCTCACCGAGGCCGGCTTCCAGGCGCCGTAATCCGTGACTGATCTCGACCTGCCCGGGTCGGCGCGGCCACCGGCCGCGCCGACCCGGCGTCGACGCCCCGGTCGACGCGTGCCGATCGCACTGCTGCTGCCCGCCACCCTCGGCCTGCTGTTCCTTATCCTGCCGCTGGCCGGGCTCGTGATCCGCGCACCGTGGAGCACGCTGCCTCAGCGCCTCACCGAACCCGGAGTGCTCACCGCGCTGCGGCTGTCGCTGCAATGCGCCACCCTCGCGACGCTGCTGTGCCTGGTCCTCGGAGTACCGCTGGCCTGGCTCCTGGCCCGCGTGCAGTTCACCGGCCGCCGTTTCGTCCGCGCTCTGGTCACCGTGCCCCTGGTCCTGCCGCCGGTGGTCGGCGGGGTGGCCCTGCTGCTGGTCTTCGGCCGCAACGGCCTCGTCGGCTCCTGGCTCGACGACACCTTCGGCTTCACCCTGCCGTTCACCACCACCGGGGTCGTCGTCGCCGAGGCATTCGTCGCCATGCCGTTCCTCATCATCGCCGTCGAAGGGGCGCTACGCGGCGCGGACACCCGCTACGAGGAAGCCGCCGCCACCCTCGGGGCCGGACGGTGGACCACCTTCACCCACGTCACGCTGCCGCTGGTCGCGCCCGGCATCGCCGCCGGAGCGGTGCTGTGCTGGGCCCGCGCCCTCGGCGAGTTCGGCGCCACGATCACCTTCGCCGGCAACTATCCCGGCACCACCCAGACCATGCCCCTGGCGGTCTACCTCGCTTTGGAAAACGACCTGGACGCCGCCATCGTGCTCAGCCTGATCCTGCTCGTCGTGTCCGTCGCGATCCTCGCCGCCCTGCGCGACCGGTGGATCGGCAGCACATGACCAGCACCCTCGACGCGCACTTGGTCGTCGACCGCGGCACCTTCAGCCTCGACATCGACCTGCACATCGCCGCCGGTGAAGTCGTCGCGCTGCTCGGCCCGAACGGGGCCGGCAAGACCACCGCCCTGCGCGCGCTGGCCGGCCTGGAAGCGCTCACCGCTGGGTACGTGAGCCTCGACGGCGCCGATCTCGACCGGCCCGAACGCCGGGTGTGGATACCCACCGAGCATCGGCCGGTCGGCGTGGTCTTCCAGGATTACCTGCTCTTCCCGCACCTGAGCGCGCTGGACAACGTCGCGTTCGGTCCCCGCCGCCACGGCGTCGATCGGCGCACCGCCCGCGCACAGGCCGCACAATGGCTCGCCCGGGTCGGCCTCACCGATCATGCACGCCGTAAACCCCGCCAGCTCTCCGGCGGTCAAGCCCAGCGGGTCGCGCTGGCCCGCGCGCTCGCCCTGCACCCCAAACTGCTGCTACTCGATGAACCTCTCGCGGCGCTGGATGCCCGCACCCGTCTGGAGACCCGCGCCGAACTGCAACGCCACCTGACCGAACATCCCGGGGCCACCCTGCTGGTCACCCACGACCCCCTCGACGCCCTCGTCCTGGCCGATCGGCTCGTCATCATCGAGGACGGCCGCGTCGTGCAGGAAGGCGACGCCACCACCATCACCGCCCGCCCCCGCACCGAATACGTCGCCCAGCTCGTCGGGCTCAACCTCTACCGCGGACGCGCCGACGGCACCACCGTCCACCTCGGCGACGACGGCTTCACCCTCACCACCACCGACCGGCTCGACGGTGACGCCTTCGTCGCGTTCCGGCCCGCCGCCGTCGCCCTGCACCCCGAGCAGCCACACGGCAGCCCCCGTAACACCTGGCCCGCCACCATCGCCGGCATCCAGCGCCACGGCGACAACCTGCGCATCCAGCTCACCGGCCCGATCCCGGTAGCCGCCGACATCACCCCGGCCGCCGCCGCCCACCTGCACCTAGCCCTCGGCCAGCCGGTATGGGCAGCGGTGAAAGCCACCGAGACTCGCGCCTACCCCGCCTGAGAATCCAGCCGAGCGTTCAGACACCGCGTCGCCTTACCGAGAGTCCCGTCCTCAAACCGGAGTCCGGCACACCGGGGGTCAACAACTTGGTTCACCTGGCGCGTCGCGTCGAGGCGCCTCCTGGTCGAGCTCCGCGAGCGCCGGGATGATGTCGGCGAGCAGGGTCGCCATCCTCATGGACGGCTCGTCGAACGCGCGATTCAGAGTGTCGGCGACCTCGTGGCCGGTGGCGGTCATCATGAAGTTCTTCGTCGTGCGCTCGTGGCGCTATTGCCGTGTCAGTGGTGGCGCCGGTCCTGCTCCTGTGATTCGTCCGGCACTATTCCCGCGCCGGGCCCCGCTCATGCGTCGTGCACCCCCGCGGTGCAGAACGCATTCCAGCTGCCCTTTCGCGAATTCCCGACGTCGTTCATGGCCAGGACTGCTCGATCGACCGGGATCTCGTCACACCGGCATGGCGAGTGCTCACGTATCCCGTCCGCTGGCGGTCGCGTTCACCGTGATGAACGCTTACGGTGGGCGGGTGGATGCGGCTCGAGATGTCGTATGTACTTGGTGCGGCGGCCAGGTCATGGTCATCAGCGAATCGGCTCACCCGTGCGGCATATTCATCCAGCACGGGCGGTGCGCCGGGTGCGGCATCACGCTGAGGCGGCTGCTCGACGAGCAGCGGCTGCCGATGGCCGACCCACGCGGCCAGTGGACAACCGCGACGAGCGGCGCCGGGCACACAGCCTACCGAATATCCCACCGCGTGAATCGCGCGACGCGACCCAGCACCCGCCCGGCCCAGCGCGCGGACAGCGCCCGCCCACGAAGCTGACCGTGACCGGCCTCGCAAAGATGGCCATCGCCTGCGGCAGGCAGGCGCACTCCCATCGGCTCCCGAACCGAAGTAGGAATCCGCGTCAGACCTGAGGCGCTTCCACCAATCGAGAGGGCAGGCTCTAAACTGCCCAGGCTGGCAGCGCAGATGTCTCATGAGACACGCAGATTCTGGAGAAGGCCCGTGCCCAGATCAGCTCGTAGTAGACCGGTTCCAGGCCCATCAACACTCTGACCTGCTGTTGCTCTGTCAATGCTGCCTCGCAGAGTCGAAGATGAGCGGTTGCGGAAGAGCTATCGTCCGCTTTGGTGAAACCTCCGCCGACGGTCCGCGGCCCTCATGGTGTGTCGGTGCGGGTGGGTATCCCGCCTCCTCGCGGCTACAGCGGTCGAGGCCGGGCCGGTCGGTGCAGGATCCGCAGATCCCACCCGGACGGATCCTCGTCTGCGGCGGTGAGGATCGGGGTGAACGCGTCGGCTGTGGGCCGGCTGGCGTGTTCCCACTGCCGTAGCCATCCGTGCAGCGCGTGCAACGACGGGGACCGCGGGCTGTCGGCGAGGATGACACCGTCGGTCTGCACGACGGCCGCCGAGACGGGTGTGGTGTGGCCGATGCCGTGTACGTCCCCGTGCAACGACACCGTGCTCAGCTGCGGGTTCGCCTGGGCGGCGGTGTAGGCGTTCCACGACCGCCAGTCGATCGGAGCATGCTCGTAAACCTCGGTGTGGCCGGGATTCAACAGCAGGTTCAAGGCTGTGCGGGCACCGGTGCGCAGCCAGTCGTCGTCGGCGCGCCACGCGATGGCGATCCAAGACAGGAGCGGGTGCGGGCTGCACCAGTCCACCCAGCGGGGCGGCACGCTGTGCACGTCCGCGACCGCGCTCGTGGTGCTCTGGGCATAGCCGCCAAACGTGAACGCCTGCACGCGCGGCTGACCGTGGTCGACGGTGATGGTGGCGATGACGGTCGTGGACGGCAGCGCCGCGACGGGCAGGCAGACGACCAGCCGCCCGCCCGGTGTCAGCTGGTCAATCCACGACCTGGGCAGCCGGGGCGGCGTGCACCAGGCGACGATGCGGTCGAAGGGCGCCTCGTCCGGATAGCCGGCCATGCCGTCGGCGTGGTGGCATCGCACCGTGGTCAGGCCGCGCTGGTGGTGCAGCAGGTTCGCCCAGCCGACGAGGTGCTCGTCGACGTCGACGCTGACGACGATCCCGTCCGGTCCGACGAGCTCGGCCAACAGCGCACCCGAATATCCCGAGCCGGTGCCGACCTCCAATACCCGCGCCCCGGCCGGGACGTCCAGGGAGCGCAGCTCCCGCTGAATCATTGCCGGCTCGGAGCGGTGCAGGGTCTCGCCGCTTAACTGGACTTGCTGAGCTGGGTGAAGGAGCACTGTCTTATTACGCAGAGTAATCATTGACGGTTCGTGCCCAGCCTTCCAACTATGAGCCTTCATGTACGAATAGCGCGGCAAATGAAGGTCCAACCGGATGATCCGATATTCAGGTGGCGGGGGCAACAGTCGCTGTCCGCTGCTCTGCGGTTGCGAGCTGTGTATGTGAGAGTGGCGTCATGGTGATCTCACACGGGGGGCGGCACGCGGCGCGGCCTGCCTTTGTTCCGGTTGAACAGCGCTGGTTGGGTCTGGATCGGCGTAGTTTGGTGCCGGCTTTGGTGGTCTTCGTGATCGCGATCGTGTTGCGGGGGATAATCCCGTTGATCGATTCCGCGGTGGCCGGCCACGATGTGGTTCGCGCCGGTGACCGGCTCAACCTGGATGCGGGTCTGACGGTGACTCCGCCGGTGGGGTGGCAGGTGGTCGACGGGCTGCTGGTCGGTGCGAGCACGGTAGAGCCCGGAGCCGGGTCGTCTTCGGCGACGCTGACCGACGACGGGGTCAGCGCACAGGCCCAGGTCGCACCGTTCACCGGCGACGCGAACGCGTTGCTGGACCAGATCAACCGCAACAACGGCAAGTCCGATGACAAGCCCGTATACACCGACGGCAGTCGCGGCGTGGTGAACGCGACCGGCGGCATCGTCGGGGTGGTGGAGAACTACACCGACACCTCCAACGACGGGATCACCGCCGCCTACGCCTTGCCGGACGGCCGGGGCCTGGTAATCCAGGTGGTCGGAGCCGGCAACCAGCTCTCCGCTCATACCGCTCAAGTCAGTGCGATGTTGCGCAGCGTGTCGCTGGAGGCCCAATCATGACCACCCTTTCCCCCGTGACCGATACGTCGGCCGGGCAGGATTCACGGACAGCGGCACTGCAGGCCTCCGGCTGGGGTGCCCCGTTCAAGCTTCTGCAGCCCCGCAACCTGTGCTTCTGGGTCTACGCGCTCGGCGTCGCCGCCGGGATCTGGAGAATGGTCCAGTACTACGGCGGCGGCGCCGGCGCTTACGGCGTCGGCCTGGGCACCGGGGCGCTGGCCTTCGCGATCTACACCATCCCGTGGCTGGTCCTGCTGGCCTACCACAACCGCTACACCCGCCAGCCCGCCAGCCTGCTCGCCGCCGCGTTCGTGTGGGGTGCCGCCGCCGCCACATTCTGGATCGCGTTGCCAGCCAACGGGGCGTTCCTGTCGCTTTACGGCAAAGCGTTCGGGCAGGCCTGGGTCAACGACTGGGGCGCCGGGCTGACCGCACCGATCAACGAAGAAATCGGCAAAGCCCTCGGTCTGATCCTGCTGCTCGGCCTGGCCCGCAAACTGGTCCGAAGCCCGTTCGACGGACTCATCATCGGCGCGTTCATCGGCCTCGGGTTCCAGATCTCCGAAGATGTCCTCTACGCGTTCAACAACACCGCGGTGAACTTCGGCGCCGACCAGGTCGGCTCGGCCTGGCACATCGTGCTGCTCCGCAGCGCCACCGGCCTGTTCGGCCACGTGTTGTTCAGCGCGGTCTTCTGCTCCGGGCTCATGTGGCTGCTCGGTCGCGGCGACCGCCCCCGCCGACTGCGGGGCCTGTTGCTGATGATCGCCGCGATGATCGCGCATGGCGGCTGGGACAGCATGGGCGCGCTCGGCTATCTGCTCGCCGGTAACTACGGGGTGCTGCTGCTGATGGTCGTCGTCATGCCCGTCGCCGACCTGCTCCTGCTATGGCTGGCGTTCCGGCTCGCCGTCCCCCAGGAACAAGCGTGGCTCCGCGACATCCTCGCCGCCGAAACCGAGACGGGGCTACTCACCGAGGCCGAGGTCACCGCCGCCGCGGGCGGCTGGCGCACCCGCCGCCATTATCGCAAGGCCCAGCACGGCCACGATGAGAAACAGCGCGCCAAACACATCCTCACCGCTGCCAATGACCTCGCCGAACAGATCGCCGAAGCTGGTGGCCACGACACCGACGACGTCGAACACGCTCGCGCCGAGATCACCCGGCTACGCACCTCCCCCGCCTGAACGACCGCTACCGCCGCGGGGTGGCTCTCACCGACGAGACCATCCCCGCGGCAGGAAACACGTCAGCAAGCTGACGAAATCCTCTAGTGCTGTCGACGAATCACGGGAATTCCGAGGCCGACCGCAAGGGCAGACGTAGGCCGACGATCGAGCGTCTCAAGCTTGGTCCGTGCGGCGTCCAGGCTGACCGTGAGTCCTTGGACCTCGCCGAGCCAGCCGTTGGCGTTCGCCTCTTCGATGCGGTCTTGAAGATTCGCGGTGATCTCCACCAACCGCGGGCGTTGAGCGAGGTCGATGCGAAGCATTGGGCAGCGGACGCAGGCGTGTTCGTGCGCACAGGGGGTTCCGTAGGGGCGACCGCAGGTGCCGAGTTCGAGTTTGCGCAGTTGGAAGTGTTGTTGAAATTCCTGCCATTCGGCGTCGGTGGGCTCGCGGTATTCGACGGTCGGACGCAGCGCCCGTCGTTCGGTGAGGAACGAGCGGTAGGCGCGGATCAGGTCGTCCTGGAAGACGGCCAGATACGCCTGCGTGGTGGCGATGTCCTCGTGGCCGAGCAGTCGGGCCGCGATGTGGACTGGCAGGCCGCCGGCGACGGCCTCGGTGGCGAAGATCCGGCGGAAGTCGTGCGGCGTGAACCGCAAGAGCCGGCCAGTTGCGTCGGTGAGGCCGGTCAGGGCGAGGACATCGTTGAGAAGTCTCCGTACGTGCGTGTGGCTGAAGACCTCTCGGCGCCAGCCGAGCACGTGCTGGAACAGGTGGGGCAGCAGCGGGCCGGTCGTGCGTTCGTGCGGGTCGTAGTAGGCGACCAGTGGGATCCGGCCGGTGTGCGGGTCGCGGATGCGTTTGACGATCGTGGCCAAGACGCTGGCCAGTTCCGGGCTGATCAGCAGGAGGCGCTCGGTGTCGGACTTCGACGGGACGATCTGCAGCAGCGGGACGACTTCGCCGGTGTCTGGCAGCTGATACGAGACCAGCGCCAGGTGGGTGATCTCCAACAACTCCTCGAGGCGCACGCCGGTGTGCCGCAGGGTTTCGATGACAGCCCAGCCCCAGAACGCCGAGTTCTCGGCCAGCGTCACGTTGACCTGGATGCCAGTGGTGACGTCGGTGGCCCAGACATGTTCGGGGCCACGCTCACGGGCGCGCAGGGCGGCCGACTTCGGAGCACTGCGAACGAATGTCGTGCCGTCGTGCTCAAACGTGGTGCCGACCTCGACCCCGGCCGCTGACGCGAGCAGTGTCTGTTGCCGGGTGCGGTGGCGTTCGCCGGCAGCAACCAGGACGGGTAGTTGCGGTAGACGATCACGGACACGCTGGTGCATCTCCGCGGTGACCTGCGTGCGGACCTTGGTGTGGCCTTCGATGTCGCTCTTGCGGATCGGGCAGGGAACCGCGAACGGCGCCCAGGACGGGTCTTCCAGTGCCCACTGCTGGATGTCGAGATAGAAGGCTCTGACCCGCATGAACAGCGAGCCGACGCTGCGGCGCTGTTGCCCGGGGATCCGCGGATTGTTGTGGGTGCGCGCCCGTTCCTTCCAAGCCAGCGCGACGTCGGCCGGCAGGTGCAGGGAGTCGATTCCTGGATGGTGCTGCTCCAGGTCGAGCCAGAAGTTACGCACCAGACTGCCGAGCAGGCCCCGGAACGAGCTGAAGTCGAGCGCGGGCCGACGCTCTTCGCAGTAGCGGACCAGGACGTCGCGGACGGGCCCGCATTTCAGGCCGAACTCGTCGATGATCTCGGCGGTGGGTCGCTGACCGACGCGCAGCGCGGCGCGCAGCGTGTGCTCGCCGGGCAGAACCCCGACCGCGCTCAGCAGTTCCCAGGCTGCGTGCAGGCCGGGCATCTGCCGGCCCAGGACCGGGATACTCCAGGCCCGGGCCCGGAGGAAGTCCTCCGGCTCGAGTTGGTCGAGGTCCTTGCCGGTGTGCAGGACCAGCTTGGTCAGCGCGACCAGTGGCTGGTTCTGCCGGCGCCCGGTCATGCCGAGCTGGAGCGCCGCGGCCGCCGCGCGGGCAAACAGGTCGGGGCTGACCGTTAGCCGCAGGTCGTCGAACAGTGCGACGGCCCGGTAGTTGATGATGAAGTCGTAGCTCGGTCGGACCACCCGTGCAGTGAGCAGAATGCGCATCCCGTCCTTCAGCAGCTCGAGCGCGCGGGGGCCTGCGTCCGGCTGGATCCTGGTCATCCATGACCTGTCGTGAATGTCGGCGGCGATCCAGCGGTCCTGCCACCCGTCGCCGGGCATCGTGGCCAGCCAGTCAAGGATTCGCCGGGCTCCCCGCACCCGCAGATTGCGTTCCACCGCGGTGGCCGGCCAGATCGGCAGTCGAGGCAGCAGCTCCAGGACACTATCGATGCTGCTGCGGTCGGCCCGGCTCAGTGGGTGTGACTGCTGGACGAGCGGCTGGTCTGCGACGGTCAGTTGATGCAGTCGGGGTTTGACGGCGATGCCTGCGCTCACCGACCGGCTCCTGTTCCGAACAGCACGGACATGTCGCCGACGTCGTATTCGGCGCCAGGCAGTGCTGGCCTCGGTTGGCGAGCCGCGCGTTCTTCCAGCTCGGCATGGTGCTGACGGACCCGTGCGATCACCGCGTGGTCGTCGTCCTCCAGATAGATCTGGGTGGTACTCAAGTGGGCGTGCCCGAGCAGGGTCTGGATGTCGCGCAGCGACAGATTCGCGTTGCGGGTCATCCGTAGCGCGCAGGTATGCCGCAGGTCGTGCATCGTCCAGTTCGCGCCCAGCAACGCGTTCGCCCGGCGCAGCACCGCCCGCAGAGCGTCATAGCTCAGCTCGACCCGCTGCGGACGAGCTTCTCCACGCCGGCGTCGCCGCAGAGTCCACCACAACGCGTCGCTGGGTGCCATTCGCGAAAGGCCGCCGAGATAGAGCCGCAGCCAGACGAACGCCTCCGGGCTGGCCGGCAGCCACTGTTCAGCGTCGGTGCCCTTGCGCCGGACCCGGATCAGTTGCTCGCCCCAGTCCACGTCGCAGGCCTTCACGCCCAGCAACTCGCTCGCCCGAGCGGCAGTACTGATCGCCAGAGCAAGCAGCGCCCGATCACGGTGCGAACCCAACGCGGTGAACAGGTCGTTCCAGGCCGCGTCCGGGATCGCCCGAGGGCGGCGCTTGGGCAGCGGCGGGTTGTACCGCAGCCGGCCTTCCGGCCGAAACGGCTGAAGCGGGTTGTGGTGCTCGTTCGGCCGGCTGCCGCCGTGTCGGCGCGCGAGCGGGACCGGGTTGACCAGCGGTCCGTGTCCTTGCTCGATCCAGAACTGGTAGAAGGTGCGCAACACCGCGTTGCTGTGCCTGACCGTCCGCGGCTTGTAGTCATCGCCCAGGTACTCCTTGCGGGTCACCGGGTTGACCGTTCCTATCAGCTTCAGCGACGCCGTCCGGTAGGCGGCAACTGGCTTGGCTGCCTGCTTCAACCAGAGGACGAAATCGCGGGTCTCGGCCGCCGTCGCATGATTCCAGGCCACGTCGACGGCCAGCAGGAACCGCCACCAACGCAACAACGCGAACGCGTAGCTGCGGGCGGATCCAGCTCGGTTGCCGCACGCCGTGAAGTCCCGCAGGAACGTCTGCACCGGCTCGACCGGCGCGCCGATGTCGTCGAGCATCGCGAACGGCACCACACCGTCGATCGACACAACCCGGCCCCAAGACGGCAACACCATCGAGGCGAGGTCCCGTCCACGCGAATCCAGCTCTTCCACGACCAAGACGCCCACCTCAGAGTTGTTTGCTGGCGAGCACTGTCGCGCCTACCAGGTTGAACACGCTCCGTATACCGAAAGAATCACCCGACCCACGCGCGGCGTAGTCCGGTCAACAGAGCGCTTCTCGTGGTGGGTGTAGAAGGTGCTCGCAACGCTGCT
>NZ_BOMN01000143.1 GCF_016862215.1 Winogradskya humida
TTCCTCGCCGGTGTCGGCGGTCGAGACCGCCAGCACCGCCGTCCACCTGTCGACGCCTCCGCTCAAGGCCCGGTCGATGGTTTCGACGGCAAAGGGCACGTGTGCGGGCAGGAACTCGTACGGGGCTACCGGGTCGGCCAGCCCGGCGTCAACGTCTGCGGCTGGCTGGGGCTCGTCTTGTTCCGCCACAATGCTCCTGTCTCCCCGTGGTCACCGGTGCCAGAGGACAGTCGCAGGGCCCTGGGGGTCGTGTCACCTCGTTACTCGGTGTTCTGAGCTGCCGGGATGCGGTCCATGCCCGATGACCAGCGGCAGTGCTGATGACGACACAGCGGCCGCAGTGCCGGCTTCTTCATGATTCACCCGATCGGGGCGATGACCCGGCATGGCAGCCGGCCGGCATACGGCGGAAGAGAAGTAGCGCCCGACTCTTTCGGATCATCTGCGCTGAGGTCCTCAGCCACGACCAGCACACGCATGCCCTTCCTTGCTCACCAGGCGTTCGCGATCGGATGACATTCGACGTGACTTTCAAAATGGTCCCGCACGGCGCACTCCTGACGGTTGCATAAGAGCAACCAAACTCAGCGAGCCCTTAAGACTTCGACAGCCGTTGCACATGCAGATCCGGAAATCTGGGGCCTTCAGCGCCGAAAGTGCCGCGCCGGGCTTCCGCCACAACCCGAGGAGAAGCAGTCCGACCATGCGCAAATATTTAGCCGTCGCCTCCGGTGCACTGCTGTCGACGACCCTCGCGGTCGCGGGCTGCAGCTCGAACGACACCACCACCTCGTCACCGGCCACCAGCGCCTCGGCCCAGCAAGGCGGCCGCCCCGGCGGCCCGGGCGGTGGCGGACCGGGCGGGGGCATGGGGCAGGTCACCGCGGTCAATCTCAACACCAACGGGGTCAGCCCGGGCGGCGCCAACACCGCCGCGGTCGTCGCGGCGACGAACGCCTTCCTGGCCACGTTGGACGCCACCACAAAAGACAAAGTCCAGTACGACTTCACCGAGAACAAGGCCCGGCAGACGTGGTCGAACTTCCCGACCACCACGGTGCCCCGCGAGGGCATCGTCATGTCCGCCCTCACTGCCGGACAGCAGAAAGCCGCGGACGCCATGCTCGCGGCCGCCCTGAGCACCACCGGCGCTCAGCAGGACAGCAACATCCGGGCTTCGGACGATGAGCTGAACCGGCTCGGCGGCCAAGGCGCCGACGGTTTCGGCAGCCTCACGGACTACTACGTCGCCGTCTACGGCACCCCGTCGGCTACCAGCCCGTTCATGATCCAGTTCGGTGGGCACCACCTGGCCCGCAACCTCACCTACAACGGCGACAAGGTCAGCCAGACCCCGCAGTTCGTCGGCACCGAACCCACCTCGTTCACCGCCGGGGGCACCACCGTCGAGCCGCTCAAGGCCGAGTCCACGGCCATGTTCGGCATGCTCTCCGGGATCACCGCGGCGCACAAGACCGCTGCGAAGATCACCTCAGGTACGTTCGACGACCTGGTCATGGGACCCGGCAAGGACACCGGCGTCTACCCGGCCTCCGAAGGAGTGGCTGTCTCCGAGCTGAGCGCCGACGAGAAGAAGCTGGTCACCACCGCGATCCAGACCTACGTCGGCGACCTGGCCGACGCGGCCGCGGCCAAGCTGATGGCCAAGTACACCGCTGAGCTGGACCAGACCCGGATCGGCTGGTCGAACAACAGCGGCCCGACCGACGAGAACAGCTACGTGCGCATCGACGGGCCCAGCGTGTGGATCGAGTTCATCAACACCCGCAGCCAGAGCACACCGAACATCCACTTCCACTCGGTCTACCGGGACAAGACCAACGACTACGGCAGCACCAAACCGAGTTGACCGTGACGCTTTCCTCCGACCGCGCAGGCGGCCCGCCGAGCAGGTGGGCCGCCTGGGCCGGGATCATGCTGGCGCTCCTGTGCCTGGCGATGGTGCTGACACCCGCCCCCGCGAACGCCCATCCGCTGAGCACCACGGCGATCTTGCTCGACGCCGGCGCTACCGAGGTGACCGGCAAGGTGCAGTTGCCCATCGACCGGCTCGCTCTGGCCCTCGACCAGCCACTCACCGCGGCGGTCGTCACGCAACCGGCGAAGCTCGAGGAGCTGCGCCGCTATCTGCTCGCCCACTCCTCGGCGGCCGGCCAGGGTGGGAACCCGTGGACGGTAACCGCCAGTACCGGCCGGGTCGAGAGGATCGACGGCGTTGACCATCTCGTCTTCGACATCAGCCTTCGGCCCGCCGACGGCCGGGTGGGTGACTTCCAGCTGACGTACGACGGGATCGTGCACCACCTGCTGTCCCATCAGATCCTCGTCTCGCTGCGCGCGGACGGCGCCTCCGACTACACGACGCTGGGAGTGCTGGACTGGCAAGAGCACACCATCGCCGTACCGATGGCCGGCGCAACCACCGAGAGTGGCTTCCTCGCCGCTGTCCGGCTCGGTATCCGGCACATCGCCGAAGGCGCCGACCACCTGCTGTTCCTGATCATGCTGTTGCTGCCGGCCCCGCTGCTGGCCCGCCACCGACGGTGGACCCGCTCGGACAACCTGCGCCGCGACTGCCTGCGCGTCGTGCACGTGGTCACCGCCTTCGCGGTCGGACACTCGATCACCCTGGCACTCGCCTCACTCGGCTACATCAGCGTGCCCACCCGGGTCGTGGAGAGCCTCATCGCGCTGTCCATCCTGGTATCCGGCATCCACGCGATCCGGCCCCTGGTCCCCGGCGGCGAGACCTGGATCGCGGCCGGGTTCGGGCTGATGCACGGCCTGGCCTTCGCCGCCCTGCTCGGCGGGCTCGACCTCGGCCGTGGCTCGCTGGTGGTCAGCCTGCTCGGCTTCAATCTCGGCATCGAACTCACTCAGCTGATCGTCGTCGCCCTGCTCATGCCGTCCTTACTGCTGCTCAGCCACACCCGCGTCTACACCGCCGTGCGCATGACGGTCGCCGGCATCGGCATCGTTCTGGCCGCCGCCTGGCTCGCCGAGCGCACCACACTCATCACGGCCAACCCCCTCAACGCGGTATCGGATCAGCTCACGCGTCACCCGTTCCTGATCGCAGGCGGCCTCGCGATCGTCGCCGTCACCGTGTGGTCGGCGCCCGCCCTGCGGCCGGCTCCCATCACCGGCGTGCGCAGGACACCGGCCGGGTCGGGAACAGCTCGATAATCGAACCGGCGAGGCCCGTGGCAATACTTCACCCCCTCGAGCCCGCAAGTGCCCCGGTCAACCCTGGGCCAGTCCGGAGTCCGCCACCCCGGCAACGAGGCTTTCGAGGCCGAAGGCGGCCACGGGGCCCAGCGCGCCGGATCAGGCCGCCGCTCGCAGCGGCCATCGCACCCCAGGCCATGATGTCGCCGGTGAAGGCGTAGCTGCTCCGGCCGACCAGACGGGTGCGGTGCAGGACCGCCCCTGAGGCCGAGCGGGCTTCGGCCACGACCACGGAGGATCCGGTCTCCAGAAGCTTCGCGCTGGGTCCGCCGGTGGACCCCTGGGTCCGCCCCTCGAGTATTGCCCGCAGTCCGGCTCTGGCTCCCGGGATCCAGGCAACGGTTTCGACCAGGCCGGTGATGACGGGGATCGCGCTGGAAGCGCTCGGCCGCCCCAGGATGACATCCACGTCGCGAAGTGTCGGGTGCAGGGCGGGCAGCTCGAAGTGCTCGGTTCCGCCGACACTGACACCTCGGCGACGGCGGCCGTCGCCCAGATCGAAGCTGCGAACCCTGGCACCGGTTCGTTCCGCCTGGAGCCGGCCACCACGAAACGCGAACGATCTGTCGAGAATGGCGCCGGCGGCACTCAACGCGGTGCCGCCGCTCGCGCCGACCCCTTCGTTGAAGTAGCCGACCGCGATCGAGACAGCATCCGGCCCCGCTGCCGCGAGCGCGTGCGCACCTGCCACGTTTCCGGGCACCCAATCAAATCCGAAGGCGGTCACCATGGTCGAGCCCGAACGCTCGGCCAGCGGCCCGTAGTGGTCGAAGATGCGGCGGATGAACGACGGTTCTCCGGTGGTGTCCAGGTAGTGCGCTCCGGCGGTGACGGCGGCGTTCGCGGCCGGCTCCCCCATTTGCTGAAGGGTCCGACCGTCGAGACCAGGACATCCCCTGCCTCGACCAACGCGTTGACCGCCGCCGGCTTCGCGACATCGGCGACCCGGGTCTGCAGTCCTCCGAGTTCGGCTGCCAGGTTGTCGAGGCGAGCCTGGGACCGAGCCGCAAGAATCGGACGCACACCGCGCTTGACCAGGGCCCGTGCCACCAACCCGCCCGTGTAACCCGTCGCACCGAAGACGACGATCTCGTACCTCAGCGCGGCGCCCACGCTCGGTCCAACAAGGCGAGAACCCGGTCGGCGGTCTGCGGACGGTCGGCTCGGAGAACCCGGGCCATGGCGCCGGACAGCATGGTCAGGGCCAGCATCACGTCGTCGACCGTCACATCGGGCGCGATCAGGCCGGAGCGGCGAGCCGCATCGAGCTTGCCGTCGATCAGGGCGCGCATCCGCTGCTCGACTGCAAGCAGGCGGTCGTCGGGCACCGGCGCGAGCATGTCGATGAAGGCGGTGGAGTCGACGGTGTAGTCGGCCACGCGGCGCAGGAGGTCGTCGAGGGTCACCGATGCGTCGGTGACCATCTCCTCCAGTGCCTGCATGTTGTCCTCGAAGACGGCCAGTGCCAGGGCCAGCCGGTCGGGGAAGTGCCGGTACAGAACCGCCTGGCCGACGCCGGCGGCCCGCGCGACCGCGTACAGGGGTGCGTCGAACCCGGAGGCGGCGAACACCTCGCGGGCGGCGGCGAGCAACGCGGCCCGGTTCTCCGCCGCTGCTCCCGGTCCTCGGTTGGTCCGGCGTTGCTGGGTCACGAGGGAACGCTAATCATGTTCGCCCGACCGGCTCTTGCCGGGCCCTCGTTCTCGGCGCATGCTGTGACAATACGCTACCGGACAACATTGTCCGGTAGCCGGATGCTGTGGGGAGGGCCCATGTCCGTCACCGATACGGAACACACCTATGACGTGGTGGTCGTCGGCACCGGCGCCGCCGCGTTCGGCGCTGCGATCACCGCGGCCGACGCCGGGCTGTCAGTGGTGATGCTGGAAAGCAGCGAGCTCTGGGGCGGCAGCTCATCGATGTCGGGTGGCGGCGTCTGGCTGCCCAACAACCCGCTCATGCAACGCGCCGGCGCCGGCGACTCCCGCGAGGAGGGCCTGCAGTACCTCGAGCACACCATCGGCGACGCCGGCCCGGCCACTTCCCGCGCCCGCAAGGAGGCCTTCGTCGAAGGCGTACCGGGCATCGTGCAGTTGCTGGAGCGCAAGGGGCTGCGTTTCGTCCGGGCCGCGGACTACCCGGATTACTACCCGGAGGCTCCCGGCGGCAAGGTCGGCCGGGCCATCGAGATCGACCCGTTCAACGTGCGCCGGATCGGTGACTGGTGGAAGACCTCCCGGGGGCGTAAGGAGGGCATTCCGGCGCCGGTCAAGACCGATGACTTCTGGCTCCTGCAGCGGGCCTGGTCCACGCCGGGAGGATTCGCCCGCGGGGTGCAGGTCGCCGGTCGGGTGGCCGGCATGGCGGTCCGCGGCCAGTGGCGGGTGGGTATGGGCGCGGGGCTCACGGCGGGCTTGATGCATGTCGCGCTGGGGCTGCGTATCCCGGTGTGGCTGTCGTCGCCGATGGAGGAGATTCTCGTTGAGGGTGATCGCGTGGTCGGCGTCCGCGTGGCCCGGGGCGGCCAGACCCACGTGGTCCGGGCGACCCGAGGTGTCGTGCTGGCCGGCGGCGGCTTCGACCACAACGAGGACCTGCGGCAGAAGTACCAGGGCGTGGACGGCACGTGGTCCAACGGTGCGGCTTCCAACGTCGGCACCCCGATCATGGCCGCGGAGAAGATCGGCGCGGCCCTCGACCTCATGGACGAGGCGTGGTGGGGTGGTTCAGTGCCGCCCGCCGGACCCGGGCTCAAGGCCGGATTCATGGTGAGTGAGCGGTCCGCGCCCTACTCGCTGATCGTGGATGCGGCCGGTGACCGGTTCGCCAACGAGTCGGAGTCCTACGTCGACCTCGGTCATCACATGTTCGAGCATGGCAAGGATGTGCCCGGCCGGTTCTGGATGATCGCCGACCGCCGGCACGCGCGCCGATACCTGCGCTCCTACGCCCTCGACCCCCGGGTCTCCAAGAAGTTCCGCGAGACCGGGATCCTGCACCACGCCGACACCGTCGCGGAGCTGGCCGGCAAGATCGGTATCGAGCCGCAGCGCCTGACCGGCACGGTGAACCGGTTCAACGGGTTCGCCCGCACCGGCATCGACCATGACTTCACCCGCGGCAGCTCCGCCTACGACCGCTACTACGGCGACCCGCACGTACGCCCGAACCCCAACCTCGGCCCCGTACAGAAGGGCCCGTTCACGGCTGTCGAGGTCGTCCCCGGTGACCTCGGCACCAAGGGCGGTGTCGTCACCGACGAGCACGCGCGGGCCCTGCGCGCCGACGGATCGGTGATCGCCGGCCTCTACTCGGCGGGCAACAACAGCGCCTCGGTCATGGGCCGCACCTACCCCGGACCGGGCTCGACCCTCGGCCCCGCGCTGGTCTTCGGCCACCTGGCCGCGAAACACCTGGCCGCCGGCGAAGGCTGAGGACCACGGTTGCACATCGCGTTCGGCAGGCCCTCGTTCCGACGACGACCTGCCGAACGCTCATTTCACAAAGCGGTTGGGAACAGGTGCTTGACTGCGAGCTTGTCCAGGTCGTCCAGGGACCACTTAGCGGCGGCACCGCCCTGGGTGTTGACCAGGGTGCTGACGTCTTCCATCCTCGACCAGCGCGCGATCGTTCCACCGTTGAGGCTGAAAACTTCTCCAGTCACGTCCGCGGCGGCGTCGGTGCACAGCCAGGTGATCATCGGGGCGATGAACTCGGGGCCGGGCAGGTGGTGCGCGGCCAGTTCCTCCTCGGGGATCCCGCTGGCTGTCAGGCCAGCCTCGATCTGGTCCTTGAACAGCTCGTAGGTGCGGGTCGCGGCGGCCGGCGCGTAGGCGTTGAACGTGACGCCGCTGCCGCGGTGCTGGGCGCCGAGGTCGCGGATCATCCCGATGCCCCCGCTCATGGCGACGGCTCCGAGGGGGTTCTTCTGCGTTCCCCGGCCGATCTCGGAGGTCGCGAACAGGACCCGTCCCCAGCCGCGTTCGAGCATGCCCGGGACGGCTTCGCGGCTGAGCCAGAACTTCTGGCCGAGGTAGAGGTTCAGCAGGCGCTGCCAGCTGTCGTCGCCGGCCCGCAGGCCCAGGCTCGACGCGTCGAGCAGGGCGCCCGCGTTGGCGATCACGATGTCGCACGATCCGAAGTTCTCGATCGCGGTCTGCACGGCCCGTTTGCACCCCGCGGACTCGGCGATCGAGTCGTAGTTCGCCACCGCCGTGCCGCCGGCCGCCTCGATCTCGGCGACGGTGCCGTCGGCTGCGGCCGAGTTCGTGCCGTCGCCCTGGACGTCGGTGCCGAGGTCGTTGACCACGACCGACGCGCCCTCGGCCGCGAGCGCGAGGGCCACGTTCTTGCCGATCCCGTTGCCGGCGCCGGTTACCAGCGCGGCTCGTCCCTGCAGTCGCTTGCTCATTCGCACATCCTTTTCTGATGGTTCAACGATGACGGTTACGCCGCTTGGCCGGTGAGGGCGCCGAGGCGGCCGGACTTCAGTGCGGCGACGACACCGCCGTCGACCAGCAGGTCGGTGCCGGTGATGAAGGAGGAGTCCGGTCCGAGCAGGAAGCCCGCCGCGGCGGCGATGTCGCCCGGGGCGCCGAGGCGCCCGGTGCCGGAGGCATCGACCATGGCGCGCATGATCGCGCCGGTCGGGCCAGCCAGTTCCTGCTGGCCCATGGCGGTGGAGATGACGCCGGGGCTGATGCTGTTGATCCGGGCTCCCCGCTCGCCCCAGGCCGTGCTCGCTGCCATGACCCGCAGGTGATTGGCGCGCTTCGCGACGCTGTAGGCCGTCGCCGGGTCGCCGACGATCGGCGGGGCCAGGAACGGCAGGTCCAACAGCTGGTCAGCCGGGGTGGTGGCCAGGGCATACTCCTGCTCCGGGCTGAGCGGGGCGGCGGTGTGACCGGCCATGCTGGCGATCACCATACCGGCGCCACCGGGCGCGATCACCGGGGCGAACGCGTCGAGAACGAGCGCGACGCCGAGCAGGTCGACGGCGAGGATCGCCGGGACCGACGCCTGCACCGGCGACAGGCCGGCGGTGTGCACGACCTGGGTGACCGACCCGGCCGCCTGCGCGGCGTCGGCGAAGGCCCGTACCGAAGTGGCGGAAGTGACGTCGACGACGTGCGTCTGCACGGTGAGCCCCTCGTCGGTCAGGACCTGCTCGGCCCGGGCGAGAACTCCCTCACCGATGTCGCCGAGCAGCACCGTGCGGCCTGCCCCGAAACGGCGGGCGATCGCCTCCCCCATGCCTCCGGCCCCGATGATTGCCAGCACCTGACGACTCATGTCCCTCACCCGTTTCAATTAACGAGACTTTTTGTCTCGCTTAACAAGGACGATACGCGCGTCGGTAGGCTTGTCAACATGCAACCGAGACGCGGCCGGGTGCGCAGCGAGTCCACGCGGCGCGCCATCCTCGAGGCGACACGCGATGAACTGGCGGCCAGCGGGTACGACAAACTCTCCATCGACCGGATCGCCGCCGCCGCCGGCGCGGGGAAACAGACCGTCTACCGCTGGTACCCGACCAAGAGCGCCCTGGTCGCCGACTGCCTTCTTGAGGGCTACGTCCTGCCGACCACCTCTATCGATGTCCCCGACACCGGCGACATCCGCCGCGACCTCGGCGACTGGCTGCGCGCCTTCGCGGAAGGGCTCGACCATCCCCAGAACGCGGCACTGATCCGCGCCTGCACGGCCGCGGCAGCCGACAACGACGAGGTCGCGGCCAAGTTCTACGAGAACGCCACCGCCGCCACCGAGACGGCCCTCACCGAACGCCTGCACGCCGCCGAACTCGCCGGCCAGCTCAAGAAGGACGCGCCCGCCGTGGCCGTGGCCGAAGCACTCATCGGCGCCATGCTGTTCCGGCTGCTGACCCGGCAGCGCGCAACCGTCGCGTTCACCGAAGGACTTACCGAGGCGGTCATGGCGGGCATCGCCCTCACCCCGTCACCGGCTCAGCGATAGCGCTCAACAGGCCACGATGGCGTCGCAGGCGGTGAACGCCGTGTGCCTGAAACGTGTTGACGGGCCCGGCTTCCGGAGTATGGTTGCTCATATCGAGACTTTTTGTCTCGCATATTGAGGGAAGGTGACGACCATGACACACCCCGACCGGACTGCTGCGCCTCTCCCGACAAGCATCAGCGAAGCCGCCCGCCAGTACCTGGCCTTGCCGCCAACCGAGCCGACCACCTATCCCGCACTGGACGAAACCGACGGCTGGCTCAAGCTCATCGAGGCCACCGACGCAGGCGTCGCACAGTTCCTAGCCGGATACACCTTTCCCGTGGCGTCGGACCTGCGCGAGATCAGCGGCGTCAACACCTACGTGCTGCGCGCCGACGGCGTGCCGGACAGCGACAACACTCCGATCTATCTCAATCTGCACGGCGGCGGGCTGATCCTCGGTGGGGGCGAGTTGTGCCGGGCGATGGGCAGCGTGGCCGCCATGTACAGCGGGATGATCACGTGGAGCGTCGACTACCGGATGCCTCCGCTGCACCCCTACCCCGCGGCGCTGGACGACTGCATCGCCGTCTACCGGGCGTTGCTCGAGGTGCGCGATCCGGCCGACATCTTCGTCGGCGGCGGGTCGGCCGGCGGGAACCTCGCCGCCGCGCTGATCGCGCGGGCCAAGGACGAAGGCCTGCCGATGCCCGCCGCACTGGTGCTGTCCACGCCCGAAGCCGATCTCACCGAATCCGGCGACACGTTCCAAACGCTCGACGGTGTACACACCGGGCTACGCAGCCTCATGCCGGTGAACCTGCTGTACGCCAACGGCCACCCGCTCACCGACCCGTACCTGTCACCGCTGTTCGCCGACCTGACCGGTTTCCCGCCCACCTTCCTGCAGTCGGGCACCCGGGACCTGTTCCTGTCCAACACCATCCGGATGCACCGCAAGCTGCTGGCCGCCGGAGTCGAGGCCGAGCTGCACGTCTTCGAAGCCATGCCGCACGGCGGATTCGGTGGCACGACCCCGGAGGACGCCGAGCTCAACGCCGCTATCCGCGGATTCCTCGACAAGCACCGCCGTACCGCCTGAACCAGCCGGGTGCAGGCGGTGGGCGGGAACGGCCGTGGCCTGCCGCCGGGTCGCCAGCAGGTCAACGAACTTCTCCGTGGCCTGGACAATTCGAGCATACGGTGGGGTTATGTCGATCTCGTCGACCACGTCGCGGGTGTGGAACAGTCGTCGCCTGGCGAAGGCGGCCCGGCTAGACGCGGCCCGCGACTTCACCGACGGCAAGGTGGTCGACAGCACGCGACTGCGCGAGGTACTGCAGGCGCTGATCCGGCCCGGCGACCGCGTCGCCTTGGAAGGCGACAACCAGAAACAGGCCGACTTCCTGTCGCGTACGCTCGCCGACTGCGACCCGGCCATGCTGCACGACCTGCACATGGTGATCTCGTCGGTGTCGCGACCGGAACACCTGGACCTGTTCGAACGCGGCATCGCCACCCGGCTCGACCTGGCCTACGCCGGCCCGCAGAGCGTACGGATCGCGCAGCTCGTCGCGGACGGCACGGTGACCCTCGGCGCCATCCACACCTACGTCGAGCTGTACGCCCGGATGTTCACCGACCTCACCCCGCAGGTGGCGCTGCTGTGCGCGGCGGCCGCCGACCGCGACGGCAACCTCTACACCGGCCCCAACACCGAGGACACCCCCACGATCGCCGAAGCTACGGCGTTTCGTGACGGTGTGGTCGTCGTCCAGGTCGACCGGCTCGTCGACGCCGGTGAGCTGCCCCGGGTCGACATCCCCGGCGACTGGGTCGACCTGATCGTCGTCGCGGACCGCCCGTTCGCGCTGGAGCCGCTGTTCACCCGCGATCCCCGGCGCATCGGCGACGTCGAGATCCTCAAGGCGATGATCGCCCTGTGCGGGGTGTACGAACGCCACGAGGTCGTCTCGCTCAACCACGGCGTCGGCTTCGACACCGCCGCCATCGAGCTGATCCTGCCGACGTACGGGGAAGAACTGGGGTTGAAAGGCCGTATCGCGCGCAACTGGGCGCTCAACCCGCATCCGACCCTGATCCCTGCGATCGAGTCGGGCTGGGTCGAGTCGATCCACTCCTTCGGCGGCGAAGCGGGCATGGAACGCTACTGCGCCGCCCGGCCCGACATCTTCTTCACCGGTGCCGACGGCTCGCTGCGCTCCAACCGGGTGCTGTGCCAGCTCGCCGGGCAGTACGCGATCGACATGTTCATCGGCTCCTCCCTGCAGATCGACGCCGACGCCAACTCCTCGACGGTGACCGACGGGCGCCTGTCCGGCTTCGGCGGGGCCCCGAACATGGGCCACGATCCCGGCGGACGACGCCACGCATCGGCGGCGTGGCTCGATCTCGCCCACGGTGACGGCGCATCGCGGCGCGGACGCAAACTCGTGGTACAGATGGCCCAGACCTTCCGGGCCGGCGGTGTGCCCACCTTCGTCGAGAGCCTCGACGCGATCGACGTCGGCAAGGCCGCCGGCATGCCCCTGCCCCCGGTGATGATCTACGGCAACGACGTCACCCATGTCGTCACCGAGGAAGGCGTGGCCTACCTCTACCGCTCGGACAGCCTCGAGGAACGCCGTGAGTGCCTGGCCACCGTCGCCGGGGCCACCCCGGTCGGACTGCGCTCCGACAGCCACACCGTCGAGCGGCTACGCCGCGACGGCCTGGTCGCCTTTCCCGAAGACCTCGGCGTCGACGTGCGCCGGGCCAACCGGTCGCTGCTGGCCGCGCACAGCATCGGTGATCTGGTCGACTGGTCCGGGGGCCTCTACGACCCGCCCGCCCGGTTCCGGGAATGGTGACCGTAACAGCGCCGATCGCGGCGCAGCCGACCCTCCTAGCTGATCTCGCCGTTGAGGCTCTGCACGCCGAAGCGCGGCTGACCCCCAAGCCGGGCCTGGTCGATCGCCGGGGTTCGGGCGCGCACGCCGACATGACCCTGGCGATGCTGGCCGCATCGGCCGAAGCCCTACGCCCCGCCTTCGCAGCCTGCGCGCAGGCGGCCGCATCGATCCCGCTGGGTGCCGCGTTGCGAGCCCGGATCGGTGCAGTCGGCCGCGCCGGGGAGACGCGGATGGTGCAGGCGACCGGCGGGGTGAACACCCACCGCGGAGCCCTGTGGGCACTCGGCCTGCTGACCGCCGGCGCCGCCGCGCGCGGGGGCATCGAGGCAATCGTGGGTTTCGCCGCCGAACTGGCCCGTCTGCCGGACGCCGATGCCCCAGCACCCGATCCGCGAGCGCACGGCCGCCTGGCCCGCTTGCGTTACGGCGCTGCCGGCGCCGCCGGTGAAGCACGCGCGGGCTTCCCGCACGTGACCGACGTGGCACTACCCGCCCTTCATAATGCCCGTGCCCAGGGTGCCACCGAAGACCAAGCGCGCCTCGATGCCCTGCTCGCCCTCATGACCCGGGTCGACGACACCTGCCTGCTGCACCGCGGCGGACCGGCCGGCCTGACCGCCGTGCAGGCCGGAGCCGCCGCCGTACTCGCCGCGGGCGGCACCGCCACCGGCGCCGGCCAGGCCGCGCTGGCCGCCCTCGACGAGCACACCGCCCGCGCGGGCCTGTCCCCCGGCGGCAGCGCCGACCTGCTCGCCGCCGCCCTGTTCCTCGACGCACTGGAAAGCATGTGGTCACCATGCAGACCTTGACGTTCCGCTTTCCCGCAGGCACGGCACCGAAGCGACGGGTACACCTCGGCGTCGTCGCCTCCGGCGACTTGGAAATCCTGCTCACACCCCACCCGCCGGGCAGCGATGCCGATGCCGCCGAGGTCCGGGTCCGCACGTCCGTGGACGGTTTCGACGCCGTATGGCGGCAGGTGCTCGAGCGGTTCTTCGAACGATCGCCGATGACCGGCGTGTGGGAGCTCAACGACTTCGGCGCCACCCCGGGAGTGGTGAATCTGCGACTGCGGCAGGCCGTCGACCTCGCCCTGGCAGAACAGGACCCGCAATGACCGTCACCGATGACATCGGCCGCCTGCTGGCCCGCCACAGCGTCCGCGAACTCACCGCCCGCGGCCGGGCCCTCGCCCTGCTCGATGACGGCAGCGCACACGAACTGCTGGGGCCGTTCGACCACCTCGAATCACCCTGGCTCGAACCGCAGGGCGTCGTGCCGCAGGCCGACGACGGCGTCGTCGTCATGCGGGGCTCCATCGGCGGCCACCGCGCTGTCGTCGCCGCCGTCGAACAGGGATTTCAGGGCGGCGCGATCGGCGAGGTCTCCGGCGCGAAGATCAGCGAGACGCTGCGCCTGGCCGCCGCCGACGGCTCCGCCGGGACGCCCGTCACCGCCGTGCTGCTGCTGGAGACCGGCGGCGTACGCCTGCAGGAAGCCAACCTGGGCCTCGCCGCCGTCGCCGAGATCTGCGACGCGGTCCTGGTCGCCCGCACCCACGCTCCGGTCATCGCGGTCATCGCCGGCGAGGTCGGCAGCTTCGGTGGCGTCAGCATCGCCGCCGGCCTGTGCACCGAGGTGATCATGACCAGGGAAGGGCGGCTCGGGCTCAACGGGCCGGCCGTCATCGAGCAGGAAGCCGGGAGAACCGAGTTCGACGCGTCCGACCGGGCGCTGGTGTGGGCCGTGCACGGCGGCACCCAACGCCACGCCCAGGCCCTGGCCGACCGGCTGATCGTCGACGACATCGACGAGCTGCGCGACGCGGTCGCAGCGGCGGTCACCGCTGGGGTGAAGGCGGTAGGCAGTCATCGCAGCGAACGTGTTGACGTCCTCGCTGCCCGCCTGGCCCTGCTCGATCCGGCCACGACGCCGACCCCGGCTCAGACCCGCGAGCTCTGGGGCGCGCACTACGAGGTCCCGGAGGCCGTGCCCACCCCCGCCCCGGTGCCATCGGCATCGCCGGGCCCGGCGAGTCGAGGCTTCACCTGGCTGAAGCTGTTGTCCGGCGTCGACACACCCGACGCCGTCATCGCGTCGGTGCGGATGGCCGTCACCGACCAGGCCGTCTACCTCGCCGTCGTGCCCGACCCGGCCAGCCCCTATCACCGGGCCCGTCACGGTGAGGTGGGGCTGGCCGAGTGTCTCGCCCTGGCCCAGACGCTGCGGCGCATCGTCGCCGAGGACGCCGCCCGGCCGCAGCGCCGGGCGATCGTGGCCGTGGTCGACCTGCCCAGCCAGGCCTACGGCCGCATCGAGGAGACCGCGGGCCTGCACCAGGCCATCGCCACCACCGTCGACGCGTACGCCGCTGCCCGCACCGCCGGCCACCCGGTCGTCACGATCGTCGTCGGCACCGCCCTGTCCGGTGGCTTCCTCACCCACGGATTGCAAGCGACCCGGATCCTCGCGCTCGACGCGCCCGGCGTGGAGATCCACGCCATGCACAAACCGGCCGCCGCCCGCATCACCCGCCGCACCGTGGACCAGCTCGAACAGCTCGGCTCCCGGATCGCACCCCTGAGCTACGACGTACGCACCTGGGCAACACTCGGTCTGTGCGACGCGCTGCTGCCGGTCGCTGACGCCGATCATCCCACCGACGCCGAGACCGCCACCGTCACCGCGGCCCTGCAGCAGCAGATCGAAGCCGCCCGCACCCCCGTCGCCGACCTGTCCTACCGGCTCGACACGCCGGGGGCACTGCATCTGCGGGGCGCGTCCCGCCACGTACGGGATGAATTGGCTCGGCAGTGGGCAGCGGAGCGATGACACCGCAGGTCCACGACCTCCTCCACCTCGGCGACCTGGACGCCGTACGCCGGGCCAACCCGGACGCACCGCCCTGGGTCTGGCAGCACCTGGCCCCGTCCGCCTGGGTCGTAGTTCGCCGGCCCGAGGCGAGCAACGGCCTCATCCCAGCGGGTGCCCGCGGCGACGGACGCACCCAGCGGCAGGCCCTCGACGTACCCGAGGCCTCCATCACCGAGGTCGTCACCCCGCACCAGCTCACCACCAGGTTGCTGGATCAGCCGCCCGCCGGCGCCATCGCCGAGGCCATGGCGATGCTGCGCGGGTGGTTCACCGCCCTCGACGCCGCCGGACTCGACTGGGGCCCGGTCGGCGCGGTCGGATTCGAGCTGGCCACCGGCCGGCGGGTCACCAGGGCGTCCAGCGATCTCGACATCGTCATCCGGATCACCGACTGGCCCGGCCCGGCCGTGCTCTGGCAACCGCCGGCGACGCCGGTGCGCCTCGACTGCCTCCTCGAAAGCCCGGCCGGCGCCGTCGCCTGGGCCGAAGCAGCATCCGACGCGACCGACGTGCTGTGGCGCACCAGCTCCAGCCCGCGCCTGGCCGGCAACCCGCGGCTCGCCGCGGCACGGAGCGCGGCGTGAACCTGGCCGTGGTTTTCCCCGGACAGGGTTCGCAGCGACCCGGCGCGCTGGCCGCGTTGCCCGACCATGACGCGGTACGAGCCGTCCTTGCCGAGGCCGAGCAGATCCTCGGTGCCGCGACCGTTGCCGCACTCGACGAACCGGACACGCTGCACGAGACCGCCGGCGCCCAGCTGCAACTGCTCATCGCCGGCGTCGCCACCGCCCGGGCGCTGACCGCCGAAGGCTTCACGGTCGACGTGACCGCCGGGCACTCGGTGGGCGCCTTCGCCGCGGCCGTCACCGCGGCCGTGCTCACCTTCGCCGAAGCACTCGCCGCCGTCGCCCGTCGCGGGCAGCTCATGGCGGCCACCGCCGACAACGGCCGATGGGGCATGGCCGCCGTCCAGGGACTCGACGCCCCCACCGTGCGGCGGCTCGCCGCCGACGTCGGCACCCCGCAGGAACCGGTATGGCCGGCCGTCTACAACGCCGCCGACCAGATCGTGCTCTCCGGAACCCGGACCGCGCTCGCCGACGCGGAACACGCCGCGCTGGCCGCCGGCGCCCGCCGCGTCGTGCACCTCGATGTCGCCGTCGCCGCGCACTGCCCGCGCCAGGACGACGTCGCCCAGGCGATGACCCGGGCCCTGGCACCCCTGCCGCGCCGGCCACCGACGGCCGCCGTCATCACCACCGCCGGCGGCCGCCGGGTCACCCGGGCCGAAGCCGTCTACGACGATCTCGCCCGGTCCGTCGCCCTGCCCGTGCAGTGGTACGACGCCGCCCGGCTGCTCCCCGAGATCGGCGTGACCCACCTCGTGCAGACCCCGCCGGGCCGCGTCCTGGTCGACCTGCTGCCATCCGGCAACGCCGTGCACGCCACCGCACTCGGTGACGGTGACTTCGCCCGCCACCTCGACGATCTTCGCTACGAGCTGAGGAGAACACGATGACCGACCCCGTGGTGCCCACCCGCGACGGCGCCGTACGCGGCACCGAGATCGCCGACGGTGTCCTCGCCTGGCGCGGTATCCCCTACGCCGCCGCACCGGTCGGCGACCTGCGCTGGCGACTGCCGCAGGCACCGGAACCCTGGGCCGATGTCCGGGACGCCCTCGCCTACGGGGCGCCCGCCATCCAGCCCAGCCTCGGCGCCATGGGCCCGGCGCCCGCGATCCCCGGCATGGTGGCACCGGACGCCCTGCCCGAGCCGGCCGAAGACTGCCTCTACCTCAACGTCACCGCCCCAGCCGACGCCGACCGCCTCCCCGTCGTCGTCTGGCTCCACGGCGGCGGCTACCACCTCGGCAATGCCACCCAAGGCCCCGGCGACGGCTCCCCGTTCGCCGCCGCCCACCGGGCTGTGGTCGTCTCGTTCAACTACCGGCTCGGCTCGCTGGGCTTCCTCACCATCCCCCGCGAGGAGCACACCGGCGCCTACGGCCTGCACGACCAGATCGCCGCACTGCGCTGGATCCACGACAACATCGCCGGATTCGGCGGCGACCCCACCCGGGTGACCGTGTTCGGTGTCTCCGCCGGGGCAAAGTCGGTGGCCAACCTGCTCGCCTCCCCGCTGACACGGGGCCTGTTCAGCGGCGCCGTGTCCTACAGCGGTGGCGCCGACCACGTCAGCACCGCCGAGCAGGACATCCGGCTGCAGGCCCGGTATCTGCGCGAACTCGGGCGCAACGAAGCCGACCTTCGCTCAGTGCCCGCCGCCGACCTGCTCGAAGCTCAGAACGGCCTCGCCGCGGGGATGCGCGCCACCTGGGTCTGGCGGCCCTCCGTCGACGGCCTCGCCCTCGACCGTCCCCCACTGGACGCGATCACCGACGGCTCCGCCACCGGCGTACACCTGCTCGTGCAGCACACCCTGCTCGAAGGGCTGCTCTACGACGTGATGGTCCCCGGCTCGGCCGACGAGACCGACCAGGTCCTGACCGGGCTCTTCGGCGCCGACACCGCGACCGCCATCCTCGCCGGGTACGCGACCGCCCGGCCCGACCTCGCCGCCGACCCGCACCGGCTACGCCTGGAGGTCTTCTCCGACGAGCGCTACGCCATCGCCTCCACCCGCGTCGCCGACGCGCAGAGCCACCACGCACCGGTATGGCGATCACGCTTCGACGGGCCACTGCCCGGCTTCCCCGTACCCGGTGCACCGCAGGGCCCGCTCCCGGCGACCCACAGCACCGACGTCACCGGCGCCTGGTTCGGTCTCGGCCCCGCCGGCGCAGAACTGTTCGGCACCATCGGCGCGTTCGTCACCACCGGCAGCCCCCAGGCCGCGACGCTGCCCGCGTGGGACGCCTATGACGACAAACAACGACCCACCATGGTGCTCAGCGCCGACGGCGGCCGCCTTGAAGCAGACCCGTTCCCGGCCCAGCGCGAGCTGTGGGATGGCCGCACCTGGCCCTCGGGCACGTGGTGGCCCGTCGACGGCCTCTGACACCCGTTCCTCACCGACACCAACCACGAGAAGGTCGGACAACCATGAGTTTCACCGAGTACAACGGCAAGCGGGTCATTGTCACGGGCTGCACGTCCGGCATCGGACGGGGTCTCGATCATCCACGCCTGGAACGATTCGATGTGCGCCTTGGTCACCAGAGTCGAGTCGGGTCCTGCCCAGCGTCATCGACGTCCGGGTCCAGTGACTCCGCAGCCAGATACTTCGCCAACTGGGCGCCGCCAGAAGCTAGTTGTAACGCGTCGTCTCCGGGTGATTTCCGGCCCGCAGGGCGCGGTCCCAGTCGCGTAGGAAGCCGGCCCAGTCGCCCTTCTCCAGACCTTCGCACAGTCGGTCGAGCTTCAGTAGGGGCATCTCTCGTCACCTGCCGAGTTTAAGGGTCTACAAGCGGCGTGCTCGATCCCGGTGACGTCGTCAGACACGAAAAAGGGGCTTCCACAAGTCTGTGACCTGCGAAAACCCCTTCGCTGTCGGGCTGACAGTGTGCTGGCTCAGGACATCGGCATGGGGTGTCTCGGGTCATCGGAATAGGTATGTCTCAGGACATCGGCATGGCAGTCTGATCGGCTGGTGATCTGGCGGCAGGCTGCGGCGTGTCTACACGTCGCCTCGTCATCACGGCTGTCCTGACCGGCATGTCACAGTCCGAAGCCGCCCGCACCTACGGCGTCTCCCAGGGCTGGATCAGCCGCCTCATGACCCGCTACACCCTCGAAGGCGAAGCGGCGTTCGAGGCCCGCTCACGCGCCCCGAACACCCGGCCCACCGCCACCCCCGCCAGCACGGTCGAACTCGTCCTACGGCTACGCAAACACCTCGACGACACCGGCTTGGACGCCGGCGCCGACACCATCGCCTGGCACCTGCACCATCACCACCAGACCGTGCTGTCCCGCGCCACCATCAACCGGATCCTGACCCGCCACGGCCGCGTGACCCCCGAGCCGGCCAAGCGGCCGAAAAGCTCCTACATCCGGTTCGAAGCCGACCAGCCCAACGAAACCTGGCAATCCGACTTCACCCACTACCGCCTCACCACACCCGACGGCGCACCCGGTCCTGACACCGAGATCATCACCTGGCTCGACGACCACTCCCGCTACGCCCTGCACATCAGCGCCCACCACAGGATCACCGGCCCGATCGTGGTCCACACATTCCGGCAAACCGTTGCCACCTATGGGATCCCCGCATCAACACTGACCGACAACGGCATGGTCTACACCGTCAGATTCGCCGGCGGACGCGGCGGCAGAAGCGGACTCGAAGCCGACCTGAACCGCCTGAACATCGTGCAGAAAAACTCCCGCCCGAACCACCCCACCACCTGCGGGAAAGTCGAACGATTCCAGCAAACCCTCAAAAAGTGGCTCCGCGCCCAAACACCACAACCCACCACGCTCACTCAGCTGCAGGCGCTGATCGACGTTTTCTGCGGCGAGTACAACCACCGCCGGCCCCACCGATCCCTGCCCCACCGGGCCACCCCCGCCACGGCCTACCACCACCGCCCGAAAGCCGCCCCCGGCAACGCACAGCACCACGACACCCACGACCGGGTCCGGCACGACAAAATCAGCAAAGCCGGCACCGTCACCCTGCGACTCGCCGGACGACTACGCCACATCGGGATCGGCAAAACTTACGCCGGAACCTACGTCCTGCTGCTCGTCCAAGACCTCAACGTGCGGATCATCCACCCCGCCACCGGCGAACTCCTCCGCGCCCTGACCATCAACCCCGACCGCGACTACCAGCCCACCGGCCGACCACCCGGCCCCACCCCCACAAACAAAAACCCGGACCTACGAAAACGTAGGTCCGGGCTATTCCGATGTCCCGAGACATCACACTGTCGGGCTGACAGGATTTGAACCTGCGACCCCTTGACCCCCAGTCAAGTGCGCTACCAAGCTGCGCTACAGCCCGATGCCACGCTCCGGAACCCCAGTGCGCGGCAACAACAAAAGCTTACCGCAGGCCCTCAACCGGCTTTACACCGGCACACCGGATCGGGCCCGCGGCATCCGACACGTCAGCCGTGGGCCTTACCGCGCCCACCGGGACCGAGCTTCTTACGCGGCCGCACGGCGATTTCCACCGGACTGCCCTCGAACCCGAACTCCTCGCGAAGCTTGCGCTCCACGAACCGCTGATACCCGGCGTCGAACGGCCCGGTGGTGAACAGCACGAACCGCGGCGGCGCCACCCCGGCCTGCGTAGCGAACAGCACCCGAGGAGCCCGCCCACCACGTACAGGGTGAGGCGTCGCCTGTGTGAGTGCCGTCAGCCACTGGTTCAGCGCCCCGGTCTGGATGCGCTTCTCCCAGCTGGCGAGGGCCTTACGAATCGCAGGGGCGAGCTTGTCCACCGCACGGCCGGTCTTGGCGGAGATGTTGACGCGGACCGCCCACGGGATCCGCTTGAGCTCCCGGTCGATCTCCTTGTCCAGGTAGAAGCGCCGGTCCTCGTCGACCAGGTCCCACTTGTTGAACGCGATGACCAGTGCACGCCCGGCTTCCACCACGGAGGTCAGGACGCGCTGGTCCTGTTCGCTGATGACTTCGCCGGCGTCGAGGAGCACCACGCCTACCTCGGCACCCTCAACAGCTCCTGCGGTACGCAGTGACGCGTAGTACTCCGTACCCGAAGCCTGGTTGACGCGCTTGCGCAGACCGGCGGTGTCGATGAACTGGAAGATTTCCCCGTCCATCTCCACGAGGCTGTCGACCGGGTCGACTGTGGTTCCCGCCACGGAGTCGACGACGGCGCGCTCTTCGTGGGCGAGTCGGTTGAGCAGCGACGACTTGCCCACGTTCGGGCGTCCGACCAGCGCGACGCGTCGCGGCCCACGGCGTACACCCTCGATGATTGCTGGTGCCGGAGGCATAGCCGCCAGGATCGCGTCGAGCAGATCGCCGGACCCTCGCCCGTGCAGGGCGGAGATCGGGAACGGCTCCCCCAACCCGAGGGACCAGAGCGAGTTCACCTCGAGCTCAAGGTTCTGGTTGTCGGCCTTGTTGCCGACGAGGATGACCGGCTTGGCGCTGCGCCGCAGCATGCGGACGGCCTTCTCATCCATGTCCGTGGCACCGACGATGGCGTCGACGACGAACACGACCACGTCAGCGGTCTGCACGGCGATCTCGGCCTGTGCAGCGATCGCAGCGGCACGGTCCTTGGCGTCGGGCTCCCAGCCGCCGGTGTCGACGACGGTGAAGCGGCGGCCGTTCCAGTGGGCGTCGTACGGGACCCGGTCACGGGTCACGCCGGGGACGTCTTCGACGACGGCCTGGCGGCGGCCGATGATGCGGTTGACCAGCGTCGACTTGCCGACGTTGGGGCGGCCTACGACGGCGACGATCGGCTGCCACCCGTTCGGGGCGCTAGCCGTTTCGGGGTCGGTGGAGAAGCTGGGGAAAGGGACGTCGTCGAACTCTGAGAGATCGACGGGGAAGTCAGTCACGAACTCACCTTGCTGTTCAACATTTCCAAAAGGCGGGTCACGACGTCGTCGATGCCCATTCCCGTGGTGTCCAGCTCGGTGGCGTCGGAGGCCTGTTTGAGCGGGTCGGTCTTGCGGGAGGAGTCGAGCTTGTCGCGGCGGGCCAGGTCGGCCTCGGTGGCCTTGACGTCGGTGGCGTCCTCGGCGCTGCGGCGGGCGGCGCGGGCGGCGGCGGAGGCGGTCAGGTAGACCTTGAGGTCGGCGTCGGGGGCGACGACGGAGGCGATGTCGCGGCCTTCGACGACGATGCGGGGGGCGCCGGCGATGATGTCCTGCTGGATCTGGACGAGCATCGCTCGTACCTGTGGGACTGCGGCGACGGCCGAGACCGCTCCGGTGACCTCGGGTCCCCGGATGGCCGCGTCGACATCGGTGCCGTTGGCCTCGAAGTGGGGGGCCTTGGGGTCGGTGCCGATGGACAGGTCGACTTCCTGGGCGACCTTGAGGATCGCCTCAGGGTCGGCCAGGTCGGCGCCGGACTGCAGGACCGCCCAGGTGATCGCCCTGTACATCGCGCCGGTGTCGAGGTAGATGCCGTCGATCAGGGTCGCCAGGCGGCGGGAGACGGTGGATTTGCCCGACCCGGAGGGACCGTCGACGGCCACCACACACCGCTCGGGTCGTACTACTTGCGCCACCGTTAACCTCCATCGTCGCCAGACAAATCTTTCCTATTGTGCCCCGTGCAGTCGGCGGCCCAGGAACCGCCGTCAGCGTACGTAAAGCTGTTACGCCTCGTCGTCGGCGATGATCTCGCCGTCCTCGTCGCCGTCGCCGACCGCCTTGAACAAGGCGCCCAGCTCACCGCGGGACAGGTGACGGAAACCACCGGGGCGCATGTCGCCGAGGCGGATCGGGCCGACGGCCGTACGGATCAGGCGGGTCACGGGGTGACCTACCTCATCCATCATGCGGCGCACGATGTGCTTGCGGCCCTCGTGCAGGGTCAGTTCGACCTGAGCGGTACGCCCGAGCGCGTCGACCAGCTTGAACGCGTCGACCTTCGCCGGGCCGTCCTCGAGGTCGATGCCCGACAACAGCCGCCGGCCGACGTTGCGGGGCAGCGGGCCCTCGACCTCGGCGAGGTAGGTCTTGGCGATCCCGTAAGACGGGTGCATCAGCTTGTGGGCGAGCGCACCGTCGTTGGTCAGCAGCAGCAGGCCCTCGCTGTCGGCGTCGAGCCGGCCGACGTGGAAGATCCGCTGTTCGAAGTTGCCGAGGAAGTCGGCGAGCTCGTTGCGGCCCTTCTCGTCGTCCATGCTGGAGACGACCCCGCGGGGCTTGTTCATGGCCAGGTACACCATCTTGGTGTTGGTCACCACACGCGACCCGTCGACTTCGATCTCGACCTTGGACGGGTCGACCTTGTCGCCGAGCTTGGCCACGCGGCCGTTGACGGTCACACGCCTGCGGAAGATCAGATCTTCGCAGGCACGCCGGGATCCGACTCCAGCAGTCGCGAGGACTTTCTGCAACCGCACGGAGTTGTCCGGATCAGCCTGAGGCATCGAGCACTTCTTCCACGTCGTCGGGTAGGAACGGAGCCAGCGGCGGCAACTGGTCAACCGAGTTGAGGCCGAGCTTCTCAAGGAACAGCGCCGTGGTCCGATACAGGAATGCCCCGGTTTCGACCTCGGTGCCGCATTCCTCAATGAGGCCGCGCGTCACCAGGGTACGCATCACGCCATCACAGTTCACACCGCGGATGGCAGAGATCCTCGACCTGGTTACAGGCTGCTTATAAGCAACCACTGCCAGTGTCTCCAGAGCCGCCTGCGTCAACCGCGTAGACTGCCCATCAAGCACGAACCGCTCCACATACGGCGCATATTCCGGCCGCGTATAGAGACGCCACCCACCCGCGGCCCGCCGAAGATCAAACCCGTGCCCCGCCGCGGTGTACCGCGCGGAAATATCCTCCAGCGCCGCCGCCACCCGCTCCGTCGGCTGCTCAATGATCTGCGCCAGCTGCATCTCCGCCACCGGCTCATCCACCACCAGCAAAATCGCCTCAAGAGCAGCGCGCAACTCACCCTCATCAAGGGGCTTGAGCTCTAATTCTTCGACGGTACGCGCTGACTCCTCAACAACCGCAACAGCAGCTCCCGTCTTCTCCCCGCGCTTCCGGCGCCGCCCCTGAGCCGGAACGCCGGACGCAGGAACACCGGAAACCGGAGCAGCCGCTCCCCCGCCGAGCTCAGCTGCCACATCCGCCGCACCCGCAGCCCCGGCCGCCACAATCTCGGCACGATCCACCGCCCCGGCATCGACGGCGACAGCACGCCACCCAGGCTCATCGCCGCCCCCCGCAGCAGCCACACCCGCCTCAGACCCATCGCCGTCAGCGCTCGACTCAGACTGGTCGGAGACACTCAACTCAGACTCGGCGCCGACGCTCGACGCAGGCTCAGCGGTGACGGCACTGGACCCGGGCTCGGCGGCAGCGGCGCTCGGCTCGGGCTCGGCGGCAGCGGCGCTCGACTCGGGCTCGGCGGCGACGGCACCGGACCCGGGCTCGGCGGCGACGGCGCTCGACTCGGGCTGATCGTCGGACTCGGCGTTGTCAGGCTCGTCGTCGGCAGCGGGAACGTCCTCCTCGAAGGGGAGATCCACGTCGGCGTCGTCGGCTACGTCATCATCGGCGGCGCGATCGAACACATCACCCGCGTCATCGCCCTCCAACGGCAGAGGCGCGTCGACCAGGGGTGACTGGCCGATCTCATTGTCCTCGGCCTGCTCGATCGCCTCAGGCATGGGCAGCAGCGGCCCGCCGCCGACGTCAGTCGGATCCGGCTCCTCCTCACCCGGCAACTCCCGAGGTGAGTCAACAGTCGCCGGACCGCCCCCCTCCTCCGGGAACGGCGGCAACTCAGGCGGAACCCCCGTGCCCCCCTCAGCCGGATTGGGCCCCTCGAACGCGGGATCAAAATCGTCATCGTCATCCGAGAGATCCGCCTCGGACAACTGCTCGTCATCGTCCCCGCCGTACGCGCCATCAGCCCGATCCGAGTGAATCCGACCGGCATCGCCCACCTCGTGGCCGGAAGTCTCGTCGCCGGCCGATTCGTCGCCGGCCGATTCGTCGTCGACCGGCTCGGCATCGGCCGGCTCATCGGCATCGGCGTCGCGGTGAGCGGCGGCGTACTCAGGATCCGGCGGCCGCTGCTGACGCTCCCACGGCGGAACCCACGACGCTGCCGCCGCGGCCAGGGAATCGGGGCGCTCGTCGCTCATAACCTGTCCTCTTCGTGTTCCGTATCCGTCCCAGCCGCATTACCCACCACACCCCCGCCATCCGCGCGAACACGCGAATCCCCCACCTCAGCCTCCCCCAAATCCGCCAACGTGGGATCAACCTCAAGAAGCCCAGCAGCCACACGAGGTACGCCCCCAGCCCCAACCGGATCAACGTGATCGACCGGTTCAACAGGATCAACGGGGTCAACCGGGGTAATCGAGTCGACAGGCTCAACCGGGTCAATGGGCTCAACCGGAGCGACCGGGGCAACCGGGGCAACGGGCTCGACGGGCTCGACGGGCTCGACGGGCTCGACGGGCTCGACGGGCTCGACGGGCTCGACGTCAGTTTCGGGGAGTGGGACGTCCTCGAACTGCGCGTCCACGTCCTCGTCAACTGCGGCATCAAGGGGATCCTCGGCCTGCTGCGCGTCGTAGCCGTTGCCCGCGAACCCGCCGGCGACGCTCAGGTCGCGCTCGTCCTCAACATTCAGCTCCGCGACATGGTCGTGGCCCGCGGTCAAGTCGACGTCATCCCGAACCTCGACGCCAGCACGAGAATCCCGATCGACCGAAAGGCCCAGGTCGGCCGAAAGGTCCCGGTCCGCCGAAAGGTCCCGGTCGGCCAAGAGGTCCCGGTCCGCCGAAAGGTCCCGGTCGTCATCGTCCGTGTCCTCGTCGTCGGAGGCCGGGCTGCGGTTGATCGAGAGACCGAGATCAACCTCAGGAACAAGATCGTCCTCGTCGTCGAGATCGTCGTCGTCCTCGTCGTCCTCGGCGGGCTCCTCGAGCACGGGCAGGCGGCGTGCCTCATCCGCGACGTCATCCGGATCCACGGGAAGGTCGTCGGGGTCGAGGGCGGCGGTGTCGAGCTCGGGTGCGGTGCCCTCGTAGTCGTCGATGTCGAGCTCGGCTTCGGCCTTGTCGCCGCCGATCCACCGGACCGTCAACTCGTCCAGTGACACGGGTTGCTCGAAGTCGACGAGGCCCTCGCGGTACAGCTCCAGCAACGCCAGGAACCGCGCGACCACCTCGAGCGTGTTCTCGCAGTCCGCGATGAGCAGGCTGAACGTCGCCACACCGGCACGGCGCAGACGGTCCCGGATCAGCGTGGCGTGTTCGCGGACGCTGACCCGTACCTGGTGGATGTGAGCGATGGAGACCTGCGGCGGCCCGGGTTTCGGGGTGAACTGTTTGATCGCGAGCTTGAGAAGCCGTTCCGGGCCGATGCCGAGCACCAGCTCCGGCAACGCCTCCGCATACCGCGCCTCGAGGGTGACCATGCGCGGCCACCGTCGGGCGCCGGTGCCTTCGAGTTCGGAGATGTAGCCGGCGGCCTCTTTGTAGGCCTTGTACTGCAGGAGCCGGGCGAACAGCAGGTCGCGGGCTTCGAGCAGCGCGAGGTCTTCCTCGTCCTCGACGTCGGCGGCGGGCAGCAACCGGGCGGCCTTGAGGTCGAGGAGGGTGGCGGCGACGACGAGGAATTCGCTGGTCTCGTCGAGGTCCCAGTCGTCGCCCATCGCGCGGATGTAGGTGATGAAGTCGTCGGTGACCTGGTGGAGGGCGACTTCGGTGACGTCGAGTTTGTGTTTGCCGATGAGCTGGAGGAGCAGGTCGAACGGGCCGGTGAAGTTCGTCAGCCGGACGGTGAACTTGCCGTTGTCGACCTCGCCCGAGAGCTCGGCGTCGGCGTCCACCGCGACGACGACCTCAGCGCCGGTCGCGGGGTCGATGACGACCAGCTCTGCGGAGGCGGGGGTGGGCGCAAGCTCTTCGGGCACGTGCTGACCGTAGACCACGAGGTCGGCCAGCTGTTCCAGGCTCATGCACTCGACCCCCGCCACCTCGGAAAACATCCGTCGTCAAGGTCAACGCCGGTTGTGGCAGCGGGTAACTGAGCAAGTACGAAACGTGCCTAGCCGACGCCCTGAACCGCGCCCTTGTGGACGTGCACGCCCGCGCCGAACTCGACCATCTGGTCGGCGGTCAGGCCGATCTTCTGCCAGAACTGCACCTGCGCGTAGATCTTGTTGGGCTGCTCGATCCACAGCGTGGTGCCGTCGCTGCCGGCCGGGTCACCGACCAGCACGCCGTCTGCGTCGCCGACCTTGACCTTCTTACCGCCCTCGGGTGCGCCCTGATCCTTGGACTGCAGGAACACGACGATCTTCCCGACAAAGCTCTCCGGGTCCTCCAGCGGTGCCACGGACGGCTTGACCGGCTGCTGCGCGCTCGGCCCTCTCCACGGGTCGTCGACAGGTGTCGACGGGTCCTCGGGGGCGATCACCAGCGCACCCTCGTCGCTGGCCTGGATGAACCAGCCGTCCGGGACCTTGTCGACGGTGAAACCGGCAGGCTGCTTGCCCTTGTACGCGACAAGCGCGAGCTCGGCGGTCGCCGAAGCCGTCGCCGCAGGGGCACCTTCCGCCGTGTACGCCGGAGCCGTGCTGCCCGAGTGGGTGGCCGTGAACGCGACCGCGGCGACAACCGCAACCGCCGCGAACGCGGAACCGGCAGCGCCCTGCATCGTGCGGCGGCGGCGCAGAGCGCTACGACCACGGGCGATGTCGGCGTCGACCTGGCCGTCGGTCGGCTCCCGAGCCGGCCCCGCGACCTGGTCGAGACCGCTACGCAGGTCCATCATGATGTGACTCCTTGCTTGACAAGAATCGGGTGAGCGCCGAGGACATCGCGCAGGCGGTCCAGCGCCCGGGCGGTCTGGCTCTTGACGGTCCCCTGGGAACAGCCGAGCGCGTCCGCGGTCTCGGCGATGTCCAGGTCGTACAGGTAACGGAAGACGATCGCGGCACGCATCCGCGGCGCGAGCTCCTTGAGCGCGGCCCGCATGTCGTCACCGAGATACTCACTGCCCGCTTCGGCGGCACCCCGGTCCGGCAGCTGCGCCACCGGCCGTTCGCGGCGCCACCACAGCCGGCGCCGCTCGTCGATCAGCGCGTTGACCAGCATGCGGCGCACGTACGCGTCCGGGTTGTCCGCGCGGCGCACCGACGACCAGGCCAGGTACAGCTTGGTCAGCGTCGACTGGACCAGGTCCTCGGCCAGGTGCGCGTCCCCCGCGGTGAGCAGGGTCGCGGTCCGCACCAGTTCGGCGCGGCGGGAGAGCACGAACTGACGGAACTGCTCATCTCGCTCGGATCGGCCCGAGCCATCGTCTCGTCTCACGCCCCCACGACGGACGCCGTCCCGAGAAAGTTGCATCCGGCTCAAAGTAGTTCTGTGATCACAGAGGAGAGTTCCGGTGTGCCCTGGATCAGGGTGCTTTGCGAGCCTGGTTGGCGCCCGGTCACGCGATGGGCCAGATCCAGACGTCGAGGTTCTGCTCGGGGGCGCGGCCCATCAGGTCCTCGACCAGGATGCGGACGTTGTCGTAGCGGGGTTCGTTGCGTACGACGAGTACGCCGGCTTCGTACCGTGCGATGTCGGATTGGACCTGGGTTTTGTCCTTGTCGCTGACCTTGGGGACCTTGTTGTCCTTGACGGTCTTGTTGACCAGCCAGGTGAGGCGGCTCCAGTCGGCGCCGGGCTGGCCGTGGCCGTCCTTGCCGGGGCCGAGGAAGTAGCCCTCGGGGATGGGGAAGTCCTGGGTCCAGGCTGCCCAGCCGAGGTTTTCGCGGCCGATGGGGAACCGGTTGGGCACCGGCAGCGGGATCAGCGACCGCCCTGCCGGGACGTACGGCTTCCACGCTCCGGAGGTGATGAACTCCGGCGGCATCGGGTCTTCCTTCGCCGGCAGCGGCTTCGGGATGAGCGGGACCAGTGCCGCGATCACCAGCAGGCCGGCGATCACCGACGCGCCTCGCCCCAGGATCGTCTTTCTTTCGCGTACGCGCGCGGCAGCGTCGAACGCGAGCGCCACCATGATCGCGAAGACCCCGACCACCGTGAACGTCAGCCGGCTGGGCGTGAGCAGCCCGAGCACCGGGAGATCATCAGGGATGTAGTGCCACGGGCCGGGGATGGTCGTGTAGGTGCCGTTCCAGCGGATCTTCGGGCCCATCGACATGATCGCGAGGATCACGCCGGCGACGAACGCGACCCGCACGATGAGGTTGCGCCAGATCAGCACGAGGAACGCGACGGCGACCACGATCGTGAGGGGCCAGCCGAACCAGCTGTTCTGCTCGGGGTAGCCCATGGTCTTCTCGACGATCGGGTCACCCCAGATCGTGTCGCGGGAGAAGTAGAAGTAGGTGGCGATGTCCTCGCCCCACGAGTGGTAGAGCGGCAGCGCCTCGAAGGTCTGAGGACCCTTGAACTGGAACCACAGTGGGTACGCGAGGAGCGCGCCCGCCACTACTGCGGTGACCGTGGCACCGAGCAGGAACGCCTTGGCACGCCGCCACGCCATGCGGGGGCTCAGCACCGCCCAGGCGAGAACGGCGACGACGCAGCCCGTGGCGATCGCGACGAGCATCTCCTCGTTGATGAAGACCTGGTAGACCACGAGCAGGCCGAGGATGACGCCGTCGCGCAGCCAGCGGCCGTTGATCCCGAGCCGGAACACCATGAGGATCAGGAACGGCAGGGCGAAGTTGCTGGCGAAGTTGGGCTGACCGTTGGCGTGGTGCACGATGCCCGGGGCGAACCCGGCGAACGCGCCGCCGAGGAACGCGGCGATCGGCGAGCGGACGACCCAGCGCTGCAGGACGTAGTACGCGGCGAACGCCGTCCCGGCCAGCGCCCCGATCATCCAGATCAGGTAGGTCACCCGCGCGCCGAGCCAGATCGTCAGCGGCGCCAGGGGCAGCGTCACGCCCAGCACGGAGGTGTTCGCCATCATGTTCACGCCGGTCGGGTAGTTCTGCCGGGTGGAGAACAGCGGGTTCTCGAAGTGCTGGATCGAGTAGGCGCCGTGGGTCAGCAGCCACTGGAACCAGGTGTTGTCGTTGGCGAGGTGGCTGGAGACGGTCTCGTTGGGATGCTCGAGCCAGTTACCCATGGCCACCATGCCGACCACGATGTAGATCAGCGCGGCGCCGACGTGCCAGGGCCAGCGGCGGCGCCGCTCGGCAGGACCGTCCGGCTCGGGCCCGGAGGCGTCCGTATCGGCCGCTTCCGGCGCATCGGTGATCAGCGTCGGCTGAGCAGTCACTGTGTCGAGCCCTACCTCTCGGTCCCCCGCGGCGGGCGTGGAGCCCCTCACCTTACGAACGCGCGTCAATGATTTTGGGCGGCCGGGGCGCTGTCAACCCCGCCTGTGGATGACCCCGTTGAACATTCAGCGCGTGGGGAGGGCGGTCCGGACGTGGCGGCGTCCGGACCTGCCATCTTTGAAGACGCGCGACCCTCCCCCATCGGTTGCATGCTTTATGGTCCGGGTTGTGGACGACCTCAGTCAGCCGTGCGGCGAATGCGGTGCCACCGTGACCGGAGAGCCCAGCGAGACGGTGCTGGGCGGCCGGTTCACGTGCGGCTCCCGTGGCGCGGTCGTGCACGTCGACGGGGTCCGGAGGCTGCTGCTTGCGGTGTTCCGCCGGCGCAGTGCCACAGCCATCGCTCGTGTATCGCCGCTCTCATCTACTAGACGACCGGTCTACTGATTCTCTAGGGTTCCGATCATGACAACGCACACCGCCTGGCGCCGCCCGGCCGCCGGAGCTCTCGTCGTGGGCTGGGGCGCGAACATGTTCGCCTCGCTGCTGCAGACCTACCGCGGCGATCTGAGCAGGGTCCAGGTCACCGGGCTGTTCGGCGCGTACGCCATCGGCCTCATCCCTGCCCTCCTGGTCATGGCCCGCATCTCCGACCGCTTCGGCCGCCGCCGGGTGCTGTTGTCGGCGCTGCTGCTGGGCGCGACCGGTTCGGCGGTGATCCTCGCCGCGGGCAGTGCGTTCCCCGGGATCCTGGCCGGGCGGATCATCGTCGGCGTCAGCGCGGGCGCGGCGTTCGGTCCGGCCACCGCGTGGATCAAGGAGCTCTCCGGGCCCGGGGAGGGCGCCCGGCGCGCGACGATCGCGCTGACCTCGGGGTTCGCGGCGGGACCGCTGGTGTCCGGCATCGTCGTGCAGTGGCTTCCCGCGCCGCACACCACGTCGTACCTGATCCACATCGCCCTGGTCCTTCTCACCCTGCCCCTGGTGTGGCACGCTCCCGAACCGGGTCATCAGGGCGCGGGGGCCGGTGGCGGGCTCGACCTGCGGGAGTTGCTGACCAGCCGGGTCTTCCTGACCGCGGTCGTCCCGACGGCGCCGTGGGTCTTCGGGGCCGCGACGGTGGCCCTGGCCGCGCTGCCGGTGCTCGTGCCGCTGGGTGATTACGGCCCGGTAGGCAGTGGCGCTGCTGCGGCGGTCACGCTGGGGACGGGGATCGCGGTGCAGCCCTGGGCGCGACGGCTCGCTCTGCGTTCGCCGGCGGCACCGTTCCGTACGGGTGTCGCGGCGGTGATCATCGGCATGCTCGTCGCGGCTCTGACCGCGGCCACCGCGTCGCTGGTTCTGCTGATCGTCAGCGCGGTCCTGCTGGGTTCCGCGTACGGTCTGCTCCTGGTCAGCGGCCTGCAGCTCGTGCAGTCCCTGGCCCGCCCGGCCGATGCGGCGACCGCGGTGGCGGTGTTCTACGCGCTGACCTATGTGGGGTTCGCATTCCCGGTCCTGGTCCAGGCGCTGGGCGACCTCTGGACCCCGGCCGGCGTGCTCGCCGGTGGTGCCGGATTGGGCGTCCTCGCCATGGCGTCCACCATCGCCGCCTGGCCCCGGGAGCGCTCCGCACGCATACCGGCCTCACCACAGGCCCCGGCGCGGCAAAGCCCCCTCTGAACCCCACGGCCGGCCTACCGCGGTGAGGGCAGGTGGAGCGGCCGAGCTCGAGGACGGATGGCGCCGGTGCCGGCCCGCGACATCGTCAAATGCGGCCCGTGCAGCACCGGCGTCGCCCAACGCGGCCTCCAGCGACTGCCGCTGGAACTCGTCTCGGCTCATGGCGGCAAACCAGTGAGGGGGTACGACAATATTGCGTTGCCCCGGTCGGGTGACTGCGGCACCCTTCGCGACATGATCGAGTTGCGGTGGCGAGCGGATCGTCTACTGATCACGACGGCGGCCGCCGGGAGCGCGTCATGACGAAGGCACCTCAGCGGTGAAGTCGACGTCGGCGGCCGGGACCACCGCGGCGACCCGGCCCGGGGCTCCGCTGTACTCCCAGTAGAGGTTCGTGTGGGCGATGACCTTGTCGGGGGTCGGCGCACCGTACTCGGTGAGGTCCCCGGTGGTGTGCGCGTCGGCGACCAGCGTGGTGTCATAGCCGCGCCCGATCGCCCCGTGCAGCGTCGACCGGATGCACGCGTCGGTCTGTGCGCCGGAGATGACGACGTGGCCGACACCCCGCGCGGCGAGGATGTCCTCCAGGTCGGTGGCTTCGAACGAGTCGCCGTAGCGTTTGTGGACCAGGGCCTCGGAGTCGGCGCGTTCGAGCTCCGGCACGTACTGCCAGGCTTCGCTGCCGGAGGGGAGGTCGTCGCCGCTGTGCTGGATCCAGACGACCTCGGTGCCGGAGTTACGCGCCTTGTCGACCAGGGCGGCGATGGTTCCGACGATCGTGTCGCGTTCGTGGGCGCCGCTCACGACGCCGTTCTGCACGTCGATGACGAGCAGGGCCGTGTTCGGCCGGTTGTCGAGCGTAGTCATGATGCCGACCCTAGACGGACCCTCTGACATCCAGGAAGAAGACACAATGAGGATTCGACGGCGTACGGCTGCTGATCTGGACGCGTGCGTGGCGATGCTGCGGGCGGTGCACGAGCGGGACGCGTACCCGATGAATTGGCCTGTTGATCCGCGGTCCTGGCTTTTGGAAACGGCCTGGGTCGCCGAATGGGACGGGGTTGTGGCCGGGCATGTCGCCGTGCAGAGCGGGGAGATCCAGCGGTTGTTCGTGTCGGTGGACGCGCGACGACGATCGGTGGGGGAACAGCTCGTGCGGCACGTTCTGGACCAATACCGCGGCGCGCTGAAACTGGTCGTCATCGAGGGCGACGCGGCGGTGAAGTTCTACGAGGCGACCGGCTGGCGACACGCCGGCACGCAGCGGTCCGAGTGGGATCCGGGTGTGAACGTGCGGCGTTACGAATTAGCCCCAGAGGCGCAGGAAGAGTACGCCCAGGACGTCCAGAATGATCAGCAGGATCGGTGAGGAGAACGGGAAGAAACAGAAGACCAGCAGGATGAGTACGCCGATGTTCTTCTCCTCGAACCACAGGCGCATCCATTGCATGCCCGCACCGGGCCGGCGCATCGCCGACCACAGTGCCCCGAAACCGTCGAGCGGCGGGACGGGGATCAGCGCGAGCAGTCCGAAGGTGAGCAGGCCCACGCCGAAGCAGGCGAGGAGCTGGTCGGTGAACGGCATCGTGACGCCGCGGAGCACATCGGACGGGTTCAGCACGGAGAAATAGTTCACCGGCGCCGTGAGGGCGTACGCCAGAAAGAAGAACTGGGCCACGACGATGCAGGTCAGTGGGCCGGAGAGAAAGACCGCAGCGGCCCGGCCCCGGCCTCGCCAGCGGGGGATCTCGTCGACCGAGATGACCTTGCCCCAGCCCATGCCACCCACGGCGGCGGCGACCGCGCCGAACGGGTCGATGTCCTCGCGCGGGCGGGGGCTGATCGATTCGTTGCGGTTGACCAGGCCGAGGCTGCGGGCGGAGACCCGGATCGCGACCGCGCGCAGGACCAGGGCCAGCAGGAACGCGAGGACCAGGGCGACGAACGCCACCGGCTCGACGAGCGCGAACAGCAAGGGTCAGCTGCGTTCGGCGTGTGCGGCGATCACTTCGCGGGCGAGCTGGCGGTAGTTGCGGGCGCCGGACGATGCCGGGTCGAGGCTGGTGATCGGGGCGCCGGCCACGGTGGACTCGGGGAACTTGACGGTCTTGGTGATGACCGTCTGGTAGACCTTGTCGCCGAACGCCTCGACCACGCGCTGCAGGACCTGCCGGCAGTGGGTGGTGCGGGAGTCGTACATGGTGGCGAGGATGCCTTCGAGCTCGAGGTCGAAGTTGAGGCGCTCGCGGACCTTGTCGATGGTGTCGAGCAGCAGGGCGACACCGCGCAGGCTGAAGAACTCGCACTCCAGCGGGATGAGCACGCCGTGGGCGATGGTGAGCGCGTTGATCGCCAGCAGGCCCAGGGAGGGCTGGCAGTCGATCAGGATGAAGTCGTACTCCTTGCGGACCGTGCGCAGCACCCGGGCCAGCGCCATCTCACGGGCGACCTCGTTGACGAGCTGGATCTCGGCCGCGGAGAGGTCGATGTTGGCGGGCAGCAGGTGCAGGCCGGCCACATCGGTCTTGATGATGACGTCCTCGGCGGTGACGTCGTCCTGCATGAGCAGGTTGTAGATGCTCAGGTCGAGGTTGTGCGGGTTGACGCCGAGCCCGACGGAACAGGCGCCCTGCGGGTCGAAGTCGACGAGCAGCACCTTGCGGCCGTATTCGGCGAGGGCGGCACCGAGGTTGATGGTCGTGGTGGTCTTGCCCACGCCACCCTTCTGGTTGGCCAGCGCGATGATCCGCGCAGGGCCATGCCGGTCGGTAGGCATCGGCTCGGGGATCGGACGGCGCATCGTGTACGCAGTGGGATCCGCCGGGCCCAGGTCGGCACCCAGATCGAGGGAATTCTGCTGCTCCCTCAGGGCCGAGGTCCAGGCCTCCGCACGCTCACCGTTACCTGCCATGACCTCTAGCCCCCTCTCGACCCGCAGCCGGAGCCGATGCCCGACTGTACGCCACCGGGACCGCCCATCCGGGGTCACCCGTTCGGCGTGTCGCCCACTGGTACCTAACGGTTAACGAGCGCGGGGATGGGAGGTGGCGTACACCTCACGGAGCCGGTCCACTGTCACCAGCGTGTAGACCTGCGTCGTGGTCACCGATGCGTGACCCAGCAACTCCTGCACGACGCGGACGTCGGCGCCGCCGTCGAGCAGGTGTGTCGCGTACGAGTGTCGCAGTGTATGCGGTGAGACGGCGTGCGCACCGTCCACAGGAAGATCCGCAGCGTGCGCGGCGCGGTGCAGGATCGTCCAGGCACTCTGGCGCGACAGTCCACCCCCGCGGGCATTGAGGAAAACCGCCGGGGTGCCTTTGCCCGCGGCCACGAGCGGGGGACGGCCACGCACCAGGTACGCATCGAGCGCGTCACGCGCGTACGTTCCGAGCGGCACCACCCTGGTCCGGCCGCCCTTGCCGTGCAGTGTCACCACGCTGCGGTCCAGGTCGTCGATCGCCAGCCCGACCGCCTCGGAGATCCGCGCGCCGGTGCCGTAGAGGAATTCCAGCAGCGCCCGGTCACGCAGGGCCAGGGGTTCGTCGCCGGTGACCGTGCCGAGCAGCCGCGTCACCTGGTCGACGTCGAGGGCCTTGGGCAGGCGTTTCGGCGGGGTGGGCGGTTTGACGTCGCGGCTCACGTCGTGCGCGGCGATGCCTTCGCGGGCGGCGAAACGGTGCAATCCGCGTACCGCTGAAATCGCCCTTGCGGCCGACGAGGCCGACAGCGCGGGATGATCGGGTGACCCCTCCCGCAGCTGGAGCAGGTGTTCGGTCAGGTCGGCGGGGGTGACCGCGGCCAGGTCGGTGACTCCGGCCGCGGTCAGGGATTCCAGATAACGATCCAGATCCCGCCGGTACGACGTGAGCGTGTTGCGGGACAGGCCCCGCTCGACGGTCAGGTGGTCGAGATAGGTCTGCACCGTCCGCTGCAGGACGGGAACGCTCAGCTCAGCACCTCGGCGAGCGGGACGGCCGTCATGCCGTGCGCCTCGGCGACCGGGCCGTAGACGACGTGGCCGTCGTGGGTGTTGAGGCCCAGGGCCAGCGCCGGGTCTGCCTTGACGGCGTCGCGCCAGCCCAGGTTGGCGAGCTCCAGGGCGTACGGCAAAGTGACGTTGGTCAGTGCATAGGTGCTGGTGTGCGGCACCGCGCCGGGCATGTTGGCCACGCAGTAGAACATCGACTGGTGCACCGGGTAGACCGGGTCTGCGTGCGTGGTCGGCTTCGAGTCCTCGAAGCAGCCGCCCTGGTCGATCGCGATGTCGACGAGCACGCTGCCCGGCTTCATCCGCGACACCAGGTCGTTGGAGATCAGGTTGGGTGCCTTCGCACCCGGGACCAGAACCGCGCCGATGACCAGGTCGGCGTCGATGACGGCCTTCTCGATCTCGTACGCGTTGGACGCGATCGTCTGCAGATGCCCCCGGTAATCGGCGTCGGCCGCCCGCAACCGGGCGATGTTCTTGTCGAGCACGAGCACCTCGGCCTGCATGCCCAGCGCGATCGCCGCGGCGTTCATCCCGGACACCCCGGCACCGATGACGACGACCTTCGCCGCGTAGACCCCGGGCACCCCGCCCATCAGCACGCCACGACCACCGCCGGAGCGCATCAGATGGTACGAGCCGACCTGCGGCGCGAGCCGGCCCGCGACCTCGGACATCGGGGCGAGCAGCGGCAACGACCGGTCGGGCAGCTCCACGGTCTCGTAGGCGATCCCGGTCACCTTGCGGTCGAGCAGCGCGTCGGTGCACTCCTTCGACGCGGCCAGGTGCAGGTAGGTGAACAGGACCTGCCCCTCGCGCATCCGCGGATACTCCTCCGCGACGGGCTCCTTGACCTTGAGGATCAGGTCACCGGTCTGCCACACCTCGTCGGCGCCCGGCAGGATCTTCGCCCCGGCCGCCAGGTAGTCAGCGTCGGTGATCGAGGAGCCTTCCCCGGCCCCGGCCTGCACGAAGACCTCATGGCCCGCACGGCTCAGCTCGTAGACCCCGGCCGGCGTGATCGCCACCCGGAACTCGTTGTTCTTGACTTCGCTCGGAATGCCGACCTTCACAGCCGACACCGTCCTTTCCGGGGTGGAGACATCGATGGCTCATACCCGAGACGGGCTGCTTCGCAGACTACCGTCCCACTCAGTGGAAGATACTGCCGATCGGTTACCCGCCGATCAAGATCCTGTGTCGGGCGCTTCTTCCGATCACACCTCTTGATATGTACGTTCATCTATATGTGGAAGCGCTCCCAAATCCTGGGTGTCACCCTCGCTGCCGCGGCGACCGTCCTCGCCGCCGGCTATGCGACCGCACCCGCCTTCGCCGTCACCGCCTGCGATGTCGCCTGGACCGCGAACTCGTGGGCCACCGGCTTCACCGCCGACATCACACTTACCAACAACGCCGCCCCGCTCACCGCCTGGTCGCTGACCTGGACGTTCCCCGGCAGCCAGCAGATCACCTCCGGCTGGAACGCGGGCGTCACCCAGTCCGGCCGCACAGTCACGGCCACCAACGTCGCCTGGAACGGCTCACTGGGCACGGGCGCCTCAGCCTCCTTCGGCGTCCAGGGCACCGCCACCGGCGCGTTCGCCACGCCCACGGACTTCGCGGTCAACGGCGTCTCCTGCTCCGGCGCCGCGCCGTCGCCCTCCCCCTCCTCCCCTTCCTCGCCCTCTACTCCTCCCACCTCGACGCCGCCCTCTTCCGGCTCGGGTGACAGCTTTGAAAACCAGGCCGCGGGTACGCCCGCAGGCGACTGGTCGATCTCCACCCCCGACTGCTCCGGGGCAGGCACCGCGACCATCGACAAGACGGTCGCGCACACCGGCACCACGTCACTGCGCATCAACGGCGCCGCCGGCTACTGCAACCACGTCTTCGCCGCCAACACCAGCATCCTCAACCCGGCCGCCACCGCCTGGTACGTCCGCTACTGGGTCCGCCACACCACCGCCCTCCCGGTAGCGCACACCACCGCCGTAGCCCTGCGCGACGCCGCCGACGCCAACAAGGACCTCCGCTTCGGAGGCCAGAACGCCGCCCTGCAATGGAACCGCGCCTCCGACGACGCGACCCTGCCCGAACAGAGCCCCACCGGCGTCGCCCTGTCCCGCCCGCTGCCCGTGAACACCTGGACCTGCGTCGAGTTCTCCGTGAACGGCGCGGACGGCACGATGGACACCTGGCTCGACGGCGTCTCAGTGCCGGGGCTGCACCAGGACGGCGTACCCACCCACGACATCGACAGCCAGTGGCTCAACCGCACCTACCGCCCCCGCCTCACCGACCTGCGCCTCGGCTGGGAAAGCTACGGCGAAGGCGCCGACACCCTCTGGTACGACGACGTCGCGGTAGCAGCCACCCGGATCGGCTGCTGACGTTCGCTACCTTGTTGCCCGTGAACCCCTCTCTCAACGTGCACGTAACCGGCCGCCGCATCGTCGCCACCCTGATCGACGGCCTCGTGTTCAGCATCCTCAGCGCCATCATCAGCAAGGTCTTCGGCCTGAACCTGCCCACCTCGGACGTCGACCTCACCCAGCTGGACGTCGGCGGCAGCGGCATCCTGCTCGTCCTCGCCCTGGCCTACTACCTGCTGATGGAGGGCCTCCTGGGCCGCACGGTCGGCAAAATGGTCACCGGCATCCGCGTCATCAGCGAGGACGGCGGCCGCCCCGGCTTCGTCTCGGTCCTGGTCCGCACCCTGCTCCGCCTGATCGACGGCCTGCTCGGCTACCTCGTCGGCCTCATCATCGTGGTCAACTCCTCGCGCCGCCGCCGCCTCGGCGACATGGCCGCGAAGACCCTGGTCGTGCGCAACTGACCCATGGCGCGTGATCACTACCGCTGACCACAGCAAAGGCGCCCGGCCCCAGGGCCAGGCGCCTTTCAGCTGAGCACTCAGTTGACGAAGTCCTGCGTGACCCACACGCGCCCGTCAGCACCCCGGGTGACCGCCAGCCCGATCTTCTTGAACCCGGAACTGAGCAGGTTCCTGCGGTGCCCGTCGTTCGGCGCGACCTCGGCCAGCATCAGATCGGTCAGCCCGTTAGCCGCGGCGACGATCTCCGCCTGGTTGTTCCCGGCGTTGCCCTGCCCGATGTTCTCCCCGGCCGACGTCCACGACACCCCCGCCGCAGTGAACCGGTCCCCCAGCCCGGCCTCGCCCGCGCACTGGTGCGAAAGCCCGCAACCCCCGACCATCAACGCATTGTGGGCGGCCGAGGCCTTCGAAAGATCCCCATTCAGCGTGTACGCGGAAAGCCCGCTCGACGTCCGCGCACTGTTGATGTGCGCGAGGACCTGGTCGAGCACCGCATCCCCACTAGGCGGCACAGTCGTCGGCGCCGTGGTCGGCGCAACGGTCACCGGCGGCTTCGTCGTCGGCGCGGTCGTCGGCGCCACGGTCGTCGGCGCGGTCGTGGGCGCCGCCGTCGGGGGAGCGGCGGTCGTAGGCGCGATCGTCGTCGGCGCGGCACTGGTCGGCGTCGCCGAGGGGCTGCTGGTCGGCGTACTCGTGGCGGTCTTGGTCGGCCGTGGGTGGTAGCGGCCTCGTGAGGCGTTGACCGTGTTGGTCGCCGCGCCGAGCGACGGGTTCACGTGCCGCACTGCCTGCGGGCGGTGGTGGGTCGTCTGAGCGGACGCGACGCCGGCGGCTCCGGCCCCGAGCAGCCCGAGGGTGCAGGTGGCGAGCACGATGTAACGGGTCCGCTTGATCGGCATACGGTGACGCGAAGACACGAGGTACCTCATCGATCGGGCGGGCGGTGACTCCCGCAGGCTGGTGATGCTGGCGCGCTCGACTATGCGCGAGCGCGCCCCACACCAGCCCGAGCTTTGAAGAAGATTTAAAGATAGAGTGCCCTAACGCACCCAAGGGCGGCCGAGCTGCGACGACGCGCCCACACCGACGACCGCCAGCGCCGCCCAGGGAATTACAGTTGCCGCATTCCCGGAATTCGCCCCATTTCGGCGGCGACGACGGTTTCACCGAATTGACTTACGTGAATAAGTCTGGGCATTCGCCCACCATGCGTATCATGGGATGGCCCGGCGCATTGAGAGTCGTCGACGTCAGGGCATGACGCTGTCGCTGGGGGGACCGATGCCGTTGTCGAACCATCGCATCCAAAAGTCCCACCTGGACCTGCTCTATCGCGGTCAAGGCAGCGCCGAACTCACCCATCAGCTCCGCATTACCGAATTCAGCCGCCGGTTGCTGATCTTCAAATCCGTCACCGACCTCCTGACCGGCCGCCCGGAGTTACTCGACGGCTTGCCACCCGCGGCGCACGCTCTCGACCTGCTGCAGAAGGTCGACGACGCCGATCGGGAAATCATCCGGGAAGTGCTGCTCCACCCCCAGGTCGGAGCGTGGGCCGCGTACCTGATGCGCCGTTGCCTGGGGTTCGTCGAGTCCGACGCACCACTGTGGGTGGACGCGGGAATGCTGCACGCGGTGGCATTCGTCGCCGCCGTACGCCACGGCCTGGACTGGACCACGCTCATCCCCGCCCGTGACGGCCAGGCGATGCTCCCGGGCCTAGGGGCCGCGGTCTTCCCCAGCGACACCCGGTGGACCCTCGTGGAGGCGGAGACACACGCCGGCGAGGTGACACTGAGCGGGGAGGGCACGGTCGTACGTCGCTCAGCCGGCGACACCGGATGGCGGGAGCTGCGCCGACTGAGTCTCGGCGCCGTTCCCGCGCTGAACGTGACGCTGGACGACCTGGACCCGTACCGCGACCTGGGTGATCCCGCCGAGCCGCGCCGCCTGCCCCAGCCCGAGGCCGACCGGTGGACGACCCTGGCGACCGACGCGTGGGAGATCCTCTGCACCACCCACCCCGGCAGCGCGCAGGCCATGGCGCCGGGCATCCTCTCGATCGTCCCGCTCGCCGACGACGGCCACAACGAAACCCGCAGCGCCTCCACCGGCGAAGCATTCGGCAGCGTGCTGGTCTCCGAGCCCTACAACGCCCGCTCCCTCGCCGTCGCCCTGGTCCACGAGCACGCCCACATCCAGCTGGGCGCGCTCCTCCACCTGCTCCCCGTGACGACCGGCGGCGACGACGAGGTCTTCTACGCCCCCTGGCGCGATGACCCACGCGCATTCCCGGGCCTGGTCCAGGGAATCTACGCATTCGTCAACATCGCCGCTTTCTGGCGCGACGAGGCCCGCGTACACCACGACGTCATGGCCGAGTTCGAATACCTGCACGGCCGCCGCCAAGCCCAGCTGGCCATCGGCGTCGCGACCGCGTCCGGCCGGCTCACCGAGGTCGGCACGCACCTCATCGCCGGCCTCGCCGAGCGGGTCGCCAGCTGGTCGGCCGACATCACGACCGGAGCCCCGTTCCACGCCGCCGGCATCATCACCGACCGCCACCGGGCGGGCTGGCGAATCCGCCACCTCACCCCCGCCCCGGAATCGGTCAAGCCCCTCGCCACCGCCTGGTCACGCGGCGAGCCCGCACCGCTGCTGGACCCCGACTACCGCGTCGTCGCCGGCGAAAAACGCTGGTCGCAGGGCCAGCTCGCCCTGGCCCGGCGCTGGATCACCCGGGGCGACGCGACACCGACACCCCGGCTACGCACACTCGGCGTGGACGACGCCGACGCCGCCCTGCTGACCGGCGAGAACCACACCGCCACAGCCCGCTACGCCCGCCGCATCGTCGACAACCCCGACGACCTCGACGCCTGGAGCGGCCTCAGCATCGCCCTCGACGGCCCGGCAGGCCGAACCCTGGCCGAACACCCCTCACTGATCCGCGCCATCCACGCCGAAACCGACGCCTTCATCAAGGATCCCGTCGCGCTGGCAGCCTGGCTGAGCCAAACCTGGCACCACCGCTAAACACCATTCCAATTCTGCCGTACGGTCTCCTCGAGCTGCGCAAACTCCGCCGTCTCCGCACCCAGCAGTAGCCCCACCGCACCGAGCAGCGCGGCCTGCCCCTCCTCGAAACCCTCACACGCCCGGACGATCGAGATGACATGCGTCCGCGCGGTCGGACTGTAGGCGATCACCGAGCGGATATGCGTGGGCAACTCATCCACCAGAAGCCGCCGTTCATGCTCGTCACGAACCAGCCGTACCGCCAGTAGGGCCTCCACGATCCGCGACAGCTCCGCGACCCGCCCCGGCCGTCTGTCGGGCCTGGCCACCGCGGGAACAGGCTCGACCACCCCGGCCAGAGCACGCAGGTACGACGCCGCCCCGGCCGCCGCGTACCCGTGCCACCCGTCGTTCTTGCGGTCATCGGCCAGATCGGAGACACCCCGAATCATGAACCACTCCCGGCCGTGCAACCCGGCACCGACGGAGATCCCGGAACCCTCCATCTCGAACGCGATGATGCCGTGAACATCCGCGAGCCCGTCCCGCAACACCGCGTCCCGCAACAACACGTCCGCACTGCCGATCGCACCCCGATGCACCGACGGCGTGCCACCCTCCGGCGGCGGCCGGCGAAACCCGGGATTGACCCGCTCGAGCTCCGCCAGCACCGGCTCCCAGGGCCGCCTGCCGTCATGCTGCCCCACGGCCAACCGGTTGTCGGCGGCCAGGAACATGGTGGAGATGTCCCCACTGGCCCGGCGCAGCTCCCGCGAACCATTCGTGGCTCGCAGATGCCCGTAGTCGACGATGCCCCCGGTGGCACTGACGACATCACCCAGCCGAACCCCTGCAGCCGGCAACCCCGCCGCAATGCCACACATGACCACAACCCGTATCGACGGGAACGACCGGGCCATGTCGACAACCGTTGCCGCGGCATTCCGGGTCCCGTCCCGTGTCAGCATCACAGCCGCAACCCGATGCGGCACCCGCTCCTCCGCACTCGGCAACGTCCCCACGCAGTAGTAGCCCGGATCACCGGCCACCCGCAGATCCCGCACACCGTCCAGCACCGCCCGCACCGTGGCCAGCTCGATCGCTATCGCAGTCACGATTCCGATCGTCACTTCCCCGGGCATCGACGTCCCCCGCTCGCCCCAGCGCATTCGCACCGGATTCGGCACGGCGTGAATACTCTATCGGCCTTTACTCACGCCCGGCCACCACTGAATAGTGCCTTCGGTGACCCGCGCGTATGAGACACTGACAGAGCTGAATGACCGAAAATCGGGGCACCGCACTGCCGTGTCAGCCGCAGCCTCAAGCCTCGCAGGGTCTGACGTGAGAAGGGAATCCACACCGTGGACCGCGATCCCCCGGAGATTGAAACGGATCTGATCGACCTTTCGGCCACTTCCCTCCGGCAACTGCGCGATACCGACCATCGCCTGCTGACCACGTCGCAGGAGGCAATGTTGGAACAACTCGAACATGCCCGCGCAAACCTCGGACAGGGTCCCCCGGGGCGCGTCGACTGAATAACGATGGCGCCGGTGCCCAGCACCGACGCCATCGCTCGACAGCTCGTTCGCCCTACAGTGGCATCGGATCGATGTCGCAGTCCGCCCGGAGATTCTGCAGAGCATTCAGCGTGGCGGGGTGGCGCGCGCCTAGCGCACGTCGAAGGCTCGCCAGCGTGTCCGAGAGGATCCGGTCCGCCTCGCTGATCCGGCCGGCCGCCCGCAGGTCTAGGGCCAGATTGACACTGCAGGCCAGCGTTGACGGATGCTCCGTGCCGAGGACCCGTTCCGATCGCGCGAGCGTGTCGGTGTCGCGCTCGTAGGCCGCTTGAAGATCGCCCAGCTTGAACAGGTCACTGGCGTAGTTGGTAGCGCAGATGAGGGTGACCGGGTGATCCGGGCCGAGCGTTTCCTCCAGCAGGGCCAGCGATTCCCGGTCGTGCTCCAACGCTTTCTCGACGGCTCCGTCGAGCCGGAGCACCACCGCGAGATTGGTCCTGGCCGACAACGTGTAAGTGTGTCGCTCGCCGAACAGCCGCAGGTATCTTGCCAGCGCGTCCTCGCCCACCTTCTGGGCGCTTTGGAGATCCCCGTCGTGACGAAGGTCGACGGCCAGGTTCTGCGCGGCAGCAATCGTGTCGGGGTGATCATCGCTATAGCGACGCTGATATTTGACGAAGGTCTCACTGGAGAGCTCCAACGCCCCGGGATGATCGCCTGCCTTGCGGCGCGTCACGGACAGCGCCCTGCCCATGCGCAAGGTCGCCGGTGCGTCGCTACCGAAGACAGCGATGCTGCGCTTGTAAGCGAGCTCGTGCTCCTGCCGGGTGGCCATGTAGTCGCCGGCCTCACGGCGGTCGATCAGCAGGTTGTAGAGCGAGAGCATCGTCGCGTTGTCATCGGGGCCCAGAACGTTGAGATGTCGACGGTAGTTCTCCCGGTCACTGCGCTCCGCCTCCCGGAACTCCCCCAGGAACCGCAGGCTCACCCCGAGAACGTTCACGCCGTTCAAGGTGATGGGATCGTCCATGCCGAACGCCCGCCGCGCGACATCGACCGAACTGCGGTCCAGCTCCTTCGCGGCCTTGAAATCCCCGCTCGCCCTCAGGACTGCCGAGACGAGCCACATCGCATCGAGTGTGCCCTCGTCCTCGTCGCCGAAGGTCTGCCGGTATCGCTCGAGCGTCTCCTGATTCAGGGTCCGCGCTTCCCGGTACTTACCGTTGACCAAATACATCCAGCCGAGCCACTTCGCGACCCGTAGGGTGTGGCCGTCGACCGGGCCCCGATCGATGACGCGATGCCTGTAGGCCTGTGCGGCCAACGCCTCGCTGCCCTCGTGATCACCGAAGTAGTAGAGGTAGCGCATCACGCCGAACACAAGGTCGTGAACCCGCGGATCCGGCGATGCGACCGCGTCAGAGGCATCGACGTGCGCCCGCAGGACACCGTACATCTCCCATTGCTTCCGTCCGCCCGGATCGTTCGGGTTCGCGTTCGCCAGCAGGGTATGGGCACCGCGACGCATCAGCTCCTGCTGCTCGAGATCCATGCTGTCCGTGAGCACCAGCCGGATGAGGCGGTGAATCTGCAGCGTGTTGTCCCGGTGGTCGTACTTCGCCAGGCCCAGCCGCAGAATGTCACGGATCACCCTGCCGATGCTGTAGGTGTCACGCAGCGTCGCATCGAGTTCCGGCGTGATCTCGGCCGCACTCGAACCGGTGAACAGATTGCGCGAAATGGGCTCGGGTGCGAGAAACGAACAGACCTGCAGAAGTTGCAGCGCCGCGAGGTTGTCGACGGTCAGTTTTTCGAGCGACATGCTCCATGCCGCCCGGACGGTGAGCCGGTAATCCGGTGGCGGATCCACATCGAACAGCTCGAGCCGTTTATCGCTCAGGAGCCGCAGATACTCCGTGGCGTCCATACCGGTGGTCGCCCGCCACGCGGAGGCTGCCTCGATCGCCAGCGGCAGATCACCGAGCGCCATCGCCAGGCTGTTCGCGTCGCCGTCCGCGAGGTCGGGGTTCCTGTTCCGCAGGAAAGCGATGCTCTCCTCACGGGTGAAGACGTCGACCTCCAGCGCCCGGGTGCCGCGCTCCCATTCCGGGTTGCGTGACGTGACGAGAATACGTCCCGCACCACCGGTGGGAAAGAATTTCCGCACCTCTACCGGATCTTCCGCGTTGTCGAAGATCAGCAACCAGTCACGATAATCCGTGCCTCCGGTGCTGAGCGCTTGTTTCACCGCCGGGACGGCAGCGTTGGCCTCGGGGCTGACATCGAGCCCGAGTCGCTGCGCGAGCTTGGTCAGCGAGGTCAGAATCTGGCCGATCTCCTCGGCGGGAATCCACCACACGAGGTCGAACTCGCTGCTGTGCAGGTGAACATATTCAATGGCGATCTGAGATTTACCGACGCCACCCATCCCGTGAATTGCCTGGGGCAAGACGGCGGTTTCGCGGCGCATATTCAACTCGCGATGTAAATTGTCGAGGAACTCACCGCGACCGGTGAAGTCAGGATTTCGCTGCGGCACGTCACCCCACACCTGGGGAAGCTTCTCCAGGTCTTGCGTCGTGTCGGCGACCTGAGCCATATCTTCTCCATTCTCAACGCTCATGTCGCCATGAGTCACCGAAGCGGCCTCAACCTCCGCATCCGGGGCGCCCACGTCGAGACCATCGTGAGATGACCCGAGATTTATTTGCATTTCAGGCGTCAACATTACACCATTTTGCGGGAGTAAAGCAGTGTATGGCGGTTTTCCCGAATCCGACGCGCCCCCCTCCGGATCCATTACTTCGAGGGGGCCGGCAGGACGCGGGCCCGGCACTAAGGCCCCTGCCCCCGCCTCGGCGAAAATCTCGTCCGAGAGCTCGAGCCGATCGGCGACCTCGGCGATCCACGCGTCGAGCTCGGACCGCAGGGGACCGTTCAGACCCGCCGTAGCACGATGAGCGAAGATCAGTGCGGTGGCCACGCCCTCAGCGTTGCGCGCGGCCAGGCCCTCGAACACCTGGACCAGATCCCGCGGGCCCGGCGGGGCCTCCGGCAGGAGCTCCCGGGTCAGCGGCTGCCACCACGCCGGATCGTCGGCCTCGGCCGTCGCGCGGCGGAGCAACTCGTGCACATGCTGCGTTTCACCAGGCAGTAACAGACTGGCCAGCGACGCCGACTCCACCAGCGAACCGACCAGCCGCGTAGCCGGCGCCTCCGGCGCCATCACCGCCAGCGCCTCCTTGAGTGCGCGTAGCGCCCCGCGGGTGCCGATACAGGTGAGCACGATTTCTATGACATGGGTACGGGCCTGGTCTCGTTCCGGCACGTCCGGGAACATCCGCACATCGCGCCGAACGAGGTTAATCAACAGCCGCCGGTCCGCGAGACTGTGGGTGACAGGCACGTCGACCAACGCGGCAACCAGCGCCTTGCGGAGCTCTGCCGCCGGGTCCTTCCTGACGGCGTGAGTCACATCAGGCCCCCAATGCGCTGACGAAGGTCGATGGACCCCATGCTCTACCCAAAGTGCCGACAATGCAAAGACCGATATGCGTCAGTCATCGCCAGAGGAAACCGGCGATGGCCACCACTACGGCCTCGGCAACCGGCATCGCCTGGCAGAAAAAGCAATGAGCACGCAATTAACCGGCAACCTTGACCTGCACCGGCTATGCCGACGCGGACCAGAGATTAGCAGAACCAATTCGCCCGCTGCTCCTTAGTAGATGGTCGTTAGGCGAACACCTACTATGCGTTTTTCATTCGCAGAGCCAGATGCAGCGGATACGCCCTCCCAGCCGGGCGCGTGCGGATTTTCCCGGTGTCCGCTCTATGGGACGGGGCGGCTGTCGGCAGACCCGGCAGGCCGGCAAGCAGTCAGCGCGCACGACACCGGCGGCCTCTCGCTACATCCGGTCGCGATGACCCCCGCGACCGCCGCCGGGCGACCTACCTGCCGGCGATCTGGGGGCGGGAGTACGGCTTGGAGACCACTTCGACGTTGCTGAACCAGGAGGTGACGGTGATGCGGATCTCGGGGGTGCCGGCGACGCGGGGCACCGGGGCGAGGTGGATGTTGCGGGAGGTGAACATCGCTGGGCCGCTTACGTCGACCTCGACGCCTTCGGGGACGATGACTTTGAGTTCGCCGAAGGTGCAGCTGCCGTCGATCTCGATGATGCTCTGGTCGGTGAGGATCTCGCGCAGGTCGAGCTCGGTCGCGCCGAAGATGGTGCGGACGGTCAGTTTCGGGGTGCGCAGGCGCCAGCGGCCACGGCGTTTGACGTCGCTGAAGATGCTGATGACGCGGTCGACCGTAGTGGCGGAGCCCACGATGGGGGCGGGGGCGAGGTCAGCGGTGGCCCGCACGAGTTCGGCGGAGGTCGCCGCGGCCCAGACCCCACCCACCCGGGCGCTGAACTCCTCGAGGGTCAGTTTGCCCTCGCCGCAGGCGCGCTGCAGCACCTCGGCCGCGCGGGCGCGGTCATCGTCGGAAGGGTCTCCATCGGACGGTGGTACCCGCATCGGCGTAGTCACGCTGCGATCCTAGGCGGTGCCGCACAGAAAAAGGGGCCGCCGCGGTGAGCGGCGGCCCCGGGGAAGCTATGCGGGGCGCAGGGTGGCCCAGCCGTCGTCGCGGGCGCGGGCCGTGCTCAGCAGGCCGGCCACCGCGGCGGCGTTGGTGATGTCGCCGCGCAGGACCATCGCGACCGCCTCGTCGAGCTCGATCCAGGCGAGTTCGATGTCGGCTTCCTCGTCCTGGCGCTCGTGGCGGTCGGCCTCGGGCACCGGGGACAGCTCGCGGGCCAGGAAGATGCGGATGGTCTCGGCGGTGAAGCCCGGTGAGGTGTGCAGGTCGACGAGCAGGTCGTAGCGGGCTGCCACGAGGTCTGCCTCCTCGCCGAGTTCGCGGGCCGCCGCGGCGACGAGGTCCTCGCCGTCGACGTCGCGCAGGCCTGCGGGGAGCTCCCAGAGCTGGGTGCCGACCGGGTGGCGGTACTGCTTGATGAGGGCCACGCGGCCGACCTCGTCGAGGGCCACCACACCGACGGCGTTCTTGTTGATCACGATGTCGCGGTGGGCGGTGCCGCCGCTGCTCATGGTGATCTCGTCGGTGTAGACGGTGAAGATCGGGCCCGAGTATCGCTCCGTACGCGACTTGGTCTCGTGCTCGAAAGCCGTCATGAGGCGGCGACCGCGGTCTTCGAGGTGTCGGGCTCGGCGGACGGCTCGACCTGCACGGGCAGTTCGTCGGCGGCGTTGTAGTCGACGGCGGCCTTCACGAACGCCGTGAACAGCGGGTGCGCCCGGGTCGGGCGGCTCTTGAGCTCCGGGTGGGCCTGGGTGGCCACGAAGAACGGGTGCTGCTCGCGGTCGAGCTCGATGAACTCGACCAGGCGGCCGTCCGGGGAGGTGCCGGAGAACTTGAGGCCCGCGTCGCTGAGCTTGGCCCGGAAGTCGTTGTTGACCTCGTAGCGGTGCCGGTGGCGCTCGGAGATCTCCTCGCTGCCGTACGCCTCCGCGACCAGCGATCCCGGGGTCAGGGCGGCCGGGTACGCCCCGAGGCGCATCGTGCCGCCCAGGTCGCCCTTGCCCGCGACGATGTCCTCCTGGTCGGCCATCGTGGAGATGACCGGGTAAGGGGCCTGCTCGTCGAACTCGAGGGAGTTGGCGCCCTTGAGGCCGGCCATGTTGCGGGCCGCGTCGATCGTCATGCACTGCAGGCCCAGGCACAGTCCGAGGATCGGGATGCCGTTCTCGCGGGCGTACCGGGAAGTGTTGATCTTGCCTTCGATGCCGCGGATGCCGAAGCCGCCGGGGATGACGATGCCGTCGACGCCCTTGAGCGCGGCGGCCGCACCGGCGGGGGTGTCGGCGTCGTCGCTGGGGACCCAGCGCAGCTGCACCTTGGCCATGTTCGCGAAGCCGGCGGCGCGGATCGCCTCACTGACCGACAGGTACGCGTCCGGCAGGTCGACGTACTTGCCGACGAGGGCGACGGTGATCGTCCGCCGCGGGTGGTGCACGCGCTCGAGCAGGTCGTCCCAGGTGGACCAGTCGACGTCGCGGAACGACAGGCCGAGCCGGCGCACGACGTACGCGTCGAGGCCCTCGCGGTGCAGCACCTTGGGGATGTCGTAGATGCTCGGGGCGTCCGGGCAGGCCACGACGGCCTCACGGTCTACGTCGCAGTACAGCGACAGCTTGTGCTTGAGCTTGTCCGGGATCTCGCGGTCGCTGCGGCACACGAGCGCGTCGGGCTGGATACCGATGTTGCGCAGCGTCGCCACGGAGTGCTGGGTGGGCTTGGTCTTCAGCTCACCGGACGGCGCGAGATACGGGATCAGCGACACGTGCAGGTAGAAGACGCGGTCGCGGCCGATCTCGTGGCGTACCTGGCGGATGGCCTCCAGGAACGGCAGTGACTCCATGTCACCGACCGTGCCACCCACCTCGGTGATCACGACGTCCGGCACGCGGCCGAAGTCGTCGGGTGAGGCCATCGCGAAGATGCGCTCTTTGATCTCGTTGGTGACGTGCGGGATGACCTGCACGGTGTCGCCGAGGTATTCGCCGCGGCGCTCCTTGGCGATGACGGCCGAGTAGATCTGGCCGGTGGTGACGTTCGCCTTCGCCGACAGCGGGCGGTCGAGGAAGCGCTCGTAGTGACCGACGTCGAGGTCGGTCTCGGCACCGTCCTCGGTGACGAAGACCTCTCCGTGCTGGAAAGGGTTCATCGTGCCGGGGTCGACGTTCAGATAGGGGTCGAGCTTCTGCATGACGACCCGCAGCCCGCGTGCGGTCAACAGGTTGCCGAGGCTGGAGGCGGTGAGGCCCTTGCCCAGCGAGGAGGCAACGCCTCCGGTGACGAAGATGTGCCGCGTCTCGCGCACTGAAGGTGCCAAGGCCTGCTCCCGTGGTCGGTCAAAATAGTGTTGCAGACCGGCGCCCACCCCAGATTCTCCAGAAAGCAGAGCTGAAAGAAGGCGCCATCCACGGGATTTCACGATAACACCTTGGTGGGACGACGCACGTTCGGGCTGGTCGCCGCGCGTGTCTCAAGTGGCGCTAACGTCCGTTTTGTCCGGCACGCGACGGATAAGGCCGGGCCCACCGGGCCCGTCGGTCTCCCCCTCGGGCCGCGTCCGGTCGGCGGCGTGCTCAAGAACACGCAACGTGGTCAGCACGAGCAGCGGCACCGCGACCGCGGCCGCGGCACCCGCGACCCCGAACCCGGCACCCTGCAGCACCCCGGCACCGAGCACCGCGACCGTGGTGCCGCCCAGCGCCGCCCGCAGGGCCGGGTGCAGACCGAAGACCCGGTTGAGGCCACCCCACGCCGAGAACTGGCTGAACGCGAGCATCATCGCCCCGGCGAGCGCCAGGATCGTCAGGGCGCTGTCCAGCGCGTGCCCGCTGGACGCCGCGGCGCGTTCCATCGCCGGGCCGGCCGTGCCGTCGAGCAGCTCCCCGAGGAACTTGCCGAGACTGCCCCGCTCCGGAACCGCGCGCTGCAGGTCGAGTGCGGCGAAGCCGATGGTGACGGCAAGCCCGGCGACGGTTGCCCACGCGAACCGCGGGAACGTGAGCCAGCCGCCGGTGCTGATCGCGGCGGCCACACAGACCCCGCCGGTGACGGCTACGGCGCCGACCGGGTCCGCACCCAGGTAAGGGCTGCCCACCATGATCACCGCGAACCCGCCGACCAGGACCACCACGACGGGACGCCACGGACGCCGTACGAGCTGCGCCACGCACCCCGCCACGACCAGCGCCCCGGCGACGAACACCCCGAGCCCGACGCTACCCAGCCCGGCGTACCGGGAGCCTTCGATCGCGGAGTACCCCGCCACGCCGTTGAGCTGGAGCTGCGCGCCCGTCATCAGGTCCACGGCGACCACGACCACGGCGACGGCCGCGACCGTGCCCAGCGGCCACAGCGTGCGCCCGTACCGCGGGGAGAACCGGATCGCCGCGGTGCCGGCCGCGACGAACGCGAACGTGAGCGCCGCGAACACCAGAGTCGGGTGCCCGGTGCGCCACCATGGGACCGCGTCGGCCAGCAGCGCCGCCGGAATGGTCAGCCCGGACGCGATCAGCAGCACCTCGGTGATCCGCACGAGCAGCCGCGACGGGGAGGCGGGACCGGTCGGCCCGGCATGCCGGCGCGCGCGCATCATCAGCGGCACGACGAGGATGAACAACGCGACCTGCAACGCGGCCAGGCCGAGGTAGAACCGCCCGGTGACACCGGACTGCGCGACGGCACGCTGGTTGGCGTCGTGGGTGCCGAGCATCGAGGCGGCCGGTGACGCCGCGCGGCCGTCGACGACGCTGGCCGTACGCCCGCCGAACAGCCCGTCCGGCCCGGCCCGCCCGAGCGCGGTGAGGATCGTCGGGGCCAGGTCGACCAGCTGGACGTAGCCGTCACGGCCGGTGCCCGCGGAGGTGAGCCAGCCACCCTGCCAGCCCGGGCCCTCCGCGATCGCGACGTGCAGCCGCGCGGTGGTGTCGGTGTCCGAGACCCCGGCGACGACCATCAGGGAATTGCGCGGGCGGGCGGCGAGCACCCGGGCGAGCAACGCGTCGGCCTGCGCGACCTTCGCCTGGCGGGCGGCGCCGGACCCGGTCACGGTGCCGAGGTCGACGATGTTGAGCTGGCACAGGTCGAACACCCCGGCCAGGTCGTCGGGCAGGGTCGGCGAATACCGGTCGACCCGGCCGTACGGGCGGGCGGCAGCCACCGCGGCCCCGGTCCCGACGGCATACGTGCACCGCTGCGACTCGGCCAGCGCCCCGGGCACCGCGCCGTACGGCTGGGTGTCGTTGGTGCGCACCACGCCGGGCAGCTGCGGCAGGTTCGCGCCGATCTTGTCCGGCTGCTCCACAGTCGGGGCCACCGCCGCGCACTGCCCCGTGACGTTGCGGGTGCTCCATACCGAGAAGTTGCCCGCGCCCAGTGTCAGCCAGCCGTCGTCGGGGCAGGTCGTCGCGTGGGCCGACCGCACGGACAGCCAGCCGACGGCCCCCGCGGTCGCCTCGTGCCACAGCGTCGGGGTGCGTTGCGGGTCCAGGTCGTCCCAGCGCAGCCCGGCGGCCCCGGCGACGATGACGTAGTCGGCGGTCTTGCCGGAGACCCCGGTGGCCGGACGCAGTGTCAGCCCGGCGAGACTCGCGGCGACAGTCAGCACGATCAGCAGATAGGGCACCCACACCCGGCGGTCCCGGGCGATGGCGAACAGGGCCTTCACCCGCGGCTCGCCCGGCTGGTCTCGGTAACCGACGCGTACGCCGCGAGCACGTCGACCACCGTGTCGTGCTCGGTGGGCCACGTGGCGGCCTGCCGCGGCCCGCGCAGCGCAAAGTCGGCCCGCCGCTCCGGATCGGCCAGCATCTCCCGCACCGCGGTGTCGAGGGCCTCCACGTCACCGGCCGGGATCAGCACCGCGGCGTCACCGACGAGCCCGGGCAGCCCGCCGACCGCCGTGGCGATCAGCGGCACCCCGGCCCGCAGCGCCTCCTGGGCGAACAGTTGCCGGGCCTCCCAGTCGCTGGTGACCAGCGCGATGTCGGCGCCGCCGAGCAGGTCGGGCACGTCGGTGCGGTGACCGAGAAAGTGCACTTTCGCGTGCACCTCGGAGGCGCGCTGGGCGAGCCCCATGTAGCTGGGGCCGGACCCGGCCACGACGGTGACCGGGGCGGGGTCGATGTCACGCCACCGCGCCGCTGCTTCGACGAGCACGTCGTAACGCTTCTGCGGGTGCAGGCGACCGACCGAGAGAATCAGGGGCGTGGCGGCGGCGAGGCGGAACTCCGCTCGTACGGCGGAACGGGATCTTTTGGGTGGGGCCGTCTCCAGGGCAGCGACCGGGGAGAGACGCGCGTTGCGTGCCCCCAGCGCGACAGCGCGTTGCACCAGGTCGTCCGAGGCACCCAGGGTGAGGGTCGCGGAGCGGGCGACGATCCGCTCGACCAGCGCGGACGCACTGCCCCGCAGCCCCTTGGCGAGCACCGCGTTGTGCCACGTCACGATCAGCGGCGCACCGGGACGCGCGAGTGTGGCGACGAACGCCGCCCGCAGCCCGTGCGCGTGGACCACATCGACGGGCCGGCTCGACAGTGCCCGGCGCATGGCCCGGATCGCGCCGGAATCCTGCGGGCCGGGGCTCGCCGGGATCTCCACCGGCAGGAACTCGGCGCCGGCGGTGGTGAATCCGAACAGCTCGTCGTTGGCGGCGGGCCCGCACACCAGCACGGTGCAGCCCGCGGCGACCAGGCCGCGCACGAGCGACAGGACGTGCCGGCCCACCCCGCCGGTACTGGAACCCAGCACGAGCGCCACGGATCCTCGCCACGCCGGCTGACTCACGAGCGTCCCCTCCTGGTGATCTTCTGGACCACCCTCCTGGTGATCCTCTGGACCGGCGGCCCAAGATCGCGTCGGTCCAGCGGGTACACCACCGCCACGAACACGACCGCGACCACGACTGCGCCAAGCATGCCCTGCAACAGGCTCGCCCCGGCTGCCGGGGTGCCGCCCAGCGCCCGGCCCAGGCCCTGCGACGCGGCCCATCCGGCGGCTCCCGCGGCGAGCGCGGCGGCGATGCCGGCGGTTGTCACCCTGCTCAGCCCGGCGAGGGCGGCCGGGCCGGCGTGGCGGCGCACGGCGAGCACGAGCAGCAGGCCGATGACCGACATGCCGATCGCGTTCGCGGCGCCCAGTCCGGCGACCTGGTCCGGCTCGGCGAGCACCCCGCAGAGCACGATCGCGGACACCGCGGCGACGGCCCAGCCCACGGCGGTCGCGGCTGCGGCGGCGATGGTGGCGCCGCGGGCGTACAGGGCACGGGACAGCAGGGCAAATAACGCGTAACCCAGCAAACCAGGCGCGAACCCGACAATGCCAGGCGCGGCGCCCTGCGCTCCGATCAAATAGGCCGCGGGCCAGGCGACGGCGGCCAGCAGCGCGGCGCCGAGGCAGGCCAGCAGCACCACCGTGCGCGCAGTGGACGACAAAGCTACGACATATCCGTTTTCGTCTTGTTGCGCGTGCGACGCCGCCAGCCGGGGGTAGACAGCCGTCGAGAGTGGCACGGCGAGCACCGCCCACGGCAGCAGGAACACCGTCTGCGCCGCGGTATAGATGGTCAGCGGGCCATCCGCAGCCAGCAGGATCACCACCAGCACCATGATCTGCTGCGCGCCCACCGTCACCGCCCCCGCCCAGCCGAGCCGGACCGCCTGCCGCCCCTCATCACCCGGGAACCGATACGACGGACGCAGCCGCAGCTTCAACCGGCTCAACGGGATCACCAGGCACAGCGCCAGCACGACCACCCCGGCGGTGGTCCCGGCCGACAACCACAGCTCACCCGGGCGGGTCAGACCCGCGATGTCGCTGCGCGCCCCGTCGACCAGGGCATAACTCAGGTACGCGCCCATCACGGTCACCGACGACAACAGCGGCGCGATCACCGGCCACGCGAAGCGATGATGCGCCTGCAGCGCCCCGGTCAGCACGATCCCGATGCCGTACAGCGGCAACTGCGGAGCGAACACCCGAAGCATCCGCGCGGCGACCTCCTGATCGGCGACCGGCACGTCGAGCAGCCCGGCGATCGGCCCGGCCAGCAGCGCCACCAGGACCGCAAGCGGCACCATCAGGGTCAGGACCCAGGTGAGCAGCGCGGACGTGATCTCGCTGACCTGCTCGCGGTCCCGGCCGGCGATCAGCGGCACGACCAGGCTGGCCAGGGCTCCCCCGGCGACCAGCTCGAAGACGATGTTCGGGATGGTGTTCGCGGCGTTGTAGACGTTGCCCAGCCCGCCGGTGCCGACGGTGTGCAGGAAGACGAAGGTGCGGCCGAACCCGGCGATGCGGGCCAGGATCGTCAGCACGGTGATGACCGCGGCGGCACCGGCGAGCCCGGCGGCCCGCGAGCGGGTGGCGGTGGTCACGGAGTCGGGCGCCGGCCCAGCGCGTCGGCCGCGCGCAGCCACGGGGTGTCCTGGATGACCTTGGTGAAGCTGACCTTCTCACTCGCCGCGGTCAGCCCGGCGAGCACGCTCAGCGCGACCGCCCGCCCGAACGTCCCGGTCTTCGCCACGAGTGCGACCCCGAGCAGCGCACCCAGCGCGTTGGCACCGGCGTCACCCAGCATGATGTCCTCGCCCAGGTCGGCGGGAAGCAGTGCGGTGCTCGCCCCGAGCGTCCCGGCGGCGATCCCGCCCGCGCGACCCACGAGCAGCGGCGCGCCGATAATGGTCCCGGCCTTGATCGCCCGGCCAGGCCGCAGATCGAGCAGGTTCAGCAGATTCGCGCTCCCGGCGATCACTCCCGCTCCGAGCAGCACATTCATCGTGCCTTTACGTACGCCCGGAGCCCGCGACAACAGCACCGACGCCGCCAGCCCCGCCGCACCCACCCCGGCGATCTTCACGAGCCCGCTGGTGACCCGCCCGTCCCGCAACGCCGCGAGGTGCCCCTTGAAGCCCTTCGCCGCCTTCTGCTCCGGCCGGTTGCCGACGATGTCGTCGTAGAAACCGACCGCCCCGGACGCGGCCCCCGCGACGACGACCGCGGCGGCGGCAGCGGCCCCCGGAGCACCCAGCGCGGCACCCAGCGTCGCCCCTGCCGCGAGAGCCGGACCACCCGCGAGAGTGACCGTGCGGCCGTGGAAGTTGGTGCGCTGCAGCTGACCGGCGTGCGGGTCGTGGCGGATCCAGGCCAGCGCGGCGCGGGCCGCGAGCGCCCCGAACCCGGACGACGTCACCCTGCCGGCCATGCGTGTACTCCCTGCGCTCGCCTCACCCACGTCATCGCAGGCCCACCGAGTGTAGGGGAACGGCCCCAGCGTCAGCTGGCGACCACGGGGACGCGCGAGGTCGACCCGGCCGCGACGCCGTACTGACCGATCTTGCCGGCGATCAGCCGCTCGACCACGGTCAGCGCGGTCGCGAGCTGGCCCTGGGGGGTGCTGGCGTTGTCCACCGTGGAGATCTTGACGACCAGCGCCGGGTCGCCGCGCACCGCGGAGACCAGGTTGCCGTCGCCGGAGCCGGTGCCGGCCACCAGCACCGGGTGCTCCGCGGGCAGAAACCCGGTCAGGAACTGCCCCGTCAGGGTGACGGCGTTCTTGTTCTTCGCGGCCGCCTTGCTGTCCGACGGCGGCTGCCCCGACACGATCACGGTCGCCTCGGCACCCGGGACGATCTTGTCGCTGACCGTGATGTAGCCGGGCTCGGTGTACGCGGTGAGCACGGCGGTCAGGTCCGCGGGGGTCACCGCGACCGTCTTCGTCAGCAGTGCCTCCGCCAGCAGCGCGCTGGAGGTCTCCACCCCGTCGCTGTTGAGCGGGAGCACCTCGGACGGCACCGTCGGCTGCGACGCCCGCTCAGCGAGCTCCAGCATCTCCAGCGAGTTGTCCGGGTCGAAGAACTTGTCCTCGATCGAGAGCTGCCCGGTGATGGTGGCGCCGGCGGTGGTCAGCATCTTGGTCACGCCGTCGGCGTAGTCCTTGCCGGTGGGCAGCACGACGACCAGGAGGCGGCGGTTGGCCAGCTTGCCGTTGAGCAGCGCCGGTGACACCTCGGTGACGAACTCCTGGCTGCGGTTCAGCTCGTCGCGGTACTGGTTGGCCTGGTCGCGGTAGTTGCTGTTGTCCTTGTTCAGCGAGTCGACCCGGGCCTTGAGGTTGTCGGCCACCGGGCCGTTGAGCGCGGTCGTGCCCACCACCAGGCCGATGGCCAAGGCGAGGAAGACCGCGGTGAGCGACACCACGTGGTACCGGAAGTTGATCACGCCAAAGCCTCTTGGTCCGTCGGGCTGGTCAGAACAGCTGTCCTAGTTGGAAGACCAGATTGTCCCACCACTCGGACACCACGGAGAGATAGGCCTTGCCGACGGTGGACACGGCCACCGCGGAGGCCAGCGCCGCGATGGCGGACAGCACGAGCAGCAGCAGCGACGACCCGGAGATGTTCTGCTTGTAGAGCCGGCTCACGCCCTTGGCGTCGACCAGCTTCCCGCCGACCTTGAGCCGGGTCAGGAACGTCGACGCCATGCCGCCGCGGCCTTTGTCGAGGAACTCGACCAGGTTGGCGTGCGTGCCCACCGCCACGATCAGCGTGGCGCCCTTGTCATCGGCGAGCAGCATTGCCAGGTCCTCGCTGGTGGCGGACGCCGGGAACGTGATCGCCTCGACCCCGAGCGCCTGCACCCGGGCCAGACCCGGCGCGCGCCCGTCGGTGTAGGCGTGCACGATCACCTCGGCACCGCAGCGCAGCACGTCGTCGGTGACCGAATCCATGTCCCCGATGATCATGTCGGGGGTGTAGCCGGACTCCACCAGAGCGTCGGCGCCGCCGTCCACGCCGATCAGCACCGGCTTGAACTCCCGGATGTACGGGCGCAGCACGTCGAGGTCGGCCTTGTAGTCGTAACCGCGCACCACGATCAGCACGTGCCGGCCGGCGACCTTCGTCTCGACGTCGGGCACACCGACACCGTCGAGCAGCAGCTCACGCTCCTGCTTCAAGTAATCCATGGTGTTGGCCGCGAACGCCTCGAGCTGCACCGACAGGCCCTCACGGGCGTCGGCCATCGAGGCCGCGACGCTCTGCGCGTCCTGCCGGATGCCGGTGGCGACCGCCTCGCCGTTCAGCAGGACCGCGTCGTTCTCGATCGCGACGACGTCACCCTCGCTGAGCCGGTCGAACAACTCGTCACCGAGATTGTCGACCAGCACGATGCCGGCCTGGACCAGCACCTCCGGCCCGAGATTGGGGTAACGCCCGGAGATCGACGGCTTCGCGTTGAGCACCGCGGCGACCCCGACGGCGACCAGCGAGTCGGCGGCGACCCGGTCGATGTCGACGTGGTCGATGACCGCGATGTCACCGGGGCGCAACCGCCCGACCAGGCGCTTGGTCCGGCGGTCGAGACGAGCGGTGCCGGACAGGTCCCCGGCTTCGACACTCCGGGTCCGGCGCAAGGTGGGAAGTCGCATCCACGCCATCCTGACACGCCGGATCGAACGCCTCGCACCCGACATGCACAACGTCACCCCCGAAAGGGGCATGACCGGCCAACCCCCCACCTTTTGCCGAGTCGTTCAGCCCCGCTTCTCACGGTCCGCAACCGCCAGCAGCTCCTCGGCATGCGCGATGCCCAGATCCGAATCCGGCAGACCCGCCAGCATCCGGGCCAGCTCCCGCGCCCGGTCGGTCTCCTCCACGATCTTCACCCCACTGGTGGTGATCGCGCCGCCGGTGTCCTTCTGCACCACCAGGTGCCGATCGGCGAACGCCGCCACCTGCGGCAGGTGGGTCACGACCAACACCTGATGGGTACGCGCCAAGCGAGCCAGCCGCCGTCCGATCTCCACCGCGGCCTGACCACCCACACCCGCGTCGACCTCGTCGAACACCAGCGTCGGCGGCCCACCGGCACCGGCGAACACCACCTCGATGGCCAGCATGACCCGCGACAGCTCGCCGCCCGACGCGCCCTTCTGCAACGGCAACGCCGGCGCCCCCGGGTGCGCGATCAGCCGGATCTCGATCTCGTCGGCGCCGTCCGGGCCCACCGCGAGCTCGTCGATCACCGGCTCGTCACGGCCCGCCGTGCGCGCCAGCACCTCGATCTCCACCCGCGAGTGCGGCATCGCCAGCCCGGCCAGCTCCACCGTCACCTGCCCGGAGAACCGCCCGGCCGCCTCGACCCGCGCCGCCGTCACCCGGCCCGCCAGCTCGGCGACCTGTGCCGCCAGCCGCACCCGCTCCTTGTCGAGCTCCTCGAGCACCTCGTCGGAGGTGTCCAGCAGCGCCAGCCGGGAACGTGCGTGATCGGCCCACGCGATGACACCCTCGACGTCGTCGGCGTACTTACGGGTCAGCGCCCGCAGCGCCGCGCGCCGCTCGTAGATCGTCTCCAGCCGCGCCGGGTCGGCGTCGAGCTGGCTCAGATAGGCCGACAGCTCCGAGGACACATCGGCGACCAGCGTCGCCGCCTCCTCGATGCGCCCCGCCAGCTCCGCCAGCGCCGGGTCGACCGAGGCCTGCGCCTCCAGGGTGCGTTTCGCGGTGCCCAGCAACTGGGTCGCGTCGAGCCCCTCGTCGGTCTCCTCCACGCCACCCGCGAGAGCCTGCCCCGCCAGCGCCGCCGCCGTGCGCAACCCCTCGGCGTGCTCGAGGCGCTGCACCTCCGTGCGCAGATCCTCGTCCTCACCCGGCTGCGGATCCACCCGGGTGATCTCGTCGAGACCCAGCTTGAGCAGCTCGGCCTCCTGGGTGCGTTCGCGGGCGTTGCGGCGCCGGTCGGCGAGATCGTCCACCACCGTGCGCCACTGCGCATACGCCTGCCGGTAGGTCTCCAGCAGCTTCTCGTGATCGGGGCCCGCATAACGGTCGAGCTGCGCCCGCTGCTCGGCCGGGCGCAGGATCCGCAACTGGTCCGACTGCCCGTGCACCGCGACGACCTGCTCACCGACCTCGGTCAGCATCGCCACGGGCATACTGCGCCCGCCGACGTGCGCCCGCGACCGGCCCTCGATCGTCACCGTGCGGCTCAGCAGCACCGAACCGTCGTCGTCGACCTCGCCGCCGGCGTCCGTGATCCGGGCCTGCACCGAATCGGCGAGCCGCCCGTCAAGCCGCAGGCGGCCCTCCACCACCGCGCGCCCGGGGTCGGCGCGCACTCGTCCGGCGTCGGCCCGGCCCCCGAAGAGCAGGCCGAGACCGGTCACCACCATCGTCTTACCCGCGCCGGTCTCGCCGGTTATCGCGTTCATGCCCGTGGTCAGCCGCAGCGTCGTGTCATCAATGACGCCGAGCCCGGTGATCCTGAGTTCCTCCAGCACAGGGCGAACAGTATCGGTGCCCACCGACAATTGCCCACCGGCATCCCACCGGAGACGACGCTGATCAGCGTCGATTACCCCGCCAGCCCTCCACCGGCAGGTGGAACTTGGCCACCAGGGTGTCGGTGAACGGCTTCGGGTTCAGCCGCACCAACCGCACCGGAAGATCACCACGATGCACCGTGACCTGCGCACCCGGCGGCAGGTCCCACGTACGCCGCCCGTCGCAGCACAACGTCGCGAACGACGTGTACGGATCGACGGTCAGCACGAACGTCGACGTGGGCGCCGTCACGATCGGTTTGCTGAACAACGCGTGCGCGCTGATCGGCACCAGCAGCAGCGCCTCCACCTCGGGCCACACCACCGGACCGCCCGCCGAGAACGCGTACGCCGTCGAACCCGTCGGTGTGGCACACACAACACCGTCACACCCGTACCGCGACAGCGGCCGCCCGTCCACGTCGACCAGCAGCTCGAGCATCTGCGCCCGCTGCCCCTTCTCGACGCTGACCTCGTTGAGCGCCCACGAGTCGGCGATCAGCCGCCCGTCGTACTCCGCCCGCACGTCAAGGGTCAGCCGTTCGTCCACCGTGTAGTTCCCGGCGACGATGTCCTTCACGGTCTGGTCGATGTTCTGCAGCTCCGCCTCGGCCAGGAAGCCGACCTTGCCGAGATTGATCCCGAGCAGCGGCACCTTCGCCGGGCGCGCCAGCTCGGCCGCGCGCAGAAACGTGCCGTCACCGCCGAGCGCGAACACGATCTCCACGCCCTCGGCCGCGTCGGGGTCGTCCACCGGGGTGACGCCCGGCGGCAGCTCCAGATCGTCGACCTCCTCGGCGATGACCTTGACCTCGAACCCGTTAGCGACCAGATCCCGGGCGACCGTCTGCGCGTGCTGCGTGCTCTGCCGCCGCCCGGTGTGGGTGACCATCAACGCCGAACGGCTCATGAGGGGCCTGCTCCGGCACGCAGCGAACCGGGGAAAACCATCACACGTCCTCCAAGGGGGGCGAAACCGGCGTCGATGCCGGCTCGCCGGAATTTACCTCGCCGGACGGCCCCGCTGCGACCACCGCGCGTACTCGCTCAGGATCAGCCGGTGATGCGTCCCGGCGGAACCACACGAAGAACTCCACATTGCCGCTCGGACCCGGCAACGGACTCGCCGCCACCGACGCCACACCCAGCCCCAGCCCGGCCGCCGCCGCCGCGACGTCCAGCACCGCCTCCGCCCGCAGCCGCCAGTCCCGGACCACACCCCCGGTGCCGACCCGCTCCTTGCCGACCTCGAACTGAGGTTTCACCATCAGCGCCAGATCACCGTCGGCAGCCGTACAGGCCGCCAGGGCGGGCAACACAAGCCGCAACGAGATGAAGGACAGATCGGCCACGGTGAGTGCCACCGGGCCTTCGATCATTTCCGGCGACAACGTACGCACATTCGTGCGCTCCATCACCACCACGCGATCATTGGTACGCAGTGGCCACGCCAGCTGGCCGTAACCAACGTCCACGGCGTACACCTTGGCGGCCCCGGCACGCAGCAGCACATCGGTGAACCCGCCCGTCGACGCCCCGGCATCCAGGCACCGCCGGCCCTCGACCTTCAGGCCCTCGAACGCCTTCAGCGCCCCGTTCAGCTTGTGACTGCCCCGGGAGACGTACTCGTCAGCCGGATCCTCCCCGGTCACCACGACCGGATCAGCCGGATCGATCATCGTGGCGACCTTCTGCGCCACGGAACCGCGCACCTGCACCCGCCCGGCGGCCACCAGCGAGGCGGCCTGCTCCCGGGACCGGGCAAGTTTGCGGCGTACAAGTTCGGCGTCAAGCCGCGCGCGACGAGCCATCAGCGATCGATGCTCGCCAGCGTCTCCTGCAGCACCTGATGCGCGGCCTCGTACTCGGCGAGCTGGTCGGCGGGAGCGAGCGTGGCGGCATTGGCAAGCGACTGCAGTACAGCGTCAACAGCGGGATGACCGGTCGTCTCAGACCCGTCGAGCATCCCCTCGGTGACCTGCGCCGGGGCCTGAGCCTGCGCCGGCTGCGACTGCACCGGCCGCGACTGCACCGGCCGCGACTGGGGCTGATAGGACGGAGCTGCGGGCTGGAAACCTCCCGGGCGCGGCCCACCGGGCGGGGGACCGGGCCGGAACCCCCCGGGCATCGGCCCCGGCCGCGGCGGCTGCTGATTCGGGTAACTCACGACGTGCCCTCCGGAGCGCTGTCATTCGGGGCGGTCCACTGCACCGGCGCCGCCTTCTTCACCGACGCGGCCTTCTTGACCGGTACTGCTCTATCGGCCGGCGCGGCCTTCTTGACCGGCACTGCTTTATCGGCCGGCGCTGCATTCTTCGCCGCGGCCTTCGAGGCCGCGGCCTTTTTCGCCGCGGGTGACGTCGGCGGCAGCACCGTCTCGGCGGCGGCAGCCTTCACCGACGCGGTAGGCGCGGCCATCGTCCCCGCCGGCTCAGCCGAGGGCGTGACCGGCGCGGCCTTGGCGGCCTTGGCCACCTTCGTGGCCTTCGCGGGAACGGCCTTCTCCGGCGCGGCCTTCGCAGGACCGGCAGTCGCAGGCGTCGGCGTCGGAACAGCCGCTCCAGGCGCTGCCTTCGCTGGCGCTGCCTTCGCTGGCGCTGCCTTCGCTGGCGCTGCCTTCGGCGGCGTCGGAACGGCCTTCTTGGCCACCGCCTTCTTCGCGACGGCCTTCTTCACCGGCAGGACCGGCGAGCCCGTCGAGACAGGCTTGGCCGGGGAAACGGGCGGGGCCGGCGGCGTGACCGTGGCCGGGCCCGGCTCAGCGAGCGTCACCCCGGCACCGTCCGCGCGCTCCTGCGCCTCGCGAAGCTCCTTCTCCAGATCCTTGACCCGCGTGGTGAGGTCGGAGACCTCCTCCGCGGTGGCGAGCCCGACCCGCCCGAGGGCCTTGTCCACCTCGTAGCGCACCAGGTTTGTCAGCGCCTCCCGGTTGGCCACCCCGGTGGACATCAGATCCTCGACCAGGCCCTGCAGCTGACCGGCGGTCGCCCCGCCCTTGTTCAGCAGCTCACCGGCGACCTTCTGCGCCCTCTTGCGCGGTGCCTCCGTCAAGCCGAGCGCCATCTCCAGATACGCCCGCCATGCGTCCTGCATCTCGCCCACACCCCTCTCGCGCTGCGCCTGCGCTTTCGCTGGTGCCACGCTACCGGGCTACCCCGCACGCCCGTCGGGTACCGTGCGTTACGAGATCAGGTGTCGTGACAAGGAGCGTCCGCAATGGCCACCGTGGAAGAGTGCCGTGAGGCCCTGGGCAAGCTCGCCGCCCGTCTCGACGCCAACGCGGAGACCCGGGGCAAACTCGACCTCGACCGCACCCTCGCGTGCCGGGTCCCCGACCTGTCGACGGCGTTCCACGCCCGCCTCGAGGGCGGCCGGCTCGTCGGCATCACCGACGGCGACGACCCCAAGGCGAAGATCGCCCTCACCGCGGCCAGCGACGACCTCATCGCCCTGCTCACCGGCCGGCTCGATGTCACGAAGGCGATCGCGTCCCGGCAGGTCTCGATCAAGGCGAACCCGTTCGACCTGCTGAAGCTCCGCAAACTGCTGTAAACGAAGAATGGGCCGCGGGAAGCCCCGCGGCCCATTCTCACCGAAAACCTAAAGATCCCACTGCTCCAGCAGCTTCGCGGCCTCGTCCGAGCCGGCAGACGCCTTGCCGCCACCCCACACGAAACCTGCCAGCAGCCGCAGCGCGTCAACCGGCGTACCCGAGCCTTCGAGCCGCCCGTCCGTGAGCCGCCAGCCGCCCGCCGCGCCGCCCTCCACCGGGATCCGCGCATCCTCCGCCGGAGCGAACAGCCCCGACAGATCCGCGGACACGTAGGTCGGCCGGCGCGACTCCGGCGCGGACAGCAGCTCGGCCGCGTCGCTCACACCCGTGAGGACCAGCAGGCTGTCCATCCCCGCACCGACCGCGCCCTCGATGTCGGTGTCCAGCCGGTCACCCACGGCCAGCGGGCGCTGCGACTTCGACAGCGACGCCGCCGTCTCGAACAGCGCCGGCGCGGGCTTGCCGACCACGAGGTCCGGCTCGCGGTCCAGCGCCGTCCGCAGCACCGACACCAGCGAACCGTTGCCGGGCAGCGGGCCACGCGGGCTGGGCAGCGTGCGGTCGGTGTTGGTCGCCACCCACAACGCCCCGGCGCGGACGGCGAGCGCCGCCTCGGCCAGGATCTTCCAGCCCACGTCCGGGCCGAAGCCCTGGACCACCGCGGCCGGTTTGTCGTCGAGGCTGTCCACCGGTGTCAGGCCCGCGTCGCGTACCTCGGCACGCAACGCCTCGGCTCCGACCACCAGCACCGGAGCACCGGCCGGCAGCTGTTCGGCCAGCCGGGCCGCGGCGGCACCGGCCGAGGTCAGGACCTCAGCCGGCTCCGCCGACACACCCATGCCGTTGAGCAGGCTCGCGACGTCAGCCGCGCGCCGAGAGGCATTGTTCGTCGCGTACGCGATGGGAGTGCCGTCCGCACGCAACTGCGTAACGGCCTCCGCAGCGCCCGCGATCGGCTTGTCGATCAGATAGACGACCCCGTCGAGGTCGAAGATGACCAGGTCGTACCCGTCGACCAGCCGCCCGCTCACTCCTTGTCCCCCGCCTTCGCCTGGTCAGCCTTCGCCTGGTCGGCCTTCGCCTGCTCGGCGTTGTCGGCGTCCGTCTTGGCGGCGAGGTCGTCGGCGTCGGCACCGGCGAGGTCACCATCGGTCAGCGCCTCGGCGTCCTCATCCTCGTCCTCGGCGGCGACAGCGGCGAGGTCGTCATCCTCGTCGTCATCGTCCTCGTCCTCGTCGTCCTCGTCGATCCCGGCGTCGACGTCCTGGTCGAGCTCGTCGTCCAGGTCCTCGTCGTCGTCCTCGTCATCGTCGAGCTGCGCCTCGGACTTGGTGTCGGCGGCGCCGTCCTGCGCGTCGTCCTCATCCTCGTCGTCCTCGTCGCCCTCGATCGACACACCGTCGAGCTCGAGCATGCGCTCCGCGGCGTCGGTCATGCCGTCATCGTCGGCGGCAGCGGCCCGCGAGAACCACTCCCGAGCCTCGTCACGCCGGTCGGCGGCGAGCAGAGCATCCGCGTACGCATACCGCAGCCGGGCCGCCCACTCGGCGTCCGCCTCCGTGGTCAGCTCCTTGACCTGGAGCATCGCCACCGCGGCGTCGTTCTGACCCAGGTCCCCACGCGCACCGGCAGCCACGATCAGCAGCTCGATGGCGCCGGCCTTGTCCAGCGACTCCTTGTCGGCACCCCGGAAAAGATCGATCGCCCGTTCCGGACGGCCCAGGGCCCGCTCACAGTCGGCCAGTTCGGCCAGGTGCGTCTGCTTACCCGTCATGCGGTGGTACGTGCGAAGCTCCGCGATCGCCGTGGTCCAGTCACCCGCGGCGTACGCGGCCAGCCCGACAGCCTCCCGCACCACGGCGATCCGCGACGCGAGCCGCCGTGCCGCGATCGCGTGCAGCAACGCCAGCTCAGAATCCTCGTCGATGATCTGCCCGGCTGCCACGAGGTGCCGCGCCACCGCGTCAGCGGTCTCCCGCGACAGGCTCAGCAGCTCGGAGCGCACGTCCTTGTCGAGGTCGGTCGCCGCGATGTCATCGGGAATCGCGGGAGCCTTGAACGCGGTCGGGTCATCCTGGGGCCGGTCCTGCGGAGTCCCCTGCGCGTCGCGCGCCGAACCCCGGTTGCCCTGGTAACCACCCCGGTCGCCGCCACCCTGGTATCCACCACGGTCGCCGCCCCGGTCCCGGTCGCCACCACGGTTGCCCTGGTAGCCGCCCCGATCGCCGCCACCCTGGTAGCCGCCGGCCGAAGCGCCACGGTCCCGGTCACCGCCGCGGAAGCCACCCTCGCGGGGGCCGCTGTCACGGTTGCCCTGGTATCCGGGACGGTCGCCGCTGCTGCGGAACCCGCCACGCTCGCCACCGGTCGAGGAGCCCCGGTCACGATCGCCGCCACGGAACCCGCCGCGGTCGCCGCCACCCTGGTAGCCGCCACGGTCCGAACCGCCGCCCTGGTAGCCGCCCCGGTCACGGTCGCCACCACGGAAGCCGCTGCTCTCACGGGGGCCACTGTCACGGGGACCACTGTCACGGTTGCCCTGGTAGCCCGGACGGTCGCCGCCACTGCGGAAGCCGCCGCCGGTCGAAGAACCACGGTCCCGGTCACCGCCACGGAACCCTCCGCGGTCGCCGCCACCCTGGTAGCCGCCGCTCGAAGCACCGCGGTCACGGTCACCGCCGCGGAAACCACCCTCGCGGGGGCCGCTATCACGGTTGCCCTGGTAACCCGGACGGTCGCCGCCACTGCGGAACCCGCCCCGGTCGCCACCGGTCGAGCCGCCACGGTCTCCACCGCGGAAGCCACCCCGGTCGCCGCCACCCTGGTACCCACCACGGTCGCCGCCACGGTCCCGGTCGCCGCCACGGAAGCCGCCTTCACGCGGTCCGCGGTCGCCCTGGGGCCGGTCGCCGAACGAGGGACGGTCACCGGAGGGCCGGTCGCCCCGGAAGCCGCCGCCGGTGCGGTTGCCCGGCCGGTCGGAGCCACCACTACGGAACCCGCCGCGGTCGCCGCCACCCTGGTAACCACCACGGTCAGAACTGCCACCGCTGCGGAAGCCACCCTCGCGGGAGCCACTGTCACGGTTGCCCTGGTAACCCGGACGGTCGCCACCGCTGCGGAAGCCACCGCCGGCCGAGGAGCCACGGTCACGATCGCCGCCACGGAACCCGCCGCGGTCACCGCCACCCTGATATCCGCCACGGTCGCCGCCGGCCGAAGAGCCACGGTCGCGGTCACCGCCACGGAACCCGCCCCGGTCGCCACCACCCTGGTAGCCGCCGCTCGAAGCACCGCGGTCACGGTCACCGCCGCGGAAGCCACCCTCGCGGGGGCCGCTGTCACGGTTGCCCTGGTATCCCGGACGGTCACCACCGCTGCGGAAGCCACCGCGGTCGCCGCCACCCTGGTAACCGGGACGGTCGCCACCGCTGCGGAAGCCACCGCCGGTCGAAGAGCCACGGTCACGATCGCCGCCACGGAACCCGCCGCGGTCGCCACCGGTCACGCCACGGTTGCCCTGGTATCCGCCCCGGTCCGAGCCGCCGCTGCCGCCGCTGCGGAAGCCGCCACGATCGCCGCCACCCTGGTAACCACCACGGTCGGAGCCGCCGCTGCGGAAACCGCCACGGTCACCACCGGTCGACGAGCCACGGTCACGGTCGCCACCCCGGAAGCCGCCGGTCGATCCGCCGCGGTCGCCGCCACGGAATCCGCCCCTATCGCCACCGCCCTGGTATCCACCACGGTCGGAGCCACCACGGTCGGAGCCACCACGGTCGGAGCCACCACGGTCGGAGCTGCCACGGTCGGGGCCGCCGCTGCGGAATCCACCGCTCGAGCCACCACGGTCGCTCTGGAAGCCACCGCGGCGCGGGGCTCCTCGGTCTCCGCCCCGGTCACCCCGGTCGCCGCGCGGTCCTTCGGAGCCGCCGTCGCGAGCGCGGCCGGACCGGGCCTCGTCGTCGCGGTTGCCGCCATCCTGCGGTCCTGGGTTCACGGGTCATTTCCTTCCAAGGTTCGGCGTGGCCGGCCACGAGGGCCCGGTCGCCGGAGCAGATCAACTACAGGGGGCATTCACTTGCACGTCGTGCCGAGCTCTCGCTCTTGACTTGTCGAGCTCTCGCTCTGTCCTGCTCACGTTCGGTCTTGCACTTGCTCGGTCTTGCTCTTGCTCTTGCTCGGTCTTGCTCACGTTCGTTCTTGCCCGGCACCGCGGCGCGCTCGAGGCACGCCGGCGGGCGTCCGTACAACGCTACTAGGCGCTGAACGCAGAAAAGCAGTCGAGGGCCAACCCCATCCGGGGAAGGCCCTCGACTGT